>NZ_JBITHK010000009.1:15797-280979 GCF_044457925.1 Nocardiopsis sp. NPDC050513 | reverse complement strand
CGAGTGGGCGTCGCTCATGTAGCGCACCCGCCACAGCACTCCCGGCACGCACCCCCGGGCGGGCGGCCACTCCCCTCGTACCGCTCGCCCGGGTTGGCCCCCCCCCCCCCCCCCCCCCCCCCCCCCCCCCCCGGGGGGGGCCCCCCCCCCCCCCCCCCCCCCCCCCCCCCCCGCCACCCCACCCTCAAAGGAGTACGACCGTGGACGAGCACGTGTCCGACGCGATCGGCCGACCCGACCTCATCGACCTCGGCGGCGGCCTCCTCTGCCTGCGGTTCGAGACCCTCAAGGTGGTCTCGGCCCTGGCCGCGGTCCGCCGCCTCATCGAGACCGGGACCGTCCGCCCCGGCGACACCGTCATCGACAGCTCCAGCGGTGTCTACGCCCACGCCCTCGCCCTGGCCTGTCACCGGTACGGGCTGCGCTGCCGCATCATCGGCTCCACCACCGTGGACCGCACCCTGCGCGCGCAACTGGAGATCCTGGGCGTCCACCTGGAGCAGATGGAGTCCACGGACGACCTCAGACTCGACCAGAACCGCCGCGTCCGCCGCGTCCGGGAGATCCTGGCGCAGAACCCCGACTACCACTGGATGCGCCAGTACCACGACCCCGTCCACTACCTGGGGTACCGCGAGGTCGCCGAGACGGTCCGCAGCGAGGCGGGGGGCGGCGCCCTCACGCTGGTGTGCGGTGTCGGGACCGGCGTCTCCAGCGGGGCGCTGGGCGGCTGCCTGCGCGAGAGCGACCCGGGCACCCGCGTCGTGGGCGTGCAGCCGTTCGGCAGTGTCACCTTCGCCAGCGACGGCGTGCCCGACCGGGACATCATCATCGCGGGCATCGGCAGCGCCATCCCGTTCGGGAACGTCGACCACACGCTCTACGACACCGTGCACTGGACCGGCTTCCAGGCCGCCCTGGCCGGGACGGTCGACCTGCTGCGGCGGCACGCCGTGTTCGCGGGACTCTCCAGCGGGGCCGCCTACCTGGCCGCGCGGTGGGAGCTGGAACTCGACCCCGGCCGCACGGTGGTGTTCGTCGCCGCCGACACCGGCCACCGGTACACCGACTCGGTGTTCGCCCGGCACCGGGAGGCCGAGGCGGTCGAGGACCTCAAACCGCTGGACATCGCCGACACCTCCGAGCTCCAGCTGCCCTGGGCGCGCATGGAGTGGCGGCGGGCCGGGGCGCCGCGCCAGGCCCAGTTCGACCGCACCGCCTGAACGGACCGCCCGACCGCACGGCCGGGCGGACTCCGCTCCCGTCGCGAACGGGCCCGCGCGGATCGACTCCGCACGGGCCCGTGCCACGGCCTCGTCGCTACGCGTCCCGTCCGCGCAGGTACTCGGCGAAGCCCTCCAGACCGTCGATGTTGCGGGGGCTGGAGATGCCCTCGTTGTAGTCCAGGACGTAGAAGTCGTCGTTCCGCACGGCGGGCAGGTCGGCGGTGGCCTCGTACTCCCGCAGGAACTCGATCTTCTCCTCGGCGGGCTGGTCCCCGTAGTCGAAGATGACGATCACCTCCGGCTGGGCCTCCACGACGGCCTCCCAGCCCACCTGAGTCCACCGCTCGTCGAGGTCGCCGAAGACGTTCTCGCCGCCCGCGAACTCGATGATGTCGTTCGCCGGGACCTGGGCCGCCGCGGTGAACGGCTGGTCGGTGCCCGAGTCGTAGAGGAACACCGGGACCGGGTCGCCCTCGGGAACCTGTTCCCGGACGGCCTCGACCCGCTCGCGGTACCCGGTCACGAGCTCCTCGGCCCGCTCCTCGACGCCGAAGATCCGGCCCAGCCGCTCCAGGTCGGTGTACAGGCCCTCGAACGGGGTGTGGCGCTCGGGGAAGTTCGGGTAGTTGTAGCAGGACTCGGCGTGCATGAAGCTCTGGATGCCCAGCTCGTCGAGGATCTCGGGGGTGATCCCGCGCTCGTCGCTGAAGCCCGAGTTCCATCCGGCGAGCACGAAGTCGGCCTCGGCGTCCACCACGAGCTCGCGGTTGAGCAGGTCGTCGCTGAGGAACTCGACCTGCTCGTACTCGTCGGCCCAGGGGGACTCGGAGACCGGCGGGTTGGCGGGCGGCAGGACGTAGCCGTGCACGTGGTCGGTCAGGCCGAGCGCGAACATCTTGTCGGCGCTGCCTCCCTCGTAGACCACCGCGCGCTGCGGGGTCGTGTACGCGACCTCCTCGCCGCAGCGGTTGACCGTGACGGTCTCGGCGGCGGCCTCGTCGGCGCCCTCGACCTGGGCTCCGCAGCCCGCGGTCAGGAGGGCGAGGGCGCCCAGTGCCGCGGGCGTGCGCAGTGGTCGGCCGAATCGGTGGCTCATGTGGTGCCTTCCTCTGGTGCGTCGGGGTTGAGGGTGTAGAGGAGCTGGGGGTCGCCGGTCAGGGGATGGGGGACGACCGTGGCGGCCACGCCGAAGACCCGCTCGATCAGCTCGGGGACGAGGACCTCCCGGGGGGTTCCCGAGGCGACCAGGCGGCCCTCCGACAGGACGCCGATGCGGTCGCACACCGCGGCGGCCAGGTTGAGGTCGTGCAGGACGAGCAGGACGGTGATCCCGGCGCTCCGCACGAGCGACAGCAGTCCGATCTGGTGCCGCACGTCGAGGTGGTTGGTCGGCTCGTCCAGGACGAGGACCCGCGGTTCCTGCACGAGGCAGCGCGCGACGAGGACGCGTTGGCGCTCCCCTCCGGACAGTGAGAGCACGCCCCGGTCGGCGAGGTGGGCGACGTCCACGCGCTCCATCGCGGATCGGCACAGCTCCCGTTCGCGCGCGTCGAGGGGCCGGTTGCCCCGCGCATGCGGGGTGCGCCCCAGCGCGACGATCTCGGCGACGGTGAAGTCCAGGTCGCTGCCGCCCTCCTGCGTGAGCGCGGCGACGGACCGGGCGCTTTCGCGCGGGCGCAGCCCGCCCAGGTCCCGACCGTCCAGCCACACGGTGCCGCGCGAGGGCCGCAGCGCCCGGTAGACGCAACGCAGTGCGGTCGACTTACCGGAGCCGTTGGGGCCGACCAGACCTACCACGCGTCCCTTGGGCACCTCCAACGACAGTTCGCGCACCAGCTCCGCGTCGCCGACGCTGACCGAAAGCCCGTCCATGCGCAGATCCATCAGCGGCCTCCGAACAGGTAGCCCCTGCGGCGCAGCAGGAGGATGAACACGGGGACGCCGACCAGGGCGGTGATGAAGCCCAACGGCAGTTCGCGCGGGGCGGCGACCACCCGCGCGACCAGGTCGGCCCAGACCATGAACACCGCGCCGACCAGCGGAGCGACCGCCAGGACCCGACGGTGGCCGGCGCCGACGACGATCCGCACGACGTGCGGGACGACCAGGCCGACGAACCCGATCGCGCCGCTGACCGCGACCATCGCGCCGGTCATCAGGGCGGTGAGGAGGAACAGTCCCCGACGCAGGCGGTCGGTGTCCACGCCCAGGCTGGCGGCGGTCTCGTCGCCCAGGGTCATGACGTCCAGGCGGCGGCTGGCCGAGGACAGCAGCGCGATGCCCGCGACCACGACCGCCAGCACCAGCGGCAGGGACCCCCAGGTGGCCGCGCCGAAGCTGCCCATCGTCCAGAACAGGACGGTGCTGGTGGCCTCGTTGCCGGGGACGAAGTAGACGATCACGCCCATGACCGCCTGGAAGCCGAAGGACAGGGCCACCCCGGTCAGGACCAGGCGCAGCGGCGTGATGCCGCCCGCCGACAGGGACGCGAGGTAGACGAGCACCGTGCCGCCGAGCGCTCCCAGGAAGGCTCCCGCCGACACCGCGTAGATCCCCAGCGAGCCCAGGACGCCGAAGACGCCCACCGCGACGGCTCCGACCGACGCCCCCGACGAGACGCCGAGGATGAACGGGTCGGCCAGCGGGTTGCGGACCAGCGCCTGGACGGCCACGCCGACCGCGCCCAGCCCCGCGCCGACGGTCGCGGCGAGGAGGACCCGGGGAGTGCGCAGCTGCCAGGTGATCTGGTAGCGCGTGACCTCGTCGGCGCCGATCAGGTCACCGGTGGTGCCCGCCCAGAGGTAGCGCAGGGTGTCGAGGGGGGCGACCACCGCCGAACCGAGGCCGATCGCGAGCACGGCGGAGACGGCGAGCAGGACGGACAGGGCGGTGACCGTCCAGGCGGTGCCCGTGAGGCGGCGGGCGGTGCGCGGGGCCGGGGGGCGGCCCGCGGTCAGCGGCGGGGTGGTCGGGGGCGGGGCTGCGGTCCGCGCCACGGGGCGCACCTTCCTTCTCGGACGGGGGAGCGGCCGGCGGTCGGGGACCGGCGCCGGGGTTCACGGGGGCGTGGCTGGCGGGGGAGAGGCACGACGGGGGCGGTCCTCTCCCCCGGGCAGGGGTGAAGCGGGAGAGACAATGAAAATGATAATCATTCTGTCAAGCCCCAGGTGAGGAGACCCCCGTGATTCGGTGCGGGTCTGGCGCGGCGGCGCCGATGCGCGGGTGCGGGGCTCCGCCGAGGAGGGAGCGGCCACGGAGGGGCCGGAGCCGGGGCGGCCGTGATCGGGGTGGGAAGAGGGGTCCGCCGAGGGCGGGGCTCCACCGCCGACGATGCCGGACCCGCGCGTACCCGGACCGCTGCTCGGGAGCCCTCAGGCGCATGCGTCGACGCCCGCGCGCGGACCGCCCGACGGGCGTCGCCTGACACGCGGGAACGAGCCGGCCGAGGCCCGGCGTGCCGTGCTCCGCCGACCCCCGGCCTCGCGCCGGCACCGGGGTTCCGCCGCGGAGAACGGCGGCGCCACCCTCGGGCCGCGTCCCGGCGCCCTTCCGTCGCCTAGCTGAAGCTGTCGACGGCCTCGGCCTCGTCGTCGTGGATCTCGAAGACGCTCGCCAGCCGGGTGATGACGAGCACGTCGTGCAACTGGGGCGGCAGATTGAGGAGCTTGAGCTGCCCGCCCTGGTTGGAGGCGGTCGTGTAGGCGGAGACGAGTTCGCCGACACCGGAGCTGTCGATGGAGGAGACGGCCTCCATGTTGAGCAGGACCCTGTTCTCGCCGGTCTCCAACAGATCCCGGACCGACTCACGGAGCTCGACGCCGCCGTTCCCGATGACGAGCCTTCCGGAGAGGTCGAGGATGCTGACGCCGTCCGAGGCGCGCTTGTCGATCTTCAACGGTGTCCCTTTCCATGTGGTGCGGCGGTGCCGCGTGCCATCCCCAGGACCACCACGGTCCCGGGCGGGGTGTGCCGACGGGTGACGGTGAACTCGTCGACGAGACGGCGGATGATCGCGACCCCCCGGCCGGAGGGGGAGAGGTCGACCGGCGCCCGGTGGTCGGGCCGGTCGACGGCGGCGGACGGGGTGAACCCCTCCCCGTCGTCGCCGACCTCGACCCTCAGGCGGTCGCCCTCCTCGCGCAGGCGGAGGTCGACGAACCTTCCCGGGTCGGACCGGTTCCCGTGCAGGACGGCGTTGGCCACCGCCTCGCGAACGGCGAGCCCGAGCCGGTGGCGTCCGTCGCCGTCCAGTCCGGAGGCGTCGGCGATCCGCCACGCCCATTCCTCCGCCGCCTCCACGCTCGCCAGCGTCGAGGGCAGCCGCAGTCGATCCACTCGCGTTCCGTTCTCGGGCAGCCGGCCATCGGACCGCCCCGACTCTAACACCACTGTGTGTCATCGATCGGTCACTCACGGAGTCCTGCGTGGCGGTCGGACAATGGCTACTATGAGTTCTGAAAGTATCACCTTGTGTGATTAATCCTGCGCCTCGTCGGCGCCGGACGACGGAGAGGGGCCCGCTCATGGTCCAGAAAGTGATGTCGCTGCTGCACGAGACGTCCCCCTACGAGCGATTCCTCGCCGAGGGGATCGGGTTCCACCCGAAGGGGCCGGGCTCCGACCACCCGGTGTTCGCCCGGGAGATCTCCCGGCTGTCGCCGGAGCTGATCGTCGAGGTGGGCACGTGGACGGGCGCGTCCGCCATGCACATGGCGAGGGTGGCGCGCGGCCTGGGGCTGACGACGGAGATCCTCTGCGTCGACAGCTTCCTGGGCGGCGCCGAGCACTGGACGCTGCCGCGCCAGCGGTCCGAACTGCGGCTGGAGTTCGGGCACCCGCAGATCTACCGGCAGTTCCTGGCCAACGTCGTGCACGCCGGGCTGGAGGAGATCATCACTCCGTTCCCGTGCACGAGCGCGCACGCCGCGAGGATCCTCACCCGCGAGGGGGTGCGCTGCGACATCGTCTACCTCGACGCCGGTCACGAGTACCGCGACGTGCTGACCGACATCCAGGACTACTGGACGCTCGTGCGCGACGGGGGCGCGCTGATCGGGAACGGATTCCGGCCCGACTGCCCCGGAGTGAGGACGGCCGCGCGGGAGTTCGGCGCGACGATCGGGCAGGATCCCGAGGTCGACGGGGACAAGTGGGTCCTGCGCAAGGATTGATCCGGTGCCCCCGACCACGCGGGAGTAGCCTGGAGGTGGACTCGACGGCCGCGCGCCCGTGTTCGCGCGGGGGCGGCGGCCCGACGGACAAGGGGGGTCCGTGATGAGTACGGTCCGCAGCGTCATGACGTCCGAGGTCGTCTCCGTCCCCGAGGACGCCGGTTACCGGGAGGTCCTCGAAATCCTGGTCGCCCACCGCGTGGGTGCGCTGCCCGTGATCGACGCCGAGGGGCGTGTGGTCGGGGTGGTCTCGGAGGAGGACCTCCTCCACAAGGAGGAGTTCAAGGGCGGTGACTACATCCCGCCGCCGCGGGCCCGGCTGCGCGCCCGCCTGGGAGTGGGCGGTGCGGCGCGGGACAAGGCCGAGGCCAACAGCGCCGCCGAACTCATGACGCGGCCCGCCGTGACGGTCGGGCCCGACAGCAGCGTGGTCGAGGCGGCACGGCTGATGGAGCGGCGCGGCATCAAGCACCTGCCGGTGGTGGACGAGGAGCAGCGGTTGGTCGGGATCGTGAGCCGGTCCGATCTGCTGCGGGTGTTCCTGCGCGGGGACGCGGACATCGGCGACGAGGTGCGCGGCGAGATCACCGAGGTCCTGAACCGGGCGCGCGACGAGGAGCCGACCGCGACGGTCTCCGACGGCGTCGTCCACCTGACCGGGACCGTGCGGCTGCGCAGCGAGGCACAGGAGCTCGTCCGGCGCGCCCAACGGGTCGAGGGGGTGGTCTCCGTCGACTCCGACCTCGACTGGCACGTCGACGACGTCGTCCCCGAGCACGTCCGCTGGCGCTCCGTGACCCCGTAACCGCCGCCGGAAGCGCGGCGAGGGCCCCGGCTCGTCATCCGCCGGGGCCGGCGCCGGCACGGCGGTCGGGGCCGCCGCTCACCCTCCGCGTCCGGACCCGGACACGCTAGGGTCGCGGGATGGACTGGATCGACCGGGTCGCGGCGATCAGACGCTGGACCCGCAACGGTTACCGCGCCCCCCACAAACCCCTCCTGATCCTCTACGCGCTCGGGCACCACCAGCGCCACGGTGCCCGCCCGATCCCCTACAGCGAGGCCGAGCGGCATCTGGCCCATCTCCTCCGGGAGTTCGGGCCTCCCCGGCGGACGTCGCCCGCCTACCCGTTCCACCACCTGGCCAGCGACGGCCTGTGGCGGGTCACCACCGTGGACGGGGAGGAGTGCGACGCCGACACCGCCACCCGGCTGCGGGGCGAGGAGGCGCGCGGCAGCCTGAGCCCCGAGCTGTCCACGGCCCTGTCGCGGGACCCGGGTCTGGCCACCCGCATCGCGCGCTACCTGCTCGACGCCAACTTCGAGCCCTCCCTCCACGCGGAGATCTGCACGCTCGCCGGGCTCGACCTGGAGAGCGGAACCGCCCGGCACGGCGGCGTCCGCTTCACCGCGGGACGGCGCGACCCGGGCTTTCGCGACCTGGTGCTGGACGCCTACGGCCACCGGTGCGCCTTCTGCGGCTACGACGGGTGGATCGACGGCGGTCCGGTGGCGCTGGAGGCCGCGCACGTGCGCTGGTGGGCGCTCGGCGGCCCCGACGACCTCGGCAACGGCCTGTGCCTGTGCTCGATCCACCACCGGTTGTTCGACAAGGGCGTCCTCGGGCTCGCGCGCGACCACACCGTCGCCGTCTCCACCCGTTTCCAGGGGCGCTCCCCGTCCTCGGAGCGGCTCGTGTCCTCGCTGGCGGGCCGGCCGCTGAACCGTCCCAGCGGCGCGGACCCGGCCGTCGAACCCGACCACGCCGACTGGCACGGCCGCGAGGTCTTCCGCGGCGACCACCTGGCCCTGGCGGGGTAGGAGGGGAGTCAGCCGACCTCGCGGACGACCCTGGCCTCCCGCGGGCACCAGATCGAGCCGGGGAGGAAGCCGGCGCCGACGACGTCCAGGTGTTCGCCGACGTAGGCCGGGTGGGCGTCGCACACCTCGATGTCCCGCTGGAAGAAGGAGATGCTGGCGGGATCGAGGTGGAAGTCCCAGCCGGGGTTGTAGTCGACCCGCTTCCTGATGATCGTGCCCTTGACGTTGACCCTCGTCGTCTCGTCCCCGGAGACGATCCTGCGGGCGTGGGCGATCCGCTTCTCGTTGGTCAACTCGAAGACGAACTCGCTGTGCCCGGAGTACTGGAACGCGAAGTAGGCGGCATCGGCCATGGTGAGCCCCTCGGATGCGTGGATACGGTCGGGTCCGTCACCGGGAGGCGCTGAGCGTACGCGGGGCGGACGCTGATCAGGAGACTACATCGCGCGATCGCGCTGTCGCCGACGGTCGCGCTCCATCGGCGTGGGGTGCGGCGTCCGTTCACCTCCGGGACGACCCGCGACACCCGGCATCGCTAGGATGCGACCCTGACTGACCCGGAAGAATCCAGAGAGAAGAGCACAGTGGCTGCTGAAGGAAGTACCAAGGCCGTCGTGGTGGCGCTGGGGGCGAATCTCGGAATCGCCGTCACCAAGTTCGTGGCGTTCCTGCTCACGGGCTCCTCCTCCATGCTGGCGGAGTCCATCCACTCCGTCGCCGACTCCGGCAACCAGGGCCTGCTCCTCCTCGGCGGCAAGCGGGCCAAGCGCGACGCCACCGCCGCGCACCCCTTCGGCTACGGCCGCGAGCGCTACATCTACGCCTTCCTCGTCGCGATCGTGCTGTTCAGCGTCGGCGGACTGTTCGCGCTCTACGAGGCCTGGCACAAGATCTCCGACCCGCACCCGATCGAGGACTGGCGCTGGGTCCCGGTCCTCGTCCTGGTGGTCGCGATCATCCTGGAGTCGATGGCCATGCGCACGGCCATCAAGGAGTCCAACGCCGTCCGCGGCAAGGCCGGCTGGGTGGACTTCATCCGCCGTTCCAAGTCGCCCGAACTGCCGGTCATCCTCCTGGAGGACGCGGGCGCCCTCCTCGGCCTGGTGTTCGCCCTCATCGGCGTCGGCCTGACCCTGATCACCGGCAACGGCGTCTGGGACGGCCTGGGCACCGCCGCGATCGGCCTCCTGCTCGTCGCGATCGCCGTCGTGCTGGCCGTCGAGATGAAGAGCCTCCTGGTCGGCGAGTCCGCCACCGAGGAGCACGTCCGCCAGATCGAGAGCGCGATCGCCTCCACCGAGGACATCGACTCCGTCATCCACATGCGCACGATGCACATCGGCCCGGAGGAGCTGCTGGTCGCGGCCAAGGTCGCCGTCGACGGCGAGGACGACGCGGCCCGCGTCGCCCGCGCCATCGACGCCGCCGAGGCGCGCGTGCGCCAGGAGGTCCCGATCGCGACGCTCATCTACATCGAGCCCGACCTCAGGCGCTCGCTCCGGACCGCCGAGGAGACCGCCTCGCAGGAGTAGGGGTCACAGCCGCAACCGCACCCCGTACACCTCCAGCCACGTGTTGAGCTGGATCACCATCTCCGCGTGGGTGCGGGCCACCCACACGCCGCGCCCGGAGACCAGTGCTCCGGGCTCGGCGGCCACCTTGGCGGTCGCGTCCCGGTCGACCAGGTCGGCGACCGGGGCGCCGGGGTCGTCGAGGATCCGCCGCAGCCGCCCGCACAGCTCCTCGGCGTAGACCGCGTCCTGCACCACCGGGTACGGCGACTTGCGGCGCTCCAGGACCGACGCCGGCAGCACGTCGGCCAGCGCCGCGCGCAGCAGGCTCTTCTCCCGCCCGTCGAAGGACTTCACCGACCACGGCGCGTTGTACACGTACTCCACCAGCCGGTGGTCGCAGTAGGGCAGCCGCAGGGACAGCCCGACGGACTGGGCGATCGACTCGCTGTGCGGGACCAGCGTCTCCAGCCAGTTCGTGACGTTGACGTACCAGGCGTCGCGCATCCGCCGCTCGACCTCGGACTCGTCCGGCCGGTGCGGCGCCCGCGCCATCGTCTCCCGGTACCGCTCGGCGCAGTACCCGTCCATGTCCAGCGACTCCAGCAGGTCCGGTGCGAGCAGGTCGGTGCCCAGTCCGTGCTTCGCCCCCGTCCACCGGGCCATCGCGATCCACGGGAACGTGGGCGCGCGCAGCAGCTGCTCGTGCTCCAGCCACATCACCCCGCCGAACACCCCGTCGGCCGCGTCGCCCAGCAGCGCCAGGTCGGTGTGCCCGCGCACCGCCCGGCACAGCACGTACAGCGACGTGTTCATGTTCCCCAGCGGGCTCGGCACGTCCTTGGCCCGCAGCGCGTTGCGCTGGACCAGCGGGTCGAGCAGGTCGGCGGTGTCGACCACGATGTCGGTGTGCTCGGCCCCGACCCGCGCGACCATCTCCCGGACGAAGGGCGCGTCGGGCGTGCTCCACACCTCGTCGGCTTGGAAGTCCTCCTCCGAGCCGAAGGCCACCGAGAACGTGCGCAGCGGCCCCGCGCCGCGGTCGGCCAGCCGCCGCGCGGCCAGCGCGGTCACCCCGCTGGAGTCGAGCCCGCCGGAGAGCATCATCCCCACCGGGGAGGGGCCGCCGGTCTGCTCGCCCACCGCGTCGTCCAGCAGCGCGCGGACGGTGGCCACGGTGGTGTCGTGGTCGTCGGTGTGCGGAACGGCCTCCAGCGACCAGTAGCGCTCCTCCCGGACACCGTCGGCCCCCACACGCACCAGGTGACCCGGGCGTACCTGGCGCATCCCCCGGAAGATCCCGTGGCCGGGGGTTCCCGCGTACGACAGGATCTCGCGCAGGCCGTCGAGGTCGACCGCGCTCTCCGTGCCGGGGTGGGCGAGCAGCGCCTTGCGTTCGGAGGCGAACAGCGCCCCGTGACCGCCGGGCAGGTAGAACAGCGGCTTGTTGCCCAGGCGGTCGCGGACCAGGAGGAGTTCACCGCGCAGCACGTCCCATACGGCGAACGCGTAGATCCCCCGCAGCCGCTCGGCACATCCGGCGCCCCACTCCAGGTACGCCGCGGCCACGATCTCCGTGTGCCCGCCGCCGGTCAGCCGGTGCCCGCGCCCGGCCAGCTCACCCGCGAGTTCGTCCGCGTTGTAGACCTCCCCGTCGAGCACGGCCACGGCCGCGGTGCGCCCGTCCCGCTCGACGGCGAGCGGCGGGCCCTCGCCCGCGTCCGCGCCCGGAACGCCGCGCTGGCCCAGCAACGCGCGTTCGGAGTGCCACACCGCCTCGTGCCCGGGCCCCCGACAGGCCATCGTCGCGGTCATCGCCCTGATCACCGACCACTCACGCCGCAGGTCGCGCCCGTGGTCCACCCAGCCCGCTATCGCCGACATGTCGTTCCCTTCGCTTCGTTCGGCGGACCGGCGCCCGCCGTCGTCTACCGACCGGCGGCCAGGCGCCGCTGGAGCCCGCGCCGCGCCGCGCACGCGGCGACCGCGGTGAACAGTCCGAGTCCGCCCAGGGCGGCGAAGTAGGCGGGCTCCCCGATGACGTCGACCAGCCGCGCCAGCTGTCCGCCCAGGGCCGCGCCCACCGCCGCGAACAGCCAGAAGAGTCCGAGGACCTGCCCGTCCAACCCGCGCGGAGCCACGTGCGAGGCCAGGCTCAGCCCGACCGGGGCCACCGCCAGCTCACCGACCACGAGCAGCAGGTACACGCCCAGGAGCCACAGGGGTGACACCGGCCCGGCCTCCGCGCCGAGCGCGGCCACCGCCATGACCGCGAACGCCACGCCCCCGAACAGCAGGCCGCCCGAGAACTTCACCGCCGGGCCGACCCGCGACCCCAGCCGGACCCACAGGGCCGCGAACAGCGGTGCGAGCAGCAGCAGGAACAGGGGTTGCGCCGACTGGAACCAGCTCGCCGGGACCAGGAAGTCCGCCACCGTCCGGCGCACGGACTCCAGGGCGAACAGGTTGAGCAGCGCAGGACCCTGCGCGAACAGCAGCCAGAACGCCGCCGACGCCGACAGCATCCACACGAACGCGCCCATCCGGGTCCGGTCGTCCCCGTCCCTGGGCAGGCGGCGCAGCAGCCGCGCGCAGTAGACGACCGGGACCGCCAGGACCCCGATCCCGACCAGCATGAGCACGCGTTCGGCGGTCAGCACACCGGTCAGCAGGCCCGCGGCCACCGCCGTGCCGGGCAGGCCGCCCCACAGCGCCGTCCGCCGCAGGACCAGCCGCCGCTCCTCCTCCGAGGCGGGGTCGCCCGGCCGCGCCCCCACGTCGCCGAGCCCGCGCAGGCCCAGCACGTAGTGGACGAGTCCGAACGCCATGCCGACCGCCGCCACCCCGAACCCCAGGTGCCAGCCGATCCGCTCGGCCACGTACCCGGTGATCAGCGGGGCGAAGAGCGCGCTGACCTGGATGCTCACGTAGAAGACGGAGAACGCCGCCTCCCGCCGCTCCGGCCTGCCCTCGAACATCCGGCCGACCATCGCGGCCATGCTCGGCTTGACCAGCCCGGTCCCGACCACCACCAGCCCGAGTCCCGCGTACAGCGTCGGGCCCACCGGCACGGCGAGCGCGATGTGCCCGCACATGATGAGCACCCCGCCCCACAGTGTGGAGCGGCGCGGTCCCAGCAACCGGTCGCAGACCCATCCGCCCGGCAGGGACGCCATGAACACGAGCGCCATGTAGACCCCGACCAGGGCGGCGGCGCTCCCGTCCGCCATCCCCCGGCCGCCGCCCCCGGGGTCGGCGACCAGGTAGAGGTAGAGGATCGCCAGCAGGCCGTAGAAGCTGAACCGCTCCCACATGTCGACGACGAAGAGCGTCCCGAACCAGCGCGGGTATCCGAAGAAGGTCCGTGCGCGGGCCGGGGTCCGCCCGGGGGCGTTCGCGGTCACCGGCCCCGACCCCCCTCGGGGCGGTGCAGCAGCTCCACCACCGCCACCGACCACGTGAACCCCGCGCCCACGCCGACCAGCACGCACCGCTCGCCGGGCAGGAGACCGCCCGAGGCCACCAGGTGGTGCAGGCCCGCGAACTGGTCGCCCGCGCCCAGGTGCCCGATCCGGCGGCCCCACTCCCACGTGGTGCGCTCGGGGTCGATCTCGAACCGGTTGAGGAAGTGCGCCCGCATCCGGGCCAGTCCCAGATGGGGCAGCACGAACCGGGCGACGTCCTCGATCTTCAGGTCCGCCTCCGACAGCGCCCGGTCGAGCGCCGCCTCCTGCCCGGCGTCGATCCGCTCCAGGACCGCGTCCAACCCGTGGTCGGCGACGAACCCGCGCCGGGCGGCGTCGACGTCGACGGGCGTCCCGTGCTCCAGCGGCGCGGCCCCGAACGGCCGACGGCCGCGCTGCATGCCCTCCAGACCCGGGTCGGAGGCGGTGACCAGGCTGACCAGTCGGGCGAACCCGCGGCGGCCCGACAGGACGAGGGCGGTGCCGCCGTCGCCGTAGACCGTCCCGGGGTCGGTCGCCCACCGGTCGAAGCCGGGCGGGCAGAACCGGTCGCCCGTGGTGAGCAGGGCCGTGGAGCGCCCCCCACCCGCAGACAGGTACCCGGCGGCCAGCTCCAACGCGGCCAGCCCGCCGTTGGACAGCTGGCGGACCTCGAACGCGGGGCCGTGCCCGGCGGAGCCGCTCCCGCCGAGGGCGGCCCTCTGCACGTAGGACGCGGGCGCCCACATGTCGTGGCCCTGGTGGTAGGTCGAGGCGTGCAGCACCAGGTCGGCGCGGTCGACCTGCGCCTGCGCCAGCGCCGCCCGTGCGGCCCGCGCCGCCATCTCCGGGCCGGACGCGTCCTCGGACACGCTGACCGACTCGATCCCCGTCCGCCACACGTCGCTGCTCCGACACCAACCGTCACGGACGGCGTCCTCCACCCGCACTGTCGGGGGCAGCCACCGCCCCGTCCCGGCGACGTACATCCGCGCGTACCTCACCGCGCACTCCCTTCCGCCCGATCCGTCAAGGGAACATGTCCTGGAGCAGCGACGTGTCGTGCTTGGCTCCCACGAAGCGCGAGTCGGCCAGCACCTCGCGCAGCAGCGGCGCGGTCGTGCGCACGCCCGGTCCCGACACCCGCAGTTCGCTCAGCGCCCGGTCCATCCGGGCGATCGCCGCCCTCCGGTCAGGCGCCCACACCACGACCTTCGCCAACAGCGAGTCGTAGTCGGGCGTGATCGTCCATCCCGGGTACGCGTGCGTGTCGACCCGCGTGAACGGGCCGCCCGGCGGGTGGAACTCGGTGAGCGTGCCGGGCGTGGGCGCGAAGCCGCGCCGGGGGTCCTCGGCGTTGATCCGGCACTCGATGCTCGCGCCGTCGAGCGGCACCGCGTCCACCTCCAGGGGGATCCCGGAGGCCACCCGGATCTGCTCGCGCACCAGGTCCACGCCGGTGACCATCTCGGTGACGGGGTGCTCGACCTGGATGCGGCAGTTGATCTCGATGAAGAAGAACTCCTCTCCGTCGACGAGGAACTCGAACGTGCCCGCGCCGGTGAACCCGACCGCCAGAGCGCCCCGCACCGCCGCCTCGCACATGCGCTCCACCGTCCCGGGCGACAGGCCCGGCGCCGGGGTCTCCTCGACCAGCTTCTGGTGGCGGCGCTGCACCGAGCAGTCCCGCGCCCCCAGGTGCACGCCGTTCCCGTGCTCGTCGCACAGGACCTGCACCTCGACGTGGCGCGCGGACTCCACGAAGCGCTCCAGGTACACGCGTCCGTCGCCGAACACCGCGCGGGCGCTCGCCACGCACTCGCGGAAGGCGCGCGGCAGGTCGCGCGGGTCGTACACGACGCGCATCCCGCGCCCGCCGCCGCCCGCCACGGCCTTGACGATCACCGGGTAGCCGATCGCGTCCGCCGCCTCCTTGGCCGCGGTCGCGTTGGGCGGCGGCACCCGGCTGCCGGGGAGCACGGGCAACCCGGCCCGCTCCATGAGGGCGCGCGCCCCGGCCTTGTCCCCGAGACCGGCCATGACCTGGGGCCGGGGCCCGACGAAGGTCAGCCCGTTGGCCGCGCAGACCTCGGCGAAGTCGGGGTCCTCGGACAGGAACCCGTACCCCGGGTGCACGGCCTGGGCGCCGGTCCGGGCCGCCGCCTCGATGATCGACGGAATGTTGAGATAGCTCCTCCGGGCGGGCGCCGGGCCGATGACGACGGTCTCGTCCGCGAACCGCGCGACGGCTGAGTCGCGGTCGGCGGTGGAGCACACGGCGATGGTGCGGATGCCCATCTCGCGGCAGGTGCGGGCCACGCGCAGGGCGATCTCGCCCCGGTTCGCGATGAGGATGCTGCCGATCACGTGCGCCTCCCTCACAGTTCCTCGGAACGCTCGGGCGCCACGGCGATGAGCGGCTGCCCGTACTCGACGGAGGTCCCGTCGGGGACGAGCACCTCCACGACCCGCCCGCGCACGTCCGACTCGATCGGGTTCATCAGCTTCATCGCCTCCAGGATCCCGATCTGCTGCCCCTTGTCGACGAGGTCTCCGGGGCTGACGAAGGGGGCCGCCCCGGGTTCGGGCGCGTGGTAGAAGGTGCCGACCATGACGGCGGCGACGTGCCGGACGCCGTCCGCGGCGGCGCTCGCCGCTCCGGTTCCGGGCGCGGTCCCCGCGTGGGCGGCAGCGGCTCCGGCGGCCTGGACCGTCTGCCCGGCGGAGGGCTCGGGAACCGGGGCCGCGACCTCCCCCGGGGCTCCGGCCCACTCCAGTTCGACGACGGTCGGCCCGGACCGCACGGTCAGCCGCCGCAGCGGCCCGTGCGTGTCGCGGACCAGCGCGGCCGCCTGACGGCACACGTCCGCGACGGACGGGGCTCCGTCCGCCGCGGAAGCGGCCCCGTCCGCGTCCCGCGCGGTGTGGCTGATGGTTGTCTCGGTCACCGTGCCGACCTCCTGATCGGGTTCCTTCCGATGTCGCGGAAGCGCTGTCTGCGCTCGTGCAGAAGTTCGTCCTCCGAGCGGCCGTCCAGCTCGGCGAGGGCCGTGCGCAGCGCCTCGTGGAGCAGGTCGGCGGCGGCCACCGGATCGGTGTGCGCGCCCTCGCCCGGCTCCGGGACCACCGCGTCGACGGCGCCCATGCGCAGCAGTTCGCGGGCGTCCAGGCGCAGCGCCGCCGCGGCGTCCTGGGCCATGGCGCCGTCGCGCCACAGGATCGCGGCGCAGCCCTCGGGGCTGATCACGGAGTAGACCGCCGAGGCCAGGCACAGCACGCGGTCGGCGACGCCCAGGGCCAGCGCGCCGCCGCTGCCGCCCTCGCCGGTGACGACGCTGACCACCGGCACGGGCAGCTGCGACATCAACCGGATGCTCTCCGCGATCGCCACCGCCTGCCCGCGTTCCTCGGCCTCCATGCCCGGGTACGCGCCCGGGGTGTCGATGAGCGTCACCACCGGGACCCGCAGCTTGGCGGCCAGCCGCATGAGCCGGGCCGCCTTCCGGTACCCGTCCGGGGTGGGCATCCCGAAGTTGCGGGCGACGCGCTCCCGGGTGGTGTGGCCCTTCTGGTGGCCGATGACCATGACCGTGCGCCCGTCCAGCAGCCCCATCCCGCCGACGATCGCCGGGCAGTCGCCCGCGATCCGGTCCCCGTGCAGCTCCTGGAAGCCGTCGAACAGGTGGGAGACGTAGTCGAGGGCGGTGGGCCGGTTCTCGTGCCGCGCGGTGCGGACCGACTCCCACGCGTCGCGCTCGGGCAGGTCCTCGAACCGGCGGATCAACGTGTCCGGCACCGGGTCCGACCCGCGGTCCGGCCTGGCCACCCGCACCAGGCTCGCCAGGGTCGACCGCAGCTCCGCGCGCGGGCGGACGTCGTCCACCAGGCCCTTGCCCAGCAGGAACTCGGCGGTCTGGAAGCCCTCGGGCAGTGACTGCCCGATGGTCTGCGCGATGACGCGCGGACCCGCGAAGCCCATGCGCGCTCCGGGCTCGGCGATGATGACGTCGGCCAGTGTGGCGAACGAGGCCGCCACGCCGCCGTAGGTCGGGTCGGTGATGACCGAGACCGTGAGCACCCCCGCCCGGTCCAGGGCGGCCAGGGCCTGGCTGGTCTTGGCCATCTGCAGCAGGGACAGGACGCCCTCCTGCATCCGCGCCCCGCCGGACGCGGTCACCAGGACCAGCGGTGTGCGCGTGCGCAGGGCGGTCTCGGCGGCGTCGGCGACGCCCTCGCCCACGGCCGTGCCCAGGCTGCCGCCCATGAACGCGAAGTCCAGGACGCACACGACCACGGGATGCCCCTCGACCGTCCCCGTGGCCTGGAGCAGCGCGTCGTCCATCCCGGTGTCCGCGCGGGCCTGGCGCAGCCGGTCGGCGTAGGGCCGCAGGTCGGCGAAGTCCAGCGGGTCCTCGGGCGGGTTCGGGCTGGTCAAGAGCGTGGCCGAGCCCTCGTCGAGGAGCTGTGCCAGGCGCTCGGGCGCGGTGAGCCGGGAATGGTGGCCGCACTCCGAGCACACCCCGAGGTCGCGCCGGAACCTCTTGGCGTACAGCAGCGCGGAACAGCGGCCGCAGGTCACCCAGTCGGTGGCCGCGGCCGTGGGCTCGATCGTCTCCGTCATGTCCACTCCTCCCTCCGCCGGTCGTGGGGGCCGTCGGGGGCGTCGTTGCCGTGGGGGTCGGTCGGGGGCGGGCGGACCGGTCGGGGGCAGGCCGAACTCGGCCGCCCCCGGACCGTAGGGGGTCGGGGAGTGGTGCCAGCCGTACGCGGCCAGCGCCCACCCGGCCCAGCGCAGCCCCGCCAGCAGGCGTCGCCGCGGGCCCTGCGGGGCCGGGTGGTCGCTCGGCGTCGCCATCGTCACTCCCCGCCGAACGCGTCCCGGACCTCGTAGACCTCGAAGAACCGGTCGCGTTCGCGGTCCTGGAAGGGGCGCAGCGGCGCCGTCGCCGTGCGGTGGTCCGCGCCGCGCTCCCACTCCAGGAAGGCGGCGAGGCTCTCCCACTCGCTCATCACCAGCAGCCGACCGGCGTCGTCCACCGCGCCCAGCAGCTCGTTGGCGAGCAGTCCGGGGGTCCCGGCCAGCTCCTTGCTGATCGCGCGGTAGGCGTCCTCGACCGCGCCGGGGCCCCCGTCGGGCGCCCGGTGCCAGATGAGCACCCGTGCGCGCCCGCTCACCCGCGCGTCCCGACCAGCTCGTGGACGACGTTCATCGTGTACATCGCGCCGCCGCGCCGGTACGGGTGCAGCTTGGTCCGGTGGTGGACGTGCTCGTCGCTGTGCTCGAACTCGCGGAAGCTCTCCTCGTCGACCCAGTCGCTGACGACGTAGTAGACGCTCTCCTCGTCGCTGCTGCGGAGCAGCCACTGGCCGAGGTTGGCGGGGTGGTCGGTGATGACGCTGCCGATGGACAGCCACGTGTCCTCGAACCCCTTCTCCATGCCGGGGTTGAGTTCGAAGCGCAGCAGGACACGGAACATGTGGTTCTCCTCGTTGGTGGGGGTGAGTGTCCGCCGAGCACGTCCTAGATGCCGCCGTCGACGGGGATGGTGGCGCCGGTGACGTACCGGGACAGGTCGCTGGCGAGGAAGAGGACGGCTCCGCCGACCTCGTCGGGGGTGCCCAGGCGGCCCAGGGAGGTCAGCTGGCGGTAGCGCGCCTGGAGCTGCTCGTACTTCTCCTTGGGCAGCTTGGCGGCCTCCTCCGTCTCGATCACGCCGGGCTCGACGACGTTGACGCGGATGCCGCGCCCGCCGAGCTCCTTGCACAGCGACCGGGACAGGCCGATGAGACCGGCCTTGGCGGCCGTGTAGTGGGAACGGGTGGGGATGCCGACCGTGGCGACGCGCGAGCCGATGTTGACGATCGACCCGCCCCCGCCCATGAGCGGCAGCGCCGCCTGGATGACCAGGAAGGCGCCCGTCAGGTGGGTGTCGACGACGCGGTGCCACTCGTCCTCGGCCAGCTCGTCGTAGGGGACGTGGCTGATCACGCCGGCGTTGTTGACGACCGCGTCGAGGCGGCCGTACCGGGTGCGGCACTCCTCGACGAGCCGGTCCACGTCCTCCTTGGAACGCACGTCCGCCCGGACGACGTGGTGGTCGCCGGGGATCTCCTTGAGCTCCTGCTCCAGTTCGCGGACGGCCTCGCTCTCGGTCCGGTAGCAGGTGGTGACGTTGGCCCCGGCCCGGGCCAGGGTGAGGACGACGGCCCGGCCGATCCCTCGGGATCCACCGGTGACCAGGGCGTTCTTTCCGGACAGGGAGGCGTTCATGGGTTCCTCTCGTACGTCGGTGATGGGGGGCTTCAGGCCAGGACGGAGCCCAGCAGCAGGGCGTTGCACACCAGGGCGGCGGCGGCCAGCGCCGTGCGGACGGCGTTCCAGTCCCGCCAGCGTCTGCGCGGGTCGACCGACTCCCAGTCCTCGGGGAGGTCGTCGGGGTCCAGCCGGGCGACCCAGCGGTTGATGGGGACGTTCTTGGTGAGGGACACGGTGATCGCCGCGACGAGCAGCAGCGCGGCGGCGCCCGCGAGGACCCGAGCCGTCGCGTGCGGGGCGGCCAGCACGAGCAGAGCGTCGCTGACCAGCGCCGTGAGCAGGCAGATCGGCATGAACGGATCGAAGCGGGAGACCAGGAACATGTGCACGGGCACGTACTGCTCCCGGGGGAGGCGGAGCAGGAGCGGGGCTCCGCCGAGGAAGGCGATCATCATGCCCCCCGTCACCAGCCCGCTGCCGGCCATCGCGAGCGGCAGAAGGATCCAGGCCATGGTCATCTCCAGTCGGAGTCCTCCGGGGCGTGGCCGACGCCGGGCGGCGCCGCGGCCGTCGGCCGCGCGCTCAGGAGGACCGGTTCCGTGCGGCCTTCTCGACCTGTTCCTTGATGTGCGGCATCTGCTCGGCGGTGTTCGTGCGGATGTGCTCGGCCATGGCGTCGTCGTCGAAGGGCATCTCGTCCCTGACGTGGAACTCCTGGACCCAGCGCATCTCCACGCCGCCGTCGACGGGGAGGTACTCCCAGTAGATGTCCATGAACTCGAACGGCCCGGTCTCGACGCGGTGCGCCCGCACCGTGCGGCTCTCCCGGTCGGGGGTCCGCTCGGAGACCCAGCTCCAGACCTTGCCGTCCTCGTCCGGGTGCAGCGCGAGCCGGAACCGGACGGTGTCGCCGCGGCGCTCCAGGATCTCCGCCTCGGCGTACTCGGTGAACAGCAGCGGCCACGACTCGACGTCGTTGGTCATGTCCCACACCAGGTCCATGGGGGCGTCGATGACGATGGTCGCCTCGGTGCGCGCGCTCATGAGCCCACCACCTCCATGCGGGAGTTGACGTAGTCGATGAAGGCGCGCGGGGTCTCCAGGTCGCCGAGGTCCTCCTCGGGCAGGGAGAGCCCGAACTCCTTCTCCACCTTGTTGGCGATCTCCATGACCGCGAGGGAGTCGTAGCCCAGCTCGGGGAACGGGGTGTCGAGGATGTCGCCGTCCAGGTCGACCGTGTCGTCGACGCCGACGGACTCACGGGTGACCCGGCGGAAGACGTCGGGGGTGAAGCGTGTCATCTGTGCCTCCTCAGGACGCGTGTTCGGTCGTGTTCTCGGGTCCGCGCACCACCAGCGCGGAGTTGAAGCCCCCGTAGCCGCGGGCCAGGACCAGGGCCGTGCGCAGCCCGCGCGCGGTGCGCGGTTCGCCGCGGACCAGGTCGACGTCGCACCCGGGGGCGAGCGCGGTGACGTTGGCGGTCGGCGGGATCACCCCGTCGCGGCAGGACAGCAGGGCGGTGACGACGTCCAGCGGGCCCGCGCCCGCCGACAACCGCCCGGTGAGCGTCTTGGGGGCGGTCACCGGCACGCCGTGCGGGCCGAAGATCCCGGTGATCGCCTCCGCCTCGGCGCGGTCCAGGTCGGGGACCCCGGCGGCGTCGGCGAAGACGACGTCGACGTCACCGGGTTCCAGGCCGGCGTCGGCGAGGGCGCCGCGCGCCGCCGCCTCCAGCGCGGGCGGCCGACCGCTGCCCGGTCGCGGGTCGAAGGTCGACGCGTAGCCGAGCACGCTCCCGTGGTCCTCGTGGACGCCGCGTCCGCGCGCACCCTCCTCCGTCTCCAGGACGAGGATCGCCCCGCCCTCGCCGGGGACGTGCCCGCTGGCGTCCGGCGAGAACGGGAGGAACGCGCGGCCGGGGTCGTCCGCGGTGGTCAGCCGCCCGGTCGGGATCTGGGACACCAGTCCGGCCGGGGACATCGCCGACTCCGTGCCGCCCGCCAGGACCAGGCTCTGGGCCTGTCCCAGCACTCGCCGCGCGTGGCCGAGCGCGTCGAGCCCGCCCGCCTGGTCGGCGACGAGCACCCCGCAGTGTCCGCGCAGCTTGTGCCGGATGGAGAGCTGGCCGCTGGTCGCCGCGTAGAACCACGCGATCGACATGTACGCGCTCATGTTCTTCGGGCCGGTGCTCCAGAGGACCTCCAGCTCCCGCTGGCCGAACTCCACCCCGCCGGTGCTGTTCGCGGTGACCACGCCCAGCTCGTACTCGGGCAGCTCGGCCGGCTCGGCGCCCGCGTCCGCGAGCGCCTCGGCGGCGGCGGCGAAGGCCAGGTGGCTCATGGTGGAGGTCTCCGCCATGAGACGGCTGGGGACGTGCTCGGCCGGATCGAAGTCGGCGACCTCCCCGGCCAGCGTCACCGGGTACTGGGAGCAGTCGAAGCGGCGGATGCGGTCGATGCCGCTCTTGCCCGCCATCGTCGCCGCCCAGTACGCCTGGACGCCGATGCCGTTGGGGGCGACCACCCCCAGACCGGTCACACGTACGGCGCTCATGCGGAGCCTCCTCGCGGTGCGGCCATGACGATCGCGCTCTGGAACCCGCCGAAGCCGCTGCCCACCGACAGCGCCACGTCGGTGCGCTGGTCGCGCGCCGTCACCGGGACGTAGTCGAGATCGCACTCGGGGTCCCGCGTGCGCAGGTTGGCGGTGGGCGGGATGACGTCGTGCTCGATCGCCAGCGCGCAGGCGGCCGCCTCGATCGAGCCGATCGCGCCCAGGGAGTGGCCGACCATCGACTTGATGCCGCTCATCGGCGTGCGGTAGGCGTGCTCGCCCAGGCTCGCCTTGACGGCGGCGGTCTCGTGGCGGTCGTTCTGCTTGGTGCCCGAGCCGTGCGCGTTGACGTAGTCCACGTCGGTCGGGTCGAGCCGCGCCTGGTCCAGGGCGACGCGGATCGCCTCGGCCATCTCGCGGCCGTCCGGTTTGAGACCGGTCATGTGGAAGGCGTTGGCGCGCGTGGCGTACCCGCTGATCTCGCAGTACACGTGCGCGCCGCGCCTGCGTGCCGCGTCGGCGCGCTCCAGGACGAACATCGCCGACCCCTCGCCCAGGACCAGCCCGTTGCGCTCGGCGTCGAAGGGGCGGCAGGCCTCGGCCGGGTTGTCGTTGGTGATCGAGGTGGCGCGGATGGCGTCGAAGCAGGCCACGGTGATGGGTGAGATCGGCGCGTCCGTCGAGCCCGCGATCACGACGTCGGCGCTGCCCTCGCGGACCAGCTCCGCCGCGTAGCCCAGGGCGTCGATCCCGGACGTGCACCCGGAGGAGACCACGTGCGCCGCGCCCTCCGCGCCGCACGCCCAGGCCACCTCGCGGGCCATCGCGCTGGGGGTGAAGTAGTCGTAGATGTGCGGGACCGCGTACTCGTGGTCCACCAGCCACTTGCGGCCGCCGTCGCTGACGACCGTGTACTCCTTCTCCAGGCCCATCGTGCAGCCGACCGCGTTGCCGACGCTGACCGCGGTGCGCCCGGGCGTCAGGTCGTCGACGGTCAGCCCGCTGTCGCGCAGGGCCTCGCCCGTGCAGACCACGGCGAACTGGGTCGCCCGGTCCATGCGGCGGACCTCCTGCGGCGTCAGACCGGCCGCGACCGGGTCGAAGTCGGCCTCGGCGGCGATCCGGCACCGGAACCCGGTGGTGTCGAAGAACGTGATCGCGCGTGTGGCGGTGCGCCCCGCGGTGATGCTCTCCCAGAACGCCTCCCGGCCGACGCCGCCCGGGGCGATCACGCCGATGCCGGTGACGGCCACCGCGTGCCCGCTCATCGGACGCCTCCCACCTGGGAGGTCGGGCCCTCGGGGGCCGTCGGCAGGTGCTCCAGGTCGACGTGGCCCAGCTCGGGGCGCGGGGCGAGCGGGCCGAGGTGGAACACCACGTGCGCCGGCTCGGAGCCGGGGTTGCGGACCCGGTGCCGCTCGCCGATCGGCACCATGAGCGCGTCGCCCGCCCGCAGCTCGATCTCCTCGTCGCCGACCCGCATCACGACCCCGCCGCGCACGACGTAGACGAACTCCTCCGAGTAGGGGTGCGTGTGCTCGCACACGAACTCACCGGGGCCCAGGGTGAGCGTTCCTCCGAAGCCCGACGTGGACGTCACCGTCCTCGGGCTGAGCAGGACGCGTACCTCGCCCCCGCGTCTGCGGTCGGGCTGGACGTCGCCCTCCGACACCTTCACCACCGGTGCGGCGGTCATGGGCTGCTCCGTTTCCGCGGTTTCCTGGGGGATCCCCACCTGTCCGCCGCTCATCTGTTGGGGGTCCAGGAGTAGAAGGCCTCGGCCATGGCGTCCTTGGGTTCCGCCCAGGCCGGGTCGTAAGGGCTGATGAAGTGCGCCAACCGGTGGTGGATCTCCTCGTACAAGGGGTGGCTGCGCGCGCGGTAGAGGTTTCCGGTGATGTCCTTGTCGGCCTCGACCAGGTGGAAGTAGAGGTCGTGGAACCGGAACAGCGTGCGCCGGTCGACGCCGATCAGGTGCGGCAGGTCGGTCGCGTCGGAGTCGGCGAAGACCTGGGCGACGTCGGCGGCGTCACCTGGGTTCATGCGCGCGACGATGAGTGTTCGGTGCATGCCTGGGGCCTCTCCACGGGTGCGGCCCCGCCGGACGCCGACCGGGCGGGCCGGGCGTCGGCGGGTGTGCTGGGAGCACGGTCCCGCCGAGATTCGCAGCCGCCGGTCGTAGTTCCTTAAATGCGCGGAAGAAAGCGCACCAGTGATCCTCGACCCCCGTTCCAGACGGGTGCGACGCCCGGGTGGATTAGTGGGGGCGACCGGAATTCGCGGAAGGGAGACGCGGTGTCGCCGATGGTGGTGCAGGTACTGGGACAGATACTCGGAATCGTCGCGGTCCTGGGAAGCGGGATCGTCGCGGGGGTGTTCTTCGCCGTCGCGGTGAGCGTGCTGCCCGCGGTCGAGGTGATGCCGATGGGCTCCTACATCGAGTTGCACAAGCGGCTCGGCAAGGGCTACCACCCGTCGATGCCGCTGGTGGTGTCGGCGGCGGCGGTCTCCTGCCTGGCGCTCGTCCTCCTGGCGCCGACGGTCCCCGCGCGGGTGCTGTTCGGCGCGGGGCTGGCGATGCTGGTCGGGGTCCAGGTGGTGTCGCAGTTCGGGAACGTGCCGATCAACAAACGGGTCAACGGGGTCGACCCGGAGGACCTGCCCCCGGGCTGGGCCGATCCCCGGCCGTCGTGGCGCGGGTGGCACCGGTGGCGCACGGTGTGCGCGCTGGGCGCCCTGCTCGCGACCGCCACCGCCGCGACCCTCCTGCCGGCGCCGTGAGCACGGACGCGTCCGCGAACGCGGAGGCGGGGGAAGCCGTCGCGGGGCGCACCCGGACCGTCCTGGCCACCGTCCTGACCGCGGCCTTCATGACGCAGGCGGGGGTCACCGCCGTCAACGTGGCGGTGCCCGCGATCCAACGGGAGTTCGCGGTCGGCGGCGCGGTGATGCAGTGGATCCTCGCCGGGTACACCCTGCCGTTCGCGCTGCTGCTCATCACCGGCGGCCGACTCGGCGACATCCTCGGCCGACGGAGGGCCTTCCTGGCCGGGGTGGCCGGGTTCACCCTCGCCTCCCTGCTCGCCGCCGTCGCCGTGGGGCCCGCCATGCTGCTGGCGGCACGGGTCCTGCAGGGCGCCTCCGCGGCCGTGGCGGGCCCGCAGGTCCTGGCCGTGCTGCGCTCCGCGGTGCCCGGTGAGCGGCGCGGGGCGGCGCTCGGCGCGTACGCGGCGGTGATCGGGCTGGCGACCGTCGGAGGGCCGGTCCTGGGCGGCGTGCTCGTCCAGTTCGCGCCGTTCGACCTCGGCTGGCGGGCGGTCCTGGCGGTGAACGTGCCGCTCGGGCTGCTCGTGGCCCTGGGCGGGCTCCGCCTGCCCGAGGCCCGGTCCCGGGGCGGGGCCAGCCTCGACCCGCCGGGGGTGCTGCTGGGCGGAACCGCTCTGCTCCTCCTGCTCTACCCCCTGGTGAGCGGCGCCCAGGCGGGCTGGCCCTGGCACACGTGGGCCATGCTCGCCGCGTCGGTCCCGGCCGTGGCGCTGTTCGCGGTCGCCGAGCGCCGCCGGGAGCGCACGGGCGGGCTCCCGCTGGTGCCGACCGTGCTGTTCGGCAACCGGGTGTTCACCGCGGGACTGCTGGTCACGGCGGTCACGGCGGCGCTCGTCGGCGGGTTCTTCCTGGTCTTCGTGGTCTTCCTCCAGAGCGGCGCCGGGCTCTCGCCGGGCGCGACCGGCCTGCTCGTGTGCCCGTGGGCACTCGGGACCGCCGCGGTCTCCGGGCCCGCGATCCGGTGGGCGCGCGGCCACGGGCGCCGCGTGCTCATGGCCGGGGCCGCGGTGATGACCGCCGGGATGGCCGCCCTGGCCGCCGTCGTGCGCACCGGTCAGACCGAGCCCTCGCCCCTGCTCGTCGCCCCCGTCCTGCTGGCCGTGGGCGTGGGGATGGGTCTGGTCAGCGCGCCGATCATGGACGTCGTCCTGGCCGTCCTCCCCGAGGCCGACGCGGGCGCCGCCGCCGGGGTGTTCACCACGTTCAAACAGGTCGGCGCCGCGTTCGGGGTCGCCGCCGTCGGCGCGGTGTTCTTCGCCGTGCTCGGCGGGCCCGACGGGCCGCCGAGCGCCCACGTCGCCGCGATGACCGCCGCCGTCGCCTGCGAGATCGCGGGCTGCCTGCTCGTGTGGGCCCTGCTCCTGCTGATGCCGTCCCGACCCGCTCGCGTGCCCTCCGCGGCCGACACCCCGAGGAAGTGATGGACGTGACCCGACCGATCGCGCTGATGTTCCCCGGCCAGGGGGCCCAGCAGGTCCGCATGGCGGCCGGGCTGTACGGGCCCAACGCCGCCTTCACCGCGACCATGGACGAGGCCTTCGCCCTGTTCGGGCCGGAGGGCGCGGCGATCCGCGCCGACTGGCTGGGCGAGGGCGGGCCCGGAGGGGACGCGGCCCGGGAGCGGTTCGACGACGTCACCCGCGCCCAACCGCTGCTCTACTCGGTCGGCTACGCGCTCGGCCGCGCCGTCCTCGACCTGGGGCTGGAACCGGCCGCGCTCGTGGGGCACAGTGTCGGCGAACTCGTGGCGGCGACCCTGGCCGGGGTGCTCGACTTCGAGGCCGGCGTCGCCCTCATCCGCGACCGGATCGACGTGCTCGCCGACAGCGCGCCCGGGGCGATGCTCGCCGTGGCCGCCTCCGCCGCCGACCTCACGCCGTACCTGCGCGGCGACGTCGTGGTCGGGGCGGTCAACGCGCCGTGGCAGACCCTGCTGGCCGGTCCCGCCGAGGAGGTGCACTCCGTCCGGGCCGACCTGCGCGCCGACGGGTTCACCTGCCGCCTCGCCCGGTCGCGCCAGGCGTTCCACAGTCCGGCGCTCGACGGGGCCGTGGAGGGCACGGTCCGCGCCTGGAGCCGGGTCGACCTCCGCGCTCCCCGGCTGCCCGTCTACTCCGCCGGGCTCGGCGGGCGGCTGACCGCCGACCGTGCCCGCGACCCGGAGTTCTGGGCGCGCCAGCTCTCCGGCCCCGTACTGTTCTGGCCCGCCCTCGACCAGCTGCTGCACGACCACGACGTCCTGCTGCTGGAGGCCGGAGCGGGACAGGGACTGAGCGCGCTCGCGCGCCGGCACCCGGCCGTGGCCGACGGGCGCAGCGCCGTCGTCCCCCTGCTCCCGGCCCGCCCGCGCGACGTCGCCGACGACCTGGCCGTGTTCGACGAGGCGGTCGACCGCCTGGGCGCCGAGGGGCACGCGCCGCGCGTGCGGGCGGCGGCGGGCGGCCACGGGCCTCGTGCTGGGGATGTAGCCGTGGACGGAGGCGTACAACTCCCGGCCCACCCGCACTGACGACCGCCGGTCGACGACACCCCGTGACCGCCTTCCTAGCATCCGGAAGGGGGCGCTGACACGGCCGGTGCGGCCGTGCGCCGGACGCGCCCCGCCGGACGGCCACCGACGAGGCATGGAGTGCCCATGAGTATGTCCCGACGCGACTCCCTGAGGCTGGCGACGTTCTCGGCGGTCGCCGTGCCCCTGGCAGGCGCCGCCGTCTCGTGCGGGAACGGCTCCGGGGGGAACGGCAGCGGCAACGAGAACGAGGGCAGCACCGGACGGCTGCTGGAGAGCGCCGCCGACCTGCCCGAACCGGGCACCGTCCCGCTGCCGGTCCCGCCCGTGCTGGAGCCGCAGCGCAGCGACGCGGAGGCCGACTACTACGTGATCACCCAGCGGTCGGGGGAGGCGGAGATCCTCCCCGGCCTGACCACCGAGGTGTGGGGGTACGACGGGATCTTCCCGGGGCCGACGATCGTGTCGCGGACCGGGCGCAGGACGGTCGTCGAGCACCGCAACGACCTGCCCGTGCCCGTGGCCGTCCACCTGCACGGCGGCCACACCCCTCCGGAGCACGACGGCTACCCCACCGACCTGATCTTCCCCCGGAGCGGGTGGGAGAGCCGGTACGAGCTGCCGGGGGACACCACCGAGGGCAGCCGGGTCTACGAGTACCCGATGAACCAGCCCGCGGCCACGCTCTGGTACCACGACCACCGGATGGACTTCACGGGGCCGCAGGTCTACAAGGGCCTGGCCGGGTTCCACCTGGTGCACGACGACGAGGAGGAGGCGCTTCCCCTCCCGACCGGGGACCGCGACGTGCCGCTGATGATCTGCGACCGGGCCTTCGACGAGGACGGGTCGTTCCTCTACCCCGCGCTCTCCTCGGACCTGGTCAGCGAGCCGGGCGTCGCCAACCAGTACATGTCCGGCGTCCTGGGCGACGCGATCCTCGTCAACGGGGCGCCCTGGCCGTACATGGAGGTGGCCGACGTGCGCTACCGGTTCCGCATCCTCAACGCCTCCAACGCCCGCCGCTACCGGCTCGTGCTCGACCCGGCCCCCGAGGGGACGGCGCCCTTCGTCCAGGTCGCCAGCGACGCCGGGCTCCTCGGCGCGCCGATCGAGCACGACGCGATCGTCACCGCGCCCGCGGAGCGCTTCGACGTGATCGTCGACTTCTCCGGGTACTCCGTGGGGACCGAGGTCGTGCTGGCCAACGAGTTCGGCGAGGGGCGCACCGCCGAGGTGATGCGGTTCCGCGTGACGTCCGAGGCCCGGGACGACACCCGGATCCCCGACCGCCTGTCCGACTTCGTGCCGATGACCCGCGAGTCCGCCGACGCCGAGCACCGTGCCCGGTTCTCGCGCGAGGCCCCCAACACGCACGGGCCCGGCCCCAACCTGTGGACGATCAACGGGCAGACCTTCTCCCCGGACACCGTGGACGCCCGGATCCCGCTGGACTCCACCCAGATCTGGCGGCTGACCACCAACGTCCACCACCCGGTCCACCTGCACCTGGTGCGCTTCCAGGTGCTGTCGCGCAACGGCGGCGAGCCCGGCCCGTACGACGCCGGATGGAAGGACACGATCGACCTCGGCAGCGAGGAGGAGGCCGAGATCATCATGACCTTCAGCGGGTACCGCGGGCGGTTCGTGTACCACTGCCACAACCTCGAACACGAGGACATGATGATGATGGCCAACTTCGAGGTGACCTGAGCGAACCCGCGGTCGGCCACCGGGCCCGGCCGCCCCGCCCCCCCCGAGACCCGAAAGGCAGATCCGATGCGAGCCGTCGCCTTCCACCGACCCGGCCCCCCCGACGTCCTGGAGATCCTCGACCTCCCCGACCCCGAGCCCGGCCCCGGGCAGGTGCGCGTCCGCGTGCGCGCGGCCGGCGTCCAACCCGTGGACACCGCGATCCGCCGGGGGGTGCGCCTCGGGTTCGAGGTCGCGTCGCCCCAGGTGCTGGGCAACGACTTCGCCGGGACGGTGGACGCCCTCGGCGCGGGGGTGAACGGGGTGGCCGTGGGAGACGCGGTGCTCGGCTGGTCGCTGATGGCCTGTTACGCGGAGTTCGTGGTCGTCGGCGTCGACCAGATCGTGCCCCGGCCCGCGGGGATGCCGTGGGAGCACGCCGGGGTGCTGGCCTCGTCCGGACAGACCGCGCACACGGCACTGCGCGCCCTCCGCGTCGGCGAGGGGGACACCGTCCTGGTGCACGCCGCCGCGGGCGGGGTGGGGACGTTCGCGGTGCAGATGGCGCGCGCGTGGGGAGCCGCGGTGCTCGGCACGTGCGGGGAGGCCAACGCCGACCACGTGCGGGCGCTGGGCGCGGTCCCGGTGCGCCACGGCGAGGGCCTCGCCGACCGGGTGCGCGCGGCGGCGCCCGCCGGGGTGGACGCGGCGCTGGACATGGTCGGCGGGGAGACGCTGAGGGCGTCGGTCGAGCTGGTGGAGGACCGGGAGCGGGTCGGGACGATCGTGGACTACCCGGGAGCGGCCGAGCTGGGCGTCGTGGGGATCCGCTCGCTGCGGTCGGTCGAGCGGCTGCGCGAGGTCGTGGAGCTCTACGAGCGGGGAGCGCTGCGGGTGCACGTGTCCCGCGCGTTCCCGCTGGAGGAGGCGGCCGAGGCGCACCGGGTGTCGGAGCTGCGGCGGACGCGGGGGAAGCTGGCGCTGGTCATGGGGGAGTGAGGCGGGGTCCCGGTCGGGGAGTGTTGCCGTCTTCTCGGCCGACGTCGGCGCGACCTCTGATGACCAGATCGAATCCCATGTCACCGTCCGTATGCAGCGTCAGAAGAGACTGACAGAGGAGTCACCCCTTCAGTTGAACGCTGTGATCAACGAAAGCGCGCTCTACCGTGCTGTCGGCGGCGTGGACGTCATGCGGGAGCAACTGTCCACCCTGTTGGAGCGCGCGGAACTTCCCAACGTCAACCTACGTATCCTCCCGTTCGAGGCCGGGGCACATAAGGACCAGGACATCGACCTCTCCCCCCAGATCTTCCAGCGGATTCACGGCCAAGCTTTGCACCGGGAAGAGTCCGTAAAGCGCATCCAGCGCGTCCGCGACGAGCGATTCGAAGGATGAGGCACACGATGGCTTTCAGCGAGACCGAGCAAGCCGCCTGGCACAAGTCCAGCCACAGTGGCGGACATGGAGGTGAGTGCGTCGAGGCGAGCTCGCGCAAGTCCAGTTACTCGGGCGGCGGCAGTGGTGAGTGCGTCGAGGTGGCGAATCTGCCGGGCGTGACGGCGGTCCGGGACACCCAGAACAGGGGCCTCGGCCACATCGCCTACCCCAGTGCCGAGTGGACCGACCTCCTCGCCGTTCTGAAGCAATGAGTGCGCGAAGCGCCGCCCTGCGCCTCGCCCACACGGGGGTGGTCCCCTACGTGCCTCGTCGCAGGACGAGGTCTCGGTAGGGCAGGGACACCACCGGGTACGCCTCCACACCGAGTCGGCCCTCGACTTCCTTCAGGAGCGCGGTGGCCCGCTGCGTGTCGTCGTCCACGATCTCCGTTTCCAGGAACGATCCCGCACCGGTCACGGTGTCCAGAGCGACCGTGAGTCCGGGGTGTTCAGGACGGTGGTAGGTCGTCCTGAACTTCTCGACCCGTGCCAGGAGGACCATTCCGATGGACTCCAGCAACAGGTTGGCGTCGTGAGCCTGGTCCATGTCGCGGAGGAGGACATTGGTCTCCCGCTTGGCGATCACGTCGTCTCGACCGTGGGTCACGGAGGTGGACGCCGGTTTGTAGGTGATCTCGGCGAAGCCGTCCCTGCGACGCACACGCAGGCACTCCACAGTCTCCAGGAAGTCGACGTCCGGCCTGCTGTAGTAGGTGTCCACCTCGGTGACCGCCCCGGCCTCGCGGTAGCCCAGCTCGACCAGACGCGCCCTCACCCCGCCAGCGGATCCGGTCAGCTCGCGTTTGCGCTCCACTTCGACAGGACTCATGCTCTGCTCACACTCCAAGGTTGACGGCGGAGTACACACGGGCGAGATTCCGTTTGCTGCACGAGCCTCGTACAGCGCTCATGGCCTCGCCAAGGGTTTCCGAGTCCGAGATCGGGATGTTGCGGAACAGCACCAGTTGTTTGGCGTCGCTCAAGGGGTTCGCGAGCCGCCGCGTCAGGTACCGGTTGTAGTAGTTCCTCGGCCGGATGAGGACGTCCTCCGGTCGAGTGGGCAGGAGCACGGTCGGGTGCTCCCGAGCGGAGTCGGCCGAGTTGACGGCGAACAGGGTGATCAGGTCGTCGAGGGTCAGATAGGCGTACGTCTCCCGGCCTTCGCGGGCGCTCCAACCAGCCCATATCTCGGAGCAGGCCGAGTCCCCTCGCTCCGACGCTGTGAGGAAAGCGGTCAGTGCCACGTCCGTGCACTCGTCGAACACGTCTCCGTCGACCGTGTAGTGGTCGGCATAGGGCTCGCTCACAGCCAACAGCATGGCTTTCTGTGATCTGGGCAGCCAATCCGTTCCGGTCAGTGTGTAGTGAACCCTCTTGTGGCCGCTCCCGGTGTCCAACCAGTCGGAGGCGAGCTGTCCCTCCAGGACAGGGGCGAACCCGAGCGCGCCGGAACGCCACACATGGTCCCTGAATGTGACGTAGTGTCGTTGGATTTCTCGGAACAGGCCGACCGGAGCGGAGATGATGGCGCAGGTCCTCGGATCCAGTTCCCCCACAGCCACGATCCGGGAGTTCTGGCGCGCGACGATCTCGTCCTGTGCGTGGTGGTAGGGGTGGGTTCCATACTGTAGGTATCGCGGTGTGAACATGCGGATGAATTGCAACCACGCCGGAGAGTCGTAGGCGTGGGTGACCCGCTCATGCAGGGAATCGTTCCTCACCGCGTACAGGTCCCGGTAGGCGAAGAAGCCGTTCGGATTGAGCACGGTGGGGAGCGTCCGCATCAGGGAGTGGAGCCCGCTGTACCCGCCACCGTATGAATACACCTCGTGCATCAGGGCGGAGGCGCTGATGACATCGGCGCGGTTCTTCAGAAGTGTGCCGATGTCCTGAGCGAAGCCGCGCACGAGCGTGCACGTGCCAACACGGTTGAAGCCGTCGATCGCCTGTGTGAGGGAGCGCGAGGCAACATCCGGTACCTCGATCAGAGTCAGATCGACATCCACGGGCCTCTTCGGTTCGGATCGGAGCCGTGAGGCCAGGAAGTTAACGGCGGCCCCTCCGCCTGGGCCGATCTCCACCAGGTGGGGGCGTTCGGAATCAAGCCGCTGCAGGGCGCGGTGCATCAGGAGACCCTTCTCCGCACCGTGCGCGTTGGCTGCCATGTCGAGGTAACCAGGGACCGACTTGTGCTCTGTGGCGAACACGGTCAAGGGGTGACTCCTTCAAGGGGTATCGGAAGAAGACCACGTGATCGGGGTGCGCCCCGCTGAACCTGGGTGGGCTGGGGTCTCCCCTTCTGGGAGGCTAGGGTTGGAAAACGCTCAGCGGAAGCACATTTCTCGATGTTTCCAGCAATGGTGAGTACTGGTGAGGGAGTGGGAAATTACTCGCCATTCTGGGGGAGGCTCTGTGCCAGGTCTTCGATAGCACGGTTGATGATCGCCCGTGCTGATCGGCCGTAGCTGGCGACAGTGGCCAACTGCTCGAAGGCGTTCGCGTACAGCTCGATCTCCTGCGGTTGGCGGAGGTCGAGGGCGGCGGAGATGGTCTCGACGAGCACCCGTTCATCGTCGTACAGCCAGAATCCGTGCCACGGAGCCGTGGCGTACCGAGTTCCGAAGCCGATGACGCCGAGTCGCACGTTCGGGAGCTGGGAGAACGAGACCAACCGGTCGAGTTGCCCGAGCATCACCTCCGGCTCGCACAGGAGGAAACGGAGGGCGGCCTCGGTCAGCACGAAGTGGAACCTCTTGTCCGACCGGTACAGGATCTCCTGCCGTTGAATCCGCTTCCGCACCGCCTCGTCGATGTCGTCGGGCAGTTTCATCCGGCGTGCTCCTTCGGCGAACCGGGCTCGCGCGTACCCCGCCGTCTGGAGCAGCCCCGGAATGACGGTGGCTTCGAAGGCTCGGAAGAGCCGGGTGCGCTGATCCCCTTCGATCAGCTCTTCCTGCCGGCGCCGCAGGCCAGTGCGCAGAACACGGCGCCATTCCGCGTGTTGCACCTCCAGGGTGTGCAACGAGGCGAGGAGCGCTTCGGTCTCCGGTTCGCTGCCGGTGGCCCGGTTCCAGGATCGAATGTCGTCGTCACTGGGTGTCTGGCGGGCGTTCTCCAGTTTCGAGACCTTGGAAGCCGTCCACGACAGTGACTCCGCGAGCTGCTTGCCCGTCATGTTGGCCTGGAGTCGCAGCTCACGGAGTCGTTTGCCGAGCGCGCTACGTGCTTCGTGGACGTTCGACGCGTCGGAGTCCCTGTTCGTCGGCAAAATCGTCCCGTCTCACGGCGTGGTGCCAAGCGGCGTCGCGCCAGTAGTTGTGCTGGACGATCACGCTTGGATCCTCGATGACCTCACCTCCGAGGAAGACATCGGAAGCGTCGAAGTGCATGAGGACCAGCGTGCGTGAGTCGAACAGCCAGAAATCGTGGTTCGGCAGGCCCGTGACTTCCGCCGTGTCGCGGTCGAGGTAGCGGATGTCCTCTCCCGCGCCATTGGTGAAACCGGCGCACCAGACACCGAAACGGCTGTAATCGGTGAGTGGTAACGTCACGACGCGCACACGGGCGAACCGGCGTCCCTTGACCCCCGCCTCGTGCAGCATGTCGAGCCAGCTCCGCATCCATGGCAGGTCATCGGGTTCGTCCGCGAGGAACCTGCGGAGTGACTCGTTCTCGTAGGGCGCGTCGTAGCGGTCACGCACCTCCAACCGGAACGCGGAGTGCTCGAAGGAGTGGAAGAGCTGCCGGATCTCGGGTCCGGGCGTGATGAGTCGGGTCAGCGGTCTTCCTCCTGTTCCTCCTGGTAGCGGCGTACGTAGAACTTCAGCACATCCTCGGGGATCTCGATGAGCGTCTCGTGATCGGGTACGGGGCCGATGTCCGCCAGGGCCTGGGGGTCGGTCACCTTCCAGCCCTGCGCGATGTAGGTCCTGCGGTCGGTCCGGTCGGTGGCGAACAGCGTGGGGGAGTTGTCCACCTGAGATTCGGGGTCTTTGCCAAGGAACCGAGCGCGCACGGCGACTCCTTGCTAGAAATCTGGTGAAGCTTTCTCTCCAAAATGACTCCGTTGGAGTGAGGCGTCAAGACCAAGCGGCGGATCGGGCACGTGTGCCCGCCGTGGTCGCGGGGTAGACCGTCGACGGCGCAGCGCGCCCTCCCCCCACGCAGTGGCACCGCGACGGAGGGGAAGGCCCATGCTCGAGAGAATCACGGACGCGCCCGCCGGGGTCGACGCCCTCAAGGCCGTCGGCGACGTGACCAAACGCGACTACGAGACGGTGGTCGAGCCGATCGTCGACGCCGCCCGCCGTGAGGGCCGCCGCGTCCGCATGCTCTGCGAGTTCGGCCCGGAGTTCGGCTCCTTCACCCCCGGGGCCGCCTGGGAGGACCTCAAGGTCGGGCTCGGGTCCATGCGCCTGTTCGAGGGCTGCGCCGTCGTGACCGACACCGGCTGGATCCGCGAGGCGACCACGCTCGCGCGCTTCCTCGCCCCCTGCCCCGTCCGCGTCTTCGACGTCGGGGACCGCGCCGAAGCCCTCGACTGGCTCTCCTCGCTGCCCCAGGGCCCCGGTGTCTCCCACCGCCTCGACCCCGAGTCCCACATCATCGTGGTCGAGGTCGACGCGCCCCTGCGCTCCCAGGACTTCGACGCCCTCGCCCAGACCGCGGACGCCTGGCTGGAGACGCACGACCGGCTGACCGGTCTCGTGGTCCACGCCCGCGAGTTCCCCGGCTGGGAGAACGTCACCGGCCTCCTGCGGCACGTGCGGTTCGTCCGCGACCACCACCGGAAGGTCCGCAGGGTCGCCCTCGCCGCGGACGGCAGGCTCGCCGACCTCATGCCCCATCTGGGCAGGCACTTCGTCCGGGCCGAACTCCGCCACTTCGGCTACGACGACCTCGACGGCGCCGTCGCCTGGGTCGCGGGCGCCCCGGACGCGGGCGGTCAGCGCTGAGGGCCCGCGGAGAAGCCCGTGGCGTGCGCACGGACCGCCACGGCACGCCGGGCGCGGACGTCCCCCCTGGGGCGGCCCTCACGCGTGCGCGGACCCGGCCCGTCGCACCAGCGCCCGGACGCCGGTGAACACGGCGACGCCCAGGCCGCCCGCGATCACGGCGATCCACAGCACCTCCGGCACCATGTCCACCGCGAACGCCGGCGTCAGGAGCACGAGGACCAGCGCCGCCACGCCCTGGCCCCGGTCGCGCCGGGCCCGCGCGTCCCACGCGACCAGAGCGGCGGACGCCAGCAGCACCACCGCGACCGGTCCGGGCAGGCGCAGCGCCGGACCGACGCCGTTCTCCTGGAGGAACGGCATGAACGCGATGTAGTCGATCAGCCAGAACGCGCAGAACACGAACGCCGTCACCAGCGTCGCGCCGATCCACGGCAGCCGCGCCGTGCCGGAGTGGGCGGCCAGCCCCTCGCGCATCGACCGCTCGGCCAGGTCCACCCCGTTGAACGGCGAGTAGATCGGATACCGCCGCCGCCACACCAGTGACGGCAGCGCCGCCACCTCCAGGCCCGCGTAGCCGCTGAACGTGTTGACCAGGAGCGACCCGGCCGTGTAGAGCGCCAGCGCGTCGTGCAGCGGTCCGGTGCCGAGCCCGAACGGGTAGATGAGGATCGGCGCCTGGAACAGCCCCGCCGGGATCCACGGACTCACGCGTCCCAGAATCCTCTCGCGCAACAGCCCGAACACCGCGATGTACGCTCCGGCGATGAGCACCAGGTACACCGCCATCATGCCGAGGTAGGCCGCGGCGCCCTCGTCCCACGGCAACCGGAAGTACAGCAGGATCAGCCCGCACACCCCGGAGACGAACCGGAACGCCCGGCCGAACGGGCCCATGTCGCGTCCGATCACCGGCGCCGCGGCGGTGGAGGCGTCGGTGGGCGAGTTGGTGTTGACCACGACGGGCCCCTTTCCCTTCGGCGCGCGAGGTCCGGTGCGACACGCGAGCGGGCACGAGTGTCGCACCACCCGCTGGTGCGCCGATCGACGATCCCTCGTGCTCCCCGGGCCCGGCCCCGAACCGCCGCCGCCCGCCCCGGCACGGCCCGGTCGGGCGTATCCGCGTCGGCACGTGTACGTCTCAAGGCGGAGGGGAAGTGTCAGCCACAGACGGACGGCCGTCCGGTGCCTCGGCGGGTAGTGTCCCGGCACACCCGTGTGAGAACCGATCCCTGGAGGAGCAGCGTGCTCAAGCTCATCGGGGCGGCGGCGCTCGGACTGATCGGCGGGGGTCTCGTGGGCTTCGCACTCTCGAACGTGCTCGGCATCGGCCTGCTCGTGGCCGGCGGCGGCATGCTGCCCTCCTGGGCGCCGCTCCTCAGATACCTCATCGCCGTCTGCGCCGCCCTCGGCCTGGTGGCCGCGCCCATGCTCGTCGCCCGTGGCGGCCGGTAGCGTGGGCACGGAACCGGGGAGGGCACGGGCGATGTGGCGGGCACTGGTCGGCACGGGCCCGCGGGTCGAACGCGACCGGAGCGACACTCCCACCGACGTCGCCATCGCCGTGGTCACGGCGGCCGCCCTCCTCATCGCGGAGGTGCTCGTCGAGTTCGACCGCGGCGGCCTGCCCGCGCCGCAGAGCATGGCGCTGCTGCTCGTCGGCGCGGCCTCCCTGGCGATCCTCGGCCGCTGGCCGTTCGTCACCGCCGTCGTCGTCGGGCTGAGCCTGCCCCTGTACTACGTCACCGGACCGACCGACGCCTGGACCGCCTGGCTGCTGTTCTTCGTCGCGGTCATCCGTCTGGCCGCGCGGGGACTGCGGGCCGCTCCCGCCCTCACGATCCTCGTGGCGCTCGGCGTGTTCATGGTCGGCGAGTCGATGGCGTTCGAACCCTGGCGCGCCCTGACCATCCTCGCCTGGATGATCGTCGTCGTCGCCGCCGCGGAGATCTTCCGCCACCGCGCCGCCTACCTGCGCCAGGTCGAGGAACGCATGCTGGAGGCCGAGCGCACACGGGAGGAGGAGGCGCGGCGCCGCGCCACCGAGGAGCGCCTGCACATCGCCCGCGAACTGCACGACGTCATCGCGCACAACATCTCCCTGATCAACGTGCAGGCCGCCTCCGCCGTGCACCGCCGCGACCCCGACGAGACGTACGCGGCCCTGGAGGCGATCAAGACCGCCAGCAAGGACACCCTGCGCGAACTGCGGGCGACGCTGGGCGTGCTGCGCCAGGTCGACGAGATCGAGAGCGCGTGCACGGGGGACGGCGTCCCCGTTGCGCCCACGCGCGGGGTCGACCAGCTGCCCGAACTGGTCCGCCGCACCCGGGAGGCCGGGTTGGACGTGCGGCTCATCGTGGACGGCGTCGAGGACGCGGACCGGGCCGACGGCGCGACCGTGGCCGCGGCCGTCGGGCTGCCCGCCCCGGTCGGTCTGGCCACCTACCGGATCGCGCAGGAGGCGCTCACCAACATCCGCCGGCACTCGGGCGCCCACCGGGCGGACGTGGCGATCGAGCGCGCTCCGGGGGAGGTCGCGGTGCGGATCGTCGACGACGGCCGCGCGACCGCCGCCGACGCCCGGCCCGAGGGAAACGGGCTCCGGGGGATGCGCGAGCGCGTGTCCGCGCTGGGCGGCCGTTTCGAGGCGGGTCCGCTGCCGACGGGAGGTTTCCTGGTCCGTGCCGTCTTCCCGGTGCGTTAGGGCGCGCTCGGCGGGCCGCACGTCGCGCGGCGGGGGAGGTGTCCGCCGAGCGAGCCCCGGCCCCGCCGCCGGACCGACGACATCGACTCCCGCCCACAGCGCGCGGCCGTCTGATCGCGGATCAAGGGCGCGAACCCGGTCCTCCAGGGCCGGGTAAGCCCGTCAACCACCCGCACGGAACCGAAAACCCTCCACCATGGCCCCCGCTAGGATCCCGTCGAGACCGAGAGGGGGTGTTCCCACTGTGCTGACCGGGTTCCGGTACCGGCTCGCGCTCACCGACGAGCAGGCCGAGCGGTGCGCCGAGTACGGCGACATCTGCCGGGCGGTGTGGAACACGGCCCTGGACCAGCGCCGCCAGGCCGTGAACCGGTGGCGGCGCGGCCACGACCAACCCTACTGCGGCTACCACCTGCAAGCCGCCCAGCTCGCCGAGGCCAAGACCGAGGAGACCTGGCTGCGGGCGGCGCCCTCCCACATCCTCCAACAGACGTTGAGGGACCTGGACGCCGCCTGCCGACAGCACGGCACCTTCCACGTCAACTGGCGCGCCAAGGCCCGGTGGAGGCCCTCCTTCCGGTTCCCCGACCCGAAGCAGATCACCGTGGAGCGCCTGGGCCGCGGGTGGGGTCGGGTGAAGCTGCCCAAGCTGGGGTGGGTGCGGTTCCGGTGGTCGCGTGCCCCCCGGGGCACGATCCGCTCCGCGACCGTGTCCCGGGACGGCGCGCACTGGTGCGTGTCGCTGCTGTGTGAGGACGGCGAGCACACCCCCGCCGAGCACGCGTTGCCGGACTCGGCCGTGGGCGTGGACCGCGGGGTCGCGGTGGCGGTGGCCACCTCGGACGGGGACCTGTTCGACCGCGTCCTGCAGACCCCGAAGGAGCACGAGCGGGAACGCCGCCTGCGACGCAAGCTCGCCCGGCAGCGCCAAGGCTCGAACAACCGGGCCAGGACCAAGGCCGCCCTGTCGAAGCTGACCGGTCGGGTCCGTTCCCGGCGCGCGGACTTCGCCGCCCAGACCGCGTCGGTGTTGTGCGCCAAGAACGCGGTCGTGGTGCTGGAGAAGTTGAACACGAAGGGCATGACCGCCTCGGCCAGAGGCACCACCGAATCCCCGGGGCGTCATGTTCGGGCCAAGGCGGGGTTGAACCGGGCGATCCTGGCCAAGGGATGGCACGGCTTCAAACTCGCTTGTGTCAACAAGGCTCGGCGCACGGGAACCCGTGTGGTCGAGGTCGATCCCGCGTACACGTCGCAGACCTGTCACCCGTGCGGACACGTCGCAGCGGACAACCGAGAGAGCCAATCGGTGTTCCGTTGTGGTGTGTGCGGGCACACAGCTCACGCGGACGTGAACGCGGCCCGGAACACTCTTTCGCGCGGATGGACTAGCTCCTTACCGGGGTGAACCGTGCCAGCCTGCGGAGACCTCTGGGGTGCCATGTCGGTAAAGCAGGAACCAGCTCGTGCCGCGAGGCGCGCAGCGCCACCTGGCCGCAAGGCCCGGTCGGAATCCCGGTCCTTTCAGGGCTGGGAGGAAGTCAAAGAACATTGCCGCCGACGGGCGACAGAAGGGGATCCTTGTGATCAACGTGGTGATCGCCGACGACCAGACCCTGGTGCGGGCGGGCTTCCGCTCGATCCTGGACGGTGAGGAGGACATCTCCGTCGTCGCGGAGGCGGCCGACGGCGCGGAGGCCGTGGAACGCGCCGCCAGCGAGCGGCCCGACGTGGTGCTCATGGACATCCGCATGCCCGGGGTCGACGGGTTGGAGGCCACCCGGCGCATCGCCGCCGACCCCAGGCTCGGCGACGTCCGCGTCGTCATCCTCACCACCTTCGACCTCGACGAGTACGTCTACTCCGCGCTCCGCGCCGGGGCCAGCGGCTTCCTGGTCAAGGACACCGAGCCGATGGAGCTCATCCACGCCGTCCGGGTGGCCGCCCGCGGCGACTCCCTGCTCGCCCCGGCGGTGACGCGGCGGCTGATCGCCGAGTTCGTCGACCGGATCAAGGAGCCGCCCCCCGCGCCGCGGCTGAACAGCCTGACCGAGCGCGAACGCGAGGTCCTGGCGGGAGTGGCGGCGGGGCTCAGCAACGAGGAGCTCGCCGAACGGCTGGTCGTCTCCATCGCCACCGCCAAGACGCACGTCAGCCGGGTCCTCACCAAGCTCGGCGCCCGCGACCGCGCCCAGCTCGTCGTCATCGCCTACGAGTCCGGGACCGTCCGTCCCGGCTGGCTCTCCTGACCGTCTCCGCGGCCCCCGCAGGGCGGGAGCGCGGGGCCCGGTCGCGCACAGGCGGGTGGGACCGGCCCGGTCCCACCCGCCCCGCCCGTGCCCGGTGACCCCACTGGGATGGGAGAGGAGGGACGCGCGGTCACCGAGCGACGGGAGCCGGGGGCACGGACGCCACGAAGAACCCGCGTTCCTCCGTCGGGCGCCGCAGCATCCGGTAGAGCGCCACCTGGCCGACGACCATGAGCGGCAGCACCGGCAGGATCGACACACTGGTCAGCACGAGCGTCCCCGTCGGCGCGGCCCCGAGCGGCAGCGCCAGCGCGGCGCCGGCCACCACCGGCACCGCCCCGATCGCGACCGCCGAGGTGTGCCGTGACAGGTGCGGTCCGGACAGTCCGGCGGTCGCCGCCAGCGCGACCACCGGCACGGCCGCCGTCCCGGCCAGGGCCAGCGGCCGGTCCACGTCCAGCCCGCCGAACGGCAGCACCGCCAGGACGATCGCGACCACCGCCGCGACCAGTCCGATCCGGGCCAGCTGGCGGGTCAGACGCGCCGCCTCGTCCGCGCTCGGCGCGGCGTCGGCGGCAGACGGCGCCGCTGCGGTGTCGGCGTGCGCGGGCACCATGCGCTCGGCGCCGAAGGCCGCCCCGCGGAGCAGGAACAGGACGGTCACGACCAGCGCGCACGCGAGTGAGAACGGGCTGAGCGGCCGACCGCCGGAGAGCAGGCCGCCCAGCGCCAGCCCCCACGTCACCGCCAGGGCCCAACTGCCCCCCGTCACCGCGGCGTCGCACACCGACCGCCACCCGGGCGCGTCCACCCGCGCCCGCAGCCACAGTCCCGCGTCGCGGAACAGCCACCCGGCCAGCAGCGCGGTGAACACCGCCCACATGCCACCGCCGAACAGCACGTCCTTCAGCGCAGGGAACAGCCCGGCGATCACACCGATCGTGCCGACCAGCCACACCTCGGTGCCGAGGAAGTAGGGCGCCAGCGCCGACACCAACCGGCGCCGCTCCGTCGGCGTCCGGGCCAGGTAGGGCGTGAGCATGCCCAGCCCGACGTCGCACCCGGCGAGCACGAAGTAGCCCACGACCAGGCCGGTCAGGAAGAGTACGGGGACGGTTTCCATGCGGGGGCTCCCTACAGGGTCGGGGTGGTGAGGCGGTCCCGGTCCTCGTCGGCCGCGCCCTCCGGGGCGGCGGCCAGGGGGCTGGCCTCGGGGCCCCGGCGGGCGAACCGGACCAGCAACCAGGCGGTGACCGTGCCGAGCACGGCGAAGGCCAGGGTGAACAGGGTGAACGAGGCCGCGGCCATCAGCGGCGACATGTCGGTGACCGCGTCGGCGGTGGTCAGGTGGTGGCGCACGGTCCAGGGCTGGCGTTCGGTCTCGCGGAAGACCCACCCGCCGACGCTCGCCGCGTAGGGGAACACGGGCGTGACGGCGAGCAACCGCAGGTGCCAGCGCCACCGGTCGAGCCGGCGGGACAGCCACACCGCGGCCGAGACCAGGCACAGCAGGAGCAGAAGCGCCCAGGACGTCATCATGAGCATGTCTCCGGACACGCTGAGGATGAGGGAGGTGCTCACGTCGGAGCCGTCCTCGAACCCCCGGAAGCCCTGCTCGATCTGCGCGATCTCCTCGGCGCTGTACGTCATGCCGCTGGTCGGCGGCTCCTGGCCGTACATCGCGAGCTGGGAGAAGCCGGTGGCGATGGTCGGGATCAGCCCGACCATCACGAGCACCAGCCCGTGCCGCAGACTCCGGCGGAACATCCCCCCGGCGTCGCGTCCGCGGCGGACGTGGAAGGCGCTGGTCGCCGCGATCACCGCGCCGCCCACCAGCAGGGCCGAGGCCGCCACGTGGGCGAAGGCCAGCAGGCCCGACGGGTTGGTCACCAGGGCGACGGGGTCGTCGAGGACCGCCACCCCGTCCTGGACCGAGAAGCCCGCGGGCCACTTGAGGAAGCCGTTGGAGACCAGCACCCAGTACGCCGACGCGTAGGCGGTGAGGGTGACGACGAGGAAGCACGCCCAGTGCGCCCAGCGCGACATCCGGTCCCAGCCGAAGATCCACAGGCCCAGGAAGGTCGACTCGACGAAGAACGCCGCCATGGTCTCGATGGCCAGCGGCGCGCCGAACGTGTACCCGAACATGGTGGTCAGGCCCTGCCAGTTGAGCGCGAGCTGCAACTCCATGACCAGTCCGGACAGGATGCCCATCGCGTAGTTGACCACGTACAGCCCGCCCCAGAACCGCACCGCGCGCAGTCGGGACGCGTCGCGGCGCAGTACCGCGCCGAGCTGGGTGAACAGGACGTAGGGGGCGAGTCCCAGAGTGAAGGCGACGAACATGTAGTGCGTCGCCGCGGTGAGCGCGAACTGGAGTCGCGCCAGGAGCAGGGGATCGTCGAGCATCGTGGATGGCCTTTCGGGGCGCGTTCGTCACGCCATGCTCGCCCGGCACGGGGCGCCGGGGCATCGCTCCTGAGGCTGCACCCGGCCTACAGCTCCGGACGGGGGAGGGTGCGGCGCGCCTACGTCCTCGGATGTAGGCGGCCTCATCCCGGGGACGCGTCCGAACGTAGGGCGCGGTGCCGGGAGGGGTGATCCCCCGGGAGGCACCGCGCCCCACCGGTCCTCCCGGTTCCTCCGGTCGCTCAGAAGTCACCTGTCCCTGCGGTCCCTCTGGCCTCCCCGGTTCTTCCGATCCCTCCGGGCCGCGCCGCCCGTGCGACCCCGCCGGCCCGCGCACCCCGTTCACCGCGCCCGCCCCGGGCTCACCGGACGTCTCCCCGGGCGTTCCGCAGGATCCCCGCCAGGGCCTCCACCGCCCGGTCGATGTCGCCGTGCGAGACGAAGTAGTGCGGCGACGCGCGCACGACCGCCTCCAGTCCGCGCCGCTCCATGTCGAACCGGGTGGACGCGCGCGGGCTCACCGTGACGGCCACCCCCGCGTCCCACAGCGCCGCCGCCACCCGCCGCGGCTCCTCCCCCGCGCAGGTGAACGTGACGATCCCGTTGTGCTCGGCGCCGAGGTCGGCCACCTCCACGCCCGCGATCGCGTCCAGCCCGCGGCGCAGCCGTCCCGCGCGGTCGGCGACGGCGGCGGCGACCGCCTCCACACCCAGGTCCAGCGCGTACCGGGCGGCGGCGATCAGGCCCAGGCGCTCGGCCACGCCGTACTCCCACAACTGGTGGACGCGGGCGTCATCACGCAGCCGGTAGGTGGTGGCGCTGTCCCACTCCGCCCCGGAGTGGTCGACGAGCAGCGGTCGCAGGCGATCGGCGGCGGAGCGGCGGACGGCGAGGAAGCCGGTGCCGCGCGGGCCGCGCAGCCACTTGCGCCCCGTCCCGGAGAGCATGTCGACCCCGAGGTCGTCCATCCGCACGGGCAGCTGGCCGACGGACTGGCAGGCGTCCAGCAGCACCAGCGCGTCCACCTCGTGCGCGGCCTTGACCGTCTCGCGGACGGGGTTGGTCAGTCCGGAGTTGGTGGGGACGTGGACGAGCGAGAGCAGCTTCACGCGCTCGTCGAGCATCGCGCGGAGCGCCTCCACGGACATCGCGCCCGCGGAGTCGGAGGGGACGACCTCCACGCTCGCCCCCGCGCGTTCGGCCAGGCGCAGGAGTGCGACGGCGTTCGCGCCGTACTCGGCCTCGGTGACCAGGACGCGGTCCCCGGCGCCCAGGGGCACCGACCCGGCCAGGGTCAGCCACGACCGGGTGGCGCTGTCGGTGAAGGCCACCTCGTCGGGCGCGCAGCCGAGGAGGTCGGCGAACACGGTGTGGCCCGCTTCGACGTCCTCCGCCCGTTCGGCGTAGGCGCGGTACCCGCCGATCTCCGCCTCGCGCCGCAGGTGGGCGATCACCTCGTCGAGCACGGGCGCGGGCGGCAGCGAGGAGCCAGCGCTGTCGAGGAAGATCCGTCCCCGGCAGCCGGGCGTGTCGGCGCGGGCGGCCTCGATGTCGATCATGCGTGTCCCTTCCGTGGGTGTCGGTCGCGGCGTCCGGACCGGGGCGCCGCGGCCGACGTGAGGATTGTCCGTCGGTCCGGTGGTGTCGCGCTGACCGGACGCTGTAGTCGGATCGACGCGGCGTGTGCGGACGTCGGTCGAGTTCAGGGCGGTGCCTTCCGGTCGCCCGCCGTCGGGCGGGTGGTCCCGGGGCGGGGAGTTCGATGGGCGGACTAGCGGTTTGCAAGCGGTCGGATCGATACTGCCGGAGGCCTCACGCCATCCGGGAAGCCACCTGGTCGAGCAACACGTGAATGGCCGACCGGTGAAGCGGCCGGGGGTGGCCGGAGAAAATTCCGCCAGCCGGGGTTGCGGGGGGTCGCCTGTTGGTTACAACGTGGATTCTATCGGGGAGTGAATTGTCGCGCCGGTCCCTCCACAAGGGTGGCTGACGCGTAAGAAAACTTCCTGGGAAGAGGATTGATCGTTCGCGGACCGTGCATGATCTCCGACCATTGTGGAAAGTTGGCGTGTCTCGATTGACCAGGTACAGAGAACCAACCCGACTGGAAAACTCCACGAACGACACCGGGCGGATCCCCGGGGGAGTCCAGTGCCTGGAGCGTCCCGCGGGTGTCGATTTCCGTCTTCTGGGCCCGCTGGAGGTCCGTATCGGCACCTGCGACGTCACACCGAGCGCCCCCAAGCTCCGCCAGGTGATGGCGCTGTTGCTGCTGAGGAGCAACGCGCTGGTCCAGACTGCGGAATTGATCGACGAACTCTGGCGCGGGTCGCCTCCGCCGAGCGCGGTGCCCACGCTGCAAACCTACGTGTACAAGCTGCGCAAGATCCTGCGCTCGGCCGGAGAGGGCGTCGATATCCAGACGCGCCCCTCCGGTTACATGGTTTCCTCCCCCGATGCCGAGGTGGATGTAGCACAGTTCGAAGAATGCGTCAACGACGGAAAGGCCCTTTTCAACGCGGGCGATCTCGAAGAGTCCGTCGACCGCCTGACCCGCGGCCTGTCGGTTTGGCGCGGACCCGCGTTGGCCGACGTCGAAAAGGGGGAACTCCTCGCATCGCAGGTCGCGCGTCTGGAGGAACTCCGGCTGCGGGCGCTCGAACTGCGGATCGAGGTCGAACTCCGGCTCGGCCACCACGAGGGGCTCATCGGCGAACTGCGCTCGCTCACCTCCGCGCACCCGCTGCACGAGGGGTTGCACGCCAAGCTCATGGTCGCCCTCAACAAGGCCGGCCGGCGCTACGAGGCGCTCGACGTCTACCGCGCCCTGCGCGAGACACTCGTCCTCGAACTCGGCCTGGAACCGTCCCTGGAGGTGCGGGCGATCCAGCAGGACCTGCTGTCCGCCGACCCCGGGCCCGAGGACCGCCCGCCGCGGGCTCCGCGTCAGCGGTACCACTCCCTCGCCCACACCCCGGCGCAGATCCCGCCGGACGTGCCCCACTTCCGCGGGTACCGGCGCGAGATGCGGATGCTGGAGGAGCAGTTCTCCGGCGAGGGAGCGGAGACGTGCGTCCGGGTCGCCTCGATCACGGGCATGCCCGGGGTGGGCAAGACCGCCCTGGCCATCCGTGCCGCACACCGACTGCGCTGGCGGTTCGAGGACGGGCAGCTGTTCGCCAAACTCGGCGGCGACCGGCCCTCGCCCGTGGACCCCCTGCGCATACTGGAGGGCTTCCTCGGCGCGCTCGGCGTCCCCGCCGACACCGTTCCCGACGACCTGGAGGAGGCGGGCAAGCTCTTCCGGACGTGCACCGCCGACAGCAGGATCCTCGTCGTGCTGGACAACGCGGCCTCGGCCGAACAGGTCGAACACCTCTTCCCCGGGAGCGCGGAGTGCGGTGTGATCGTGACCAGCCGGCCCCACATCCTCCACGAGGCCGAGGTGATCTCCCTCGGCGGGCTGGACGGTGCGGACGCCATCGACGCGCTCAGGAGCATCGTGCGCCCCCAACGCGTCGACCGCGAACCGCGCGAGGCGGCCGCGATCGTACGGGCCTGCGGCGGGCTGCCCCTGGCGGTACGGGTGGTCGGCGCGCGCCTGGCGGCCGTGCCGGGGCTCCCGCTGGCCAGCATCGCGCGCGAACTCGACGACGCCGACCGCCGCCTGGACTACCTCCGCTTCCAGGGGCTGGACCTGCGGTCACGCTACGACAGCAGCTACGTGCAGCTGCACGTTCGCGAGGCGAGCCTGTTCCGGTTGCTGAGCATCCTCCCGGACAACGTGTTCACCGCCGCGCAGGTCGCCCGCTTCCTCAGCACCCCGGCCGAGGAAGTGGAGCCGCTGCTCGCCACGCTCGTCGAGAAGCGCTTCCTCCAGGTCTGGGAGCAGGGCGGGCAGCGGGACGTGCAGTTCTACTTCCACGAGCTGATCAAGCTCTACGCCCGGGAGCGGCTCAAGAGCGACAGTGACGGAGCCGATCCCCGCCTCCAACCGACGGCACCGCCAGCGCCCTGACCGTCCGCGCTGGACCGCCGAGCGGTCGGACCCGCCGCCCCCGCACATCCCCACAGCGCCCCGTCCCCGCGTTCCCCCGTCCCCACGACCCGACGGCCCCTGACGTCGGCCCGGGTCTCCCCTCCGCCCCGCCCCGTCGACTCCCGCGTTCCGTTCCCCACGACGGACGCCGCAGCGCCGCCTGCCGTACACCCGCGTCGCCGTGACGACGGCTGACGCCCGCGCTCGCCACGGGCGTCAGCCGGACCGCGACCGCGAGCCGAGGATCAGCCCGCCGGCGCAGAACACCAGCGCGAGGATGATCGGCAGTCCGCGGATTCCGACGGGCTGGTCGAAGGCCAGGACCGAGATGATCCCGACGATCTGGTCGACGACCAGCCCCGCCAGGAACCCGGCGACCAGACCGACGACGCCCATGAGGAGTACGCGCATCGGTGTCTCCCTCCCTTTCGCGTGTTTCCTTCTCCGGCTCGATCCACGTTCGATACGCGCCGAAGGTAACCGCGCGACCAGCCGCCCTCCAACGTGCGCGCGACGGAAACCCGTGGCCAACCCGCGCTGTACGCGTTCCGTGTCGGATACCGCGCGCGATGTACGACCGTGGGCGCTTCCTCCCCCAGAGCACCTTCAGCCGCGTTCGATTCGGCTTCGATGCGCCGCTGCGAGCCTTGGTCGGGCAGACGGGAAGGTACGGAATCCGCCGTACCGGACCGTGGGGCCGATCCACAGGAATGAGGTGCCGCGATGTCCGGCGTTGTTGGCGTGATCGACTTCGAACGGGATCTGGAACGCCACCGGCCACTGCTCGTCGCGTTGACCGCGACCATGGCCAACCGCGGCCCAGACGGGGAGGGGCTCTGGCTCTCCCCCCGGGCCGTTCTCGGCTACCGCGCCCTCGGGAGCGGAGCGGGGGCCGCGGACCAGCCGTTCGCGATCGACGTCGGCGGCGCGACGGTCGTCGCGTGTGTCACCGGGGCCCCCACGGGCCTCGGCGAGGTGGCGCGCCAGCTCCGCGCGGGCCGGTGCGGCGTCACCCCCGGAGCCTCCACCGCCGAGCTCGTCGCCCGCGCCTACCTGATGTGGGGCGAGGACGTCGTGCGCCGCCTGGGCGGCGCGTTCGCCCTCGCGATCTGGGACGGTCGCAGCGAGGAACTGGTCCTGGCCCGCGACCGGATGGGCGGCCAGACGCTGTACCACGCACCCACCCGCACCGGTCTGGTCTTCGCCTCCGAACGCAAGGCCCTGCTCGCCCACCCCGAGGTCGACCCGGTCGTGGACATGGAGGGGCTGCGGGAGGTCATCGCGCACGCCCTTCCGCCCGGCCCCCTCTTCAGCGGGTTCGGCCAGGTCGACTCGGCCGAGGTGGTCCGCTACGGCAGGTCCGGCTGGCACCGGCACCGCTACTGGGACCTGGAACCGCGACCGCACACCGACGACGTGGACGCCACCGTCGCCCGGGTCCGCGAACTCCTGGAGGAGAACGTCCGGCTGTCCGTCCCGGAGGACACCGAAGGGCTGGTCGCCACGCTCTCGGGCGGCATCGACTCCTCCTCCGTCACCGCCCTGGTCGCGGCCGAGCTGCGCCGCAGGGGCGCCGCCGACCTGCGCACGTTCACCGTCGGCTTCACCGACGGCGAGTTCCAGCGCGACGCCGTCCGCGACACCCAGGACGCGCCCTTCGCCCGCGCCGTCGCCGAGCACGTCGGCTCCCAGCACCGGCTGGTCGAGCTGGACGCCCGCCGGATCCTCGACCCCGACGTGCGCCTGGGCCTGATGCGGGCCAAGGACTGCCCCACCCGCATCTACGACATGGACGCCTCCCAGTACCTGTTCCTCCAGCACGTGGCGGCCGCGGGCGGTCGGATCGCCTTCACCGGCGGCATGGGCGACCAGCTCTTCCACGGCGCCCGCTGGTCGACCGACCCCCACCTGGTCGACTCCGGGACCTTCCCCTGGATCGCGCTGGCGCAGCGGCACGGCGCGGAGAACGGGTTCGGCACCCGACTGCTCAACCACGACACCCTGCGCAAGCTCGACCTGCCCTCCTACTACCGGGACGCCTACGCCGAGAGCGTCGCCGAGGTGGAGTTCCTCCCCGAGGACGACGGGGCGCAGCGCCGCATCCGGCAGCTCTCGCACCTGCTGCTCACCCGGTTCCGCACGGACGCGGGGCTGTACAACTCCGTCGGCCTCCAGATGCGGGCGCCGATCAACAGCGTCGAACTGGTGGAGTACGCCTACAACATCCCCGCCGAGATGCAGCGGCACGGCGGGATCGAGAAGGGCCTCCTGCGCGCCGCCGTCGCCGACACGCTCCCGGAGAAGGTGGTCCGGCGCCCGCAGAGCGCCACGCCGGTGAGCAGGAACCCCGCCTACGCGCGGCGCCTCCAGGAGGAGTTCACCGCGATCCTCGCCGATCCGGCCTCCCCGGTCCTGCCGCTCATCGACCTCCAGGCCGCGGCCCGCCTCGCCGAGTCGCCCGACGAACTCGTCCGGAACCGCCTGAGCAGGGCCGACATCGACCTCGTCCTGCAACTGAACCTCTGGCTCGACCACTACCGGGTCCGGCTGGCCCTCTGACGGCCCCGGCCCGCCTCCGCCTCGTCCGCGGAACCGAACACATCGGCGATCCAACGCCCCTGGGGGCTGAACATGGTTTACGACAACGTACTGGAAGCGGTGGGGCACACCCCGATCGTTCGGCTGTGCCGGATGAGCGTGGGCAACGGCTCGGAGATCCTCGTCAAGCTCGAGGGGTTCAACCCCGCGGGCAGCATCAAGGACCGGACCGCCCTCGGCATGATCACCCGCGCCGAACTCGACGGCCGCCTCAAGCCCGACGGCACGATCATCGAGTCCACCTCCGGCAACATGGGCAAGGCCCTGGCCATGATCGGCGCGGCCAAGGGCTACCGGGTGGTCCTGGTGACCGACCCCAAGGCGCCGCGTTCGATGATCGACTTCGTCCGCGCGCTGGGCGCCGAGCTGGAGATCATCCGCACCCCCGACGAGAACGGCGGGTACCAGCGGCCCCGCCGCGAACGCGTCCGGCAGCTCATGGACGAGATCCCGGACTCCTTCTGGCCCGACCAGTACAACAACCCCGACAACTCCGCCACGCACGCCGAGCGGACCGCCCGCGAGCTGATGGAGGAGGTGCCCGACTTCGACGCGCTCGTCGCGGCCGTGGGCACCGGCGGCCACATCAGCGGCGTGTCCACCGCCCTGAAGGAGGAGCGCCCGCACGTGGTGACCCTCGGCGTGGACGCCGCCGGGTCCGCCGCCTTCGGCTACCCGGTGGGCTGCTGGGCGATGCGCGGACTGGGGATCGCCTGGCCGCCCGGCAACCTCAGGCCCGAGGTCGTCGACCGGGTGCACCTGGTCGAGGACCACGAGGGCATCGCCACCAGCCGGATGCTCGCCCGGACCGAGGGGCTGCTGGTCGGGGAGTCCGCGGGCGCGGCCGTCTTCGGCGCCCTGCACTTCGCCCACCACCACCCCGGCAGCCGGATCGTGGTCGTGGCCCCCGACGGCGGCGTCAACTACCTCGGCGAGTCCTTCGACGACGCCTGGCTGGAGGCGCGCGGTATCGCGGCGCCCCTCGTCCGAGCCGGTCTGGACACCCTGGAGGGCCTGCTGGCCGCCGCGCGCACCCCGCACCACCCCGCGACGCCCCGGCCCGTGGGAGGGGCGCGGCCGTGACGGCGCCCGAGGAGAGGAGAGGCCGCGTGCCGACCCGCACCGCACCGCTCGCCCACACCGGACGGCTGGCCCGCCGCATGGACGAGCAGGGCGTCGACGTCCTGGTGGCGACCACACTGGAGAACGTCCAGTACCTGACCGGCGTCGCCAGCGTCACCCTGGAGATCTTCCCGCACACCGGCGCGTGCTTCGCCGTCGCCACCCGTGACCGGCTCACCCGCCCCCACCTGATCACCTCCCGCTGCGACCTCGACCAGGCGCTGGACGCCGCCGTCGACCTGGACGGCGCCACCGGCTACGGCCGCTTCCACCGGGAGCGCCCGGACGCCGACGGGCTCGACGACCGCCAGCGGCGGCTAAGGGAGCTGTGGGGCGACGGGACCGCGCCGTCCACCTCCGCCGACGCCCTCGTGGCGGTGCTGCGGCGGGCGGGCCTGGGCGCGGCCCGCGTCATGGTCGACGAGGACGCCGCCCGGGCCGACCTGCTGCCCGCGCTGCGGGAGGCCCTGCCCGGAGCCGACGTCCGGCCGGGCGGGTCCGCCCTGCTGCGCTGGGTGCGCAAGGTCAAGACCGAGGAGGAGCTGCGCCGGCTGCGCGCCGTGGCGGCCGTCGCCGAGCGGGGGATCCAGGCGGTCGCCGGCATCGCCCGCCCCGGCGTCCCCGAGCGCGCGCTGGTCCGCGAGTTCGAGCGGACGGTGGCCGGAGAGGGCGGTCGGCCGAGGTTCACACACGTCAAGGTCGGCGCCAACGCCGTCCTGGGCCAGACCCGGCCGACCGACACGCCGCTGCGCGCCGGGGACGCGGTGTGGTTCGACGTCGGATGCGTGTACGAGGGCTACTGGGCCGACATCGCGCGGGTCGTGAGCGTCGGCGAGCCCTCCGCGAAGCTGCGCCGCCACTACGCGGCGATGCTCGCGGGCGAGGAACGGGCGATCGCGGAGGCCGCGCCCGGTATGACCGGCAAGGAGCTGTTCGACATCACCGTGGAGGCGGTCCGCGAGGCCGGCGTCGGGCACTACCAGCGCAACCACGTGGGGCACGGCATCGGTGTGGAGGTCTACGACCGTGTGCTCATCGCCCCCGACAACGACGACGAGATCGAGGAGGGGACGGTCGTGAACATCGAGACGCCCTACTACGAGTTCGGGTTCGGCGCCGTCCAGGTGGAGGACCCGTTCGTGGTCCGTGCCGCCGGGAACGAGCTGCTCACCACGCTCGACCGCGACCTGGCGGTGGTGGGATGAGCGCGGCGACGAACGGCGTGGCGGCGGTCGGGCCGGTCACCGGAGCCCCCGGGGCGGACGACCCCGCCGAGCTCACGGCGGCCCGGGCGCGCGCCCTGTTCCGGGGCGGGCTCGACACCGCCACGATCGGGTGGGCCAGCCGCCACGCGCAGGCCAACCTCATCGCGGTGCCCCGGTCGGCCGCCTACGACCTGCTGCTGTTCGCCCAGCGCAACCAGCAGGCCTGCCCGCTGCTGGACGTGACCGACGTCGGCAGCCCCGCCACGGTGCTGGCCGAGGGCGCCGACCTGCGCACCGACCTGCCCGCCTACCTCGTGTGGCGGGACGGCGAGGTGGTCGACCGGGTCACCGACGCGACGCCGTACTGGCGGGAGGACATGGTCGGCTTCCTCGTCGGGTGCAGCCTCACCTTCGAGCTCGCGCTCATGGAGGCGGGGGTGCCGATCCGGCACATCGAGGAGGGCGTCACCGACCCGATGTACGTGACCAACCGGGCCACCCGCCCGGCGGGCGCGCTGTCCGGGCCGCTCGTCGTGTCGATGCGGCCGATCCCCGCGCACCTGGTCACCACGACGGTGCGGATCACCGACCGCTTCCCCGACGTGCACGGCGCCCCCGTGCACATCGGCGACCCGGAGGCGCTGGGCGTGGCGGACCTGGGACGTCCCGACTTCGGCGACCCGGTGACCGTCGGCGACGACGTCCCCGCCTTCTGGGCGTGCGGCGTCACCACCCAGGCGGCGGTGGCCGCCTCGCGGCTGGAGTTCGCGATCACGCACGTGCCGGGGCGGATGTTCGTCACCGACGTCCCGCACTCCACCTACATGCGCTGAGACGCGCGCGGACCGACGCAAGGAGTTGGCGATGCACGTGATCGGAGTGGGGTTCGGGCGGACCGGCACCCTGTCGCTCAAGGTCGCGCTGGAGGAACTCGGGCTCGGGCCCTGCTACCACATGCGGGAGGCGATCGCCTCGCCCGGCCACAAGCGGCTCTGGTCGGAGGCGGCCCAGGGCGGCCCCGTGGACTGGGACCGGCTCCTGGGCGGCTACCGGTCCACCGTGGACTGGCCCGGGTGCTACTTCTGGCGCGAGCTGGTCGAGGCCTACCCCGAGGCCAGGGTGGTACTCACCGTGCGCGACCCCGAACGCTGGTACAGCAGCACCCGGGAGACCATCTACCGGCTCTCCACCTGGGTGGCCCGGGTGGCGGCCCCCTTCTTCCCGACCGCGCGGGGCATGGCCGGAATGACCGACGCGATCATCTGGAACGGCACCTTCGGCGGGCGGTTCACCGACCGGGAGCACGCCATCGGCGTCTTCGAGCGCCACATCGAGGAGGTCCGCGCGCACGTGCCCGCCGACCGCCTGCTCGTCTTCGACGTCCGCGAGGGCTGGGAGCCGCTGTGCCGGTTCCTCGGAGTCGAGGCGCCGGGGGACCGGCCGTTCCCGCACGTCAACGACCGCGACCACCAGAAGTCGAAGATCCGCCGGGCCCGGGTCCTGGTGGGCTCGCTCGGCGCGTCCCTCGCCCTGGCCACGCTGGCCGGACTGGCCCTGCGCCGACGGCGGCGCTGAACCGCGGCCCCGAACCGCACAACCCCGCATCGGATGGGAGCGACCTTGAAGGCACACGCGCGCACACACGAAGGGACCGACGCGGTCGCGGTCGTCGGGCTGTCCTGTCGCCTGCCGGGGGCGCCCGATCCGGGTGCGTTCTGGCGGCTGCTGCGGGAGGGGCGGGAGGCGGTGGCGCCGCCGCCCGCCCACCGGGGACTGGACGGACTGGCCCGGGCCGGGCTGATCGAGGACGTCGGCGGCTTCGACGCGGACTTCTTCGGGATGTCCGCGCGCGAGGCTGCCGCCGCCGACCCGCAGCAACGCCTGATGCTGGAGTTGGGCTGGGAGGCGCTGGAGGACGCGGGGATCGTGCCCGACTCCCTGCGCGGTGCGGCGGTCGGCGTGTTCGTCGGCGGAATGGCGGACGACTACGCGGCGCTGCTGCACCGGGCCGGGGCGCCCGCCGGGGCGCACACCCTGGCCGGGACGCAGCGGTCGATGCTGGCGAACCGGCTGTCCTACCTGGTCGGGGCACGCGGCCCCAGCCTGGTGGTCGACAGCGGCCAGTCGTCGTCGCTGGTCGCGGTGGCCATGGCGGTGCAGAGCGTGCGGAGCGGGGCGACGCCGGTCGCCGTCGCGGGAGGGGTGAGCCTCATCCTCGACGGCGGCGGATCCGCGGCGCCGAGGGCCCTGGGCGCGCTGTCACCCGAGGGGCGGTGCCGGGTCTTCGACGCGCGCGCCGACGGTTACGTACGGGGCGAGGGCGGGGCGGCGCTCGTGCTGCGCCCCCTGGCCGACGCCCTGGCCGACGGCGACCGGATCCACTGCGTGATCCGCGGTGCGGCCGTGGGCAACGAGGGCGGGGGACGTGTGCTCACCTCGCCGGACGGCGCCGGGCAGGAGGAGGTGCTGCGCCGGGCGTGCGCCGACGCCGGTGTGCGGCCGGGCCAGGTCCGGTTCGTCGAGCTGCACGGGACCGGGACGCGCGCGGGGGACCCCGTCGAGGCGCGGGCCCTGGGCGCGGTGCACGGAGTCGGACGGGACGCCGACGCGCCGCTGCTGGTGGGGTCGGTCAAGACCAACATCGGCCACCTGGAGGGCGCGGCCGGCGTCGCGGGCCTGGTCAAGGCGGCGTTGAGCGTGCGCGAGGGGACGCTGCCCGCCAGCCTGCACTTCACCGAGCCGAATCCGGGGATCCCGCTGGAGGAGCTGGGGCTGCGCGTGCCGACCGAGGCGACCCCGGTGGACGACGGCGCCGTGCTGCTGGGCGGGGTCAGTTCGTTCGGCCTGGGGGGAACGGACTGCCACGTGGTGGTGGAGCGGGCCCCCGACCAGCCGACGCCCCGGGCAGCCGGGGGTTCCGGCGGCGGGGCCGTTCCCCTGGTGCTGTCGGCGGCCTCGGGACCCGCGCTGCGCGGGCAGGCGGCCAGGCTGCGGGACCACCTGGAGCTGACGGGGACGGAGCCGGGGGATGTCGCGTACTCCCTGGTCACCACGCGCACGGTGTTCGCGCACCGCGCGGTGGTCAGGGCCGGTGGGCCGGAGCGGGCCCTGGAGCTGTTGGGCGCGCTGGCGGACGGGGAGGTCCCGGAGGGGGTGTGGGTCGGTGAGGCCGTGCCCGACCGGGTCGCCGACGGTGTCCGCACGGACGACGGCCGGGGTGCCGGGTCGGGCCACGACGCTGGCGCTGCGCCGGACGGGACGGGCGGTGGCGTCCGTGCCGATGGCGACCGGGGCCGTGGGGTTGCTGTGGGGGAGGAGTCGCGCGCGAGCGGCATCGTGGAGCGAGAAGACGGCGATGACGGGATCGGTGACCTCGCCACAGCGTTCACCCAGGGCGCTCACGTCGATTGGACGCCGTTGACACCCGCTGGTCGCAGGGTCCCCCTGCCCACCTACGCCTTCCAGCGCCGTCACTACTGGGCGCCCGGTCTGGGCCGTGGTCCGGTGCTGGGCGGTCCGGCGGAGGCCGGGACCCGGGGCGCCCACACCACCGACGCGGCCGGGCGCGATCTGATCTCCGCTCCGGGCGACCCGTCCTCCGCCACGAGGCCTCCCGCCACAGACGACGTGACCGCTCCTGGCACGACCTTCATCCGTGACCCGGCCAGCACCTCCGACACCGTCATCACCTCCGGCCCGGGCGACGGCGCCGGACCCGCGAGCGGCCGGACCTCGCCGGCGGGGCCGCGACGCCCCGACCCCGAACTCGCCGGGCGCGTCCTGCGCATGGTCCGGGAGGCGACGGCGTCGGTCCTCGGCGACGGCCGCGACATCGACGCCACCGCCACCTTCCGCTCCCAGGGCCTGGACTCCGTGGCCGCGCTCGAACTGCGCAACGTCCTGCGCGAGGAGACCGGGCTCGACCTCGCCCCCACCCTCGTCTACGACCTCGCCACCCCCGGGGCCGTCGCCGACCACGTCGCCGCTCTGCTGGCCGACCCCGTCGGGCCCGCCCCCACCGGCGCCGCCCCGGACACCGTCCCCGTCACGACCCCCGCACCCGCGCCGACGTCCGACGAACCCGGGGACGACCCCGTGGTCATCGTCGGCATGGGCTGCCGCTACCCCGGCGGCGTCCGGTCCCCCGAGGACCTGTGGGACCTCGTCGCCGCCGGGACCGACGCCGTCACCGAGTTCCCCGACAACCGCGGCTGGGACGTCGACGCCCTCTACGACCCCGAACCCGGCGTCCCCGGCCGCACCTCCACCCGCCACGGCGGCTTCCTCCACGACGCGGACGCGTTCGACGCCGACTTCTTCGGCATCAGCCCCCGCGAGGCCGCCGCCATGGACCCCCAACAGCGCGTCCTCCTGGAGGTCGCCTGGGAGGCCCTCGAACGCGCCGGAACCCCGCCCGAACGGCTCCGCGACGCCCGCGTCGGCGTCTTCGTCGGCGCGATGGCCCAGGACTACGGCCCCCGCCTGCACGAGTCCGCCCCCGGCTACGACGGCCACCTCCTCACCGGCGGCTCCGTCAGCGTCGCCTCCGGCCGACTCGCCTACGTCTTCGGGTTCCACGGGCCCACCATGACCATCGACACGGCGTGCTCCTCCTCCCTCGTCGCCCTCCACCAGGCCGTGCGCGCCCTGCGCCACGGCGACTGCGACGCCGCCCTCGCCGGGGGCGTGGCCGTCATGTCCACCCCGGGCATGTTCGTCGAGTTCAGCATGCAGCGCGGCCTCGCCCCCGACGGCCGCTGCAAGTCCTTCTCGGCCGACGCCGACGGCACCGCCTGGGCCGAGGGCGCCGGGATGCTCGTCCTCGAACGCCTCTCCCGCGCCCGTGCGCTCGGCCACCGGGTCCTCGCGGTCGTGCGCGGGTCGGCGATCAACTCCGACGGCACCAGCAACGGGCTCACCGCGCCCAGCGGCCCCGCCCAGGAGGAGGTCGTCTCCACCGCCCTCGCCGACGCCGGGTTCGCCCCCGCCGACGTGCAGGCGGTCGAGGCGCACGGCACGGGCACCGTCCTCGGCGACCCGATCGAGGCCCGCGCCCTCCAGGCCGTCTACGGCCCGGGCCGGGGCGACGAACCCCTCTGGCTGGGGTCGATCAAGTCCAACCTCGGCCACGGCCAGGCCGCCGCGGGCGTCGCCGGGGTGATCAAGATGGTGCAGGCGATGGCGCACGGCGTCCTGCCCCGCACCCTGCACGTGTCCGAACCCACCCCGCACGTCGACTGGGAGTCGGGCCCGCTGCGGCTGCTCACCGGCGCCGTCCCGTGGACCCCGCGCGGCGGGGTGCGGCGCGCGGGCGTCTCCTCGTTCGGCATCAGCGGCACCAACGCCCACGTCGTCCTCGAACAACCGCCGGGGCCGGGCCGCCCGACCGGTGACGGACGCACGGTCGCCTGGACCCTGTCGGCGCGCGGCGAACCGGCCCTGCGCGCCCAGGCCGCCCGGCTGCGCGACCACGTCGCCGCCGACCCGGGCCTGACGCCCCAGGCGGTGGGGCACGCCCTGGCCACCACGCGCACCGCGTTCGAGCACCGCGCCGCCGTGGTCGGCTCCGACCGGGCCACCCTCCTGGAGGGGTTGGCCGCCCTCGCCGAGGGCCGACCGTCCACCGGCACCGTGGAGGGGCGGGCGCTCCCCGGCGGCCCCGTCGTGTTCGTCTTCCCCGGCCAGGGCTCCCAGTGGCCGGGGATGGCCGCGGACCTCCTCGACGGCTCCCCGGTCTTCCGGGCCGCCATGGACGAGTGCGCCCGCGCGCTGGCCCGGTACACCGACTGGTCCCTGACCGACGTCGTCCGTCAGACGCCCGGAGCGCCGGGTCTGGACCGGGTCGACGTCGTCCAACCCGTGCTGTGGGCGGTCATGGTCTCCCTGGCACGCGTGTGGCGCTCGGCCGGGGTGGAGCCCGCCGCCGTGGTCGGCCACTCGCAGGGGGAGATCGCCGCGGCGTGCGTCGCGGGCGCGCTGAGCCTGGACGACGGGGCGCGCGTGGTCGCGTTGCGCAGCCAGGCGATCACCGAGATCAAGGGCGTCGGAGGCATGGCGTCGGTCCCGCTGCCCGCCGCCCGCGCGCGCGAACGGATGTCCCGGTTCGGCGCCCGCGTCCACGTGGCCGCGCTCAACGGCCCCGAATCGACGATCGTCGCCGGTGACGCCGCCGCGCTGGCCGAGCTCGTCGACGGGTGGCGCGCCGACGGGGTGCGGGCACGCCTGGTCGACGTCGACTACGCCTCCCACACCCCCTACATGGAAGAACTGCACGACCGGCTGCTGGAGCGCCTCGGCGCGCTGTCCCCGCGCTCGTCGGGCGTCCCGATGTACTCCACCGTCACCGAGCGCCCGATCGACACCGCCGGGCTGGACACCGACTACTGGTACTGCAACCTGCGCAACACCGTGCGCTTCGACCCGGCCGTGCGCCGACTGCTCAAGGACGGGCACCAGGTGTTCGTCGAGGTCAGCCCGCACCCGGTGCTCACCGGCGCACTGCACGACATCATCGCCGACGCCGGAGCCCCCGGGCACGCCGTCGGCACACTGCGCAGGGACGAGGGCGGCACCCACCGTCTGATGGCCGCCCTCGCCGCCGCGCACGTCAGCGGGGCCCGCGTCGACTGGCCCCGGCTGCTGGGCGGGCACGGCGCGCCCCCGGTCGACCTGCCCACCTACGCCTTCCAGCGCGAACGCCACTGGCTGTCGGCGCCCGCGCAGGGGAGCGCGCCCGCGCCCGCGCCCGCCGAGCACCCGCTGCTGCCCTCCTCACTGGACCTGGCCGAGACCGGACATGCCGTGTTCACCGGCCGTCTGTCCCCCGACCGGGACCCGTGGCTGGCCGACCACGTCGTGCGCGGCGACGCGCTGCTGCCGGGCGCGGCGGTGGTCGAGCTCGCCCTGCACGCCGGTGACCGGGTCGGCCTGCCCGTTCTGGAGGACCTGACCCTGGAGCGGCCGGTCCCGCTCGACGGCGACCGCGCGGTGGAGGTCCAGCTGACCGTCGCCCCCGGCGACGCGAGCGGGCGGCGCGCCCTCGGACTGCACGTCCGCGCGGCCGACCGCGGCGCGTGGACCCGCTGCGCGAGCGGTCTGCTGGCGCCCTGGACCGAGCCGGTGGGCGACGCGATGCCCGCCGAGTGGCCACCGCCCGGGGCGGAACCGGTCGAACCGGACTATCCGGCGCTGGCCGAGCGCGGATACGGGTACGGGCCCCGGTTCCGGGGACTCCGGGCCAGCTGGCGGGACGGGAAGGAGTGGTACGCGGAGGTCCGCGCGCCGCGGGGGATCGACGTGTCCGGGTACGGGCTGCACCCGGCGCTGCTCGACGCCGCGCTGCACCCCCTGCTGCCACCGGACGGCGCCGCCCCGGTGGAGCTGCCGTTCTCGTGGAGCGGGGTGCGGCTGCACGCGGTCGACGCGGATGAGCTGCGGGTCCGGATCCGGTCCGTCGAGGGGGGCTCGCAGATCACGCTGACCGACCCGACCGGCGCGCCCGTCGCCGAGGCCGCCGTGGCGTTGCGCCCGATGCCGGTCGCGGGTCGGGCACTCTCCGCTCCGGACGCCGAGGGCTCCCTGTTCCACGTCGCCTGGGAGACCGTCCCGGAGCCGGACGCCGCCCCCGACGGCCGGTACGCGGTCGTCGGGCCGGTCGACCCGGAGCTGCCCGGGGCGGACCACCACCCGGACCTCGACGCGCTGCTGGCAGCGGTCGCTGAGGGCGCCCCCGTTCCGGACACCGTCGTCGTCGACCTGCGCGAGGGCGGCACGGTCGACGCGGACGGGGCCGCCGTGGTCGCCGAGGCGCACCGGCGGACCGCCGACGCCGCCGCCCTCCTCGCGGCCTGGTCCACCGACGACCGCCTGGCCGACACCGTCCTCACCGCGTTGACCAGCGGCGCCGTCGCCACCGGTCCCGACGAGCCGGTTCGCGACCTGGCGGGCGCGCCCCTGTGGGGCCTGCTGCGCGCCGCGCGCACCGAACACCCCGGACGGGTCCGCGTCGTCGACCTCGACGCCGACACCGCGGCACCGCCGACCGCCGCGCTCGCCAGCGCCGAACCAGAGACGGCCGTGCGCGACGGACGGCTCCACGTCCCGCGGTTGTCCGCCTACCCGGGCCGCGGCACGCTCCAGCCGCCCGCCGAGGGCGACTGGAGCCTGACCGGCGGCGGCGGGGAGATCGACGGCCTGTCCACCGTCGCGCACGAACCCGGCGAGCTCGGCCACGGCGAGGTACGCGTCGCCGTCCGCGCCGCCGGGCTCAACTTCCGCGACGTCCTCATCGCCCTCGACATGTACCCGGGCCACGCCCCGATGGGCACCGAGGCGGCCGGAACCGTCGTGGAGACCGGACCCGGCGTGGACGGACTGCGCCCAGGCGACCGGGTCATGGGGGTCTTCCCCGGCCACGCGATCGGCACAGCCGCCACCACCGACCACAGGATGCTCACCCGCATCCCTTCCGACTGGTCCTTCACCCGCGCCGCGTCCGTCCCCGTCGCCTTCCTCACCGCCTACCACGCTCTCGTCGACCTGGCCGACGTCCAGCCGGGCGAGCGCGTCCTCGTGCACGCCGCCGCCGGGGGCGTCGGTCAGGCGGCGGTCCAGCTCGCCCGCCACCTGGGCGCCGAGGTGTTCGGCACCGCGAGCCCCGCCAAGTGGCCCGAGCTGCACCGGCTCGGCCTCGACGACGCCCACGTGGCCAGTTCGCGGACGCTCGACTTCGAGGACGCGTTCAACGACGCGACCGGCGGCGCGGGGGTCGACGTCGTGGTCAACGCGCTCGCGGGCGACTTCACCGACGCCTCGCTGCGTCTGCTCGCCGCCGGCGGCCGGTTCGTCGAGATGGGCAAGACCGACCTGCGGGACGCGGAGTCCACCGGTGTCGACTACCAGGCCTTCGACCTCCTGGACGTCGACCCCGACCACGTCGCCCTCCTGCTGGCCGACCTGGTCGACCTGTTCGAGCGCGGCGCACTGGCGCCTCCCCCCGTCACCGAACGCCCCGCGCACCGCGCCCCCGACGCCTTCCGCCTGCTCCAACGCGCCGAACTCGTCGGCAAGGCGGTCCTCACCCTGCCCGCGGCCCCGGACCCCGACGGCACCGTGCTGGTCACCGGCGGGACCGGAACCCTCGGGCGGCTCGTCGCCCGCCACCTGGCCGAGCGCCACAGCGTGCGCCGCCTCCTGCTGCTCGGGAGGCGCGGGGCCGACGCCGAGGGCGCGGACGCGCTGCGCGCGGAGCTGGCCGGGCTGGGCGCCCACGCCGCCTTCGCCGCCTGCGACGCCGCGGACCGGGACGCACTCGCCGCCGTCCTGGCCGACGTGCCCGACGACCACCCGTTGACCGCGGTGGTCCACGCGGCGGGCGTCCTGGACGACGCCACCGTGGGCGCGCTCACCCCCGACCGGGTCCGCGCGGTGCTCCGCCCCAAGGTGGACGCCGCCTGGAACCTGCACGAGCTCACCCGCGGCCTGCCGCTGTCGGCCTTCGTCCTGTTCTCCTCGGTCGCAGGGGTGGTCGGGATGGCCGGCCAGGCCAACTACGCCGCCGCCAACGCCTTCCTCGACGCCCTGGCCCGACGGCGCCGTGCCGAGGGACTGCCCGCGACCTCGCTGTCCTGGGGGCTGTGGGAGCAGGCCAGCGGCATGACCGGCCACCTCGACCGGGCGGACGTGGCCCGGATGGCGCGCGGCGGGGTCGCCCCGGTGCCGACCGACGAGGGCCTGGCCCTGCTCGACACGGCGCTGCGCCTGGACGTGCCGCATCTGGTGCCCGTCCGGTTGGACCGCGACGGCCTCGCCGGTGACCCCGCCGGGTTGGCGGCCGTCCTGCGCGGCCTCGCCCGACCGGCCGCGCCGACCCGGACGAGCGCCCGCCGCCGCGCGGTCGAACCGGCCGCGGCCCCCGGGTGGGACGGTGCGGCGCACGGCTCGGGTGAGGAGGAGCGCAGGGAGAGCCTGCGGGCGCTGCTGCACAGCCAGGTGGCGACCGTGCTCGGGCACGACTCCCCGGCTCGGGTCGACCCGGGCCGGACCTTCGAGGAGCTGGGCTTCGACTCGCTCACGTCCGTGGAGCTGCGCAACCGGGTGCGGACGGCGACCGGCGTGCGCCTGCCCGCCACGATCGCCTTCGACTACCCGACCATCCCGGTCCTCGCCGACCGCCTGCTCAGCGACCTGGCGGACGGGAGGAGCCGCCCCTGAGCGCGACCGCGTCGGGGGCCTCCCTTTCCGGCCGGGAAGGAAGGCCCCCGCTGTGTGATCAGGGCGGACCGGGGTTGAAGATGGCGTGTGTGCCCACCCGGCGCCAGATCACGTGTGGCTTGCCCGGGTAGCGCTCGTCGCCGTACTCCCATGTGGCGCGTCCATCGGGTGCCCAGGTCATCTCGTGGACTCCCGGGGCTCCCCGGACTCCCTTGACACGCAGGCCGGGCCGGAACCGTCCCTCCTCCACACCGGATGCGAACTCGGTGGTGACGACTCGCCGGAAGCGCTCCGCCTGCTGGCGGGTCAGCTTCGTGAAGTCAGCCTTGAACCGGGGGGTGGTGGAGAACGTGGCCAGTGTTCTCAGCTCTCCTCATCGTGTTCCAGAGCGTCGAACATCGACTCCGCGTCCTCGAACTCCTCGGTCTGCGCTGCGGCGATCTGCTCGCTTGCCTCTCGCTCGCCTCGCTGCCATTCCGGGTCCCAGAACCACGCCTGGTCGGTGGGGACCGGGGTCATGCCTCGAAGGATGACCTGGCCGCTCTCGGAGATGTCGAACTCGACCTCGTCGCCCTCACGGATGTGCAGGGCCTCGGCGACCTCGCGGGGGAGGGTGATCTGGTTCTTGCGGCGCATCACCGCACGTCGACGTCTGGCCTTCGTCTCACCCATCATGTGCGCGGCTCCTGTGTCGGGGTCGTGCGCCGGGTTCACCGCCCCAGCAGTACACCATCGGGACGACTCCGAAAGTCAGACAGTTCAACTTTCCTACGCGCACGGTGGCCCGGACGCCGAGGTCAGCGTGTCTTAGCGAGGAACCCCGGGGCTTCAGCCCCGGGAGGAATCGCCCCCAAGACTAGGTAGAGCGCCGCTCGATCCCTGGAGCACCGGGACCGGGACGTTTCTGGTTCTCGATGTACTCCCGCACGATCGACAGCGGCGCCCCACCACACGAGCCGACGAAGTAGGACGGCGACCAGAAGTGTCCGTGCATGCGGGCACGGTTGACCCGTCCGGTGAACTCCTGACGAAGCCTGCGAGCGGACACACCCTTGAGCGAGCCGACCAGGCGAGACAACGCGACCTTGGGCGGGTAGTGCACCAACAGGTGGACGTGGTCGGTCTCGCCGTTGAACTCGCGCAGCTCCGCCCCGAAGTCGGCACACACCTCGCGCATGATCTCCTCGCATCGGGTGAGCATGGCGTCGTCGAACACACCCCGGCGGTACTTCGGTGTGAAGACCAAGTGTGCGTGGAGGTTATAGACGACGCTTCTTCCCCTGCGTACGTCGGGGTCTGGTTCCCATCGCGGTGACATAGATCAATGCTACGATGCGGTGGTGTCCACGATCGTCGTGCAGCTCAAACTCACGCCTTCGCCCGAACAGGCGGCGGCGCTTGAGGCAACCCTGCACACGGTCAACGAGCAGGCCAACCGTGTTTCCCGGATCGCCCACAGCGAAGGTGCCCACCGCAACTACGCGCTGCGCAAGCTCGTCTACGCCGACGTGCGCGCGGCCGGTGTCGGATCCCAAGCGGCACAGCATGTCGTAAAGAAGGTCGCCGACGCCTACACGACGTTCAAGGCCAACCTGAAGGCCGGGAACTATGGAAAACCCGGGTCGAAGCGGCGCAAGCGCGTCGAGGAAAAGCCGATCGTCTTCCGGTCGGACGCCGCACAGCCCTACGACCAGAGGAACCTTTCCTTCTGTGTGGACGCCCGCACGATCTCGTTGTGGACTGTCCGGGGACGGTTGAAGGACGTGCCCTTCGCTTGCTCACCTGATGCGGCTAAGGCCTTGGGCGAGCACAAGCGCGGAGAGTCCGACCTACTGTATCGGGACGGGGTGTGGTTCCTGTCCGTCACGCTCACCGTGCCCGACGACGAGGAGTATGACCCGGAGGGATTCCTGGGTGTGGATCTGGGGATCGTCAACATCGCCACCACCAGCGATGGCCGTGTCATGGCCGGGCGCAAGCTCAACCGGTACCGCGGGCGGCAGCAGCGTCTACGCCAGAAGTTGCAGGCCAAGGGCACCACGTCCGCCAAACGTGTGTTGAAGCGGCAGCGACGCAGGGAATCACGCGTCGCCAAGGACGCCAACCACTGCATCTCCAAACGCATCGTGGCCGAGGCTGAACGCACCTCGCGCGGGATCGCCCTGGAAGATCTTTCGGGCATCCGGCAGAGGGTACGGCTTCGCAAGCCCCAACGGGTCACGTTGCACTCCTGGGCGTTCGCCCAGCTCGGGAGCTTTATCGTCTACAAGGCCAGGCGGGCGGGTGTGCCCGTGGTGTTCGTGGATCCGGCGTACACGTCCCAGACGTGTAGCTGGTGCGACCACCGGGAGAAGGGCAACCGCATCAGCCAGGACTCCTTTGTCTGCCGGTCGTGCGGCGTCGTTGCGCACGCCGACCGGAACGCTTCCCGCAACATCGCCCACCGTGGCGGGGTTGTGTGGAACGCGGGGCGGAAGTCACACGTCCCACCCGGATCCTAGGATCCGGGTAAGACGCGGTGGACGTTCCTGGCAGCCAGTCAGGTGTTCGACCGCAAGCTCGGTCCTTCAGGGCCGAGAAGCTGACTACACGGAGACGGGCTCCTCGACCCCCTCCTGCGCCGTCGGCGGGGCGAGCGGGCCGCCCTCGGGCCCGCGGCGCGCGTACCGCACCAGCAGCCACACCGTCGTGCACCCGAGCAGCGCGAAGGCCGCCGTGAACAGGGTGAAGGACACCGCGGCCATCGCCGGGGACATCGGGGTCACCGCCTCCGCCGTGGTCAGGTGGTGCGTCACCGTCCAGGGCTGGCGGCCGAACTCCCGGTACACCCACCCGCCCACGCTCGACGTGTACGGCAGCACCGGCGCGGCGATCAGCACCCGGTGGAACCAGCGCCACCGATCCAGGCGGCGCGCCACCCAGGCCACGGTCGCCACCAGCATCAACAGGATGACCAGCTCCCAGACGACCGTCATCGCGCCCCCGGCCACGTCCCAGATCCACGAGTACGCGGAGTCGTAGGCCCCCTCGATCTCCGCGATCTCCGCCTCGCCGTAGGTCAGCCCCGTGGTCGGCGTCGGCCCCTCGGTGAACCGGAACTGGGTGCCGCCCGTGACCGCGACCGGCGCGATCGCCGCCATCACCAGCACCAGCCCGCAGCGCAGGCCGCGCCGGAACATCCCCTCCGGGTCCCGGCCGCGCATCAGGTGGTAGGCGCTCACCGCGCACACGAACAGCCCGCCGACGAACAGCGCGGTGACCGACACGTGCGCGAACCCGAGCAGGCCCGACGGGTTGAACGCCACCGCGAGGGGGTCGGTGAGCAGTGCCCGGTCGCCGTCCATCCGGAACCCGACCGGGTTGCGCAGGAACCCGTTGGCCACCATCACCCAGTAGGCGGAGGCATATGCCGTCAGAGTGACCACGGCGAAGCAGCCCAGGTGCGTCCAGCGGCCCATCCGGTCCCACCCGACGATCCACAGGCCCAGGAACGTGGACTCGACGAAGAACGCCGCCATCGTCTCCGCCGCCAGCGGCGCCGCGAACGCGTACCCGAAGACCTCGGTCAGCCCCGACCAGTTCACGGCCAGCTGGAGCTCCATGACGATGCCCGACAGCACCCCCATGGCGTAGTTGACGACGTACAGGCCGCCCCAGAACCGCACCGCCGTCATCCGCGCCGGATCGCGGAGCCGGACCGCCCGCCACTGGCTGAACAACAGGAACGGGGCGAGCCCCAGGGTCAGGGCGACGAAGACGTAGTGGGTTCCGGCCGTGAGCGCGAACTGGAGTCTGGCCAGGGCGAGGGGATCGTCGAACATCGGGGGTGCACCTCGTGTGACGCGGGGACGGGGGAGCGGGGACGGGGGTCAGACGGCGGGCCGGGCGAGCATCCGAGCCAGGGCGGCCCCGACGGCGTCGGCCTCCGGGGCGCGCTCGCGCCACCGGTGGGCGACGAACCCGTCCGGCCGGACCAGCACGGCCCCGCCGGGCGCGACGCCGTACCGCCGCGCCCAGTCGCCGTCGTCGACCAGGTCCCGGCCCACCGTGTACACGTCCAGCGGCACGCCGAGCGCGTCGGCGGCGCCCCGCGCGTTCTCGGCCCCGGCCCCGCCGTCCAGCCCGTCCGCTCCGACCAGGAGCACGGGCCGCGGCCCGAACAGGTCGATCAGGGAGACCGGCTCGCCGTCCCGACGCACCCACAGGTGCGGGGCCCGGGTGCCGGGCCGCCCCGACAGCCGCTCCGGCGGCGTGAACTCCGTCTCCCGCGGGCCCGCGTCCGCCACGTCGTCGGTCACCGTGGACGACCGGTACCGGTACCCGAACGTCACGGCCAGCGGTTCCGCCAACGCCGCCGGCCCCCCGGGTCCTCCAGCGCCCGCCCCCGGACCGCCCGCCCCCGGACCGCCCGCCCCCGGACCGCCCGCCCCCGGACCGCCGCCCGCTCCCGACCGCGCCACCAGCCGCATGGCCGCCTGGCGCACGGTCGCCTCCGCCACCGGGCGGCGCTCCTCCTCGTAGCTGTCCAACAGCTCCCGGGGCGCCATCCCGCCCAGCACCGCCCACAGCTTCCACGCCAGGTCGTAGGCGTCCTGCACACCCGTGTTGGCCCCGTACCCGCCCACCGGCGGGATCACGTGCGCGGAGTCGCCCGCCAGGAACACCCGGCCCGCGGCGAACCGCTCGGCCGTCAGGGCCGCCATCTCCCACGGCATGACCCCGCGCAGCCCCACGGGCGCGTCCGGAACGCCGATCGCGGCGCGGACCAGCCGGACGCAGCGCTCGTCGGTGAAGTCGCCGGGGCCCTCCCCCCGCTCGGGCCGGTAGGTGACGATGAGCGTGCCCCGCCCCAGCGAGTCGTCGTGCCCGAGTACCCCCTCCACCTCGGCGTTGCGGACCTGGCAGATGGCGAACCGCCGACCGCGCAGCGGCCCCCGCAGGTCGGTGTCGAACAGGATGCTCATCTGGTGCCGCAGCACCCCCCGCCCCCTGCGCCCGATCCCCAACCGCTCCCGCACCGTGCTGTGCGCCCCGTCGGCCGCGACCGCGTACCGCGCGCGGATCGCGTACTCGCCTCCGCCGACGCGGTCGCGCAGCACGGCCGTGACCCCGTCCGCGTCCTGGGCCAGCTCCACCGCCTCGGTGCCGAACCGCACGTCCGACCCCAGTTCGCGGGCGCGCTCCACCAGGATCGGCTCCACCCGGTCCTGGCTCAGCGACACGATCCGCTCCACCGGGCTGACCCCGCTGACGTCCTCCGGCTCCGGGATCCGCGACACCGCGATCTCCGAGCCCGCCAGCGACTCCACCCGGCCGTTGAGCACGTGCCCCGCGAACCCGGCGCTCTCCGCCAGAACCGCCTTCTCCACGCCGGCCCCGCGCAGCAGTTCCAGCGTGCGCGGGTACAGCCCCCACGCCCTCGGGTGGATCGACGTCCCGGGATGCCGCTCCACGAGCACGGACCGCACCCCCCGCCACGACAGGAACAGGGAGGCGGACAACCCGACCAGTCCGCCTCCGATGATCAGAACAGGGGTCGACTCGGTACGCACGATGGCCCTTTCGACGGCACGGTTCCGGGCCGCCAGGGTCGCAGGCGCCCCTGAAGTTCCCCTGTACGTCCGCTGGAGGATCGCTCGGAACCGATCGGGGCCGCACGGCGCCATGCCGGGTCGAGCGAGCGACGACCGATCGACGACCGGCGCCTGGGAGGGTGCACGCGATCCCGACCGGGCCGCACACCAACGCGGCGCAGCGCGAGAAGGAGCCCCGACATGGACGGCACGAAAGCGGACAGCGCACCCGACACCTCCGAGCTCCTGGACCTCGCCCAGGGCTTCTGGGCGGCCAAGACCCTGCTCACCGCGGTAGAACTCGACCTCTTCACCCTCCTGGGCCGGGGACCGCTGACCGAGGAGGCCGTCCGCGAACGGCTGGAGCTGCACCCGCGCGCCACGCGCGACTTCCTCGACGCGCTGGTCGGACTGGGCCTGTTGCGGCGCGACGGCGACGCCTACGCCAACGGCGGGGCCGCCGACCTGTACCTGGACACCGCCAAGCCCACCTGCGTGGCGGGGCGGCTGCGCCTGCTCAACTGGCGGTACCGCATCTGGGGAGGCCTCACCGACCTGCTGCGCACCGGTGAACGGCAGGCCAACCAGGACCGCGACTTCGACACCTTCTACAGCAATCCCCAGGCGGTCAAGCGGTTCATGGCCGCCATGGACGGCGCCAACGCCGAGATCGGCCCGGCCCTGGCCCGCGCCTTCGACTGGACCGAGCACACCTCGTTCGTCGACATCGGCGGAGCCCGGGGCAACCTCGCGGCCGAGATCGTCCGCGCCCACCCGCACCTGCACGGCGGCTGCCTGGACCTGCCGCCGGTCGAGCCGGTCTTCGACGAGCACATGGAACGCCTGGGCCTCACCGGCAAGGTGGCCTTCCACGCCGCCGACTTCTTCGCCGACCCCCTGCCGCGGACCGAGGTCATGGTCTTCGGCCACGTGCTGCACGACTGGGACGACGAGAACCGCGTCCGCCTGCTGCGCCGCGCCCACGAGGCCCTTCCCGAGAACGGGTGCGTCCTCGTCTACGACGCGCTCGTGGACGACGACCGCACGGACGCCGCCAACCTGCTGCGCAGTCTCAGCATGCGCCTGGTCACCCCCGGCGGCTCCGAGTACACCGGCGCCGAGTGCCGCGCCTGGTTGGAGGAAGCGGGCTTCACCGATGTCAGCGTCCGACCGCTGGTCGGCACCGACTCCCTGGTCACCGCGTACAAGCGCGGATGAACCGCCCACCCACGCACCCGGAGGGGGAATGGACATGACGCATCGCGCACCGGGACTCTCCCGTCGCCGGATCCTCGCGGGCGCCGCACTGGTCGGCACCGCGGCCGCGGCCCTGCCCGGCTCTGCGGCCGCCGCCGAGGGCGGGGCGGTCCGCGGCCGGACGATCGGGGTCGTCCTCGAACCCGACACCCTGGACGTCCCCGAGGAGATCCCCTGCGGCGTGGTCTCCTTCCACGTCAGCACGCCCGAGGCCGTCGGCCGGTCCCTGCTGCTGGTCCGCCTCGCCGACGGCGTGACCGCCGACCGGTACCTGGAACTGCTCGCCGCGACCTCCACCTGGGACCCGGCGGAGAAGGCCGAGGCCGCCCGCGCCGTCGCCGCGGCCGCGCACAACCTCGGCGGCGCGGTCGTCGCGGCCGGGACCGACGCGGGCTTCACCCAGGTGCTGCGGCCCGGCCCCTACCTGCTGATCAACTTCGGGTACGCGAGCGGGGGCCGCCCGGTCGCCCGGGAGGTGCGCGCGACCCGGCAGTCCTGGTCCGCGCACGCGGGCACGGACGGCTTCGTCGTGCACCGCCAGACGCCGGAGGGCGTGGAGTTCACCGTCTCCCGCGGCCTGCCCGCGAACGGCCGGTACACCCTCCTCAACACCACCGGAACCCCCCAGGAGGCGATGTTCTGCCGCGTCCAGGACGGGACCGCGGAGGAGGACGTCCGGGCCTACTTCGACGCCCTGCGCGAGGGCCGGACGCCGCCGGTCCAGCCGCTGCTGACCCGGCCGGTGGGTATGGCCCCGCTCGGGGCGCGGCAGTACGGGACGCTGCACGCCGAGTTCACACCCGGCCCGTACGTGCTGTTCTCCTTCACCATCAACCACGAGACCGGCTACAACCACGCGCTGGAGGGGATGTTCCGGCTGGTCGAGCTGGTGTGAGGCGACCGGCGCGGGACGGCTCCGCCTCCCGCGCCGGTCGTCCGCCCCCGCGGTTCACCGGGGCGGGGCCTGGGAGCCGCTCCGACCGCCGCTGCGGGACCGCCGCCACGCGAGCGCGCCGACACCGGCGACGAGCACGCCGAGGACGAGCGCGGCCCGTCCCGGTCCCACCGACTCCACCAGGCGCACCAGCTCCGCCTGCACGCGGGTCGCCGCACCCACGACCGGGTCGTCGGCGGACCCGCCCGCGAACACGCGCAGCTCGAACCACCCGTAGTAGGCGACGTACAGCCCCGCCAGCACGAGCAGCACGCCACCGGCCCGCGTCACGTACGGCATGGCCCGGCGCAGCCGCGCCGCCACCGAGTCCCTGGCCAGAGCGACGGCCACGGTGACGACGCCGACGACCAGCCCCATCCCCAGCGCGTAGGCCAGGAACGTCGTGACCACGCCGACGGCGCTCGACGAACGCAGCGCGGTCGTGGTGAGGGCGAGGAACGGGCCGATCGTGCAGGACAGGGACGCCACCGCGTAGGTGACCCCGTAGACCAGCGCCCAGCGCAGGGAGCGCGCCGGTCGCCCCGGCGAGGGCTTGGGCAGGAGCAGGGTGATCTCCCGGCCCGACGCCAGCCACGCGCCCAGCCCCACCAGGACGGCGCCGATCACCACCGTCACCCAGGGCAGGTGGCGCTCCACCGACAGCGCCAGCGGGGTGACGAGCAGTCCGAAACCCGCGAAGACGAGCACGAACCCGCTGGTCATCGCCGCCGTCGTGGCCAGTGCGCGCCCCAGCGGACGCCACCGGGCGCCGGTCGGGACGTCGCCGGAGGACGCGTCCCCAGCGCCGTCGGAGGCGACCAGCAGCGCGAGATAGCCGGGGAGGAGCGCGAACCCGCACGGGTTGAGCACGGCCAGCATCCCGGCCACCACGGCGATCGCCAGCGGGAGCCCGGTCATGAACCGTCGGCGATCAGGTCGACCCGCGCGTCGAGGTCGTCGTCGGAGAGGGCGCCCTGGACCGTCTCGAAGGTGCCGTCGGCGGAGACGAACGCGAACGCGGGCTGGCTCACCACACCGAAGCCCGACCAGATCGAACCGTCCTCGTCCACCAGGTGCGTCAGCTCCCCGGTCCCGGTGTCGGAGACGAAGCCGCGCATGGCCTCGACCTCCCCGAGCCCGGCGACCCCGACGAACCCGACGTCGCCGGAGTGCCGCGCGGCGGCCTCGGCGACGCCCGCCGCCTCGCCCCGGCAGATCGTGCACCAGGGGGCCCAGAACCACAGCACGGTCGGTTCTCCGGCGAGGTCGGCGCCGGAGAACGCGGCTCCGTCCACGGTCCGGGTCTCGAACGCCAACGCGTCGGGGGTCGCACCGCCGGTGTCCCCGCCGTCCTGGGCGTCCTCCTGGGCCGCGGGCGCCTCGGCCGTCCCGTCGTCCGCGCCGTTCCCGGCGCCGCCGGAGGCACAGGCGGTCAGGCCCAGGAGCAGCGCCAGCAGGGCCGCCGTCAGGGTCGGGGGAGTGCCGCGTCTGGAGGCCGTCGTCGCCATGGTCACCTCGGGATCTCGGTTCGGGGGAGGGGCGGCCCGCGGGGTGCGCGTCCGCGGACCGGCGGGATCGCACTCCGTATTCTCGGGCGCGGGTTCCCCGCCGTCCAGACCGGGGGGCGGTACCGCGGACGGGGCGGCGTGCGCGAACGTGCCGAAGACGCGTGGGGAAAGGGGGTCCGGCGGGTGACCGACGGCCCTCACCGGGGTAATGGACATAGTGAGGTGGGTCACATTTTCGGGTTCGTGCCATGGACCCGTGACCCCGAGGAGGTGGGGACCATGTCCACGATCGCGCACGCACGCTCACACGCCATGACGCACGCCTGGAGGGGCGCGGTGGCCGGTGTGATCGGTGGTGTCGTCTTCGGGATCCTGATGGCCATGACGGGCATGCTGCCGATGGTCGCGATGCTGGTCGGCAGTGAGAACGCGGTCGTGGGTGCGGTGGTGCACCTGGCGATCTCCGCGGTGTTCGGTGTGGTGTTCGGGCTCCTCGTGGGCGCCCTCGCCGACCACGCGTGGACCACCCTCGGCGCGGGCCTGGCCTACGGGATCGTGCTGTGGGTCGTCGGCGGGCTCATCCTGATGCCCGCGATGCTCGGCATGGCGATGTTCCCGATGGGGGAGATGTCGATGATGAGCCTTCTGGGGCACGTCATCTACGGCCTGGTGGTCGCCGCCTCCATGTACGGCCTGAGCAGGAAGCACGTGTAGACCGCGTCCGTCGCGTGCTGACGGCGCCGACGCCCCGCATGGGCGTCGGCGCCGTCGTGTCCGTATCCCACCCGCCGCGTACCCGGCCCCGCGTCCCGCCGGGGCGGACCCCGCGCCGGACCCCGCTCCCCACGGCGCGGGACCGCCCGCTCCGAGCCGGGCCCTACGCCACCGAGGCCCGCACCCCGCCGACGGCGGCCCCGGCCGCGGCGAGCCCGCTGGTGACCGACACCTCCGCCAGGAGCCCGGGCGCCGCCACGGAGTCCCCCGCCAGGTAGACGCCGTCGCCCCGGTCGATCGCGGGCCGGTCCCGCCACGTGCGTCCCGGCAGGTCCAGGGCGCCCGTCCGCCCCCGGCACATCTGGTCGCGCCGCCAGGTGACCCGTTCCCGCCAGCCGGGCAGCACGTCGTCCAGCAGGCGGTCCATCCGTGCGGTGACCTCCGCCCGGGACTCGCCCGCCCGTACCGGCAGCTGCGCCTGGTACAGGTCCTCGCCCTCGGGCGCGATCGACCGGTCGAGGAAGGAGTAGCACTCGACGAACCCGGACTCGTCGAGGTCGAACACGATCGTCGGGGCCTTCGTCCGCCGGACCCCCAGGTCCACGAGCAGGGAATGGCCGCTCTCCCACTCCAGCGTGCCGTCGCCGAGCAACGACCTGGCCGAGGCCAGCGGGACCGCCACGATCGTCGGGGTGTCGGGCAGCTCCGTCACCCGGACGCCCGTCTCGATCCGGACCCCCGTCTCCCGCGCCCGCGACGCCATGCGTTCCACCAGGGAGCCCCAGCCGCCGCGCGGGTAGCGGACGGAGGGCCACCGCGGCGCGGCGACCCGGACGAAGCGCTCCCACACGAACGCCGCCGAGAGCCGGCCCGGGTCCGCCTCATACGTGACCACGCCCAGGAAGCCGCAGACCGCGCGGGTGGCGGCCTCGCCCAGGTTCGCCCGCCCCCACGTGGCGAAGTCCTGGTCGTGCGGCGCGCGCAGCGACCGTCTCCGGACCGCTCCGACCAGCCCGGCCGACAGCGGCGGGGTCACCCGTCCCCCGTTCCGGATCCGGCCGCCGGCCAGGAAGGCCGGCGTCGGCCGGGAGACCGGCGGAACGAGGTCGCGGGCGGCCAGCCACGCGTACGGCGTGCCGTCGGTGTACAGGGCGTGCGGGCCGTCGTTGACCACGTACGGCGGCTCGGTCGACCGTGCCCTGCCGCCCAGCCTCCCGTGCGCTTCCCACAGGGTGACGTGCGCGCCCCTCTCGGCGCTGGCGATGGCCGCGGTCAGTCCGGCGAGGCCCCCGCCCACAACGGTGATGTCCATGCCCCTAGGACGAGGGGGGCGTCCGCAGACGTGACATCTTGTCGGGGTTGGCGACGAGATAGACGTGTCGGACCAGGTCGTCGGCCACGTCCAGCACGATCAGCGTCACGATCCGGCCGTCCGCCGCGACGTAGGCCGCCGGGGCGCCGTTGACCTCCGTGAGCCCGATGTCCAGGTCCGCCAGGTCCGCCCGCTCCTCGACCCCGGCGGAGTCGAGGAAGCGCTGTGCGTTGCGCTCCTGGGCGACGGCGTGCAGGAAACCGGCGACCCTCCGGATGCCGTGCAGGACCCGCATCGGCGCCCGGACCCGTCCGCCGCCGTCGCCGACGAGGGTCACGTCGTCGGCCAGCAGCGAGGTGAGGCCGTCGAGGTCGCCCTCCAGACAGGCCTGGAGGAAGCGTTCGGTGATCCGGCGGCGCGAGCCCCGGTCGGCGTCGAACCGCGGACGCCGCTCGCGCACGTGGTCGCGGGCGCGCCGGGCGAGCTGCCGGGTGGTGGCCTCCTCGCGGCCGATGACCTCGGCGATGCGCGCGTAGGGGAACTGGAAGGCCTCGCGGAGGACGAAGACGGCGCGTTCGAGGGGGCTGAGGGTCTCCAGGACGACGAGGAGCGCGTACTCCACCGAGTCGGCGAGTTCGGCGTGGTCGGCGCCGTCGGGGATGTCGCTGACCGGTTCGGGGAGCCACTCGCCCACGTAGGACTCGCGCCGGGAACGGGCGGACCGGAGCCGGTCGAGGGCGATCCGGGAGGCGACGGTGACGAGGTAGGCGCGGGGGTCGTCGACGCCGGCGCGGTCGACCGTGTTCCAGCGCAGCCAGGTCTCCTGGGTCACGTCCTCGGCGTCGGCGGCGCTGCCCAGGATCCGGTAGGCCACGCCGGTGAGGAGGGAGCGGTGCTCTTCGAAGACATCGGTGGTCATGTCGGTTAGACGTACCACGGCGCCCCGGGCGTGACATCCCGGGGCGGGGGGAGGGTCACTCGCCGTCGGGGCCGCCGAGTTTCTTCCGCCAGGGGCCGTTGGCTACCGGCCAGTGCGGGACGAAGCGCTGGCGACACGTCAAGCCGCCCGTCGACCAGTTCGTACCGCCGTCCGTCGTCCGGCGTGTTCTCCAGGTCGTCCACCGTCAGACGCCGCTCGGGTGCTTCCGTGGGTCCGAGGGTCATCACAGCCGTACTGCCTCCTCGGTCGCGTGTGGACCAGCATGGCGGACACACGCTCGGTTACCGGCCGGTTCCCCTGGGAAACCCCTGCGACCCTCACACCGCGAAACCCCTTGCCCCCTGGGCTTTCCCGTGCCTAGCGTGGCGCGGTCGCCGACCACGATCACGAGGGGGCCGGGTGTACCGACTACGGGAGTGGGCGCCTGAGGACGCCGACCGCCTGACGGGGGCGTTCGAGGACCGCGACCTGGCGCGGCAGACCACCGTCGTGCCGCGCACGCGCGCGCTGGCGCTGGAGTGGATCGCGCAGTGCCGGGACCGCGCCGGCAGCGGGCGGGCGTTCGCGTTCGCCGTGGTCGAGGCCGACGGGCCGGTGCTCGGCCACGTCGAGATCACCGTCACCGACCCGCGGCACGACACCGGTTGGGTGTCCTACTGGACCCACCCCGCCGAACGGGGGCGGGGTGTGGCCTCGGCGGGCGCGCGGCTGGCCGCCGACCATGCCTTCGGCGCCCTGGCCCTGCACCGGTTGGAGCTGGCGCACCGGATCAACAACCCCGGCTCGTGCGTGGTGGCGCGCCGCGCCGGGTTCCGGCCCGAGGGCGTGCAGCGGGCGCGGCTGCGCTACGGGGCCGAGCGCTTCGACGTCGGGGCGCACGCCCGGCTGGCCACCGATCCGGTCGGTGGCGTCGACCCCCGTCCCTGCGGCGGCCAGTGACGCGAGCGGGGCACGGTGGTCGCCGTGCCCCGCCTCCGCGTGTCCCGTGGGTCAGCGGTTGTGGATGTTGTTGTTGGCGTCGAAGTCGATCACGTTGCAGCCGTCCAGGGAGACCAGGGCGAACTGGAGGACGTCGGCGCAGATCGGAACGGTGATGTTCTGGATGTTGGCGTTGTTGTCCGCGGCGGCGGTGCCGGTCATGGAGCCCACGGCGAGGCCGGTGGCGAGAACGAGGCCGGAGACGGTGGAGAAGCGCTTCATGGTGTTGGTCCTTGTCGGTTCGCGATGTGATCGTTGGTACTGAGGAGGCCGGACGGCCCCCGGACGGCGTGCCCGTGGTTAGCGGGCGCTGATGTTGCCGTTGTGGTTCACGTCGACGACGTTGCAGCCGTCGGCGGACAGGCCCGCGGCCTGGATGATGTCCAGGCAGATCGGGATCGTGATGTTCTGAACCCGGGCGTTGTTGTCCGCGGCGGCGGTGCCGGTCATGGCACCGAGGGCGAGGCCCGTCGCGAGGATGAGCCCGGACGCCTTGGCGATACGAGGCATGGAGGTCACCTTTCGGAAGATCCAAAACAGGGTGGCTGTAGCCGCCGGAAATAACTTAGCGTAGTCACCCGCATGCTTGGAGTGCTTCTCGGGAAGAATCCAGAGGTTCCCGCGACTTTTCCCGGCCTCGGATCCGACTTCGCCCGACATGTCAGGCCAACTCGGCGGCCGGTGTTACCGAACCGAGAACACGACACGTCCGACCTCGGGCGCGCCGCCCCTCACCGGCGATCACATCGACGTCCGCGTCCGCCGACGCGCACGAAAAAGGGCCCGCGCGGTGCGCGAGCCCTACCGGTGTGGAACGGCGTACAGCCGCCTTCTACTGGCCGTACCCCGGGTACTGCTGCTGCCCGTAGCCGGGCTGCTGGCCGTAGCCCGGCTGCTGCTGCCCGTACCCCGGGTACTGCTGCCCGTAGCCGGGGTACTGCTGCTGGTCGTACCCCGGGTACTGCTGGCCGTAGCCCTGCTGCTGCCCGTAGCCCGCGTACGGGTCGTGCGCCTGCTGCGCGCCCGTGGCCGGGTTCGGGTAGGCCTGCTGCTGACCGGAGTGGTCCTGGTGCTGCGGGGCCTGCTGGGCCTCGGACTGCTCGGCGGAGCCCTGGCCGGCGGTCGGGTCCGGTCGGAAGACGAACAGCCGCGCCGCCGTGTTCTCGGCGTCGCTCGGCGACGTCATCTCCAGCCGCCACCCCGCCTCCTCGATCCCCTCGAGGATCCGGGTCAGGCCGGGGCGCAGCTTGCTGTCCTTCTCGTCGTAGGCGTTGACGTCGAGCTGGATGATGAACATCCGCCGCTTCTGCTGCGCGGCGACCTTGGCGTGCTCGACGACCGTGCTGTCCCTCACGACCTGTGTGACGCTCATGAATAACCGTACCCATCTGCTCTGTTCGGAGCTGCTTCACCCGCCGGGGGCCTCCCGGTCATCCGCGTCCAGCATGGCGGTACTCCGCCGGGCTCCGGATCCATCATGCCCCCTGTGGTCGTATCTGGCCACAGATCGGCCGGATCGGGCCGCTCAGGACGACATGGCCCGGACGGCGTCCGCGACGGGCGTCTCACCGTTCACCAGGTTGAGAGTCCTGCCGACCGTCCCCGGTTCGTCCAGGAGCGCGACGATGACCGACGCCACGTCGTCGCGGGTCACCTCGGCGCGCCCGACGTCCGGGCCGAGCGCCACCAGTCCGGTGCCGGGCCCGTCGGTCAGCCGTCCGGGCCGCAGGATCGTCCAGTCCAGCTCCAGGTGGCGCTCGCGCAGGTCGGCGTCGGCGGCGCGCTTGGCCTCGACGTAGGCGGCCCAGACCTCGTCGGCGCCCTCGGGGACGGGCTCGTCCACGTTGATGGCCGAGACCTGGATCAGGCGGCGCACACCCGCCAACGCGGAGGCGTCGGCGGTCAGGACGGCCGCCGCGCGGTCCACGGTGTCCTTGCGCGGCGCGCCGCTGCCCGGCCCGGCGCCGGCGGCGAAGACCACGCCGTCGGCGTTCATGACCTTCTCGGCCAGCTCGGTGACGGTGGCCTTCTCCAGGTCCACCACCACCGGCTCGGCACCGGCGTCGCGGACGTCCTGGGCGTGGTCGGGGTTGCGGATGAGGGCGACGGGTTCGTCCCCGCGGTCGGCCAGCTGCCTGGCCAGACGCAGCGCGATCTTCCCGTGTCCCCCGGCGATGACGATACGCATGCCCGAAGCGTATTCCCTCGACGCCGAAACCGTCCCCGGGGCCGGGCGCCGCGCACGGCCCCGGGGACGGCGGGATTCACGCGTCCCGGCCGACCGTCCACGTGTCGCCGCTGGCGAGCAACGACGCCAGGTCGCCGTCCCCCTGGGCCGACCGCGCGTCGGCGATCTGCTCGTTCAGCAGCTCGTCGTAGGTGGGCCGCCGCACGGCGCGGAAGATCCCGATCGGCACGTGCTCGAAGGCCGGCTGGTCCAGCCGCGACAGCGCGAACGCGTACCCCGGGTCCTCCCGGTGCGCGTCGTGGCGGATCAGCCGGTCCTCACCCGCGGCGTCGACGTCCACGACCTCCAGACCGCCGAACCCACCGGCGACCACACCGCGGTCCGGACCCAGCCGCAACGGCTCGCCGTGCTCCATGCGGAGCAGGCGCGTGTCCCGCGAGGACGGGTCCTTGAGCGGCTCGAACGCGTCGTCGTTGAAGATCGGGCAGTTCTGGTAGATCTCCACGAAGGACGCGCCCGGGTGGTCGGCGGCGGCCCGCAGCACCGACGTCAGGTGCTTGCGGTCGGAGTCGACCGTGCGCGCCACGAACCCCGCCTCGGCCCCCAGCGCCAGCGACACCGGGTTGAACGGGTGGTCCAGGGACCCGACCGGTGAGGACTTGGTGACCTTGCCCGTCTCCGACGTCGGGGAGTACTGCCCCTTGGTCAGTCCGTAGATCCGGTTGTTGAACAGCAGGACGTTGACGTTGACGTTGCGCCGCAGCGCGTGGATGAGGTGGTTGCCGCCGATCGACAGCCCGTCGCCGTCTCCCGTCACCACCCACACCGACAGGTCCGGCCGACTGGTCGCCAGTCCGGTGGCGATGGCCGGTGCGCGCCCGTGGATCGAGTGCATCCCGTAGGTGCCCAGGTAGTACGGGAACCGGGAGGAGCAGCCGATCCCGGACACGACCACGATGTTCTCGCGCGGGACGCCCAGCTCGGGCAGGAAGGACTGGAAGGCCGCCAGGATCGCGTAGTCGCCGCAGCCGGGGCACCACCGCACCTCCTGGCCGGACTTGAAGTCCTTCGCCTTGTAGGCGGTGTCGGTCCGGGGAACCAGGCTCAGCCCGGCGAACCCCCCGCCGTCCCCGTCCACCGCCGCGCGCGGCGCGCGGTCGCCGTTCTCACTCACCACGGTCGATGACCTCCTGAAGCACGCCCGCCAGCTCCTCGGCCCGGAACGGCAGACCGCGGACCTTGTTGTAACCGATGACGTCGACCAGGTACCTACCGCGCAGCAGCAGGGCGAGCTGGCCGAGGTTGATCTCCGGGACCACCACCCGGTCGTAACGGCGCAGCACCTCGCCGAGGTCGGCCGGGAACGGGTTGAGGTGGCGCAGGTGGGCCTGGGCGATCCGCCCGCCCGCGCGCCTGACCCGCCGCACCGCCGCCGTGATCGACCCGTAGGTGCCGCCCCACCCCAGGACCAGGACCTCCGCGTCGCCGGTGGGGTCGGACACGTCCACGGGCGGGATGTCGCGCGCGATCGCGTCGATCTTGCCCTGCCTGGTGCGGACCATGAGGTCGTGGTTGGCGGGCGTGTAGGAGATGTCGCCCGTCGAGGCGTGCTTCTCGATACCGCCGATCCGGTGCTCCAGCCCCGCGGTCCCGGGCACCGCCCACGGGCGGGCCAGGGTGCCGGGGTCGCGCTCGTACGGCAGGAAGGAGCCGTCGGGCCCGTTGGGCGCGGTGGCGAACGCGGGATCGATCTCGGGCAGCGCGTCGACCTCGGGCAGCCGCCAGGGCTCCGACCCGTTGGCCAGGTACCCGTCCGAGAGCACCACGACCGGGGTCCGGTACGTGACCGCCAGCCGGACGGCCTCCAGCGCGGTGTCGAAGCAGTCCGCGGGAGAGGACGGCGCCACCACCGGCAGCGGCGACTCGCCGTTGCGGCCGTACAGGGCCATGAGCAGGTCGGTCTGCTCGGTCTTGGTCGGCATGCCCGTGCTGGGGCCCGCGCGCTGGACGTCGATCACCACGAGCGGGAGTTCGGTCATGACCGCCAGACCGACCGTCTCCTGCTTGAGCACCATGCCCGGGCCCGACGTGGTGGTCACGCCGAGCGCGCCGCCGAAGGCCGCGCCCAGCGCCGCGCCGACACCGGCGATCTCGTCCTCGGCCTGGAAGGTGCGCACGCCGAACCGCTTGTGCCGGGACAGCTCGTGCAGGATGTCCGACGCCGGGGTGATGGGGTAGGAGCCCAGGAACAGCGGCAGCCCGGACCGCTGGGACCCCGCGATCAGCCCGTAGGCGGTGGCGAGGTTGCCGGTGATGTTCCGGTAGGTGCCGGCGGGGAGCCGGGCCGGCTTGATCTCGTAGGAGACCGCGAAGTCCTCCGTGGTCTCCCCGAAGTTCCAGCCCGCCTGGAACGCGGCCAGGTTGGCGGCCAGGATGTCCGGCTTCTTGGCGAACTTCGCCTTGAGGAAGGTCCGCGTGCCCTCGGTCGGCCGGTTGTACATCCAGGACAGGAGACCGAGCGCGAACATGTTCTTCGCGCGCTGTGCGTCCTTCTTCGACACGTCGGCCTCCGACAGCGCCTCGACGGTCATGGAGGTCAGCGGGACCGCGCTGACCTTGAAGCCGTCGAGGGTGCCGTCGGTGAGCGGGTCGGCGTCGTAGCCGACCTTGGCCAGGCTGCGCCGGGTGAACTCGTCGGTGTTGACGATCACCGTGGCGCCCCGGGGCAGGTCGCCGAGGTTGGCCTTCAGGGCCGCGGGGTTCATGGCCACCAGGACGTCCGGGGCGTCGCCCGGGGTCATGATGTCGTGGTCGGCGAAGTGCAGCTGGAAGCTGGACACGCCGGGCAGGGTCCCGGCGGGGGCCCGGATCTCCGCGGGGAAATTCGGCAGGGTCGACAGGTCGTTGCCGAACGACGCGGTCTCCTGGGTGAACCGGTCACCGGTCAACTGCATCCCGTCGCCGGAGTCGCCGGCGAAGCGGATGATGACGCGGTCGAGCTGTTCGATCTGTTTGGCCACTGAGATCGACGACCTCCTTGGTGAGCCGCCCGTCGTGAGGGGCGGCGGCGCTCGGTTGTCAGTCCCCGGTCGGTCCGTGTCTCGCGGCTGGTCGGTCGATCCGGGGGCGTGGGTACGGCGGGTGCGGCCCTCGCGGTGACCGGGCGCGCCAACCCGGCCTCACACGGCGTCGCCGCGGCGGCCGGTCGTGCGGGGGCCAGCCATCGACGACACGGCCGCGCCGCGTCGGACAGAGGCGGCCCCGGCCCGACGCCACAGGTGATAAAGGCCACGTTCGCACTATAGGTCGTCGCCCGCGGGCGGTTCTCTCCCGGGTGGCGATTGTCACAGCCGGTGGGCGGGAGCGGGGCGGAGGGATGTGACGGACAGCTGGTCACATGGGGAACGCAAGACGCCGACCCGCACGTTTGTCACCATGTACGCATCCAAAGCGGGCGCGGCCACGGTACGGAGGAGGTGACGGCGTGCACGTCAACGCGGTTCGCGCGGTCGGTCTGTTCGTCGGCGCCGGAGCCCTGGTCGTGGCTGGCGGCTGGCTGTTCGGGGCCGCCGCGGGCGCCCAGTTCGGGCTCGCGCTCGTCGTGTGCGCGGGGGTCCTGGTGCACCTGTTCGGTGACACGCTGGCGCTGCGCGCGATGCGGGCCCACCCGGTGAGCGAGATCGAGCAGCCGGAGCTGTACCGGATCGTCCGCGAGTTGGCCACGGCCGCGCGGCAGCCGATGCCGCGCCTGTACCTGTCGCGGGTCCGGTCGCCCAACGCCTTCGCCACGGGCCGGAACCCGCGGAGGGCGGCCGTGTGCTGCACGACGGGCCTGCTGCGCACGCTGAACGAGGACGAGCTGCGCGGTGTGCTGGCGCACGAACTGGCGCACATCCGCTCCCACGACACCGTGATCAGCTCCGTGGCCGCCACCCTCACCGGGCTCATCGCCGCGCTGACCCTGGTGGCGTTCCTGCTGCCGCTGGGGGAGTCGGAGGAGACCGACATGCCCGATCTGCTCGGCGGTCTGCTGCTGGCCGTCCTGGCTCCGCTCGCGGCCGTGGTGGTCCACTGCGGGGTCGGACGGCACCGGGAGTTCCGGGCCGACGAGGAGGCGGCGCGGCTGACGGGCGACCCCGAGGCCCTGGCGAGCGCGCTGCGCAAGCTGGAGGCGGGCGCGCGCACGCATCCGCTGCCCCAGAAGCGCCCCCTGTTCGCCGCGGCGCACCTGATGACCACCAACCCGTTCCCCTGCGGGGTCGGCCGCCTGTTCTCCGCGCACCCGCCGGTGGCCGAGCGCGTGCGGCGCCTGCGCGGCCTGCGGCACGGGTGGGACCTGGGCTGAGACGCGCCACGGCCGCCCCGCTCCCGGCTCGGGGAGGGCGGCCGTGTGCGGTACCCGGCGGCTACCGGTAGTTGACGAACTGGAGCGCCAGGTCGAAGTCCTTGGCCTCGATGAGCTTCATGACGCTCTGGAGGTCGTCCTTCTTCTTGGAGCTGACGCGCAGCTCGTCACCCTGGATCTGCGCCTTGACGCCCTTGGGCCCCTCGTCGCGGATCAGCTTGGAGATCTTCTTGGCGTCCTCGGAGGTGATGCCCTCCTTGAGGCTGATGGGGAGCCGGTACTCCTTGCCGGAGACCCTGGGTTCGTCGGCGGGGTCGAGGACCTTGAGGGAGATCTTCCGCTTGACCAGCTTCTCCTTGAAGAGCTCCAGGGCGGCCTTGGCGCGTTCCTCGGAGCCGCTCTTGATCTCGACCCCGTCCTCGCCCTGCCAGGCGATGGTGGTTCCGGTGCCCTTGAAGTCGAACCGCTGGGCCAGCTCCTTGGCCGCCTGGTTCAGGGCGTTGTCGACCTCCTGACGGTCGAGTTTGGACACGACGTCGAAACTGGATTCGGCGGCCACGTACGCTCACACCCCGTTGTCTGTCATGGGTAGCGGGCGCTCGTGGGCGCCCGTGCGGTCTCGTCCTGCCCGCGCCGACGGTCCGGCCGGGTGGGGACACGAGCTTAGCCGTGCGCTGCTCAGGACGCCCGAACGCCCTGCTGGGGAGGCACGCGGGTCACCGATTTCAGGTTCGGGCCGAACATCCGCTATTCTCATTGATGCGCCGCGACGAACACGTCGCCGCAGCCCAGGCAGGTTGCCCGAGCGGCCAATGGGAGCGGACTGTAAATCCGTCGGCTTAGCCTTCGAAGGTTCGAATCCTTCACCTGCCACGCTGGGAACAGGCCCCGGTGGTCAGCGGAAACGCTGTCCGCCGGGGCCTTTCGCGTGTCGGGGCTCCCCGTCGGCCCGCAGGGCGCGGCGGCGGTCGCGCGGGCGCGAGCCGCGTGATTCCAGGGGGCGTGGGGCCGATGGGAGTGGTGTGCGTCACTCCCGGTGGTGCGGCGGTCGCCTTCGGGGGATTCGGCCGATCGCGAAACGATCGCGTTAGCGTAACGGGCGAATTACGCACAGTAATGGGCGTGTCGTGGTCCGCTCATGGGCCGGGCTTGTCCCGCGCGCGCCCCTGAACTGCGGATTCGCCGACGGGGCGGGCGATCCGGGTGTGCGACGGGGGTGCGCTCCGTGTGCCTCTGGCTCGATTCGCCCGTCTCGCCGGGGGTGGGGGTTCGCGGCGGGGTTCGCGGCGTTGGCGTCGGTCACGTGGAAGTGTCGGGCCGGTACGGATTCGCCCCCCGAACAAATGGAATGTCGCCGACAATTCGGGCAAATTCCTTTACGAGTTTCGGCGTTGACAAAAAACCGGGGCCGGATGATGATTGCCCCAGTCCACCGCGACACAGGTGCAAGAAGCGCCTGCGTCTTTTTCTGTCAACACCTCGCATTGATTCTCGGGGGAAGTCATGATCAAGAAGATGGCCGCTGCTGGCCTGGTCGCCGGTGCCGCGATGGGCGCGATCCTCACGGGGGCTCCCGCGTACGCCTCGCACGGTGGCGACCAGCAGTTCAACCAGAACCTGCAGGTGGTTCCGATCCAGTCCTGCAACCTGACCGGCAGCGTCGGCCTGGTTGCCGTCACCATCCCGATCCTGTCGCCGCAGACCACGGGCGACTGCGTGAACGGGCCCATCGGCACCAACATCAGCTAGTTCCGGCAATTAGCTCGCCGAGACAGTTCTCCAACTTTTCTGAAGGGTAATACAAATGCTGCGTAAGCTCGGTGTTGCCGGCCTCGTCGCTGGTGCCGCTTTCGGTGTCGTTCTCTCCGGCTCCCCGGCCTCCGCCGACTCGCACGGTGGGGACCAGCAGTACAACCAGAACCTCCAGGGCATCCCGGTCCAGCTGTGCAACACCAGCGCGGCCGTCGGCCTGATCGCCGTCAACGTGCCGGTTCTGTCGCCGCAGACCACGGGCGACTGCACCAACGGCCAGGTCGCCACCAACATCGACTAGGAGATCTCTGACATGCTGCGCAAGCTCACCACCGCCGGCGCCGTCGCCGGAATCGCCCTGGGCGCCGTCCTGGCCGCCACGCCCGCCTCCGCCTCGCACGGCGGCGACCAGCAGTTCAACCAGAACCTGCAGGTCATCCCCGTCCAGCTCTGCAACACGGAGCTGGCCGTGGGTCTGCTGGCGGGTGTGAACATCCCGATCCTGTCGCCGCAGACCACGGGCGACTGCGTCAACGGGCCCCAGGGCACCAACATCCGCTAGGAGCACCAGGTCATGCTGCGAAAGCTCACCGCGACCGGCGCTCTCGTGGGGATCGCGTTCGGGGCGGCCCTGATGGCCGCCCCGGCCTCCGCGGACTCGCACGGCGGCGACCAGCAGTACAACCAGAACCTGCAGGTCGTTCCCGTGCAGCTGTGCAACACCAGCGCGGCTGTGGGCCTGGCGGCGGTCAACATCCCGGTTCTGTCTCCGCAGACCACGGGCGACTGCACCAACGGTCCCGAGAGCCTCAACCTGAGCCACGAGAACGACAGGTACTAGTCCTGGGTGGCGGGGCCTGACGGCCCCACAGTGACGGAAAAGAGCGGTTCGGAGGCCCCCCGGCGTGTGCTGGGGGGCCTTCCCGCTGTTCACGGGCATGATGGGGCGCACACGGAGGAGGTCGGAATGAAGCGTGTTCTCCTGAGCGGCGCGGTCGTGCTGCTGGTGACGGCCTGCGGAGAGCAGATCGCCACACCCAGGGAGCCCGAGGACGGCGGTCCGGACGAGGTGGTCTCGCCGAACACCGGTGGCCCCAACGGCGCTCCCTTCGTCTTCAACCGGTACGGCGACCCCGAGGGATTCGACGACCAGCGCCCGACCGACTACGTCGCCACCGAGTTCACCACGTTCGGCCGGATGAACTGGGAGGAGTGGTCCGCCGAGTCCGCGCGGGGCCACGGAGAGCTGTCCGGGACCTGGTGCTTCCAGCACGACTGCGCCGACGACCCCTACGAGGTGGACGTCGAACTCGCCGACCCGCGTGAGGTCGGCGGCACCGAGTACTTCACGACCTACACGGTCAGCGACCCGGCCGGGGACATGCCCGCCGAGGCCCGCCAGGCGATGGAGGAGGCGGACGGGGGCCGTCTGGACCTGCCGTCGGAGTAGGGCCTACCAGGAATCCTCCCAATCTTCCGAAAAAGTACATAATCCCTGCTCAGAACGGGTGATGGGGGTGGCCCACACGGGCCATGCGGGGCCGATCCGGGCGTGGCGTGTCCGTGAGGTCTCTACTCTGCTGAGTTGTGGGACTCATGGAGCGGCCGGACGACCGCGCGGACGACGGACAGGGCCTCGGCGACCCGCCGGTGCCACGGCACGGCCGCGCCGCCCTGCTGCGTCTGGCCTCGTGGTTCGAGGACGCCGACCCGGACCGCGCCGAGGCGCTGGCCACCGCCGCCTACGGCCTGCACTCCGACCTGCGTCTGGCGGGCCGCGCCGACGACGGCGTCGCCGCCACCACCAGCTGGTGGCACGCCGACCCGGACCGGAGCGCCGTCACCGAACGCCCCGGCACCCGCCCGCCCGAGCCGGTCCGCGACCACCGCGAGCAGCGGGCCCGGCTGCGCGACGCCGCCGAATCCTCCGCGCACTGGCGCCGCGCAGGGGCCTCCCAGATCCGCGCGCTGCTCGCCGAGCCGACCGGGCGCCGTGCCCGACTGGACCTGTCCGGGCCCGGCATGGAGGTCCTCATGGAGCTGCTCACCGCGGCCCTCGGCTCCGGTGACGCCAGCCGGCGCCCCACCTCCGCCGGGGACCTGGAGTTCGCCCTCCGGCTGCACGTGTTCTCCGAGCCCGGCGCCGAGGTCACGGTCCTGGGGGAGGGCGGTGAACTCACCCTCGAGGGGCTCCGGCTGTGCGTGACCCCCTACGACCAGCACGTCCTCGAACTCCCGGCCGCCCCGGAAGCGGCTCCGCCGCCCGCCGCGCCTCTGACGGAGCCGGGGCCCTCGGCCGCCCCCGAGCCCCCGGGCGCCGAGGAGCCCTCCGAACCCCTCGGGCCGCTCGCTCCCCCGACGACACCCGGCTCACCCCTCTCCGAGCCCCCCGTCCCCCCACCGGTCACGGACGTCCTCGCCGGACCGGAGGACCCACCCGCCGCGTCGGCGGCTGACGCCGTCACCGGCCCCATCCCCGTCGTCACGTCCGACACCGCCGAAGCTCCGGCCGACGGCGGCCACCGCGACCGCACCGGGGCGAGTCCGGACACCCCTCCCCCCGACGGGACGCCCGACCCCGACACCGAGACCACCGGACCGATCGACCTGTCCGCGCACCGGCGCGAGGCCCTGTAGACGGGGGTGATGGAGACGGACACCCACAGCGAGGACGCCGCCCTCCTCGGCGAGCGCCAGGCGGCCGCCCGGGCCCTCATGGCGCGCCCGCTGATCAGCGCGCGCACCCACCCGGCCGAGTTCGCGCTCGTGAGCTCCCACGCCGAATGGCTCGTGCAGCGCTTCCAACGCGTGCTCGGCTACCGGCTGACCGTCGCCGACGACCACGCCCGGCTCGCCAAACGCGGCCTCGTCGCGGAGGTCACCCGTCCGCACACCAGGAACACCGGCACCCGCTTCACCCCGCGCGTCCACACGTATGTCGCGCTGTCCCTGGCCGTCCTGCTGGAGGAGACCGAGACCGTCTCCGTCCGCACCCTGGCCGCCCGGGTCAGATCCGCCGCGCGCGAGGCCGGTGTCGACGCCGACCCCGCCCTGGGACTGGGCGAGCGCCGCGCCTTCTGCGCCGCCCTGACCCGTCTGGTCGACCTCGGCGCCCTCACCGAGGTGCACGGAACCCTCGCCGACCACCGCGACGACGCCACCGCCGACCCCCGACTGCGCCCCGCGACCCAGGTCATCCGCTCCGTCGCCGCCCACCCGCCCCGCGCGGGCGACACCCCTGACACCTACCTCGCCGAGGCCGCCGACACCGACCCCTCCGGCGACCACGCGGGCGAGATCGGCCTGCGCCGCCTCCTCGCCGAGACCGCCGTCGTCTACCGCGAGGACCTCCCCGACCGCCAGCGCGACCGCCTCGCCGCCCACCAGTGGCGCGCGGCCGCCGCGCTCGGCAACCTCCTCGGCGCCGACACCGAGGTCCGCGCCGAGGGCGTGGCACTCGTCTTCCCCGACGAGACCGCCCCCCGCCCCGCCTTCCCCTCCGACGATCCCGTCGGCCAGGTCGCCCTGACCCTGGTCCGACACCTCTCCGGCCGCCTGCACCCCGGTCGCCCCGCCACCTCCGTCCCCGTCCCCGACACCGAACTGGACCGCGCGCTCGACGTCCTGTGCGCCCAGGGGACCCCGGAGCGGGCCGAGTGGGCCCGCACGGCCGGACCCGAGGTCCCCGACCCGGACCGGCTCCGCTCACGGGTGCTCGCCCTGCTGGCCGACCTCGGTCTCCTCCGCGGCGGACCCGGGCACCGGCGGCTCACCGCCGCGGCCGCCCGCTACGGAGCCGACACGGACGAGCGTGTCCCCCTGATCCAGGACAATGACGACTACAGCCGGACACACCCCGACGAAACGAGTGGCGGCGACCACCACGCGCCCGGGGCCCCCGCCGACCCCCACGGTGATCTGAGCCGCGTGGCGTCCGTGCTGCTCGCGGTGGCGAACGAGAAGGTGAGCGCGACCAGTGGTGACCCAGGAGACGAGCCCGACCCCCGCGACGGGTCCGACTGACCCGGCCGGCGCCCCCCGCTACCGCCTCGAACGGGCGGGCATCCGCAACGTCTGGCAGTACGACGACCAGGTCCTCGACTTCGCCGAGGGGCGCCTCCTGCTGCGCGGCCGCAACGGCGCGGGCAAGTCCAAGGCCCTGGAGATGCTGCTGCCGTTCCTCCTGGACGGCGACGTCCGCCGCCTGGACACCACCGGCACCAACCGCACCAGCCTGCGCTGGCTGATGTCCGAGGGGTCCCGGCCGGCCCGGACCCCCGACTCCGAGGAGACCGGCCCCGACCTGCTGGGCGGAACGGACCCGGCCGACGAGGCCGAGCCCGCCGAGGACACCGGCCCCGCCACCCGCCTGGGCTACCTGTGGGTCGAGTTCACCACCGACCGCGGCGACCGCGGCCTGGACGCCGCGGCCCGCGGCGGCACGGCCTCCGCCCTGCTCGCCGCCGCCCTCCCCGCAGAGGGCACCGGCGCCGCCGACCCGGACGCCCCGCCGCGCCACCTCACGCTCGGAGCGGCCGTCCTGGCCGCCGGCGACGCCGACCCGCGCTGCGTGTTCTTCGTCACCGACCGCCGCGTCGGCCACGACCTGGAGCTGGTCACCGACGACCGCCCCAAGCCCGTCGACCGCCTGCGCTCCGAACTCGGCGCCGACCACTGCTTCACCAGCCCGGTCGCCTACCGCGCCCGCGTCATGAACGCCCTCTTCGGCATCGACGACTCCGTCCGCTACCGCAACCTCGTCCACCTGCTCTACCGGCTGCGCAGGCCGACCATCGGCGACCGCCTCGAAGCCGGGGAACTCGTCAGCGTGCTGTCCGAGGCCCTCCCGCCCATGGACGACTCCGTCCTCGACGAGGTCGCCCGCAACATCGCCGACCTCGAACAGGCCCGCGTGGAGAAGGACGCCCTGAGCCGGGCGGGCGCGGGGGTCGCCGACTTCCTCGCCGACTACCGGGGCTACCTCGTGCACGCCCTGCGCGCACGCGCCGCCGCCGTCCGCGAGCAGCTCGACGCCTGCGCGTCCCGCACCGCCGAGGCCGACCGCCTGCGCGTCGAACTCGACGAGCTGGTCACCGCCGAGGGCCGCGTGTCCGAGGAACGCGACCAGGCCCGCCGCACCCGCGACACCGCCGACGCCGACGACGGCACCCTCGCCTCCGCCCAGGGCGGCGCCGCGACCGCCACCGAGAACGAACGCCGCGCCTACGACGCCGCCGTCGGCGCCTACATCCGCGCCGCCGAGGCCGCCTGGGTCGCCGCCGAGCACGCCGAACGCACCGAGAACCACGCCGTCGAACGCCTCGCCGAGGACACCGGCGCCATCGAACGCGCCCTCGACATCCTCCGCCAGACCCACGCCGAGGCCACCCGCGCCGCCGTCGCCGCCGGGATCGACCCCGCCGCCCTCGGCGCCGTCCCCGACACCTCCCCCCGGGTCCACGCCCCCCGCGAGAGCGCCACCCGCGTCGACCTCCACGGCCTCGAACAGGCCGTCGAACGCCCACCCGTGGAGGGCATCGACCTCGACGCCCTGCGCGAGCGCCTCGGCCGCCTCCACGACCGGCTCACCTCCGCCGCCGACCTGGCCGACCTCCGCTCCGACGCCGCCACCGTCCTCACCGGGTTCACCAGCGACGAGGCCGCCACCGACCGCCGACTGGTCGCCCTCACCAGCGAGGCCGAGAGCGCCGAGGCCCACCTCGAACGCGCCCGCGACCGCGAGCTCGGCGCCATCGACGGCCTGCGCGGGGAGAGCGCCGCCTACGCCGAGGGCGTCCGGGCCTGGACCGCCCGCCTGCGCGACTCCAGCCACGCCCACGCCCTGGGCGACGCCATCCACGAGCTGGAGGGCAGCGTCGAACTGCCGATCAGCGAGGAGCTGCGCGTCCTGCCCCCCGACGTGCCCGCCACCGTCGCCCGCCTGGCCCACGCGGCCGTCGACCCCCTCCTGGAGGAACTGCGCGCCCGCCGCGACGTGGCCGTCGGCGAGGAGGGCCAGCTCTCCGACGAGCTCCACGAACTCGCCGACCAGCGGGCCCGGGGCGCCGACCCCGCCCCCGCGCGCCCGGCCTGGGCCACCCACCCGCGCCCCGACGGCGAGGGCGTCCCCTTCCACCTCGCCGTCGACTTCGCCGAGGCGCTCACCCACGACGAACGCGCCGGGCTGGAGGCCGCCCTCGAGGCCAGCGGCCTGCTCGCCGGGTGGATCAGCGCCGACGGCGCCCTCCACGACCCCGCCACGCGCGACCTCGTGCTCAGCCCCGCGCGCCCGGCGAAGGGCCGCACCCTCCTCGACGTCCTCGTACCCGTCGCCTCCCCCGACACCGGTGTCAGCCACGACGCCGTGCGCGTCCTGCTCTCCTCCATCGCGCTGCGCCGCGAGGGCCGGGGCCTCGCCGAGGACTCCGAACCCAAGCACCGCCGCGACACCGCGGTGGCCACGGTCAGCTCGGTGTCCCTCGACGGCGGCTGGCGGCTCGGCGTCGTGTCCGGACGCCACCGCAAGGGCGAGCCCGAGTTCATCGGCGAGGCGGCGCGCAAGCGCGCCCGTGACCGCCTGCTGGCCAACACCGACCGGCGCAGGGCCATGGCCGAGGCCCTCCTCTCCGAGGCCGGGGAGCGCCGGTGGGCGGTCGAGAACTCCTACGCGGAACTCCTGGAGGTCTCCCGCGGGCTCCCCGACCCCGCGCCGCTCGTCCGCGCCTGGGCCACCCTGGACGTCGCCCGCGCGGACGTCGCCACCGCCCGCCGCGCGCACGACGTCGCCCAGGCGGCAGCCGAGGAGGCCAGGGCCGAACTCCTCGACATCCGCGCGCGCCTCCGGGAGGCCGCCGCCTCCGCCCACGAGCCGCCCCACGGGACGGGGAGGGCCGCTCGGCCGACGCCGTGGGCGCAGTACCCCCTGCCGACCGTCCGCGCCGAACTCGACAGCGCCCTGCGCGCCCTGGACCACCTGCGCGTCCTGGTCGCCGCCGCACTGCGCGACCTCGACGTCCTCGCCTGGGACCTGGCCGACCACGAAGGCCACGTCGCCGCCTGGAACCGCACCCGCTCCGACCGGGTCCTCGCCGAGGACGCCCGCGCCGCCGCCATCGACGACATGATCACCGTGCGCCGCCAGATCGAGCTGGGGGACCGGGCCCGCGGCGTGTCCGACGAACAGCTCGACGCCGCCCGCGAGCAGGTCCAGGCCCGCGCGGAGGAGGCCGCCCGCCGCCTCCCCGAGCTCGAACGCGCCGCCCAGCGCGCCCGCGACGGGCGCGTCAGCGCCGAAGCGCGCCTCGCCGCCGCCACCCGGGAACGCGCCGAGCAGGTCCGCCTGGCCCTCGTCGGCGGTGCGGCCCTCGTGTCCGCCGTCACCACCGCCTCCGGCGCCTCCGGAGACGTCCCCGACGCGGTCCTGCTCGCCGCCGCCGGTCTCGACGCCTGCGCCGCCGCCGACGCGCCGCTCGCCCGGTACCTCGCGGCGAGCGCCCAGAGCGAGGGCGGCGACGCCGCCGACGCGACCCGCGACGCCCCGGCCTCCCCGCCGGGCCCCGACACGCGCCTCGTCCTGCTGGAGTCGTTCGTCGGTCAACTGGAGGAGGGCCTCGCCGAGCACGACGACGTCCCCGAGGTCGACGACAGCGCGATCCTCGGCAGCCGCGAGGAGCTGCGCGGCCTGCTCGCCTCGGTCGGCTGGTCCCAGACCCGCACCGAACTCAGCGAACCGCGCGGACTCAAGCGCCTGACCGTCCACGACGAGGACGGCGTCCACGACGTCACCGCCTACGCCGAGCGGGTCACGGCCGCCGCCGCCCGCGCCGAGGAGACCGTCGCCATCGCCGAGGAGGAGGCCTTCGAACGCCACCTGCTCGGCGAGCTCGCCGCCCACCTGGCCCGCCAGATCGACGAGGCGCGCGGCCTCATCGCCACCATGAACGGCGTCCTCAAGGACGTGACGACCTCCGCCGGGCTCGGAGTGCGCCTGGACTGGGACCTGGCACCCGACGCCGGAGCCGACATCGAGGCCGTCGTCCCGCTCCTGGCCACGCCCGCGGAGCGGCGCACCCGGGTCCAGACCACCCGGCTGCGCGACGCCCTGCGGCGCTGCATCGAGGCGATCCGCCGGCTCGACCCCACCGCGACCGGCGGCGCGCAGCTCCGCGCGGCCCTCGACTACCGGTCCTGGTTCGCCTTCACCGTCTACGTCACCGACGGCAGCGGGCACGAGCGCAGGCTCGGCCACCGCACCGCGCTCAGCCAGGGCGAGCAGCGGGTCGTGGCCTACCTGGTCCTGTTCGCCGCCGCGGCCGCCCAGTTCGACGCCCTCGCCGCGCACGCCCCCTGGGCGCCGAGGCTCATCCTGCTCGACGACGCCTTCGCCAAGGTCGACGAGCCCACCCACGGACGCCTGCTCGGTCTGCTCGTCGAGCTCGACCTCGACTTCGTGCTCACCTCCGAACGGGTGTGGGGCTGCTTCGCCAGCGTCCCGAGCCTCAACATCTACGAGTGCCTGCGCGACCCCAACGTCCCGGGGATCGCCACACTGCACTTCACCTGGGACGGGAGCAGGCGCAGGCTGGTGGGGGTCTAGCGGCCGGGTCTTCGGCCGCAGACCGGGGGGAACTTCGAGTCGTACTTTCCTCTCTGTCCTAGTCTGCTGGTGCAGGTTCGACGACGGAGCGGGGTGGCGCAGGTGACTCGGGGACCCGGGGCGTTCGACGACGCAAGGCAGCACGGTGCCCCACCGCCCGCCGAGGACCCCGTCACGGAGGGGCTGCTGGACGAGCTGGCGCGGTCGGGGCTGCCCGCCGGGGTCCGCGCCTGGGTCACCGCCGCGCTGTGGGGCGACGAGGCCCTGACGGCCCTGCTCAACGGCGAGCGCATCCCCGACGCCGCCCCGGGCGCCCCGCCCGGCGGGGACCGGGCCGGGGGGCCGGTCCGCCGCGCCTACCTCACCGGCATCCGCGTCCAGGGCTTCCGCGGCATCGGCAGGCCAGCCGAGCTCGCCTTCCCGCCCGGCCCCGGCCTCACGGTCATCGTGGGCCGCAACGGCTCGGGCAAGTCCAGCTTCGCCGAGGCCGCGGAGGCGGCCCTGACCGGCCGCAACCCCCGCTGGGACGCCATGCCGACCGGGTGGCGCGACGGATGGCGCAACCTCCACTACGACGAGCGCACCGAGGCCACCGTCGACCTGCAGATCGCGGGTGACGCGAACCCGACCCGGGTCAACCGGCGCTGGACGGGGGAGAGCGTGCGTTCGGCGCGCGGCGAGGTCGTCCACCCCGACGGCACGACCTCCCCCCTGCGCACCCTCGCCTGGGGCGAGCACCTCGTCCGCTACCGGCCCTTCCTGTCCTACGACGAACTCGGCCGCACCGTGTCCGGCCGCGCCGCCGAGCTCTACGACACCCTCACCGCCCTCCTCGGACTCACCGGCCTGGCCGAGGCCGAACGGCGGCTCGCCCGGACGTGCGACGCCCTGGCCAAGCGCCGCGACCGGCCCTCGCGCGAGATCCGGTTCCTCCTGGAGGCCCTCCAGAGCTCCGGGGATCCCCGGGCCGCCCGCGCGCACCAGCTCCTGACCGCGTCCCACCTGGACCTGGAGGCGCTGCGCGCGATCGCCGCGGACGACGGTCCCAGCGACCCCGCCCTGCACGTGGTCCTGCGCCGCCTGCGCCGCCTCGCCGTCCCCGAGCGCGTCGTCATCAGCGACGTCGTCAACGAGCTGCGCGGCGCCGCCATGGAGCTGGCCATGGCCGCGGGCTCCAAGGGCGACCACGCGCACGGCGTCGTCCGCCTCCTCGAACAGGCCCTGGAACACCATCAACGCCACCCCACGGACACCACCTGCCCCACCTGTTCCGCTCCGGGGGCGCTGGGCGCGGACTGGGCCCGCCGGGCCAACGCCCAACTCCGGGCGCTGCGCTCCCAGGCCGCGAGCGCCTCGGCCGCCTACGAGCGCGCCGACGCCGCCCGCGACCAGGCGCGCTTCCTCCTCGCCCCGGCGCCCTCGTGGCTGCCGCCGGAGAGCGAGCTGGGACAGGTGTGGACCCTGTGGGAGTCCGGTGCGGACCTCACCGACCTCGGAGAGTTGGCCGAGCACATCGAGACGGTCGGGCGCAAGCTCCGCGCCGCCGCCGTCAGCGCCCGCCGGGACGCCACCGAACGCCTGGAGGACCCGACCGGGGGCTGGGCGGTCCTGGCCGAACAGCTCTCCGGCTGGCTGGACGACGCCCAGGACGCGATCACGGCCCGGGACACCCTGGGCCCCGCCGAGGCGGCGTTGAACTGGCTCTCCGAACAGGCGCGGGAGCTGCGCTCGGAGCAGCTGGGGCCGGTGGCGAGCCAGGCCGAGCAGGTGTGGTTCCGGCTGCGGCAGGAGCGCCGCATCGACCTCCAGGGCATGCGCCTCATCGGCCGCGGCGCCCGGCGCCGGGTCGAGGTGGACGTGGCCGTGGACGGCGTGACGGACCAGACCAGCGCCCCCGGCCTGCTCAGCCAGGGCGAGTTCCAGGCGCTGGCACTGTCCATCTGCCTGCCGCGCGCCCTGGTGGAGGGCAACCCGTTCGGCTTCCTCGTGCTGGACGACCCGGTCCAGGCGATGGACACCGAGACCGTCGAGGGCCTGGCCTCCGTCCTGTCGGAGGTGGGCCGCCACCGGCAGCTCATCGTGTTCACGCACGACACGCGCCTGTCGGACGCCCTGCGCAGGCTCGGCCTGCCCGCCGCCATCCGCACGATCAACCGCGACGCCATGTCCAACGTGTGGGTGACCGAGGGCGACGGATGAGGCCGGTGCGGCGCTCCCGGGGGAGCGGCGTGGATCACAGGGGCGCGTTTCCCGCGCCCGTCCGCGGCCGTCGCGACGGCCACGGGACCCGCGCTGTCCTGGGCGTTCCCTCCCCGCACGAGTACGGTGCGGGGTCCGTCCCGGGGCCGGTCCGGAGCCGGTCGGTATTCGATTTGGCAGACCACCCCCGAAGACCTGTATAGTCATGACCAGCGCAAGGGGGCGACGCCCCCGGGGCGGACGGAAGAAAGCCCCGCAGCGCGCCCCTTTAGCTCAGTCGGCAGAGCGTCTCCATGGTAAGGAGAAGGTCTACGGTTCGATTCCGTAAAGGGGCTCCACCACTTGAAGCGGTCCGGTCCACTCAGGTGGGTGGCCGGTGGAGCGACTGCCGGCCTGGAACCGGGAACGGCCATTGGTGGCCGTCCCCACCGATCGGGGCGGAGTAGCTCAGTCGGTAGAGCAAGCGGCTCATAATCGCTGTGTCGTCGGTTCAAGTCCGGCCTCCGCTACCAACCCGCTGACCCCTGAGGCCTTCTCAGGGGTCGTCGCGGGCCCTTTGCAGTGTTCACTGCATGCCAGTACCGTCTCCAGCGAGAAAGGCACTCCGAAGTGGCTGCCACAGACGTGAGGCCGAAGATCACCCTGGCCTGCCAGGAGTGCAATCACCGGAACTACATCACGCGAAAGAACCGTCGGAACACCCCCGACCGTCTCGCGATCAAGAAGTTCTGCCCGAACTGCCGCAAGCACAACGAGCACCGCGAGACCCGCTGAGTCCCGCCGCGTGCCGTCGCCCGCCCGCGGGGGCGTGCGAGCGGTGGCTCCGTTCGACTTAGACTTCCAGCCCGGCGAGCGAACCGCTCGCCGGGCTGTTCGCGTGTCCGGGACCGGCCCCGGGCCGGAGGACCAGGAGAGGGAGACGACCGTGGCGATCAACGCCGAGTACGTCGGCCGGGAGTACCCGGCTCCGGAGCCCTACGAGGTGACCCGCGGCAAGATCCGCGAGTTCGCCGAGGCGATCAACGACCCCAACCCGGTGTACGTCGACCCCGAGGCGGCCAAGGCCGCGGGGTACCCCGACGTGATCGCGCCGCCCACGTTCCCCGTCATCCTGGGCATGGCCGGGTCCGCGATCGCCGTCGCCGACCCCGAACTGGGGGTGGACTTCTCGCGCGTCGTGCACGGCGACCAGAGCTTCCGCTACAGCCGCCCCGTCCGGGCCGGCGACGTCCTGACCGCCGTCACCCGGATCACGGACGTCAAGACCCTCGGCGGCAACGGCATGCTGACCCTGGAGACCGTGGCCGAGGCCGACGGCGAGCACGTCGTCACGGCGGGCATGATGCTCGTCGTCCGCGGCGAGTGACCCTTCCGACCAGCAGAACGTGAGGAACGCGACCGTGAGCCTGCGCCACGCCGACGTCGAGGTCGGCGCCGACATCCCCGAGCGGACCTTCCGCGTCCGCCGCCTGGACCTGGTCCGCTACGCGGGCGCCTCGGGGGACTTCAACCCCATCCACTGGAACGAGCGCTTCGCGAAGTCCGTCGGTCTGCCCGACGTGATCGCGCACGGCATGTTCACCATGGCCGAGGCGGGCCGTCTGCTCACCGACTGGACGGGGGACCCGGGCTGCGTCGTCGACTACTCGGTGCGCTTCTCCGCGCCCGTGGTGGTCCCCGACGACGAGGAGGGCGCCGAGATCACCGTCGGCGGGAAGGTCAGGACCAAGAACGACGACGGCACCGTCAACGTGCTCCTGACCGCGCGGTCCGGCGGCGCCAAGGTCCTGGCCAAGTCCACCGCCGTCGTGCGCCTGGCCTGACCGCCGGGCCCGCGCCGCTCCCCGCGACGGCGGCGCGGCGGCAGTACCCAGTGAGGGAGAACCCGTGTCCACACTCTCCGGAGCCCCGCTCTCCGACCACACCACGCTCGGGCTGGGCGGCCCGGCCAAGAGCCTCGTCGCCGCGTCCACCACCGCCGCGCTGGTGGACGCGGTCGCCGCGGCCGACCGGGACGGCGACCCGCTGCTGATCCTGGGCGGCGGGAGCAACCTGGTCATCGCCGACGACGGCTTCCCCGGAACCGTGGTGCGCGTCGACACGCGCGCCGTCTCCCTCGCCGAGGCCGGACACGACCCCGAGACCGGGGAGACCCTCGTCCACCTGCGCGCCGAGGCCGGCGTCGAATGGGACTCGCTGGTGGAACTCACGGTCGGCGAGGGCCTCAGCGGTGTCGAGTTCCTCTCCGGCATTCCGGGACGGGTCGGCGCCACCCCCATCCAGAACGTCGGCGCCTACGGGCAGGACGTCAGCCAGACCGTGCGCGAGGTGTCCGTGTACGACCGGCGCACCGGCGAGCGCCGGACCATGACCAACGCCCAGTGCGGGTTCACCTACCGCGACAGCGTCTTCAAGGGCGGGGACCGGTACGTGGTGTGCGGGGTCGTCCTCGAACTGCGCCGCTCCGAACTGAGCCGCCCGATCCGGTACGCCGAGGTGGCCCGGACCCTGGGCGTCGAGTCGGGCGAGCGTGTGCCGCTGGAGAGGGCCCGGGAGACCGTCCTGGCCCTGCGCGCGGGCAAGGGCATGGTCCTGGACCCCGGCGACCCCGACACGCGCAGCGCCGGATCGTTCTTCACCAACCCCGTGGTGACCGCGGAGCAGTTCGCGGCCGTCCGCGACCGCGTCGCGGCTCGTCTCGGGACGGACGTCGAGGTCCCCGGGCACCCCGACGGCGACGGCAACGTCAAGCTCTCCGCCGCGTGGCTCATCGACCAGGCCGGGTTCACCAAGGGATACGGGAGCGGCCCCGCGCGGATCTCCGGCAAGCACACGCTGGCGCTGACCAACCCGGGCGGCGCGACCACGCGCGACCTGCTCGACCTGGCACGCGAGGTGCGGGCGGGGGTCGAGGAGGCGTTCGGCGTCCGTCTGGTCAACGAGCCCGTGATGATCGGCGTGACCCTGTAAGGAAAGCCCCAGCCTTTCGAGGGCCGTACCCAATTCTTGAGTTGGGTACGGCCAACTTGTTTTTCAGGACATCCTGATAAACAAATTCGCCGAGCTGATGAATTGCTATTCCACGGTGTTTTGCTAAAGTCGTGGGAGTCGAAGGGGAGTAGTCCCCAATGCGCGCGATCGACACACTGGCCGCCCGGCGGCCCGGTCGCGCGAGCCCATCGCCCCAGCGCCGGACAGGCGCGGCGCAGGGCGGACGAGACCTTTGACCCGGTAGGAAACAGCCGGGTTGAAGGGGCGTCCGCACCCTCCTTCCGCCCGAAACCCCTGGTCGGAGGAGGACGAGTGTCGGCATTTCTCACGGGCCTGGCGGTCAGCACCGTCGCCATTCTCGTCGCGGAGATGGGGGACAAGACCCAATTGGTGGCGATGTCCCTCGCGACCCGCTACCGCGCTCCCACCGTCATCCTCGGCATCACCGCGGCGACCGCCGTCGTCCACGCGGGCAGCGTGCTGCTGGCCGAGGTCCTGGGCGCCAGTATCCCCACCGACTGGCTGACCTTCGTCGCCGGACTCGCCTTCGTCCTCTTCGGGTTCTGGACCCTGCGCGGGGACGAGATGACGGCCAGGGACGAGGAGCGCGCCGCCTCCCGGCGGATCCGCTCCGGACTCCTCACCGTCTTCGTGGTCTTCCTCACCGCCGAGCTGGGCGACAAGACCATGCTCGCCACCATCACCGTGGGCACCCAGCACCACTGGCTGGCCGTGTGGATCGGGTCCACCGTCGGCATGGTGGCGGCCGACGCGGTCGCCATCGTGCTCGGCGCGGTCCTGGGAAAGAAGCTCCCCGAACGGGCCGTGCGGGTGGGCGCCGCGGTGCTGTTCTTCGCGGCGGGGACCGTCATGGCCGGCCAGGGCGCCTGGCTGCTCCTGGCCTGAGCCGACGGGCGGGGCGCCGCTCAGGAGCCGTCGTCCTCCGGCGGCGCCGCCAGCCACGCGTCGATCCCCGACAGCAGCTCCTTGCGCACCGCCTCCGGGGCCCCCGAACCGCGCACCGACATCCGCGCCAGCTCGGCCAGCTCCGCGTCCGAGAACCCGAACACCTCCCGCGCGATCCGGTACTGCTCGACCAGGCGGGGACCGAACAGCAGGGGGTCGTCGGTGCCGAGCGCGATCTGCACCCCGGAGTCGAAGAGCCTGCGCAGCGGCAGGTGCTCCAGCTTCTCGAACACCCCCAGCCCGACGTTCGAGGTCGGGCAGATCTCCAACGTCACGCCCTGGGTGGCGATCCGCTCCACCAGGTGCGGGTCCTCCACCGCGCGCACACCGTGGCCCACCCGGTCGGCGTCGAGGTCGTCCAGGCACTCACGGACGCTGCGCGGCCCCAGGAGCTCGCCGCCGTGCGGCGCCGACAGCAGCCCCGCGCGCCGGGCGATCCGGAAGGCGGCCTCGAACTCGCGCGCCCGCCCCCGCCGCTCGTCGTTGTTCAGGCCGAAGGAGACCACGCCCCGGCCCGCGTACTGCCGCGCCAGCCGCGCCAGGGCCCGGGCGTCCATCGGGTGCCGCGTGCGGTTGGCGGCCACCATCAGGCCGATGGGGACGCCGGTCGCGTTCTCGGCGGCGCGCGCGGCGTCCAGGATCAGCTCCAGGGTGGCGGTCAGGCCGTCGAACAGTGCGGCGTACCCGCTCGGGTCCACCTGGATCTCCAGCCAGCCCGACCCCGCCGCGCGCTCGTCCTCGGCGGCCTCCCGCAGCAGCCGGTACACGTCCTCGGGTCTGCGCAGCACCGAACGGGCGATGTCGTAGAGGCGCTGGAACCGGAACCAGCCGCGTTCGTCCGTGGCGCGCAGGCGGGGCGGCCACTCGTCGACCAGGGCCTGGGGGAGGCGGATCCCGCGCTCCTCCGCGAGTTCCACGAGGGTCGAGTGGCGCATCGATCCGGTGAAGTGCAGGTGCAGGTGCGCCTTGGGCAGCCGGTCCAACCGGCGGGCGCTGGTCGGTGTCTCCATGACCCAAGCCTGCCGTACACCGCGCGCGCGTGGTACCGGGACCGGAAGACCGACCGGGAAACGGCGGTCGAACGCGGGCGCCGCGCCGCAGGCGTCCGTCGAGGATGCCCGCCCCGCCGCGGAGCGGCCCCCGGGTGGCGGCGGGCGACGGGAGGTCCCAGGCGGAGCGGAGGCCCGAAGCGGGCGCGGCTACTCGGCCTCGGCCAGCAGCTTCTGGATGCGGCTGACGCCCTCGACGAGGTCCTCGTCGCCGAGCGCGTAGGACAGGCGGACGTAGCCGGGGGTGCCGAACGCCTCACCGGGCACGACCGCGACCTCGGCCTCCTCGAGGATGAGCTCGGCCAACTCGGCGGAGGTGCTCGGCCGCTTGCCGCGGATCACCTTGCCCAGGACGCCCTTGACGGACGGGTAGGCGTAGAAGGCCCCCTGCGGCTCCGGGCAGAGCACGCCGTCGATCTCGTTGAGCATCCGGACGATCGTCGTGCGGCGGCGGTCGAAGGACTCGCGCATGGCGTCCACGGCGGACAGGTCGCCGGAGACGGCGGCCAGCGCGGCGGCCTGCGACACGTTGGCGACGTTGGAGGTGGCGTGCGACTGGAGGTTGCCCGCCGCCTTGATCACGTCCGCGGGGCCGATGATCCACCCCACGCGCCAGCCGGTCATCGCGTAGGTCTTGGCCACGCCGCTGACGATCACGGTGCGCTCGGCCAGCTCCGGAACCTCGACGGGGATCGAGGAGAACTCGGCGTCGCCGTAGACCAGGTGCTGGTAGATCTCGTCGGTCAGCACCCACAGGCCCTTGTCCAGAGCCCACTGGCCGATCGCGCGGACCTGCTCGCGCGGGTAGATCGCGCCGGTCGGGTTGTTCGGGGAGACGAACACCAGGACCTTGGTGCGTTCGGTGCGCGCGGCCTCCAGCTGCTCGACACTGGCGAGGTAGCCGGTGGTCTCGTCGGTGGTGACGTACACCGGTACACCGCCCGCGAGCTTGATCGACTCGGGGTAGGTGGTCCAGTAGGGGGCCACGACGACGACCTCGTCGCCCGGGTCGAGCATCGCGGCGAAGGCCTCGTAGATCGCCTGCTTGCCGCCGTTGGTCACCAGGATCTGGGAGGGCTCGACCTGGTAGCCGGAGTCGCGGGCGGTCTTCTCGGCGATGGCCTTCTTCAGCTCGGGAAGGCCGCCGGCCGGGGTGTAGCGGTGGAAACGCGGCTCGCGGGCCGCCTCGACGGCGGCCTCGACGATGTAGTCGGGGGTCGGGAAGTCGGGCTCTCCGGCTCCGAAGCCGATGACGGGACGCCCCTCCGCCTTCATGGCCTTGGCCTTCGCGTCGACGGCGAGGGTGGCCGACTCGGAGATAGCGCTGATACGTGCAGAGACTCGCGGTCGCTCAGTCATGCCCTCCATGGTGTCATGCGCCCCCGACCAGGGTGGCGGGGGACGGTACGGGGCGCCCACGGGGGTGTGCGGGGGCGGTGTTCGGGGAAAGCGGTTTGGTCCCGGGAGCACGCAGGCCTTACACTCGTGCGAGCCGACCGGTCGACGGGTCGCGTTCCACGGCGTGGGGTGCGGACCCGGTGACGACCGGCTATGGTGGGGACGCAGTTTCCGTCCGAGGGCAGTGGCTCAATTGGTAGAGCACCGGTCTCCAAAACCGGCGGTTGGGGGTTCGAGTCCCTCCTGCCCTGCACGAACGCGCGGTGTGGCGGTCGTTTCGGCCGCCGCACCACGCGGGGCGTTACGGAACTACGGGGATGACCAGCAGCCCGCGACCCTAAGGACCCCAGGTGACCCAGACTGACGCCGACGCCAAGCCCGACAAGGAGCCCAAGCGTCGTACCGGTCCTGTGACCTTCACCAAGCAGGTCGTCGGAGAGCTCCGCAAGGTCCGCTGGCCCACGCGCCGCGAACTGGTCACCTACACCATCGTCGTCCTGGTGTTCGTCGTCCTCGTCCTCAGCTACGTCTCGCTGCTCGACTTCGTCTTCGCCGAGCTCACCACGTGGCTCTACGCCGGGTTCAGCCTCGAGGGCGAGTTCCAGGCCCTGCCGCTGTGGACCAGCATCGCGACCGGCGGTCTCGCGGTCATCCTCGGCGCCATGGGCATCATGCGCAGCAGGGGCGACTAGCCCCCCGGGTACACGAGCCCGCGCGGGCACGACGGCGGTCCGGATGTGACACCGCTCGCCGTCGCTCCGCACCTGTGCCTGGTCCCATCCCGCGCGCCGAGACCGTAAGCTGGCAGGACGGGGTTCGACGTCGACCGCTGTCCGGCGCGCGTCGGCCCGCAGTAGCGCATCCGACGAGAGAAAGAGCAGCCGTGTCCGAGTCCCCACTGACCCCTGACGACTTCCCCGAAGAGGAGCCGGGTCAGCCGTCGGAGGAAGAGACCGGCCTGGCGGGCGAGCTGTCCGAGGACGCGGCCGAGCAGTCCGAGACCGAGGGCCAGGAGCTGGCCGACGAGGCGGACGAGCAGGCCGGTGACGCGGACGAGGAGGCCGGGCAGGAGCCCGAGCTCCCCCGGCTCGACCCCGTCGAGGAGTTCCGCGCCGAGCTGATGCTGCTCCCCGGCGACTGGTACGTCGTGCACACCTACGCCGGGTACGAGAAGCGGGTCAAGGCCAACGTCGAGAGCCGCACCCAGTCGCTCAACATGGAGGAGTACATCTTCCAGGTCGAGGTGCCCGAGCACGAGGTCACCGAGGTCAAGAGCGGCAAGCGCCAGCAGGTCACCGAGAAGGTCCTGCCCGGCTACGTGCTCGTGCGCATGGACCTGACCGACGAGTCCTGGTCGGCCATCCGCAACACCCCGGGCGTGACCGGTTTCGTGGGCCTGTCCAACAAGCCCGCCCCGCTCAGCCTCACGGAGGTCGCCAAGCTCCTGGCCCCCGAGCCGGAGGAGGAGCCGGAGGAGGAGCGCAAGGCCAAGGCCGCCGGCGCCGGCGAGGCGCGTTCGGACGTCGCCTACGAGGTCGGGGAGTCCGTCACCGTCATGGAGGGCCCGTTCGCGACCCTGCCCGCCACGGTGAGCGAGATCAACCCCGACACCCAGAAGCTCAAGGTGCTCGTGTCGATCTTCGGCCGCGAGACCCCGGTCGAGCTGTCGTTCAACCAGGTCGCCAAGATCTGACCCGTCCGGGCAGTGATCCGGCCGACGTAGACTTGGTGGGTCCGCCTCCGGGCGGACCCGCTCGTGCGCTCCGCCCAGCGCGGGGCGCCCCGGCCCGCCCGGTCCCGGCGGGCCGCCGTCCCCGTGCCCGGGGACGCGCCCTCCCCGGCAGCGGCGCCCGGTGCGGTCCACGCGACCGCGCGGCGCCGTCAGGAGGGCCAGGGGACCAGCACACACCGCATATCAGGCAAAGGACCCGACATGCCTCCGAAGAAGAAACTGGCCGCACTCGTCAAGGTGCAGCTCCCCGCCGGTCAGGCCACCCCGGCGCCGCCCGTCGGTACCGCTCTCGGTCCGCACGGCGTCAACATCATGGACTTCTGCAAGCAGTACAACGCTGCCACGGAGTCCCAGCGCGGCAACGTCATCCCCGTGGAGATCTCCATCTACGAGGACCGTTCCTTCACGTTCGTCACCAAGACGCCCCCGGCGTCCGGGCTGATCCTGAAGGCCGCCGGTCTGGACAAGGCCGCGACGGACCCGGGCCGCAGCACGGCCGGTTCGATCACCGCCGACCAGGTCCGCGAGATCGCGCAGACCAAGCTGCCCGACCTCAACACCGACGACGTCGAGGCCGCCGCCAAGATCGTCGCCGGCACCGCCCGCTCGATGGGCATCGAGGTCAAGTAGCCCCCTCGCACCGGGGCGCCGGGCGACCGCCCGCGCCGCGTGGGGTGCCGACGTCAAGCACCGACAGTGGCAGGGCCAGGCGCTGGCCCACCGACCACACGTTCCTAGGAGAACCGCGTGAAGCGCAGCAAGAACCACCGCAAAGCCAGCGAGCTGGTGGACCGTGACAAGCTCTACAGCCCCGCCGAGGCCGTGAAGCTCGCCAAGGAGACCTCCACCACCAAGTTCGACGCGACCGTCGAGGTCGCCCTGCGTCTGGGCGTCGACCCGCGCAAGGCCGACCAGATGGTCCGCGGCACCGTGAACCTGCCCAACGGCACCGGTAAGACCGCTCGGGTCCTGGTCTTCGCGACCGGTGAGCGTGCGGAGCAGGCTCGCGCCGCTGGCGCCGACCACGTCGGCGACGACGACCTCGTCCAGGAGGTCCAGAACGGCTTCCTCGACTTCGACGCCGTCGTCGCCACCCCGGACCTCATGGGCAAGGTCGGCCGCCTCGGCCGCGTGCTCGGTCCGCGTGGTCTCATGCCGAACCCCAAGACGGGCACCGTCACCCCGGACGTGGCCAAGGCCGTGACCGAGATCAAGGGCGGCAAGATCGAGTTCCGTGTCGACCGCCACGGCAACCTGCACTTCATCATCGGCAAGGCGTCCTTCGACGAGGCCAAGCTGGTGGAGAACTACCAGGCCGCGATCGACGAGGTGAACCGCCTCAAGCCGTCCGCCGCCAAGGGCCGCTACATCAAGAAGGCCGTGGTCACCACGTCCATGGGCCCGAGCATCCCGCTCGACGCCTGACAGCGGGCGCCCGAACGGCGCGTGGCGCGACGGCCCCCGGTTCCCTCGCGGAACCGGGGGCCGTCGCCGTGCCGGAGGGCCGCCGTCGACTACACGTCGGTGATCTCGTCCTCGGAGGGCAGCTCGAAGGAGGTCTCGCCCAGGGCGGAGAAGACCATCGAGAGCTCTCCGGCCCCGTCGTTGAAGTCCATCCGCATGGGGAAGCCGTCGTCCGCGATCCAGATGGACACGTCCATGGCGCCGGTGGTGTCCCCGATGAGGTCGGACAGGGCGCCGCTCTGCTCCTCGGTGAGGGCGTCGATCTCCTCGGCGGTGAAGGATCCCTCGAGGCGGGTGGTCCCGACCCCGCTGATCTCCTCGGTTCCGGCCTCCTCGATCGTCTCGATCGCGGCGACCGCACCGGCCAGCTCCGGCAGGTTCGAGGTGTCGAACATGGTCTCGGTGACGGGTTGCAGGCCGCTGCTGTCGACTCCGCGGGCCCAGGCGGTGTCCACTTCCTGGAGGCCGTTGTGGTTGGAGATCAGCATGTCGCCCCCGGCCGGGACGATGACGACCGACGTGCTGAGCTCCTCAGCGGTCAGGTCCGTCGCCCGGCCGCTCAGCTCGGCGAGTTCCAGGAGCATGTCGCCCATGGCGGGCATGTACACGGTGACCTGCGCCGCCTGGGGCTCGTCCATGACCTCGTACGTGAAGTCCATCTCCGTCTCGCCCGCTTCGGGGTCGGACACGGTCATCGACATGTCGAGGGTGTAGTTGTCGACCGCCTCGGTGCTCGCGGCCAGGTCGGCGAGGAGGCTCGTGACGCCTCCGCCCCCGCCCTCCCCGCCCGCCGCGTCGGCGGTCTCCTCGGGCTCGGCGGACGCGCCGCCGCCGCAGGCGGCGAGGGACAGGCTCAGGGCGCCGGCGGTCAACAGGGCCGGCACACGGGTCTTCATGGGGTTGGATACCTTCGTCTGGGGATGGTGGAATGCCGAAGGGAGCGGGCCTCCAGCCGGACATGGTGCCACGCGCGTGCGACGTCCGGGGCGCGGGGCGGCGTTCGTTACTGGGACGTTGTTCCACTTCGTCGGGTTCCGCGGTGTGGGGGCCGTCACGGGTGCGCCGCCCGTCCGGAATCCGTTCCCGGCATTCCTCCGCGTCCTGTAGCATGGGTACTTGCCGAAGACCGCTGGTCGTCACCCGAACGGGTGACCTAAGGACCCATCCGCGATGGGCGCCCGCGCAGGTGTCACCAGAGCTTTCCCGTCCCGGGCGCGTTCCCTCGCCCCGTGGACGCGGTCGTGCCCCGTGCGCCTCGCGCTCGGGGCCTTTTCTCGTGCAGACGCCGATCGCGTGAGTCCTTGGGAACCAACCAGCGTTCACTGTTGGAAGGAGTCCCATGGCGAGGCCGGACAAGGCCGCCGCGGTCGCCGAACTCACGGAGGAGCTCCGCGAGGCCAACGGCGCCGTGCTGGCGGAATACCGGGGACTCACTGTGGCCGGGCTCAACGAGCTCCGCCGCAGCCTCGGCCAGAACGCGCGTTTCCGCGTCGTGAAGAACACGCTGACCAAGATCGCCGTGAGCGAGGCCGGGGTCGACGAGAAGGTCAAGGACCTGCTCGAGGGCCCCACCGCCGTCGCTTTCATCCGCGGTGACGTGGTCGAGGCCGCCAAGAGCCTGCGTGACTTCGCGAAGGCGAACGAGCCCCTGGTGATCAAGGGCGGCGTCATCGACGGCAAGTCGATGACCGCCGACGAGGTCACCAAGCTGGCCGACCTGGAGTCCCGCGAGGTGCTTCTCTCGAAGATGGCCGGTGCGCTCAAGGCCAAGCAGGGCCAGGCCGCCGCCGTCTTCCAGGCGCTCCCGACCAAGGCTGTGCGTCTCGCGCAGGCCCTGGCGGACAAGCGCTCCGAGGAAGCGGCCTAGACAACCCGATCCCGGTGGGTGCGGACGTCACCCGCCTCAAGGCTCGCACGTGGCGTCGACGGACGCGCGTGTCCGTAGAGAAAGAGAGATCGCATCATGGCGAAGCTCAGCAACGAGGACCTGCTTGCCGCGTTCGAGGAGATGACCCTCCTCGAGCTGTCCGAGTTCGTGAAGCTGTTCGAGGACAAGTTCGACGTCGAGGCCGCCGCCCCGGCCGCCGTCGTCGCCGCTGCCCCGGGCGCCGGTGGCGGCGCCGCCGAGGCCGTCGAGGAGAAGGACGAGTTCGACGTCGTCCTCGAGTCCGCCGGTGACAAGAAGATCCAGGTCATCAAGGAGGTCCGCGGCCTCACGAGCCTGGGCCTCAAGGAGGCCAAGGACCTGGTCGACAACGCTCCGAAGCCGCTGCTCGAGGGCGTCAACAAGGAGACGGCTGACAAGGCCAAGGCGGCCCTCGAGGGCGCCGGCGCCACCGTCACCCTCAAGTAGTCCCACGCGGGCCGTACGGGCCCGCTGGTACGCGCCACGCGGCCGTTCCTCCTCCGGGAGGGGCGGCCGCGTCGTCGTTTCCGCACGGCTGGGCGTTCCCCGGCAGGAGCGGCCGCATGCGGGGTGCCCCGTTCGGGGCCGAGTGGCCCGGGGAGTGGAGAATGGTTCCGTTCGCCGGGTTTCGCGCCGTGTCCGACGCCGGACGGTCGTCGAGGTGTGCGAAGCTGGGGCGGTCGCGGTCGCGGCGCGGGCGCCACAAGGGGCGTCCGTGTGTGCGAAGTGTCCCTGGGGCGCGATAATCTCCGGTCCCGGGATTCTTGACGGGCCCCGGGGAGAGTGTTTACCCGCCCTGGGCGGGGGAACCCTTCCGGGTGTCCGATGGCTCGTACCCCCGGGGCCAGGGCAGGCGCGCTGGACCGCACACACGGTCCCGTCGGGTCCTCTCGGGTGGAATCCGTGGTCGGGTTCCACACAAAGGACGACGTACGGGCTTGACGGATCGCCCGCCACGGGTGATCCTGCGGGTGTCGTGAGTGGCGCCGTGGACCGTGAGTGGACAGCGGTGTGGTGTTCGGCTACACTGCTCTTTTGCGCTGCCCTTTGGTGATCCCTGTGTCGGTGTACGGCTTCCGCCATCCCGTTTTCGTCTGGACACGGTAGCCCGTTCCCGCTCGTGTGACCGTCTCAACCGTGTTGCGGCGGTCCTCCCGTGACGGATCGTCTGGCGTGCGCGCTTCAACCGCCACAAGCCTTCGGAAGGACCCCTGTTGGCAGCCTCGCGCAACGCCTCCGCTAACGCCCTTGGTCCGCACCGCGTTTCGTTCGCCCGTATTCAGGAACCGCTCGAGGTCCCGAACCTGCTCGCCCTGCAGACCGAGTCGTTCGACTGGCTGCTGGGCAACGAGAAGTGGAAGACCCGGGTCGAGACGGCCCGAAACGCTGGCCGCAAGGACGTTCCGGAGCAGTCCGGTCTCGAAGAGATCTTCGAGGAGATCAGTCCGATCGAGGACTTCTCGGGCACGATGTCGCTGTCGTTCCGCGACCATCGGTTCGAGCCGCCCAAGTACTCCGAAGAGGAGTGCAAGGACAAGGACATGACCTACTCCGCCCCGATGTTCGTCACGGCGGAGTTCATCAACAACGACACCGGTGAGATCAAGAGCCAGACGGTGTTCATGGGCGACTTCCCGCTCATGACCGTCAAGGGCACCTTCATCATCAACGGCACCGAGCGCGTCGTCGTGTCCCAGCTGGTCCGCTCCCCGGGCGTGTACTTCGACCGGTCGGTCGACAAGAGCTCGGACAAGGACCTGTTCGGCTGCAAGGTCATCCCGTCCCGCGGCGCCTGGCTCGAGTTCGAGGTCGACAAGCGGGACTTCGTCGGTGTGCGCATCGACCGCAAGCGCAAGCAGGGCGTCACCGTCCTGCTCAAGGCGCTGGGCTGGACCACCGACCAGATCCTCGAGCGCTTCGGCCAGTACGAGTCCATCCGCAACACGCTGGAGAAGGACCCGACCGCGGGCACCGACGACGCGCTGCTGGACATCTACCGCAAGCTGCGTCCGGGGGAGCCGCCCACGAAGGAGTCGGCCCAGGCGCTGTTGGAGAACCTCTACTTCAACCCCAAGCGCTACGACCTCGCCAAGGTCGGCCGCTACAAGATCAACAAGAAGCTCGGTCTGGAGACCGACTACACCCAGGGCACCCTCACCGAAGAGGACATCGTCGCCACCATCGACTACCTCGTGCGCCTGCACGCGGGTGAGGTCGAGCACGAGACGGCGGTCGGCACCCGGCCCGTCGAGACCGACGACATCGACCACTTCGGCAACCGGCGCCTGCGCACGGTCGGCGAGCTCATCCAGAACCAGGTCCGCCTGGGCCTGGCCCGCATGGAGCGCGTCGTCCGCGAGCGGATGACCACCCAGGACGTCGAGGCGATCACGCCGCAGACCCTGATCAACATCCGCCCGGTCGTGGCCTCCATCAAGGAGTTCTTCGGCACCTCGCAGCTGTCCCAGTTCATGGACCAGACCAACCCCCTGGCCGGTCTGACCCACAAGCGCCGCCTCTCGGCCCTGGGCCCGGGCGGTCTGTCCCGTGAGCGCGCGGGCTTCGAGGTCCGTGACGTCCACGCCTCCCACTACGGCCGTATGTGCCCGATCGAGACCCCCGAGGGTCCCAACATCGGTCTGATCGGCTCCCTGGCCGCCTACGGCCGCGTCAACTCCTTCGGGTTCGTCGAGACCCCGTACCGCCGCGTGGTCGACGGACGTATCACCGACGAGGTCGACTACCTCACCGCGGACGAGGAGGACCGGTACGTCATCGGCCAGGCCAACACGCCGATGAACCCGGACGGCACCTTCGCCGAGTCCCACGTCCTGGTGCGCCGCAAGGGCGAGGAGTTCGAGCAGGTCCGCTCGGACGAGGTCGACTACATGGACGTGTCGCCGCGCCAGATGGTGTCGGTCGCCACCGCCATGATCCCGTTCCTGGAGCACGACGACGCCAACCGCGCGCTCATGGGCTCCAACATGCAGCGCCAGGCCGTGCCGCTGCTGCGCGCCGAGGCCCCGTTCGTCGGCACCGGCATGGAGTACCGCGCCGCCACCGACGCCGGCGAGGTCATCCTCGCGGAGAAGGCCGGTGTGGTCGAGGACGTCACCGCCGACTACGTCACGGTGATGGCCGACGACGGCACCCGCAAGACCTACCGCCTGGGCAAGTTCCAGCGCTCCAACCAGGGCACCTGCTTCAACCAGCGGCCGATCGTGCACGAGGGCCAGCGGGTCGAGGAGTCCCAGGTCCTGGCGGACGGTCCGTCCACCGACCAGGGCGAGATGTCGCTGGGCAAGAACCTGCTCGTGGCGTACATGTCCTGGGAGGGCCACAACTACGAGGACGCGATCATCCTCTCCCAGCGCCTGGTGCAGGACGACGTCCTCTCCTCGATCCACATCGAGGAGCACGAGGTCGACGCCCGCGACACCAAGCTGGGCCCGGAGGAGATCACGCGCGAGATCCCCAACGTCAGCGAGGAGGTCCTGGCCGACCTCGACGACCGGGGCATCATCCGCATCGGCGCCGAGGTCGTCGACGGCGACATCCTCGTCGGCAAGGTCACCCCCAAGGGTGAGACCGAGCTGACCCCGGAGGAGCGCCTGCTGCGCGCCATCTTCGGCGAGAAGGCCCGCGAGGTCCGGGACACCTCGCTCAAGGTCCCGCACGGCGAGACCGGCAAGGTCATCGGCGTCCGCGTGTTCAGCCGCGAGGACGGCGACGAGCTCGCCCCGGGCGTCAACGAGATGGTCCGCGTCTACGTCGCCCAGAAGCGCAAGATCACCGACGGCGACAAGCTCGCCGGCCGCCACGGCAACAAGGGTGTCATCGCCAAGATCCTGCCCCAGGAGGACATGCCCTTCCTGGAGGACGGCACGCCGGTCGACATCATCCTCAACCCGCTGGGCGTCCCCGGCCGGATGAACGTCGGCCAGGTCCTGGAGGTCCACCTGGGCTGGCTGGCCAAGAACGGCTGGACGGTCGACGGACTCGACGAACCGTGGAAGCAGTCGCTGCACGACATCGGCGCCTCGGAGTCCGAGCCCGACTCCAGGGTGGCCACGCCGGTCTTCGACGGTCTGCGCGGCGACGAGCTCAACGGCCTGATCACGTCGGTCCGCCCCAACGAGGACGGCCACCGCCTGATCAACGACGAGGGCAAGGCGCGGCTGTTCGACGGCCGCACCGGAGAGCCGTTCGCCGAGCCGATCTCCGTCGGCTACAAGTACATCCTCAAGCTCCACCACCTCGTGGACGACAAGATCCACGCGCGCTCCACCGGCCCGTACTCGATGATCACCCAGCAGCCGCTGGGCGGTAAGGCGCAGTTCGGCGGTCAGCGCTTCGGTGAGATGGAGGTGTGGGCGCTGGAGGCGTACGGCGCCGCCTACGCCCTCCAGGAGCTGCTCACCATCAAGTCCGACGACGTGGTGGGCCGGGTCAAGGTCTACGAGGCCATCGTCAAGGGCGAGAACATCCCCGAGCCGGGCATCCCTGAGTCCTTCAAGGTGCTCATCAAGGAGATGCAGTCGCTCTGTCTGAACGTGGAGGTGCTGTCCAGTGACGGTATGTCCATCGAGATGCGGGACAGCGACGAGGACGTCTTCCGCGCGGCGGAAGAGCTGGGAATCGACCTGGGTCGGCGCGAGCCGAGCAGTGTCGAAGAGGTCTAACTTCCGCGATCTTCGAGAGCAGGGGACGAATTAAGTGCTCGACGTCAACTTCTTCGACGAGCTGCGCATTGGCCTGGCCACGGCCGACGACATCCGCCAGTGGTCGCACGGCGAGGTCAAGAAGCCCGAAACCATCAACTACCGCACCCTCAAGCCCGAGAAGGACGGACTCTTCTGCGAGAAGATCTTCGGTCCGACCCGGGACTGGGAGTGCTACTGCGGCAAGTACAAGCGCGTCCGCTTCAAGGGCATCATCTGTGAGCGCTGCGGCGTCGAGGTGACCCGCGCCAAGGTGCGCCGTGAGCGGATGGGCCACATCGAGCTGGCCGCGCCCGTCACGCACATCTGGTACTTCAAGGGTGTGCCCTCCCGCCTGGGTTACCTGCTGGACCTGGCGCCGAAGGATCTCGAGAAGATCATCTACTTCGCCGCCTACATGGTCACGTGGGTGGACACCGAGGCCCGTGAGCGCGACCTCCAGTCCCTGGAGGCGCGGATCTCGGTCGAGAAGCAGCACCTGGAGCAGCGCCGCGACTCCACGATCGAGGAGCGCCACCGCAAGCTCGAGGCCGACCTGGCCGAGCTGGAGGAGCAGGGCGCCAAGGGCGACGCCCGCCGCAAGGTGCGCGAGGGCGCCGAGCGCGAGATGCGCCAGCTGCGCGACCGCGCCCAGCGCGAGATCGACCGCCTCGACGAGGTCTGGAACCGCTTCAAGAACCTCAAGGTCCAGGACCTCGAGGGCGACGAGATGCTCTACCGCGAGATGCGGGACCGCTTCGGGAAGTACTTCCGCGGCGGCATGGGCGCCCAGGCCATCCAGGACCGGCTCTCCAACTTCGAGCTGGACCAGGAGGCGGAGAAGCTCCGCGAGACCATCCGCACCGGCAAGGGCCAGAAGAAGGCCCGCGCCCTCAAGCGGCTCAAGGTCGTCTCGGCGTTCCTCAACACCACCAACAGCCCCATGGGCATGGTGCTCGACTGCATCCCGGTCATCCCGCCGGACCTGCGTCCGATGGTGCAGCTGGACGGTGGCCGCTTCGCGACCTCCGACCTCAACGACCTGTACCGCCGGGTGATCAACCGGAACAACCGCCTCAAGCGACTGCTCGACCTCGGCGCCCCCGAGATCATCGTCAACAACGAGAAGCGGATGCTCCAGGAGGCCGTCGACGCCCTGTTCGACAACGGCCGCCGCGGCCGTCCGGTCACCGGGCCGGGCAACCGGCCGCTCAAGTCGCTGTCCGACATGCTCAAGGGCAAGCAGGGCCGCTTCCGCCAGAACCTGCTGGGCAAGCGCGTCGACTACTCCGGCCGTTCGGTCATCGTCGTCGGCCCGCAGCTCAAGCTGCACCAGTGCGGTCTGCCCAAGCAGATGGCCCTGGAGCTGTTCAAGCCGTTCGTGATGAAGCGCCTGGTCGACCTGAACCACGCGCAGAACATCAAGAGCGCCAAGCGCATGGTCGAGCGGTCCCGCCCGGTCGTGTGGGACGTCCTGGAAGAGGTCATCACCGAGCACCCGGTGCTGCTCAACCGCGCTCCCACCCTGCACCGCCTGGGCATCCAGGCCTTCGAGCCGCAGCTGGTCGAGGGCAAGGCCATCCAGATCCACCCGCTCGTGTGCACGGCGTTCAACGCCGACTTCGACGGTGACCAGATGGCCGTGCACCTGCCGCTGTCCGCCGAGGCCCAGGCCGAGGCGCGGCTGCTGATGCTGGCCACGAACAACATCCTCAAGCCGTCCGACGGCAAGCCCGTGACCATGCCCACCCAGGACATGATCATCGGTCTGTACTACCTGACGACGGAGAAGGCCGACGCCACGGGCGAGGGGCGGGCGTTCCTGTCCCCGGCCGAGGCGATCATGGCCTACGACATCGGGGACCTGGACCTGCAGGCGAAGATCCGCCTGCGGATCGCCGACGGCGCTCCCGCGCCCAAGGACTGGACCCCGCCGGAGAACTGGCAGCAGGGCGAGCCGTACACCCTGGAGACGACGCTGGGCCGGTACCTCTTCAACGAGGCCACCCCGGTCGACTACCCGTACGTCAACTTCCAGGTGGGCAAGAAGCAGGTCTCGGCCCTGGTCAACGACCTGGCCGAGAACTACCCCAAGGTCCAGGTCGCCACGACCCTGGACGCCCTGAAGGACGCCGGCTACCGCTGGGCCACCCGGTCCGGTCTGACCATCGGCATCGAGGACGTCGTCGCGCCTCCGGCCAAGACGGAGATCCTCGAGGGGTACGAGCGCAAGGCCGACAAGATCCAGCGCGAGTACGACCGCGGTCTCATCACCGACGACGAGCGCCGTCAGGAGCTCACCGAGGTGTGGACCCAGGCCACCGCCGAGGTCGCCCGGAACATGGAGGAGAACTTCCCCGCCGACAACCCGGTGTGGATGATGGTCCAGTCCGGCGCCCGAGGCAACCCGATGCAGGTGCGTCAGATCGCCGGCATCCGCGGTCTGGTCTCCAACACCAAGGGTGAGACGATCCCGCGTCCGATCAAGTCCTCCTACCGCGAGGGCCTGTCCGTCCTGGAGTACTTCATCTCCACGCACGGTCAGCGCAAGGGTCTGGCCGACACCGCCCTGCGTACCGCCGACTCGGGTTACCTGACCCGTCGTCTGGTGGACGTCGCGCAGGACGTCATCGTCCGCGAGGTCGACTGCGGCACGGACCGCTCGCTGTGGCACGAGATCGGCGAGAAGTCCGCCTCCGGCGTCGTCGTGCGCAAGCACAACGTCGAGAACACCGGTTTCGGCCGTACCCTCGCCGAGGACACCGTGGACGCGGACGGCAACGCCGTCCTGCCCGCGCTGGCCGACACCTCCGAGCAGAACATCGACAAGCTGATCGCGGCGGGCGTCACCCGCGTGCGGATCCGCTCGTCGCTGACCTGCGAGGCGAAGATCGGCGTGTGCTCCACCTGCTACGGCCGGTCCATGGCGACCGGCAAGCCGGTGGACGTCGGCGAGGCGATCGGCATCATCGCGGCGCAGTCCATCGGTGAGCCCGGCACCCAGCTGACCATGCGGACCTTCCACATGGGCGGTTCGGCCGGTCAGGACATCACCCACGGTCTGCCCCGTGTCCAGGAGCTCTTCGAGGCCCGCATCCCCAAGGGTGTGGCGCCGATCTCCGAGGTCGAGGGCCGGATCCGGATCGACGACACGGAGAAGAGCCGTAAGATCGTCGTCATCCCGGACGACGGCACGGACGAGATCGCCTACCCGGTGCCGATGCGTGCCCAGCTCCTGATCAGCGACGACGACCACGTGTCGGTCGGCCAGCAGCTGATCCAGGGTGCGATCAACCCGCACGAGGTGCTCCGCATCCAGGGCCCGCGCGCGGTGCAGCAGCACCTCGTGTCGGAGGTCCAGGAGGTGTACAAGTCGCAGGGTGTGTCCATCCACGACAAGCACATCGAGATCATCGTCCGCCAGATGCTCAAGCGGGTGAACATCCTGGAGTCGGGTGACACCGAGCTGCTGCCGGGTGAGATGGTCGAGCGGCCGAAGTTCGAGCGGATCAACCGCCGTGTCGTGTCCGAGGGCGGACAGCCCGCGGCCGGACGTCCGGTGCTGCTGGGCATCACCAAGGCCTCGCTGGCCACGGAGTCCTGGCTGTCGGCGGCCTCCTTCCAGGAGACCACCCGGGTGCTGACCGAGAACGCGATCCACGGCAAGAGCGACCCGCTGCTCGGCCTCAAGGAGAACGTCATCATCGGTAAGCTCATCCCGGCCGGTACCGGTATTCCGCAGTACCGCAACATCCGGGTCGAGCCGACCGAGGAGGCCAAGGCCTCGATGTACTCGGTCTCCGGCTACGAGGAGCCCAGCGAGTACACCTTCGGGCAGGGATCGGGCGAGGCCGTTCCGCTGGAGGAGTACGACTTCGGGCCGTACAACCGGTAAGAGCGGTTGGCTGAACGGACGGCGGCGGTCCACCACCTCCCCTGGGGGGTGGTGCCGCCGCCGTTTCACGTTGTCGATCCGCACATCGCGGTGTGGATGGGGAGAGGGCGCTTCGGCGCTGTCGGGAGAGCAGGCACACAGTGACTGAAAACGGGGGCGGACGGGACTCGGCCTCGCGGGACGGGGACTCGTGGTTCAAGCCGAGCGAGAACCGCTACCGCTCGCAGTCGGAGTACCAGGACCCGATGGAGGACGGGACGGCCGGCGACACGGTCTTCCCGGACAGCGGAGGCTACGCGGGGCTGAGCACCTCGCGGCCACCCATGGTCGAGCCGTACCCGGAGGCGCTCGGAGGACCACCGCAGCCGGGCCCGCCGACTTCGGGCGCCATCTCCTACCCCGGTGCGGGGGCGTCGGCCTACGAGCCGCTGACGCGGATCCCGGGGGAGCCCGACCCGTACGACGAGCCGAGCATCCCGGGGATCGCCGCGAGCGCTGAGGTGCCGCTGCCGCCGGAGGCCCCGGAGGACACCGGTCGGGGCCGCGACCCGTGGTCCGCCGAGTCCTCCGACGCGTGGGCGGCCGAGCCGTGGTCCGCCGACGGGGCCGACGACGGCGCGGCCCGCGCGGACGACGAGCCGTGGGCGCCCGGCGCCTCTCCGGACCGGAGCGTCGAGCCGGGGTCCGGCGCCGAGGGCTTCGGTGAGAGCCCCTGGCCGACTGAGGCGTCCGGGGGAGATGAGGACGGTTGGTCCCCGCCGCTCGCCGGCACATCCGCCGCCCTGGTGTCCGACGAGCCCTTGAGCCCCGAGCCGTTCGCGCCGTCGGGCGGGTCGGCCTGGGGAGCCGGGTCGGGTGTCCGTGAGGAGCCGTGGGCCCCCGATCCGTCGGGGGGATCCGACGAGCCGCCGTGGTCCCCGCGCGTCGACGTGCCGTCCGCCGGTGAACCGTGGGGCTCCGAGGCCTCCCCCGACGGGGGCGCCGCGTCGCGCATCGGCGGTGAGGAGCCGTGGTCACCGGACGACGACGCTCCCTGGTCCGCCGATTCCGGGTCCGTCGGAGACGACCGCCCGTGGTCGCCCGACGCCGCCCTCGACGGGGGCGTCGGTTCGCGGTCCGGTGGTGCGGGCCCCGGGGAGGCGCCCTGGTCGCCCGAGGCGGACGCGGACGGATGGTCGCACACGCTCGCCGGCGGGTCCCCTGCCCCGGAGTCCGACGATCCTCTGTCGCCCGAGCCGTTCGGTGCGTCCGGCGGGTCCGCGTGGGACGCGGAGTCCGGCGTGCGTGATGAACCGTGGTCCACGGGACCGGACCACGACGCTCCCTGGTCCGCCGACGGCGCGGCCCCCGCGAGCGGAGAGCCGTGGGCTTCCGACACCTCCTTCAGCCGGGGCGACGAGCCGGGGCCCGGCGAGGAAGCCTGGTCCGCGCCCGTGTCGGACGAGCCGTTGACCCCCGAGCCGTACGGTGCGTCCGGCGGGTCCGCGTGGGACTCCGGGTCCGCTGTGCGCGACGAGCCGTGGCCGTCCGGGAGGGCGGGGGGCGCGGACGATGCGCCGTGGGCACCGGACGCCTCCCTCGATCAGGACTTCGACACGCGGTCCGGTGCTTCCGGCCGGGCTGAGGAGTCCTGGTCCCGGTCCACCGACGATCCGCTGTCGCCTGAGCCGTACGGTGCGTCCGGCGGGTCCGCGTGGGACTCCGGGTCCGCTGTGCGCGACGAGCCGTGGCCGTCCGAGGGGGCTTCCGGCGATGCCCCGTGGGCACCCGACGCCGCCCTGGACGGCGGCGTCGGACCCCGGCCCGGCGGCGCGGCTCCGGCCGAGGAGTCCTGGTCGCCGTCCGGGTCCGCGGCGCCGGACGAGGCCCTGAGCCCCGAGCCGTACGGTGCGCCGGGCGCGCCCGAGTGGGACGCGGAGTCCGGCGTGCGGGACGAGCCCTGGACGCCCGACGCCGCCCTCGACCGCGTCAACGACACCTGGTCCTCGAACACCCCCGCGGCCAGCGAACCCTGGACCCCCGGAGACGGCGGCCTCGGGGCCCGGACCCCGAGCCCCTCGGCGAGCGGTCCGGACACCTGGGAGGACGAACTCGGCCCGCGGTCGGACGCGCCCTCCTCCTGGGACGGACGCACCGAGGACCTGGACACCTGGGCCGGGGCGGGCGGTCCCGCGACGGACCGCTACGACGACGAGCTCTCGCCCGCGCCCGGCGGCGGCACCGGCAACACGTGGGTCTTCTCCCGCGAGGACGCCCGTCTGCCCGAGTCGGTGCGCGAGGCCGAGCGCCGCCGCCGCGAGAGCGGACCCGCCCAGCCCGAGTACCGGGACTGGGGCGGGGACTCCGGAGAGCCGGACGACGACGGCCCGGGTGAGCCGGCCGGTGCGACGCAGATGTTCGACGCGCTCTCGTACGACGAGGCGCAGGACGCCTACGCCGGCCAGACGTACGACTCGCGGTACCACGACACCGGCTTCGACGGCGACCCCGACGAGGTCTACGAGGACGAGGACGCGTACGACGACCCCGCCCCGGGCGTTCCGTCGGACCTCGGCCCCGAACCGGATCCGGAGCCGGATCCCGCGTACGACGACGGCTTCACCCCGGCCGACTACGGCATGCCGGTGGACCGGTCGAAGGCGCGTCGGAGGCGCGACCCGATCGCGGGCGACTTCCCGGGCTTCGACGACCGTCCGCCCGGCGGCGAGGCGGGCGACGCCTACCCGGGCTACGACAGCATCGACTTCCTCGCCGACACCGAGCGGGGGGCGCTCGTCACCCTGTGGCTGGGGCTGGCCTCGCTGCTGCCGGGCATCGGCCTGGCCACCGCGGTCCTGGCGCTGTTCGTCACCGGCCCCAAGGCCAAGCGGGCGATCCGCGGTTCGGGGGGCACGCTCGACGGACTGGGCTTCATCACCACCGGTACCGTGTTCGCGGTGATCGGCATCCTGGTGACGGTGATCTCCGTCGCTCTGTTCCTCGTCCTCTAGCACACCGGCCGCCTTCCCCGGGACATCCCGGGGGAGGCGGCCGTGCACGTGTGGGCGACTCCATCCCCCGTCCCTGGGGAAACCTGGGACGAAACGAGCGACGAAGCGCGTAGACTGGGGGGGACCCACGGCTACGCGAGGATCGCAATCACGGTTCTCGCCATGTCGCACACCGTTTTGACCGTGTACTCGGCGAACGGTAGCCTGTGTGATTGTGCCCGTGAGTCGACGGGTCACACGTGTGTGTGCGGCGCCTTTCGCCCGACCGGGAGCGGCTTGACCCTCCCGAGGTTCGGCACTGGCGTGCCGCTCATGTGAACCCCCTCCCAGCAACGGCCCCAGGCCGGGTGTGTTCGGCTTCGCCATGCGCCAGAACAGGCGCGACACGCCCGACATCGGGGGTCGGGGAGGTTCGGGAAATCCAGCAGGTCAATAGCGATATCGGCTACGAGAACCGGCGTAGGTCACGAGGAAGACGGAGACGCGGTGCCCACCATCCAGCAGCTGGTCCGTAAGGGCCGACAGGACAAGGTCGCAAAGAACAAGACCCCGGCGCTGAAGGGGAGTCCGCAGCGTCGTGGTGTGTGCACGCGTGTCTACACCACTACGCCGAAGAAGCCCAACTCCGCTCTGCGGAAGGTCGCTCGCGTGAAGCTGAGCAGCGGCATCGAGGTGACTGCCTACATTCCCGGCATCGGTCACAACCTCCAGGAGCACAGCATCGTGCTCGTCCGTGGTGGTCGTGTGAAGGACCTGCCGGGCGTCCGCTACCGAATTGTCCGCGGTTCGCTCGACACCCAGGGTGTCCGGGGCCGCAAGCAGGCGCGTAGCCACTACGGCGCCAAGAAGGAGAAGTAAGCATGCCGCGCAAGGGCCCGGCGCCGAAGCGCCAGCTCATCACCGACCCGGTCTACGGCTCGCCGCTCGTCACGCAGCTGATCAACAAGGTGCTGCTCGACGGCAAGCGCTCCATCGCCCAGCGCGTCGTCTACGACGCCCTGGAGGGCGCTCGCGAGAAGACCGGCCAGGACCCGCTCGTCGTTCTCAAGCGCGCCCTGGACAACGTCAAGCCCGCGCTCGAGGTCCGCAGCCGCCGCGTCGGTGGCGCGACCTACCAGGTGCCGGTCGAGGTTCGCGCCTCCCGGTCCACCACGCTGGCCCTGCGCTGGCTGGTCTCCTACTCGCGTCAGCGTCGTGAGAAGACCATGACCGAGCGTCTGATGAACGAGCTGGTCGACGCCAGCAACGGTCTCGGCGCGGCCGTCAAGAAGCGTGAGGACACGCACAAGATGGCCGAGTCGAACAAGGCCTTCGCTCACTACCGCTGGTAAAGCGGCTGGATCGGAACAGACCGAGGGACGACGAGCCTCATGGCTAAGACTTTGCTTGACCTGGCCAAGGTGCGAAACATCGGCATCATGGCCCACATCGACGCGGGTAAGACCACGACGACGGAGCGCATCCTCTACTACACCGGTGTCACCCACAAGGTGGGTGAGGTCCACGACGGCGCCGCCACGATGGACTGGATGAAGGAGGAGCAGGAGCGGGGTATCACCATTACCTCCGCTGCCACCACCACCCACTGGGCCGACCACACCATCAACATCATCGACACGCCCGGCCACGTCGACTTCACGGTCGAGGTCGAGCGTTCGCTGCGTGTCCTGGACGGTGCGGTCGCGGTGTTCGACGCCAAGGAGGGTGTGGAGCCCCAGTCGGAGCAGGTCTGGCGTCAGGCTGACCGCTACGGCGTCCCGCGTATCTGCTTCGTCAACAAGATGGACAAGATCGGCGCCGAGTTCCAGCGCTGCGTGGACATGTTCCGCGAGCGTCTGGGCGCCAACGCGATGCCGATCCAGCTGAACATCGGTGCCGAGAGCGACTTCAAGGGCGTCATCGACCTCGTCCGCATGAAGGCCTACGTCTGGAACGAAGAGGCCGCGCTGGGCGAGATGTACGACACGGTCGACATCCCGGACACCCATGCGGACGCCGCCCGCGAGGCGCGCGACCAGTTCATCGAGACGCTGGCCGAGGCCGACGACGAGATCATGGAGCTGTTCCTGGAGGGCCAGGAGCCCACCGTCGAGCAGCTGGTCCCGGCGATCCGCCGCGCCACCATCTCCGGTACCGCCGTGCCGGTGCTCTGCGGCACCGCGTTCAAGAACAAGGGCGTCCAGCCCCTGCTCGACGCGGTCACGGACTACCTCCCCTCGCCCCTGGACGTCGAGGCCATCGAGGGCCACGACCCCAAGGACGAGACCGAGGAGACCAAGCTCTCCCGCAAGCCGAGCGTCGACGAGCCCATGTCCGCCCTGGTCTTCAAGATCATGAGCGACCCGCACCTGGGCAAGCTGACCTACGTGCGCATCTACTCCGGCGTGCTCCAGACCGGCACCCAGGTGCTGAACAGCCTCAAGGGCCGCAAGGAGCGCATCGGCAAGATCTACCGCATGCACTCCAACAAGCGTGAGGAGATCGGCGAGGCGGGCGCGGGCGACATCGTCGCGGTCATGGGTCTGAAGGACACCACGACCGGCGAGACGCTGTGCGACCAGTCGGCTCCGATCGTCCTGGAGTCCATGTCGTTCCCGGCTCCGGTCATCGAGGTGGCCATCGAGCCGCAGACCAAGAGCGACCAGGAGAAGCTGGGCATCGCGATCCAGCGCCTGGCCGAGGAGGACCCCTCCTTCCAGGTGGCCACGGACGACCAGACCGGCCAGACCGTGATCTCCGGCATGGGCGAGCTGCACCTCGAGGTGCTGGTCAACCGCATGCGCGACGAGTTCAAGGTCGCGGCGAACATCGGCAAGCCCCAGGTGGCGTACCGCGAGACCATTCGCAAGAAGGTCGAGGGGCACGTCTACACCCACAAGAAGCAGACCGGTGGGTCGGGCCAGTTCGCCAAGGTCAAGATCAACATCGAGCCCCTCGAGACCGAGAGCGGCGACGCTACCGGCTACGAGTTCGTCAACGCGGTCACCGGTGGCCGCATCCCGCGGGAGTACATCCCGTCGGTCGACGCGGGCTGCCAGGAGGCCGCCGAGCTGGGCGTGCTCGCGCACTACCCGCTCGTGGGCGTCAAGGTGACCCTGACGGACGGTCAGTACCACGAGGTCGACTCCTCCGAGATGGCCTTCAAGACCGCCGGCTCGATGGCCTTCAAGGAGGCCGTCAGGCTCGCGAAGCCCACGCTGCTGGAGCCGGTCATGGCCGTCGAGGTCACCACTCCCGAGGACTACATGGGCGACGTCATCGGCGACCTGAACTCCCGTCGTGGACAGATCCAGTCCATGGACGAGCGTTCCGGCGTCCGGGTCGTCAAGGCCCAGGTTCCTCTCTCCGAGATGTTCGGCTACGTGGGTGACCTTCGTAGCCGCACGCAGGGTCGAGCCAACTACTCGATGGTGTTCGACTCCTACGCGGAGGTTCCGTCCGCTGTCGCCCAAGAAATTGTGGCGAAGGTCCGCGGCGAGTAGTCGCCCGCGGACACGTAACCAGCCCGCTCCCGCGGCCGCGGGGGCGGGCACCAGATAGCTCTGTACGTCTAGGAGACATCCAGTGGCGAAGGAAAAGTTCGAGCGGACTAAGCCGCACGTCAACATCGGCACCATCGGTCACATTGACCACGGCAAGACCACGCTGACCGCGGCCATCACCAAGGTTCTGCACGACGCGTACCCGGACCTGAACCCGTTCACCCCGTTCGAGGACATCGACAACGCTCCCGAGGAGCGCGAGCGCGGTATCACCATCTCCGTCGCCCACGTCGAGTACCAGACCGAGGCGCGTCACTACGCCCACGTCGACTGCCCGGGCCACGCCGACTACGTGAAGAACATGATCACGGGTGCGGCCCAGATGGACGGCGCGATCCTGGTCGTGGCCGCCACCGACGGCCCGATGCCGCAGACCAAGGAGCACGTGCTCCTGGCCCGCCAGGTCGGCGTGCCCTACATCGTGGTCGCCCTGAACAAGGCCGACATGGTGGACGACGAGGAGATCTTCGAGCTCGTCGAGCTCGAGGTCCGCGAGCTCCTCAGCGAGTACGAGTTCCCGGGCGACGACGTCCCCGTCACCAAGGTCTCGGCGCTCAAGGCCCTCGAGGGCGACGCCAAGTGGGGCGAGTCCGTCCTCGAGCTCATGAAGACGGTGGACGAGTCCATCCCCGAGCCCGAGCGTGACACCGACAAGCCGTTCCTCATGCCGATCGAGGACGTCTTCTCCATCACCGGTCGCGGCACCGTCGTCACCGGTCGCATCGAGCGCGGCATCGTCAACGTCAACGAGACCGTCGACATCGTCGGTATCAAGGACGAGAAGCAGACCACCACGGTCACCGGTGTCGAGATGTTCCGCAAGCTGCTCGACCAGGGCCAGGCCGGCGACAACGTCGGTCTGCTCCTGCGCGGCATCAAGCGCGAGGACGTCGAGCGCGGCCAGGTCGTCATCAAGCCGGGCACGACCACCCCGCACACCGAGTTCGAGGCCCAGGTCGTCATCCTGTCCAAGGACGAGGGTGGCCGCCATACGCCGTTCTTCAACAACTACCGCCCGCAGTTCTACTTCCGCACGACCGACGTCACCGGCGTCGTCACGCTGCCGGAGGGCACCGAGATGGTCATGCCCGGTGACAACACCGAGATGACCGTCAACCTCATCCAGCCGGTCGCCATGGAAGAGGGTCTGAAGTTCGCCATCCGCGAGGGTGGCCGGACCGTCGGCGCCGGTCGCGTCACGAAGATCCTCAAGTAGTACCCGGGTCGGGGTGGTGATTCGCCACCCCGACGCGGTGGTCGGGCCGTGTCCGCACGGCCCGGCCTCCGCACCACTCAAGACGTCATCGGGCTCTGTGACGGTGACGCACCGCAGGGGCAAGCCCTGTTGCGGTTTCTCAAGGGAATAGGGGCTCACGGCACACGGCGGTCTCCGCCGGGGCCTGGGCGTCTGTGACCGGGACAGAACACCGTTACGGACACTGAAGCGAAGGACGAACAGGCCACATGGCGGGACAGAAGATCCGCATTCGGCTAAAGGCCTATGACCACGAGGTCATCGACAGCTCGGCGCGCAAGATCGTCGAGACTGTGACGCGAACTGGCGCACAGGTCGCGGGCCCGGTGCCGCTGCCGACGGAGAAGAACGTTTACTGCGTCATCAAGTCGCCGCACAAGTACAAGGACTCGCGCGAGCACTTCGAGATGCGCACGCACAAGCGGCTGATCGACATCATCGACCCGACGCCGAAGACCGTCGACTCGCTCATGCGGCTCGACCTTCCGGCGGGCGTTGACATCGAGATCAAGCTTTAAGGACGCACAGACATGGCCACCAAGCAGATCAAGGGAGTTCTGGGCGAGAAGCTCGGCATGACCCAGGTCTTCGACGACGCGGGCAGGATCGTGCCCGTGACGGTTCTGAAGGCCGGTCCGTGCGTCGTGAGCCGCATCCGGACTCCGGACACCGATGGCTACTCCGCTATCCAGCTCGGCTACGGGCAGATCAACCCGCGCAAGGTGAACAAGCCGCTCGGCGACTACCTGCGCAAGAACGACCTGACCCCGCGTCGGCACTACGTCGAGGTCCGCACCGAGGACGCCTCCGAGTACCAGCTCGGCCAGGAGGTCACCGCGGACTCGTTCGAGAGCGGCCAGAAGGTCGACGTCACGGGTAAGAGCAAGGGCAAGGGCTTCGCCGGTGTGATGAAGCGCCACGGTTTCCGTGGTCTGTCCGCCTCGCACGGCACGCAGCGCAAGCACCGCTCTCCCGGTTCCATCGGCGGCTGCGCCACGCCCGGCCGCGTTTTCAAGGGCATGAGGATGGCCGGGCGCATGGGCAACGTGCGCAAGACCGTCCAGAACCTGACCGTCCACTCCGTGGACGCGGAGAAGGGTCTCATCCTGGTCAAGGGTGCTGTTCCCGGTCCCAACGGCGGTCTGGTGCTCGTCCGCACCGCTGTGAAGGGGGACAAGTAAGCCATGGCCGAGATCGAGGTCAAGAACCCCGAGGGCGGCGCCAAGGGCAGCGTCGAGCTGCCGGAGAGCGTCTTCGCCCAGCAGGTCAGCATCCCGCTGATCCACCAGGTCGTGAACGCCCAGCTGGCCGCCGGCCGTCAGGGCACCCACGCCACCAAGACCCGCGGCGACGTCCGCGGCGGTGGTAAGAAGCCCTACCGCCAGAAGGGCACCGGTCGGGCCCGCCAGGGCTCCATCCGCGCCCCGCAGTACACCGGCGGCGGCACGGTCCACGGTCCGCAGCCGCGCGACTACTCCCAGCGCACCCCGAAGAAGATGAAGGCCGCCGCCCTGCGCGGTGCCCTCTCCGACCGGGCGCGTCACGGGCGTATCCACGTCCTCACCACCTTCGTGGCCGAGGACGCCGACACCAAGCTCACGCAGACGGCCCTCACGTCGCTGCGTCAGGTGACCGAGTCCGACAAGGTCCTGGTCGTCCTGGCCCGCGAGGACGAGCACAACCGGCGCGCCCTGCGCAACCTCGAGGAAGTCCACATCCTCGACGCGGACCAGGTGAACACCTACGACGTCCTCTACTCGGACGACGTGGTCTTCACCGAGGCGGGCTACGCCGAGTTCCTGGCCCACGCGGCCGGTGCCAAGGCCGCGCAGTCCGAGGAGGACGACCAGTGAGGATCGCCGACCACCGGGACATCATCATCGAGCCGGTGATCTCCGAGAAGAGCTACGGGCTCATGGACGAGAACAAGTACACGTTCATCGTTCGCCCGGACGCCAACAAGACCCAGATCAAGATCGCGGTCGAGAAGATCTTCGAGGTGAAGGTCACGAGCGTGAACACGATCAACCGCAAGGGCAAGCGCAAGCGGACCCGCTTCGGTTACGGGAAGCGTCCGGACACCAAGCGCGCGATCGTCAGTGTCGCCGAGGGCGACCGGATCGACATCTTCGGTGTCTGACCTTCCGGGTCTTGACCGCTACACACAAGTAACACGTAAAGGAATGCGCGAAGAAGATGGGCATTCGTAAGTACAAGCCGACGACACCGGGTCGTCGCGGTTCCAGCGTGAGCGACTTCGTCGAGATCACGCGCTCGGAGCCGGAGAAGTCCCTGGTGCGTCCGCTCCACTCCAAGGGTGGGCGTAACGGCCACGGTCGCATCACCGCCCGCCACCAGGGCGGCGGTCACAAGCGGGCCTACCGCGTGATCGACTTCCGTCGCCACGACAAGGACGGCGTGCCGGCCAAGGTCGCCCACATCGAGTACGACCCCAACCGCACGGCTCGCATCGCACTGCTGCACTACGTCGACGGTGAGAAGCGCTACATCCTGGCGCCGGCCGGTCTGAAGCAGGGCGACCGCGTCGAGAACGGTCCGCAGTCGGACATCAAGCCCGGCAACTGCCTGCCGCTGCGCAACATCCCCACGGGTACGTTCGTGCACGCGGTGGAGCTCAAGCCGGGCGGCGGCGCCAAGCTCGGCCGCTCCGCGGGCTCCCAGATCCAGCTCCTGGCCAAGGAGGGCCGGTACGCCACGCTGCGTATGCCCTCCGGCGAGATGCGCATGGTGGAGATCACCTGCCGCGCGACCGTGGGCCAGGTCGGCAACGCCGAGCAGTCGAACATCAACTGGGGCAAGGCCGGCCGCTCGCGGTGGAAGGGCAAGCGCCCGACCGTCCGCGGTGTGGTCATGAACCCGGTCGACCACCCGCACGGCGGTGGTGAGGGCAAGACCTCCGGCGGACGGCACCCGGTCAGCCCCTGGGGCAAGAAGGAAGGCCGGACCCGGGCCAAGAACAAGGCCAGCGACAAGCTCATCGTGCGGCGTCGGCGTAGCGGTAAGAAGAAGCGGTAAGGAGCACGTCTGATGCCACGTAGCCTGAAGAAGGGTCCCTTCGTCGACGACCACCTGATCAAGAAGGTGGAGACGCAGAACGAGAAGGGGACCAAGAACGTCATCAAGACGTGGTCCCGGCGGTCCATGATCGTCCCGGAGATGATCGGCCACACGATCGCCGTCCACGACGGTCGCAAGCACGTCCCCGTGTTCGTGTCCGAGTCGATGGTCGGCCACAAGCTCGGCGAGTTCGCTCCCACGCGTACTTTCCGCAGCCACGTCAAGGAAGACCGCCGTAGCCGCCGTTAGCGGTTGCAGCAGGAGAAAGAACCATTTCTCCACGGTGAGTGGAGATGAATTTCCGTGAGCGAGGGAAGAGCGATGGGAACGAGGGCTCAGGCACGGTTCGTCCGTGTTACGCCCCGGAAGGCCCGCCGGGTGGTGGACCTTATTCGCGGGTTGCCCGCTGACGAGGCACAGGCGGTGCTCCGGTTCGCGCCCCAGTCGGCGAGCGAGCCTGTTGGCAAGGTACTGGCCAGTGCCATCGCCAACGCTGAGCACAATGACAAGCTGGACCGTGAGTCGCTGGTGGTCGAGCGCGCGTGGGTGGACGAGGGTCCGACCCTGAAGCGCATTCGTCCGCGAGGCTTCGGCCGAGCCTTCCGGGTGACCAAGCGCACGAGCCACATCACCGTGGTCGTCGCTGAGGACTCGGGCGCCTCGTCCAAGACGAAGGAAAGGACCCGATAGTGGGGCAGAAGGTTAACCCGCACGGGTTCCGTCTCGGTGTCACCACCGACTTCAAGAGCCGCTGGTACGCGGACAAGTCCTACAAGGACTACGTCAAGGAAGACGTGGCGATCCGCCGGATGCTGACCCGCGGCATGGAGCGCGCGGGCATCTCCAAGGTCGAGATCGAGCGCACCCGTGACCGTGTCCGCGTGGACGTGTACACCGCCCGGCCGGGCATCGTCATCGGCCGCCGCGGCGTCGAGGCGGACCGCATCCGGACCGACCTGGAGAAGCTGACCGGCAAGCAGGTGCAGCTGAACGTCTTCGAGGTCAAGAACCCCGAGATCGACGCGCAGCTCGTCGCCCAGGGCGTCGCCGAGCAGCTGAGCAGCCGTGTGGCCTTCCGCCGCGCGATGCGCAAGGCCATGCAGAGCGCCATCAAGAGCGGCGCCAAGGGCATCCGCATCCAGTGCGGCGGGCGTCTGGGCGGGGCTGAGATGTCCCGTTCGGAGTTCTACCGCGAGGGTCGGGTCCCGCTGCACACGCTGCGCGCCGACATCGACTACGGCTTCTTCGAGGCCCGTACGACCTTCGGCCGCATCGGCGTGAAGGTCTGGATCTACAAGGGCGACGCGCCCGCGACCCGCGCCGAGCGCGAGGCGGCCCAGGCCGCCCAGCGTTCCGCCGGTGGCGGCGGCGGTCAGCGCCGTGAGCGTCCGCAGCGCCGCCGTCGCGGCGGCGGTGGCGGCGGCCAGCAGGGCGCCGAGTCCAAGGCCCCGGCCGAGTCCGCGAAGACCGAGGGGAGCTGACCAGTGCTTATTCCTCGTAAGGTCAAGTACCGTAAGCAGCACCACCCCGACCTCCGTGGCAAGGCCAAGGGCGGGACCACGGTGACCTTCGGCGAATTCGGCATCCAGGCCCTGGAGTCGGCCTACGTGACGAACCGCCAGATCGAGGCCGCGCGTATCGCCATGACGCGGCACATCAAGCGCGGCGGCAAGGTGTGGATCAACATCTTCCCGGACCGCCCGCTGACCAAGAAGCCCGCCGAGGTCCGGATGGGTTCCGGTAAGGGTTCGCCCGAGTGGTGGGTCGCGCCGGTCAAGCCCGGCCGTGTGATGTTCGAGCTGTCGGGCGTGCCCGAGGCCGTGGCCAAGGAAGCCATGCGTCGTGCGATGCACAAGCTCCCGATGAAGTGCAAGTTTGTTAAGCGGGAGGGGGAGTGATGGCGAAGTCCGTGACTGCCCACGAGCTGCGCGACCAGTCCGTCGAGGACCTGGTCGAGAAGCTCAAGGAAGCGAAGACCGAGCTCTTCAACCTCCGCTTCCAGGCCGCCACCGGCCAGCTCGACAACCACAGCCGGCTGCGTACCGTCAAGCGTGAGATCGCGCGGATCTACACGGTCCTGCGCGAGCACGAGCTGGGCATCGTCCCGCTGTCTGGTGAGTCGGCTGAGGAGACGAAGGAAGCAGCCGAATGAGTGAGAACCAGACCGCGACCCGCAACTACCGCAAGGTGCGCGAGGGCTACGTCGTCAGCGACAAGATGGACAAGACCGTCGTTGTCGAGGTCGAGGACCGCGTCAAGCACGCCCTGTACGGCAAGGTCATCCGTCGGACGACCAAGTACAAGGCGCACGACGAGGCGAACTCCTGTGGCGTCGGTGACCGGGTCCGTTTGATGGAGACCCGGCCGCTCTCCGCGACGAAGCGTTGGCGCGTCGTGGAGATCCTGGAGAAGGCTAAGTAACCCCGGCCTGGGGGGGGGGGGGGGGGGGGGGGGGGGGGGGCGGGGGGGGGGGGGGGGGGGCGGGCGCGCCGGGGGGGGGGGGGGCCGCCGCCCCGGCCCCCCCCCCCGGGCCCCCCCCCCGACCCCCCCCCCCCCCCCCCCCCCCCCCGCGCCCCCCCCCCCCCCCCCCCCCCCCCCCCCGCGAGGGGTGAGACCACCTAGCCGTGCGGCAGTGGACCGCACGCATCACATCAGGAGCAGACGTGATTCAGCAGGAGTCGCGACTCAAGGTCGCCGACAACACGGGTGCCAAGGAGATCCTCACCATCCGTGTTCTCGGTGGCTCGGGTCGGCGCTACGCCGGGATCGGCGACACCATCGTCGCCACGGTGAAGGACGCCCTGCCTGGCGCTGGAGTCAAGAAGGGCGACGTCGTCAAGGCCGTTGTCGTGCGCACCGTCAAGGAGCGCCGCCGGCCCGACGGCTCCTACATCCGCTTCGATGAGAACGCTGCCGTGCTCATCAAGGACGGTGGGGACCCGCGAGGCACCCGTATCTTCGGCCCGGTCGGCCGCGAGCTGCGGGACAAGAAGTTCATGCGCATCATTTCGCTTGCGCCGGAGGTGCTGTAGGCGATGAAGATCAAATCTGGCGACGAGGTCATCGTCATCGCCGGCAAGGACAAGGGTGCCACGGGCAAGGTCGTCAAGGCCCTGCCGCGCGAGGACCGTGTCGTCGTCGAGGGCGTCAACCTGGTCAAGAAGCACAGGAAGGCCAACCCGGCGGGCGGCCAGCAGGGCGAGGTCGTCACCAAGGAGGCCCCGATCCACGTGAGCAACGTCGCGCTCGTGGAGAACGGCAAGGCCTCCCGGGCGGGCTACCGCTTCGAGGAAGACGGAACCAAGGTTCGGGTCTCCCGCCGCACTGGTAAGGACATCTGATGACGGTTACCAACGACATCACGGTCCCTCCGATGCCGCGGCTGAAGGAGAAGTACCGTAACGAGATCGCTCCCGCCCTCAAGGAGGAGTTCGAGCTCGCCAACATCATGCAGATCCCCGGTCTGACGAAGATCGTGGTCAACATGGGTGTCGGCGAGGCGGCGCGGGACGCGAAGCTGATCCAGGGCGCGATCGCCGACCTGTCGGCGATCACCGGTCAGAAGCCGCGGATCAACCGCGCGAAGAACTCCATCGCGCAGTTCAAGCTGCGCGAGGGTCAGCCGATCGGCGCCAGCGTCACGCTGCGCGGCGACCGGATGTGGGAGTTCCTCGACCGGCTGCTCTCGCTGGCCCTGCCCCGGATCCGGGACTTCCGCGGTCTGTCCCCGAAGCAGTTCGACGGCAACGGGAACTACACCTTCGGCCTGACCGAGCAGGTCATGTTCCACGAGGTGGACCCGGACAAGGTCGACCGGCAGCGTGGCATGGACATCACGGTCGTCACCACGGCGACCAACGACGACCAGGGCCGCAGCCTGCTCAAGCGGCTCGGTTTCCCGTTCAAGGAAGCCTGAGGGGTAACCACAGATGGCTAAGAAGTCCCTGATCGCGAAGGCGGCCCGCAAGCCGAAGTTCGCCGTTCGCGCGTATACTCGATGCTCGCGGTGCGGCCGCCCCCGCGCCGTCTACCGGAAGTTCGGCCTGTGCCGTATCTGCTTCCGCGAGATGGCCCACCGGGGCGAGCTGCCCGGTATCGCCAAGTCGAGCTGGTAGTTCCCGGTGGGGACGGCCCCGTGGGACCTCTCGTCGAGGGAGGATCACGGGGCCGCCCCCCGGAGCCACCGCTCTGTGGCTCAACAGCAGTGGCCGGACCCGCCCGACGCGGGATTCGGTCCGGTATCAACCAACCATCAGGGCACGGCAGTCCCCCCGGGGATCGCGGTGCCCACGACCACGCCGTAGGTCCGTTTGTGCACCCTCGCGGGATCACCCGCGGAGGGACAGGCCCTGGGAAGGCCCGCACTCGGAAACCGCGGTGAGGAAGGGCCAGTCGGCCATGACGATGACCGACCCGATCGCAGACATGCTGACGCGTCTGCGCAACGCGAATTCGGCGTACCACGACACCGTGGTGATGCCGTTTTCCAAGATCAAGGCGCACATCGCCGAGATCCTCCAGCAGGAGGGCTACATCCAGGGCTGGCGTACCGAGGAGGCCGAGGTCGGCAGGAGCCTCGTCCTGGAGCTCAAGTACGGCCCCACCCGTGAGCGCTCCATCGCGGGCATCCGCCGGGTCTCCAAGCCCGGTCTGCGCGTGTACGCGAAGAAGGAGAACCTGCCCCGGGTGCTGGGTGGGCTCGGCGTGGCGATCATTTCGACGTCCGGCGGCCTGATGACCGACAAGCAGGCCAAGAAGCGTGGCGTTGGCGGCGAAGTCCTCGCCTACGTCTGGTAACAGGGAGAGATTGAAGCATGTCGCGTATCGGTCGACTGCCGATCTCGGCCCCCAAGGGCGTCGAAGTCACGATTGACGGGCAAGACGTCACTGTCAAGGGGCCGAAGGGCGAACTCAAGCACACCGTCACCGAGCCGATCACCGTCTCCAGGGACGAGTCCGGTGTCGTCACGGTGGCGCGTCCCGACGACAAGCCGGAGAACCGGTCGCTGCACGGTCTGACCCGTGCGCTGATCGCCAACCTCATCGAGGGCGTCTCCAAGGGCTACGCCAAGACGCTGGAGATCCACGGTGTGGGTTACCGCGTCCAGGCACGCGGTTCCAACCTGGAGTTCTCGCTGGGCTACAGCCACCCCGTCGTGGTCGAGCCCCCGGAGGGCATCACCTTCCGGGTCGAGAAGCCGACCCTCCTCCACGTCGAGGGCATCGACAAGCAGCTGGTGGGCCAGGTTGCGGCGAACATTCGCTCTCTGCGCAAGCCTGACCCGTACAAGGCCAAGGGCGTGCGGTACCAGGGTGAGCACATCCGCCGCAAGGCCGGAAAGGCTGGTAAGTAGGCATGGGCATCACCGTGAGCCGCAAGCGGACCGCCAAGCGCACCGTCTCGCGTGCGCGCCGCCAGTTCCGCGTCCGCAAGAAGGTGCTGGGCACCGCCGAGCGTCCGCGCCTGGCCGTGTTCCGCTCCTCCAAGCACATCGTCGCGCAGGTCATCGACGACACGAAGGGCCACACGCTGGCCGCCGCGTCCTCCGTCGAGGCGGACGTTCGTGGGGTCGACGGCACGAAGTCCGACAGGTCCGCCAAGGTGGGCGAGCTCCTCGCGCAGCGCGCGAAGGACGCGGGTGTCTCCAAGGTCGTGTTCGACCGCGGTGGTAACCAGTACGCCGGCCGTATCGCCAAGCTCGCCGACGCGGCGCGCGAGGGCGGACTGGAGTTCTAGCCGATGACCGCTGTACTTGGCAAGATCAACCACGAGAAGAGGAACCACTGATGGCTGCAGCACCGCGGCGCGGCGCCGGTGGCGAGCGGCGTGATCGCCGTGACGATCGCCGCGGCGGCGCCGCAGACAAGGGTGTCTCCTACATCGAGAAGGTCGTGACCATCAACCGGGTCGCGAAGGTCGTCAAGGGCGGCCGTCGCTTCTCCTTCACCGCCCTGGTCGTCGTCGGCGACGGCAACGGCATGGTCGGTGTCGGTTACGGCAAGGCCAAGGAGGTCCCGGCCGCGATCGCCAAGGGCGTCGAGGAGGCGAAGAAGAACTTCTTCCGCGTTCCCCGCGTCCAGGGCACGATCGTGCACCAGGTCCAGGGCGAGGACGCCGCCGGCGTCGTCCTGCTCCGTCCGGCCGCCCCGGGTACCGGTGTGATCGCCGGTGGTCCCGTGCGCGCCGTTCTGGAGTGCGCCGGCATCCACGACGTCCTGAGCAAGTCGCTCGGTTCGTCGAACCCGCTCAACATCGTGCACGCCACCGTGGCGGCTCTGAAGGGCCTCAACCAGCCCGAGGAGATCGCCGCCCGCCGGGGCCTGCCGATCGAGGACATCGCTCCGGCCGCGCTCCTGCGTGCTCGTGCCGAGGCGAAGGCAGGAGCCTGACCATGGCCAAGCTCAAGATCACGCAGACCCGTTCCAAGATCGGCGGCAAGGAGAAGCAGCACGCTGCCCTCCAGTCGCTGGGCCTGGGCCGGATCGGCAAGTCCACCGTCCGTGAGGACCGCCCCGAGGTTCGCGGGCAGATCACGATCGTCTCGCACCTCGTCTCTGTCGAGGAGGTTGCCGAATGAGCGACTACAACCCCGACGAGCTGCTCAAGCTGCACCACCTGCGGCCGGCCCCGGGCGCCAACAAGGCCAAGACCCGCAAGGGCCGCGGCGAGGCGTCCAAGGGCAAGACCGCCGGTCGCGGCACCAAGGGCACGAAGGCTCGTAACACGGTGCGCCCCGGCTTCGAGGGCGGTCAGATGCCGCTCATCAGGCGGGTGCCCAAGCTGAAGGGCTTCAGCAACGCCCGGTTCAAGACGACCTACCAGATCGTCAACCTGGACCGTCTGACCGAGCTCTACCCCGAGGGTGGCACGGTCACGGTCGAGGACCTGGTCGCCAAGGGCGCGGTTCGCAAGAACCAGCCCGTCAAGGTGCTGGGTACCGGTGAGATCACCGTCGCCGTCCAGGTGAGCGCGAACGCGTTCTCCGCCTCGGCGAAGGAGAAGATCACCGCCGCCGGTGGCTCCGTCACCGAGCTGTAGGGGTCTTCCCCGCGATGCGACTCCAGGGGCGCCCGCCCGGCAGGTCAGTGACAGACCCGTCGGCGGGCGCCCTCGCGCGTTGCGAGCGGCGATCGTTATGACGGTCGGTCCGCCGTCGGCGCGTGATGACTGTTACAGTGCCATCTGTTCGAGCCCCCCACTTGACGTAATGTGAATACTTCCGAGCACCGGGCGCGTGCCCCGTGCTGACGATCAACGACGATTCAGGATCGGCCGCGATGTCTGGAACCCGTTCCGCCGCCGAAATCGCGCAGGAGGAGACGTGCTAGGTGCGTTCGTCCGTGCATTCCGCACGCCCGATCTGCGCAACAAGTTGCTGTTCACACTGTTCATCCTGACGCTGTTCCGTCTGGGGTCGGTCATTCCCGCGCCGGGTATCAACTCGGCGGCGATCCGGGACCAGATGGAGGCGCTGCGGGCCGGGGACGAAACCGGCGTGTACGCGCTCGTCAACCTGTTCAGTGGTGGCGCTCTGCTGCAACTGGCGGTGTTCGCGCTCGGGGTCATGCCCTACATCACCGCGAGCATCATCATCAACCTGCTGACGGTGGTCATCCCCCGCCTGGAGTCCCTCAAGAAGGAGGGCCAGGCAGGCCAGGCGAAGATCACGCAGTACACCCGCTACCTCACCCTGATGCTCGCGGTCCTGCAGTCGACCAGCATCGTGGCCATGGCCCGTACGGACCTGCTCTTCCAGGGCGTGATCCCGGTCCAGGCGTACATGCCCAACCAGGACATCATCACCCTGGTCACCATGGTCTTCGTCATGACCGCCGGTACCGCGCTGGTCATGTGGTTCGGTGAGCTCATCACCGAACGCGGCGTCGGCAACGGCATGTCGCTCCTGATCTTCACCACCGTCGTCGCCATGTTCCCGGCCTCGATCATGGGCATGTACGAGGAGCGCTCGGTCTGGGTCTTCACCATCATCTGCATCGCGGGCCTCGCCCTGGTCACCGCCGTGGTCTTCATCGAGCAGGCGCAGCGGCGCATCCCGGTGCAGTACGCCAAGCGGATGGTGGGCCGCCGGATGTACGGCGGCAGTTCGACGTACATCCCGCTGAAGGTCAACCAGGCGGGCATCATCCCGGTGATCTTCGCCTCGTCGATGCTGTTCCTGCCGCAGATGATCGTGAACCTCGTGGGCCCGGAGTCGGACAACGTCGTGATCGCGACGCTCCAGACCTACTTCCTCACCGGTACGCACCCTGTGTACATGGTCACGTTCTTCCTCATGATCGTCGGCTTCGCGTTCTTCTACGTGGCCATTACCTTCAACCCCGTTGAGGTGGCCGACAACATGAAGAAGTACGGTGGGTTCATCCCGGGTATCCGACCGGGGCGTCCGACGGCCGAGTACCTCGACCACGTGTTGAAGCGGCTGACGACACCCGGCTCCCTGTACCTGGGCGTGATCGCTCTCCTGCCGATGGTGGCTCTGGGCGCCACCGGCGCCTCGATGAACTTCCCCTTCGGCGGTACGAGCATCCTGATCATGGTCGGTGTCGGGCTGGACACGGTGAAGCAGATCGAGAGTCACCTCCAGCAGAGGAACTACGAAGGTTTTCTGCGATAAATGCGTGCAGTATTGGTGGGACCCCCTGGGGCCGGTAAGGGCACCCAGGCCCAGATCCTCGCGGCCGAGTTGTCGGTCCCCAAGGTGTCCACGGGCGACATCTTCCGGGCGAACGTCAGCGGCGGCACCGAACTGGGCAAGAAGGCCAAGGAGTACATGGACCGCGGCGACCTCGTCCCCGACGAGGTCACGAACGCCATGGTCAAGGACCGCCTGGCTCAGGACGACGCGGCCCCGGGCTTCCTGCTCGACGGTTTCCCGCGCAACGTCCCCCAGGCCGAGAAGCTCCGGGAGATGCTCGGGGAGCTCGACACGACCCTGGACGTGGTGTTGGAGCTGAGGGTCGACGAGGACGAGGTCGTCAAGCGGCTCTCGGGCCGTCGGTCCTGCCCCGAGTGCGGCCGGGTGTACCACGTGGAGTACGACGCGCCGAAGTCGGCGGGGCGCTGCGACACCGAGGGCGCCGCGCTGTACCAGCGCGAGGACGACCGCGAGGAGACGATCCGTCACCGCCTCAAGGTCTACCGTGAGCAGACCGCTCCGCTCGTCGAGTTCTACGAGTCCGAGGGGCTGCTGGCCACGATCGCCGCGGCGGGCGCCGTGGAGGACGTGACGGCCCGCGCCAAGGCCGCCATCGAGGAGAAGGCGCGAAAGGCCGGCGCCTGATGTTCCGTAAGGCGGAGCCGGACGTGCAGATCAAGACGCCGGAACAGATCGCCAAGATGAGGGCGGCGGGCCAGGTCGTGGCCCGCGCCCTGGACACCCTCCGGGCCGCGGTGCGGCCCGGAGTGTCCACCCTGGAGCTGGACTCGGTCGCGGAGAAGGTGATCCGCGACGCGGGGGCCGTCCCTTCGTTCAAGGGCTACCACGGTTTCCCCGGCTCCATCTGCGCCTCGGTCAACGAGGAGGTCGTCCACGGCATCCCCAGCGCCGAGCGGGTCCTGGCCGAGGGCGACATCATCTCCATCGACTGCGGCGCGATCCTGGACGGCTGGCACGGCGACTCGGCGATCACCGTCGCGGTCGGCGAGGGCCGCCCGGAGGACCTCCGGATGATGGAGGTCTGCGAGGAGTCCATGTGGCAGGGGATCGCCCAGCTGCGCCCCGGCAAGCGCCTGGGCGACGTCGGCCACGCGATCGCCGCGCACATCTCCAAGCACGGCGGCTACGGCAACGTCCGCGAGTACGGCGGCCACGGCATCGGCACGGAGATGCACATGGACCCGCACGTGCTCAACCACGGTCGCCGGGGCAAGGGACAGCGCCTCGTCGAGGGCATGTGCCTGGCCATCGAGCCGATGACCACCCTGGGCCGGCACGACGTGGTCCAGCTGGACGACGGCTGGACCGTCGTCACCCGGGACGGCAGGCGCGCCGCGCACTTCGAGCACTCGGTGGCGATCACCGCCGAGGGCCCCGTCGTCCTGACCGCCCGCGAGTCCAACCGCGATAAAATCGCGGAGATGGGGTTCGTCCAGCCGACCTGGTAGTCGCCTCCGCGCCGGAGGCGGCGCGCGGTACCTGCCGGGTGGAGATGCGAGGTGTGCGCGGTGTCCGAGCCGGTTCCGTCCATGCGTACGTCCGACGGCGAACGCGACCGCGTCGCGCAGCTCCTCCAGGAACAGTTCGCCCAGGGCCGCCTCGACCAGGACGAGTTCAGCGAACGCCTGGGACAGGCGTACAAGGCCCGGACCGTCGGTGAGCTGGCCGAGGTCACCCGGGACCTGCCCGAGCGCGACCTCGCGGACCTGGGCGGCGCGCAGCCGCGCGACGCCGAGTTCGCCGCGCCGCCGCGGATCTCCATGCGCGATCCCGCGCTGCTCGTGCCGTGGATGCTCTACGCGGGTGTCAACGTCCTGTGCTTCGTCATCTGGCTCATCCTGTTCCTCACCGGCCAGAACGACTACCCCTGGTTCCTGTGGGTGCTGGGTCCATGGGGGATCGTGATGGGCGTGGTGACCGTCGGCGTGCTCGGCGCCCAGCGCTGGCAGGCCGGCGACGACGGGTCGGCCTGAGGGTCCGGCCGTTCCGTCGGGCGCACCGACGGTGTAGGCTGCTCTGCCCGTTGGTTAGGAGCACTTGTCCGAAGGCGATAGACTGACACTGCCCATACGCGGGCTGTTGGGTCAGTCTGCCTTCTCCGTGCCCCGTCCTCGCGACGACGTACGCTCTCGCAGTTGACCCGATCTTCCAGTGTGCTTTGGCTTCGACGGCGGCCCGCTTCCGCGCACCGCCGTCGGGGCCGTCGTGTCATGCGAGGCGCACGGGGACCCGTCGGGTTGTCCTGATCAACCAATCGATGAGCGAGGCGTGGAGGACATGGCAAAGAAGGACGGCGCCATCGAGATCGAGGGTTCCGTTGTCGAGTCCCTACCCAACGCTATGTTCAAGGTAGAGCTCGACAACGGGCACCAGGTCCTTGCCCACATCAGCGGCAAGATGCGGATGAACTACATCCGCATTCTCCCCGACGACCGCGTCGTCGTGGAGCTGAGCCCGTACGACCTCACGCGCGGGCGCATCGTTTACCGCTACAAGTAGCCCGTCGAGGGGCCGCAGGGCCCAGGGCGGGCGACATCGAGTTCGGAGTCACCATGAAGGTCAAGCCGAGCGTGAAGAAGATCTGCGCGAAGTGCCGCGTGATCCGCCGTAACGGCCGGATCATGGTCATTTGCTCGGACCCGCGGCACAAGCAGCGCCAGGGCTAGCACCCGCGCTCGCCGCGGCTTCCGCGTCGCGACGGCCCGTCCGGGGAGACGAGTTCCCCTCAGGGCCAGCAAGAACGAACACCTGTTCCGATTCCCGGGAGTGCCCGGGAACCACCCCCGGTCGGAGGCCGGGGCCTCGTCGATTGGGCGACGGGAGGGTGGAACGGGTCAGACCTCCGCACACACATTGGATGGAGTCTCGCCCACATGGCACGTATCGCCGGCGTTGACCTCCCCCGCGACAAGCGGGTGGAGATCGCTCTCACGTACGTCTTCGGGGTCGGCCGCACCCGCGCGCTCGAAACGCTGAAGAACACCGGTGTCGACGGAGACACGCGCGTCTACAACCTGTCCGAAGAGGACCTGGTCAAGCTGCGCGAGTGGATCGACGCCAACTACCAGGTCGAGGGCGACCTGCGTCGTGAGGTCCAGGCCGACATCCGTCGCAAGATGGAGATCGGCAGCTACCAGGGCATCCGGCACCGTCGTGGCCTCCCGGTCCGCGGTCAGCGCACGCAGACGAACGCCCGTACCCGCAAGGGCAAGAAGAAGACCGTGGCCGGTAAGAAGAAGGCCGGTAAGAAGTAGTCCGCTCGGACTGTCGACCGCGTCCGAGACACACGGACCGATGATCTCTGGGAGTTTCGCTCATGCCGCCTAAGGGCCGTCAGCAGGGTGCCGCGCGCAAGGTGCGCCGCAAGGAAAAGAAGAACATTGTCCACGGACACGCTCACATCAAGAGCACGTTCAACAACACGATCGTGAGCATCACCGACCCGACCGGTGCCGTGATCTCGTGGGCCAGCTCCGGACAGGTGGGCTTCAAGGGTTCGCGTAAGTCGACCCCGTACGCCGCGCAGATGGCCGCCGAGGCCGCCGCGCGCCGTGCCCAGGAGCACGGCGTCCGCAAGGTGGACGTCTTCGTGAAGGGCCCGGGTTCCGGCCGGGAGACCGCCATCCGTTCGCTCACCGCGACCGGCCTCGAGGTGGGCTCCATCCAGGACGTCACCCCGGTGCCGCACAACGGCTGCCGTCCGCCCAAGCGCCGCCGGGTCTGACCCCCGGCCGTCGCGCCGCGCCTCCTACCGCGCGGACGCGTTCGCGGCGCTCGGCCCGCGTGGTCCCTTCGGGGCCGCGCGGGCTGGGTAGGAATCCGAGTAGTGGACACCGCCGTCAGGGCGGTGTCCGTCCGATGGCCGTCAAATAGCGGTCGGCCATGTGGAAGGGAAGACACGGACCATGTTGATCGCACAGCGTCCCACGTTGACCGAGGAAGCCGTCTCGGACCTGCGTTCGAAGTTCGTCATCGAGCCGCTGGAGCCGGGCTTCGGCTACACCATCGGCAACTCGCTTCGTCGCACCCTGCTGTCCTCCATCCCCGGCGCGGCTGTCACCAGCATCCGCATCGAGGGCGTCGAGCACGAGTTCACCACCGTGCCCGGTGTCAAGGAGGACGTCACCGAGATGATCCTCAACCTCAAGGGCCTGGTCGTCAGCTCCGAGCACGACGAGCCGGTGCTGATGTACCTGCGCAAGCAGGGCCCGGGTGTGGTGACCGCCGCGGACATCGCTCCGCCGGCCGGTGTCGAGGTGCACAACCCCGACCTGCACATCGCCACGCTCAACGGCAAGGGCAAGCTGGAGATGGAGCTGACGGTCGAGCGCGGCCGCGGCTACGTCTCCGCGACGCAGAACAAGCAGGCGGGCCAGGAGATCGGCCGCATCCCGATCGACTCCATCTACTCGCCCGTGCTGCGTGTGACGTACAAGGTCGAGGCCACCCGTGTCGAGCAGCGCACCGACTTCGACCGCCTGATCGTCGACATCGAGACCAAGCCGGCCATCCGTCCCCGTGACGCGGTCGCCAGCGCGGGCAAGACCCTGGTCGAGCTGTTCGGTCTGGCGCGTGAGCTCAACGTCGACGCCGAGGGCATCGACATGGGCCCGTCGCCGACGGACGCCGCCCTCGCGGCGGACCTGGCGCTGCCGATCGAGGACCTCAACCTGACGGTCCGGTCCTACAACTGCCTCAAGCGTGAGGGCATCCACAGCGTTGGCGAGCTGGTTGCCCGCTCCGAGCAGGACCTGTTGGACATCCGCAACTTCGGTGCCAAGTCCATCGACGAGGTCAAGCAGAAGCTCGTCGACATGGGCCTGTCCCTGAAGGACTCCCCGCCCGGATTCGACCCCGGTGCCGCGGCCGACTCCTACGGCTCCGATGACGACGAGGGCCAGTCCTTCGTCGAGACGGAGCAGTACTAACCGACCTTCGTCGCCCACATGGTCCCCGGCCGAGTGCGGCCGCGGACCGCATCACTAGGAGAACGACACCATGCCCACGCCTACCAAGGGCGCCCGTCTGGGTTCCGGGCCCGCTCACGAGCGGCACATCCTGGCGAACCTCGCCACCGCGCTGTTCCAGCACGGCCGTGTCCGCACCACCGAGGCCAAGGCCAAGCGCCTGCGCCCCTACGCCGAGAAGCTCATCACCCTCGGCAAGCGCGGTGACCTGCACGCCCGCCGCCAGGTCCTGACCAAGATCACGGACAAGTCGGTCGTGCACGAGCTGTTCACCGAGATCGGTCCGCGCTACGAGAACCGCCCCGGCGGTTACACGCGCATCACCAAGATCGGTCCGCGCAAGGGCGACAACGCCCCGATGGCGGTCATCGAGCTGGTCGAGGCGCTCGCGGCTCCGGCCGCCCCGGCCGCGGCCCCCGCCGCCGAGGCCACCGAGGCCCCGGCCGAGGCTCCCGCGGAGGAGACCGCCGAGACTCCCGCCGAGGAGAGCTCCGAGAGCAAGTAGGGCGGTCACGGCGTGTTCGGGCGAGGGCCCGCCGCCGACCGTCCGCCGAGTGCCCGATCCCCGTGGGGTCGGGCACTCGTGTTTTCCGGGATGGGAGCGATGGACGAGAACGACACGGTGGTCCGGCTCCGGTTGGACATCGCCTACGACGGCACGGACTTCTCCGGGTGGGCGACGCAGCCCGGTCGGCGCACGGTGCAGGGTGAGCTGGAGTCGGCGCTGGCGCGGGTGCTGAGACTGCCCGCGGTGTCGCTGACCTGCGCGGGGCGCACCGACGCCGGAGTGCACGCGCGGGGGCAGGTGGCCCAGGCGGACGTCCCGGCGGCCACCTGGGAGAGCGAGGGGGAACGCGTGGCGCGCCGACTGGCCGGTGTGCTGCCCAGGGACGTGCGGGTGACCGGGGTGCGGGTGGCGCCGCCGGGGTTCGACGCGCGCTTCTCGCCGCTGTTCCGGCGGTACGCCTACCTGGTGAGCGACGCCCCCTACGGCGTCGACCCGCTGCTGCGGCGGCACGTGCTCTGGCACCGGAGCCCGTTGGACGCGGACCGGATGAACGAGGCGGCCGCGCGGCTCGTGGGCGAGCACGACTTCGCGGCGTTCTGCCGGAGGCGGGAGGGCGCCACCACGATCCGGGAGCTGCTGCGGCTGGAGTGGGAGCGCACGGACGAGTACCTGCTGCGCGGAACCGTCCAGGCGGACGCCTTCTGCCACAACATGGTCCGCGCGCTCGTGGGCGCGCTCCTGGCGGTCGGGGACGGCCGCCGGGGGGTCACGTGGCCGGGAGAGGTGTTGGGCGCCGCTGTGCGCGACTCGTCGGTGCACGTGGTGGGCCCGCAGGGGCTCAGTCTGGAGGAGGTGCGCTACCCGGCGGACGAGGAGCTGGCCGAGCGCGCGTCGGCCACGCGCAGGGTGCGTGAACTGCCCTGCCCGGGGCACCGGGACTGAGCCGACGGAGACGCGTGAGGGCGTCCGGCGCGGCGCCGGACGCCCTCACGCGTGTGCTGGGTCAGCCGTCGGTGAGGCTGGCGAAGGCCTCGTCGAGGAAGCCCTCGCCGATCGCCTGGAGTTCGGTGGCGACCTCCGAGTCCTCCTGGGCGTTGGTGCCGTCGCTGTTGGCGGCCAGCGAGAAGACCAGGAAGTTGCTCCACTGGCCGCTGCTGGCGTGGCCGCCGGAGTAGCCGAGGCGCTCGGCGCTCGTCCCCTCCTCGCCCGCGAGCCCCGCGAACCAGTCGGCGCCGACCAGGTCCTGGCCCTCCTGCGCGGTGACGGCCTGGTCCTCGGTGCCGAGGGCGGCGACGCCGACCGTGACGGCGCGCGTCTCGTCCTCGTTGAGGTAGGTCGCTCGGACGACCTGCGCGCAGTCCTGATCGGCGAGGACCTGGCCGTAGCCGCCGTGGGCGGCGGTGGCGCACTCCTCGGTGCCGTCCGTCGTGACGCGGGTGAAGGCGCCCGCGCCCTCGATGTCGACGGTCTCCGGGAACAGGGACTCCGCGGACAGCGGGGTGTCGGGGGCCTGGCCGCCGCCCCCGGAGGAGCCGTCGGACTCGGAGCCGGCACGCGCGAAGAGGAACGCGCCGCCGCCCGCGAGGACGAGGAGTGCGGCGAAGCCCGCGATGAGGAGGATCCGGGTCCTGCCGCCGGAGCGGCGGGAGGGGCTCGGACCCTGGTCCGCGTAGCCGTCGTAGTCGTCGAAGTCCTGGAGGTCGAACTGGGCGGTGTCGGCGCCGGCGTCGCCGGGGACCTCGTCGCGGTAGAGGGGGCGGTCGGCCCGGCGGCCGGGAGCGGCGGGAACCGCCCGCATGTGCTGTGTGGGGCCCGAGGCGTCGACCGGGAACGCGGGCTGCTGAGCGTACGGCGGAGGGCCGATGGGCGCTCCGCGCGGCGGTCCGGCGGGGAGACCGGCCTGGGGACCCATGGCGGGCTGGCCGTCCGAGGGGCCGCCAGGGAAGCCCGTCGGCGGTTGTCCTGGAGCCTGCGGGCCGGGGCGCCCCTGCTGTCCGGGGAACCCCGGCTGCCCCTGGATTCCTCCCGCCTCCTGGGGGCCCGGCTGGCCGTCCCGCCCCGGGTGCCCCGGTTGTCCAGGCGGACCCGGTGGTCCCGGCGGACCCGGTTGTCCGCCGGGACCCTCCGGGCCCCGCGGCGCCGCCTGGCCGAGAGCGCCCGGCCCGTACTGCCCGGGGCGGCCGCCATCCTGCTGGCCGGACTGCCCCGGCTGCCCCTGGCCTGCCGTCAGACCCTGCGGTCCCACCTGGCCGGCCTGCCCCGGGAATCCTGTCGGCCCCGCCGGTCCCTGCTGCCCGAGCGGGCCCGCCTGCCCCGCCTGTCCCTGGGCTCCCCGCTGTCCGGGGTGCCCGGGCCGCGCCCACGGCTCCGGCTGCCCGTGCTGTCCGATCGGGCCCGCCTGCTCCGCCGGGCCCTGCTGGCCGGGGGGTAGGGCCGGGAACGCGCTCTGGGGGCCGGAGGGGGCCCGCGGCGGCTGGTTCGGGCCGCCGGGGGTGAGATGTCCCATGCTCTGCTGGCCGCCCGAACCCGGGAACGGGCCCTGGGGGGCGGGAGGCTGCGGCTGGCTGTAGGCGTCGGGGTGGGGCGGAGGCGGCATGTGCCGTCCCGGCGCGCCGTGCGCCGGCGGGGCGGGGTATGTGGGATGCTGACCGTCGGGCCGGGCCGGGCCGGAGCCGAGCAGGTCCTGTCCGTCACCGCTCTCCTGGCCGGTGGGATACCCGTCGGGGCCGGGCTGCGGCTGGTTCGGGTGCGTACTGATGGGTGTCTCCGAAGGCTCAGAGGGGGGACTGGACGGCCGCCGGGTCCCTGCGCGGGGCACCGTGACGGGCGTCTCCACGATTCGCGTCCACGCCCGTCGGCGCGGGCGGGGAACGGCCTTTCGGTGCAAGCGTAACCAACACGGGGGCGGGGGCAGGACGAAGCACTCCCGGCGACAGGCATAATAAAAGGCGGAGAGGTCACGGATGTGACCCCGTGCCGGCGCTTTCCCGCCAGGCGTGGTCTTGCCGGGTCGCCCCACCGCTGGCTTTGACCTGCGCATGGCGGCCGGGTAGGATATTCCGTCGTTGTGCGTTGAGTTGCCGTGGGCCCCAGACTCGAGAAGTCGGGTGCCGATCCACGCACCATCGTCTGCGCACTCACCTCCGGATCGTCCTCATTGGCATGGGACATCCGGCCAAGTAACGCCCCGCACCCGCGGCGGCGTTTCGTAATACGAGTCCGCCATCCCCGTAAGGGATGGGGCAGCCGACTGAAGAGCGAAGGCAAACGATCGTGCGCACATACAGCCCCAAACCAAGCGATGTTCAGCGTCAGTGGCATGTCGTCGACGCCACCGATCTCGTGCTCGGGCGTATGGCGAGCCAGGTTGCCACGCTCCTCCGGGGCAAGCACAAGCCGTACTACGCGCCCCACATCGACACCGGCGACTTCGTGATCGTCGTGAACGCCGAGAAGGTCGCCCTGACCGGCAACAAGCTGGCTCAGAAGCGTGCCTACCGGCACTCCGGCTACCCCGGCGGTCTGCGTTCCGTCGCGTACGCGGACCTGCTGGAGAAGAACCCCGAGCGGGCCATCGAGAAGGCCGTCAAGGGGATGCTGCCCAAGGGCTCGCTCGGCCGCCAGATGGCCAAGAAGCTCAAGGTGTACGCCGGGCCGGAGCACCCGCACCAGGCCCAGCAGCCGGTGCCGTTCGAAATCAGCAAGATCGAGCAGCCCGCCTAGGCGTTCGCGAGACTTTACAAGAAGCACGAGGAGAACCGTGTCCGAGCCCACCGGCATCGAAGACGTCGCCCAGGACTACGCGGAGAACCCGGAGGAGTTCCCCTCCGAGTACACCACCGAGTCCGAGGAGACGACCGCCGCCTACGTCCCCACCGCGTCCGGCCCCAGCGCCGGCACCGGTCGCCGTAAGCAGGCCGTCGCCCGTGTCCGCATCATCCCCGGCTCTGGTGAGTGGAAGGTCAACGGGAAGCCCCTCGAGGTGTACTTCCCGGACAAGGTCCACCAGCAGACCATCAAGGAGCCGTTCGTCTCCCTCGGGTTCGACGGCGCCTACGACGTCTTCGCCCGTCTGGACGGCGGCGGCACCAGCGGCCAGGCCGGCGCGCTGCGCCACGGCATCGCCCGTGCGCTCGCGTCCCTGGACCCGGAGAACAACCGCCCGACCCTGAAGAAGGCCGGCTTCCTCACCCGTGACTCCCGCGAGGTGGAGCGGAAGAAGGCCGGTCTCAAGAAGGCGCGCAAGGCTCCCCAGTTCTCCAAGCGCTAGTGCTCATGCGCCGGCGTTCGCTCGGCTGAGTCTCCACCCGTGCGTCGTCCCCGAGTCGGGGGCGGCGTACGGGTTTTTCGTTCATCCGGTGGCGACTTCGCCACGACGATCTTCTCCTCCGGCGCCGGACGCGGCGCCGTTCTCGAAAGGGGCTGTGGCCTGTGGCACGGCTGTTCGGAACAGATGGTGTACGGGGCGTCGCCGGTCGGGACCTGACCGCCTCGCTGGCCCTGGACCTGTCCATCGCGGCTGCCCGCGTGCTGGCCGAGCGCACCGAGGGGCGGCGTCCCCTGGCGGTCGTCGGCCGGGACCCGCGGGCCTCGGGCGAGTTCCTGGAGGCGGCCGTGGTCGCCGGGCTGGCGAGCACCGGCGTCGACGTGGTCCGGGTCGGCGTCCTGCCGACCCCCGCCGTCGCGTTCCTGACCGGTGAGCTGGACGCCGACTTCGGCGTCATGCTCTCCGCGAGCCACAACCCCGCCCCCGACAACGGGATCAAGTTCTTCGCGCGCGGCGGCCAGAAGCTGGAGGACGCGCTGGAGGACGAGATCGAGGGCATGCTCGGCGTGCCGTCCACCCCGTCCGTGGGCGACGACGTCGGCCGGGTCACCGACGCCGCCGACGGCGTGGAGCGCTACGTCGAGCACGTGCTGACGTCGCTGCCGTACCGCCTGGACGGGCTGAGGGTCGTCGTGGACTGCGCCAACGGGGCCTCCTCGACCGTGGCGCCCGAGGCGCTGCGCCGCGCGGGGGCCGAGGTCATCACGATCGGTGACCGGCCGGACGGGCGGAACATCAACGAGGGCTGCGGCTCCACGCACCTGGACGCGCTCAGGGAGGCGGTCCTGACGCACGGCGCGGACGCCGGCATCGCCAACGACGGCGACGCCGACCGCTGCCTCGCCGTGGACGCGGAGGGCCGGGTGGTCGACGGTGACCACATCCTCGCGATCCTGGCCGTGGAGGCCAAGGAGGCCGGGCGTCTGTCCGAGGACACCCTGGTCGTGACGGTCATGTCCAACCTGGGACTGAAGCTGGCGATGGAGCGGGAGGGCATCGCCGTCGCGGAGACCGCGGTGGGCGACCGCTACGTGCTGGAGGAGATGAAGCGCGGCGGGTTCAACCTCGGCGGCGAGCAGTCCGGCCACGTGATCCTGCTCGACCACGCCACCACCGGTGACGGGCTCCTGTGCGGCCTGCACCTGCTCGCGGCGATGGCCCGGCGCCAGCTGGGCCTGGCGGAGCTGGCCAAGGTGATGACCCGGCTGCCGCAGGTGCTGGTCAACGTGTCCGGGGTGGACAAGTCCCGGACCCACGAGTCCGCGGAGCTGGCCGCCGCCGTGCGCGCGGCCGAGGCCGAGCTGGGCGGGACCGGCCGTGTGCTGCTCCGCCCGAGCGGGACCGAGCCGAAGGTACGCGTCATGGTCGAGGCCCAGGAGCAGGAGCAGGCCGGGGCGATCGCCGAACGGCTCGCGGACGCGGTGCGGTCGGCGCTCGGGTAGGGCGCGTTCCGTGGTCGCCGCCCGCCGCGAGACGGGGTGCGGGTCCGCGGAGCACACGCCCCGAGGGCACAGACGGGCGCGTGAGGGTGTTGTGCTGACCGGGGGCCGTGACAGCGGCCCCCGGTCATCGTGTGTCGGGCACAGGGGTGGAGCGGGATGACGGAGTCACGGAGTGGGGACGCCCTGACGATCGGGGTGGACATCGGCGGAACGAAGGTGGCCGCCGGTGTGGTCACGGCCGGGGGGCATGTGCTGGCCCGCCTGCGGACCGAGACGCCCGAGCGGAGCAAGAGCCCGGCGGTGGTCGAGGACACGATCGTCGGGGTCGTGCGCGAGCTGACGCGGGAGTTCGCCGTGGCCGCCGTGGGGGTGGGCGCCGCGGGGTTCGTGGACGAGCAGCGCGCCAACGTCCTCTTCGCGCCGCATCTGTCGTGGCGCAGGGAGCCGCTGCGCGACGCGCTCGCCGACCGGCTCGGCCTGCCGGTCGTGGTGGAGAACGACGCCAACGCCGCCGCCTGGGCGGAGGTGCGCTCCGGGGCGGGACAGGGCGTGGACGACGTCGTGGTGGTCAACCTGGGCACCGGGATCGGCGGAGCCGTCGTCGTCGGCGGCCGGCTGCACCGGGGCCGCTACGGCATCGCGGGTGAGTTCGGGCACATGACGGTGGTGCCGGGCGGGCACCGGTGCGAGTGCGGCAACCGGGGTTGCTGGGAGCAGTACGCCAGTGGGAACGCGGTGACGCGTGAGGCCCGTGAACTGGTGCGCGCGGAGTCGCCTGTCGCGCGGGTCCTGCACCAGGCCGTCGGCGGCGACGCGGCGCAGATCACGGGCCCGCTGGTCAGCGAGCTGGCGAGCAAGGGCGACCGGGCGTGCGTGGAGATCCTGGAGGAGGTCGGGACGTGGCTGGGCAGCGGCCTGGCGAACCTGGCGGCGGCGTTCGACCCGGAGCTGTTCATCATCGGGGGAGGGGTGTCGGAGTCCGGTGAGCTGCTGCTCGGTCCGGCGCGCACCGCGTTCGAGCGCAACCTGACGGGACGGGGCTACCGCCCGGCCGCGCGCGTGGTCCCGGCGGCGCTGGGCAACGAGGCGGGCCTGATCGGCGCCGCGGAGCTGGCCCGCGAGGCGTTGGAGCCGTAGTGGCCCGTGCGCCGGCACGCCCTACGCGGTGCGGCGGACGCCGCACCGCGTAGGCGCACTGACCTGGGAGGTGGGCTACGCGGGTGGCCCGAGGGCCGCCGGGCGGGGTGCGGACCGGGTGGTGCTCGTCGTGACGCGACCAGCCGAACGCCTCCGCCGCTCGGTCCCGCGACGCGGGCCCGAGCCCGCGCCCGCGTCGGTCAGGCGAGGACCTCCGCCCAGGCGTGGGTGCCGTAGGGCAGGCGGTGGCCGATGCCCCAGTGGGCGGCGGTCCGGGCGACCAGGGACAGGCCCCGCCCCGACTCGGCGTCGGGGGCGGCCTCCCCGCCCGTGGCCGGGGCGCCGGACGGGCCGTCGCCCCGGTCGTGCACGTCGATCCGCAGCCCGGACGGCGCCCAGGTGACCGCGAGGTCGATGGGCGGCTGACCGTGGTGGATCGCGTTGGCGACGAGTGCGCTGACGATGAGGTCGGAGCGGTGGTGCAGGTCAGCGCGGTCCCGGGCCCCTACGTGGATCAGGTTTGCGACGAACCCGGTGACGAGGCGGCGGGCGAGGCGGTCGGCGACCGGGGTGTCCGGGAGCCGCCAGAGAGCCCGTGCGCGTGTGTCCCCCGAACACGCGGGGTCGGTGGGTGTGGCCTCGGTGCTGCGCGTGTGCATCTCGCCTTTTCCTTCGGGAAGGGACCGACGCGGAGCCTGGACGCGGACGCGGGGATGGGCGTGTCCCCGTCGCGGGATGCGAGAGTCCGAACGGTGTGTGTTCCGCGCGGCCGATGGGAGGTGCGCCCGAACCGGATTCCCGTGGGTGAGCTCCCCGTGTGACGCGGATCACTGATGTCTCAGGTTTAACGCTCTCTGGACAAGATGTCAATAGGTTGTCTAGACATAGCTACATGGAAATCAGCGTATGGCCCCGCGAGTCCGCGGGCGGGAGCGGCTGAACGTGCTGTGCAGCCGGGGGCGAGGCGTCGGCGCGGTGGTCCGGCGCCGGCCGGGCGCTGCGCCCGCCGACGCCGAACGGTCTCGGTCTCTGGGGCTCTACCGCCTGGCCAGCGCCTTCACGTCGATGTCGATGGTGAACGGAACGTCCAGCTTGAGCCGGTCCCGCGCGATGGTGATGGGGACGTACCTGGGATCCCGCACCCCGTCGAGTTCGTAGACGTGGATCGCGGGGCCGCCGTCTTCCTGCTCGATCCGCCAGAAGTGCGGGATGCCCGCCTGCGCGTACTTGAGGGGCTTCGTGGTGCGGTCCCGGTCCTGCGACTCCTCGGAGACGATCTCCACGGCGATGAGCACGTCCTCGGCCGGGACGTGTGTCGCCCTGTACCAGTCGAGGTGCTCTTCGTCCCCCTCCTCGAACCGGTAGACGAGCACGTCGGGTTCCGGACGCTGGTACTTGCCCAGCTTCATGGTCATCTCGTGCATGACGTCAACCCCTGCGGGGGAGGCGTCCTCCAGGGCATTGGCCAGTCGACGCATGACCTTGCTGTGGAATCCGGTCTGGGGGGACAGCAGAACGAGCGCTCCGTCGATGAGTTCCATCCGGGGGGCGCCCGGAGGAAGATCGTCCATGTCATCGGCGGTCCAGCCGCCGGGCGGTGGTGTGAACCAGTCGGGGAGCGGCTCGGCGGTCATCGAATCCTCCGGGGTCGATTCCTGACGCCACTCTAGTATCGCCGGTCTTCTCATGACAGGAACGTAGCGCAGGGTGACGACACGACCGCGGGGATGCGCGGGGAGGTCAGTCGGTCAGGGTGAGCTCGAAGGAGTAGCGGGACGCCCGGTAGACGTGCGAGCCGACCTCGACGACGCGGCCGACGTCGTCGTACACGGTGCGCTCCATGGTGAGCAGCGGGGCGCCGCGCGACTCGCCCAGCACGCGCGCCTCGGCCGCCGTGGCGTTGCGCGCCCCGATGCTCTGCGAGGCGATCTTCATCGTGACGCCCGCCGCCCGGAGCAGCTGGTAGAGCCCCTGGTGGGCGAGGCGCTCCTCGTCGAGCGCCACCAGTTCGGTCGGCACGTAGTTGTGCATCAGCGCGAGCGGTTCGTCGCGCGCGTACCGGAGTCGTTCGAGGACGTACACCTCGGTGCCCGGGTCCACCTCCAGCGCGGTCGCGATCGCGTCCGGCGGCGCCTCCACGGCCAGCCGCAGGACGTCCGTACGCGGCTGCTCGCCGGTGCGGCTGAGGTCGTCGTACAGGCTGGACAGCTCCAGCGGCCGACGCACCCGGGGCATGACCACCTGGGTGCCCACGCCGCGCTTGCGCACCAGCAGGCCCCGGTCCACCAGGTACTCGATGGAGCGGCGGAGTGTGGGCCGGGAGAGTCCGAGGCGTTCGGCGAGCAGGAGTTCGTTCTCCAGCTTCGTGCCCACGGCCAGCTCGCCCGCCATGATGCGCCGCTCCAGTTCCTGCGCCACCTGGAAGTACAGGGGTACCGGGCTGGAGCGGTCGATGGGGATCGACAGCGGGGTCTGGGTCACGGGCTCGTCCGTTCGTCGCTGGGGCATCGGAAGGGCGTTCCCCTCCAAGGGTCAGTGTAGTGATGCCCAGTTGTCCGCACGTTTATAGGTACTTATGTCTAGACAAACTATTGACAGGTCTGTTTCGGCTGGGTGAACATGGGGCTGTGGCTGTGACCCAGGGAACAGTCACCCCGGGGCGACCGTCCCGGGATCCGGACACCGAGAGGGGTGGGCATGCGCGTCGGACTGGTGGGCGCAGGACGGATCGGCGAGTCGCACGCGGCGGCCGTCGCCGCGCGGCCGGAGGTCGAGGAGCTGGTCCTGGCCGACGCCGACCCCGCCCGCGCCCGGGAGGTCGCCGGGCGGGTCGGCGCGCACGTCGCGGGGACCGTGGACAACCTCCTCCGGCCGGGCGCGGTGGACGCGCTCGTGATCACCGCCGCCACCTCGGCGCACGCCGAGCTGATCCTCGCCGGGGTCCGAGCGGGGGTGCCGGTCTTCTGCGAGAAGCCGGTCGCGCCGACCGTCGGCGAGACCGTCCAGGTCCTGCGCGAGGTCGACGAGCGCCGGGCTCTGGTGCACATCGGTTTCATGCGGCGCTTCGACGCCGGGTACGCCCGGGCGCGCCGGGCACTGCGCGACGGCGAGCTGGGCGAGCTGCACCGCGTGCACGCCGTGACGTGCGACGCGGCGCCGCCGCCCGCCGCCTACATCCCCACGTCGGGCGGGCTCTTCCGCGACTGCAGCGTCCACGACTTCGACGTCCTGCGCTGGATCACCGGCCGCGAGGTGGTCGAGGTCCACGCCTACGGGGCCAACCGGGGCGCCGACTACTTCGCCGAGGCCGGGGACGTCGACACCGCCGTCGCGGTCCTGCGCATGGACGACGGGGTCCTCGCCACCGTGCAGGGATCCCGCTACAACGGCGGCGGCTACGACGTCCGGATGGAGCTGGCCGGATCGGCCGGGACCATCGCCGTCGGCCTCGACGACCGAACCGCCCTGCGCTCGGCGGAGGAGAAGGCGGCCTTCCCCGGGCAGGAGCCCTTCCGCGAGTTCTGGTCCCGCTTCGCCTCCGCCTACGAGGCCGAGGTCACCGCCTTCCTGAGCGCGGTGCGCGAGGGAGGGACCAGCCCCTGCACGGTCGCCGACGCCCTGGAGGCGCTCCTGGTCGCGGAGGCCGCCGAGCGGTCCCGCCGCGAGGGCCGCCCGGTGCGCATCGAGGAGGTGCGCCCGTGACCCCGGCACCACCGACAACGACGAGAACAGAGAAGGCGAGCACCGGTGTACCGCAACCTACGGAGGTCCCCGTGAAGGCCAGTGCAGGACGTGGCCCCGACGGGCCGCACGGCGTCGTCACCATGGGCCGCGTCGGCGTCGACGTCTACCCCGAGCAGACCGGGGTAGGACTGGACGAGGTGCGTTCCTTCGGCAAGTTCCTGGGCGGCAGCCCGACCAACGTGGCCGTCGCCGCCGCGCGGTACGGGCACCGGTCCGCGGTGATCACCCGCACCGGCGACGACCCCTTCGGCCGGTTCGTCCACCAGGCGCTGCGCGGCTTCGACGTCGACGACCGCTTCGTCTTGCCGGTCGCCGGCCTGCCCACCCCCGTCACGTTCTGCGAGATCTTCCCGCCGGACGACTTCCCCCTCTACTTCTACGGCCGCGACCCCATCGCGCCCGACCTGATGATCCGGGCCGAGGACCTCGACCTGGACGCGATCGCCGCGGCGGACGTGTTCTGGGTGACCGTCACCGGCCTGAGCCAGGAGCCGAGCCGCACCGCCACCCTGGAGGCCCTCCGGGCACGCGGGCGCCGGGGCATCACCATCATCGACCTGGACTACCGGCCGATGTTCTGGGAGTCGCGCGAGGAGGCCCGCCGCTGGGTCGCCGAGGCGCTCCCGTACGCGACCGTCGCCGCGGGCAACCTCGACGAGTGGGAGACCGCCGTCGGGGACCGCGACCCCCAGGCCGCGGCCAAGGCCGGGCGCGAGGCCGGGCTCGACCTGGCCGTCGTCAAGCAGGGGCCCGCCGGTGTGCTCGCCGTGGACGACTCCGGGCAGGTCAGCGTCCCGCCCGTCCCGGTCGAGGTGGTCAACGGCCTCGGCGCGGGCGACGCCTTCGGCGGCGCACTGTGCCACGGACTGCTCTCCGGCTGGGACACCGAGCGCGTCATGCGCTTCGCCAACGCCGCGGGCGCCATCGTCGCCTCCCGACTGTCCTGCGCCGACGCCATGCCCACCTCCGCCGAGGTCGAGGCGAAGCTGGAGGAGGCGGCCCATGTCGGCTGACATGCTGCGCACGATCGTCGAGACACGCCTGCACCACCCGGACGCCATCGCCGAGGCCGCGGCCAGCCGGACCCGGCCCACCTCGCCCGTGGGGGAGAGCGGCAAGGCGATGATCGTCGCCGCCGACCACCCCGCCCGGGGCGCGTTGCGCTCGGGCTCCCGCCCGATGGCCATGGCCGACCGCGCCGACCTGCTCGACCGGCTGCGCACGGCACTGGCGCGCCCCGGCGTCACGGGCGTGCTGGCCACGGCCGACATCATCGAGGACCTGCTCCTGCTGCGGAACCCGGACGGGACCGGGGTCCTGGACGGCAAGTCCGTGTTCGGCTCGATGAACCGCGGCGGGCTCGCGGGCGCGGCCTGGGAGATCGACGACCGCTTCACCGGCTACGACGCCGCCGGGATCGCCCGGATGGGGTTCGAGGGCGGCAAGATGCTGCTGCGCCTGGACTACGACGACGACCGCACCATTCCGACCCTGGAGAGCTGCGCCAAGGCGGTCAACGAGCTCAACGCCGCCCGCCTCGTCGCGATGGTCGAGCCGTTCATCTCCGCCCGCAGTGAGGGCGTGGTCCGCAACGACCTGTCCCCGGACGCGGTCGCCCGGTCCGTCGCCATCGGCTCCGGGCTCGGCAACACCTCGGCCCGCACCTGGCTCAAGCTCCCGGTCGTGGACGAGATGGAGCGGGTCATGGCCACCTCCACCCTGCCCACGGTGTTGCTGGGCGGAGAGCTGTCCGAGGACCCCGACGCCGCCTTCGCCCGTTGGGGCGAGGCGCTGAAGCTGCCCAACGTCATCGGACTGACCGTGGGCAGGTCCCTGCTGTACCCGGCCGACGACGACGTCGTGGCCGCCGTCGACACCGCTGTGGGGTTGTTGTGACTTCAACGAACGGTAAGCACTACCTGCCCGCGGGGAGCACCGCCGCGCCGCCCTTCCGCACGGTCATCACGCCCGAGTCCGCCGGGTGGGGATACTCGGGGCTGCGGGTCCTGGAGCTGGCCCCCGGCGCCAGCGAGGAGATCAGCACCGGCGACGCCGAGACCCTGGTCCTGCCGCTCGAAGGCGGCTGCTTCGTCTCCGTGGACGGCGAGGACTTCCGCGTGACCGGGAGGAACAGCGTGTTCTCCCGCGTCACCGACTTCGTCTACCTGCCGCGCGACGCCCGCGCCACGATCACCAGCACGCGGGGCGGCCGGTTCGCCCTCCCGTCCGCGCGCTGCGACCGGCGGCTGCCCGCCCGCTACGGCGCGGCCGAGGACGTCCCGGTCGAGCTGCGCGGAGCCGGGCAGTCCAGCCGCCAGGTGAACAACTTCTGCGTTCCCGGGACCTTCGAGGCCGACAAGCTCATCGCCTGCGAGGTGCTCACCCCCTCGTCCAACTGGTCCTCCTACCCGCCGCACAAGCACGACGAGGTCACCGCGACCGAGTGCGAGCTGGAGGAGATCTACTACTACGAGGTCTCGGAGGGGCCCACCGGCCCCGGAATCGGCTACCAGCGGGTCTACGGCACGGAGGGGCGTCCCATCGACGTCTTCGAGGAGATCCGCGCCGAGGACGCCGTGCTCATCCCGCACGGCTGGCACGGCCCCTCCATGGCCGCGCCCGGGTACGACCTCTACTACCTGAACGTCATGGCGGGCCCCGGTGAGGAGCGCGCGTGGAAGATCTGCGACGACCCCGCCCACGGATGGGTGCGCGCGACCTGGGCGGACCAGGAGACGGACCGCCGCCTGCCGCTGACCTCCACCGCCGAGAGGGAGGCGTGATGACCCAGTCGACCCGGACCGTCCGGCTCACCACGGCGCAGGCCCTGGTCCGCTTCCTCGCCGCGCAGTACAGCGAGCGCGACGGCGTCGAACAGCGGTTCATCCCCGGCGTGTGGGGCATCTTCGGGCACGGCAACGTCGCCGGTCTCGGCCAGGCGCTGCTCCAGGCCGCCCGGACCGGCGAGGCCGACCTGCCCTACTACCTGGCCCGCAACGAGCAGGGCATGGTGCACGCCAGCGTCGGGTTCGCCAAGACCCGCAACCGGCTCCAGACCTTCGCCTGCTCGGCCTCCACCGGCCCCGGCTCCACCAACATGGTCACCGGAGCCGCGCTGGCCACCACCAACCGCATCCCGGTCCTGCTGCTGCCCAGCGACATGTTCGCCACCCGCTACCCGGACCCGGTGCTCCAGCAGTTGGAGGACACGCGCGGCGGCGACGTCACCGTCAACGACGCGTTCCGGCCGGTCTCCAAGTACTTCGACCGGATCACCCGTCCCGAGCAGCTGATCCCGGCGGCCCAGGCCGCCATGCGGGTGCTCACCGACCCGGTGGAGACCGGCGCGGTCACGCTGTGCCTGCCCCAGGACGTCCAGGCCGAGTCCTACGACTGGCCGGCGGAGTTCTTCCGCAGGCGCGTCTGGCACATCGGCCGACCCGTGCCCGAAGCCGACGCCCTGGCCCGCGCGGCCTCGGTGATCCGGATGGCCGAGCGGCCCCTGCTGGTCGCGGGCGGCGGCGTGGTCTACTCCGAGGCGTGCACGGCCCTGCGTGAGTTCGCCGAGGCCACCGGCATCCCGGTCGCCGACACCCACGCGGGAAAGGGAGCGCTCCCGTGGGACCACGACCGCGCCGTGGGCGGGGTCGGCTCCACGGGCGCCAAGAGCGCCAACACGCTCGCCCGCGAGGCCGACGTGGTGATCGGCGTCGGCACCCGGTACAGCGACTTCACCACCGCCAGCCACACGGTTTTCGCGAACCCGGACGTCACGTTCGTCAACCTGAACGTGGCCCGGTTGGACGCGGCCAAGCACGCGGCCACCCAGCTGGTCTCCGACGCGCGCACGGGCCTGGACGCGCTGCGCCGGGAACTGGCCGGCTGGGAGGTCGCGGCCGACTACCGGGCACGCACCCGGGAGCTGGCCGACGAGTGGGCCGCGATCACCGACGCCTGCTACACCGTCGAGCACGGCCCGCTGCCCGCCCAGACGGCCGTGCTGGGGGCGCTCAACGACGTCCTCGACGACCGCGACGTGGTCATCAACGCCGCCGGGAGCATGCCCGGCGACCTGCAGATGCTGTGGCGGGCCAGGGACCCGAAGGCCTACCACGTCGAGTACGCCTACTCCTGCATGGGCTACGAGGTGGCCAGCGGCACGGGCGTCAAGATGGCCGACCCCTCCCGCGAGGTGGTCGTCCTGGTCGGCGACGGGTCCTACCTGATGATGGCCCAGGAGATCGTCACCATGGTCTCCGAGGGGATCAAGGTGATCATCGTCGTGGTCCAGAACCACGGCTTCGCCTCGATCGGCTCCCTGTCCGAGTCGCTCGGCTCCCAGCGGTTCGGCACGAAGTACCGCTACCGCGACCCGTCCACCGGCCAGCTCGACGGGTCCGTCCTGCCCGTCGATCTGGCGGCCAACGCGGCCAGCCTCGGCGCCCGCGTCATCCGCGCCGACGGCATCAAGGAGTTCCGCGCGGCCCTCGCCGAGGCGAAGGCCGCCGACACGACCACCGTCGTGCACGTCGAGACCGACCTGGAGGGCCCCAACCCGCCCGGCAGCGCCTGGTGGGACGTGCCGGTCAGCCAGGTCTCCGACCTCGACAGCACCCGCGACGCGTACCTGACCTACCACTCGCACAAGCAGGGACAGCGCCACTACCTGTGACGCCTTCCGGACCAGAGGAATCCACCGTGAAGACCATCCAGCACTGGATCGACGGGGCCGCGACCTCCGGGGCCTCGACCCGCACCGCGCCGGTGTGGAACCCGGCCACCGGTGAGCAGCAGGCCGCCGTCCTGCTCGCCGAGCCCTCCGACGTCGACGCCGCGGTCGCCTCGGCCGCCAAGGCCTTCGAGAGCTGGGGCGAGTCCTCGCTGACCAAGCGCACGCGCGTGCTGTTCTCGCTGCGCGAGCTCCTGGCCAGGCACGAGGACGAGATCGCCCGGATCATCGCCGCGGAGCACGGCAAGGTGATCGACGACGCCAAGGGCGAGATCGTCCGCGGGCGCGAGGTCGTCGAGTACGCCTGCGGCATCATCAGCGCGCTCAAGGGCGGGTACTCCGACCAGATCTCCACCGGGATCGACTCCTTCGACTTCCGCCAGCCGCTCGGCGTCGTCGCGGGGATCACCCCGTTCAACTTCCCGATCATGGTGCCCCTGTGGATGCACCCGGTCGCGATCGCCTGCGGCAACACGTTCGTGCTCAAGCCCAGCGAGCGCGACCCGTCGGCGTCCAACTTCGTCGCCCGGCTCTACGCCGACGCGGGGCTGCCCGACGGCGTGTTCAACGTGGTGCACGGCGACAAGACCGCCGTGGACACGCTCCTCGACCACGAGGACGTCGAGGCCGTCTCCTTCGTCGGCTCCACCCCGATCGCCAGGTACGTGCACGAGCGCGGCACCGCCTCCGGCAAGCGGGTCCAGGCCCTCGGCGGCGCCAAGAACCACGCGGTCGTCCTGCCCGACGCGGACCTCGAGTTCGCCGCCGACCACCTGACCGCCGCCGCGTTCGGCTCCGCGGGTCAGCGCTGCATGGCGATCTCCGCCGCGGTCGCCGTCGGCGACGCCGCGGACGCGCTGGTGCCGGTGCTCGCCGACAAGGCCAAGGCGGTCAGGGTCGGTCCCGGCCAGGACACCGCCAACGACATGGGCCCGGTCATCACCGCGCAGGCGCGCGACCGCGTCGCCGGGTTCGTCTCCTCCGGCGAGGAGCAGGGCGCGGTGGTCGTGGTCGACGGCCGCGACCTGAGCGTCGAGGGTCACGAGGAGGGCTTCTTCGTCGGCCCGTCGCTGCTCGACAAGGTCACCGCGGACATGGACGTGTACAAGGAGGAGGTCTTCGGGCCCCTGCTGGTGATCGTCCGCGCCGCCGACCTGGACGAGGCGATCGAGCTGATCAACGCCAACCCGTACGGCAACGGCACCGCCATCTTCACCAGCGACGGCGAGGCCGCCCGCCGCTTCCAGCGCAAGGTCACGGTCGGGATGATCGGCGTCAACGTGCCGATCCCCGTACCGATGGCGCACTACTCCTTCGGCGGTTGGAAGGACTCGCTCTTCGGCGGCAGCCACATCCACGGACCCGAGGGCGTGCGGTTCTACACCCGCGCCAAGGTCGTCACCAGCAGGTGGCCGCACGTCGACCGGTCGGTCGAGGCCGCCTTCAACTTCCCCACCCACGGCTAGCCCGGAGGCCGGTCGGGCGCCGAGTGCGCGGCGCCCGACCAGCCGGCCCCGGCCGTGTGAGCCAGCCACGTCCTTCACGAAATGAGACCGTCATGACGGAGAAACTGGTCCTCGGATCCGCCCCCGACTCCTGGGGGGTGTGGTTCCCCGAGGACGAGCACCAGACCCCGTGGAACCGCTTCCTCGACGAGCTGGTCGAGGCCGGGTACACGTGGCTCGAACTGGGTCCGTACGGGTACCTGCCCACCGACCCGAAGCGCCTGGCCGACGAGGTCGGACGGCGAGGCCTGAAGGTCTCCGGCGGCACGGTCTTCGGCAACCTGCACAACCCTGACGCCTGGGACGACACCGTCACCACCGTCCGGAAGGTCGCCGAGCTGACCGCCGCCGTCGGCGCGCACCACCTGGTCTTCATCCCGCCCATGTACCGGGACGAGAAGACCGGGGAGTTCTCCGAGTCGCCGACGCTCGACGACGGCCAGTGGAGGAACCTCCACCGGTCCGCCGACGAGCTCGGCAGGATCCTGCTGGGCGACTACGACGTGCGGCTGTGCCTGCACTCGCACGCCGACAGCCACATCCAGACCCAGGCGGAGATCGAGCGGTTCCTGGACGGGACCGACCCCGAGTACGTGTCCCTGTGCCTGGACACCGGACACGTCGCCTACGGCGGCGGCGACGCCGTGGACCTGATCCGCCGGTACTCCGAGCGCGTCGACTACGTGCACATCAAGCAGATGGACCCGGAGATCGTCCGGCGGGTCCACGAGGAGAAGCTCAGCTTCGGCGAGGCCGTCAAGCTCGGCGTGTGCGTGGAGCCCCCGTCCGGGGAGCCCGCGCCCAAGGCCGTCATCGACGCCCTCGAGGAGGTCGACGCCCGGCTCTTCGTGATCGTCGAGCAGGACCTGTACCCCTGCGAGCCGGACGTCCCGCTGCCCATCGCGGTCCGGACCCGCGAGTACCTCAACAGCTGCGGATTGGGGGCGCGCTACCAGAAGGCCTGACACCCGCTCCAGACGCTGAGCCCGCCGTCTCCGACGGACTCCCCACAAGTCGCATCGGCCCCTGCGACCACCACAGGTTGAGTGAATCCCCCAGACCGAAAACGAGGTCGAAGCATGAAGCGCAGCACCACGTACACCGCCCTGATCGCAGGGGCCGCGAGCCTGCTGCTCGTCGGCACGGCGTGCAGTTCCGAGGGAGGCCGGGAGGAGAGCGGCGGAGCCGGCGGCGACGTCGAGACGCCCGACATGACCATCGCGATGATCACCCACGAGGTCCCGGGCGACACCTTCTGGGACATCATCCGCGCGGGCGCCGAGGACGCGGCGGCCAAGAGCGGGATCGAGCTGGAGTACTCCTCCGCGCCGGAGGCCCGGGAGCAGGCCAACCTCATCCAGAGCGCCATCGAGCGCGGCGTGGACGGCATCGCCGTCACCCTCGCCAAGCCCGACGCCCTGGAGGGCGCCATCTCCGACGCGGTGGACGCGGGCATCCCGGTGGTCGCGTTCAACGCGGGTATCGAGGAGTGGCAGGACATGGGCGTGCTGGAGTACTTCGGCACGGACGAGCACCTGGCCGGCACCGCGTTCGGCGAGCGGTTGAACGACGTCGGCGCGGAGAAGGTCATGTGCGTCATCCAGGAGCAGGGCCACGTGGCCCTGGAGACCCGGTGCGCCTCCCTGGGCGAGGCCTTCGAGGGCGAGTCCGAGGTCGTGTACGTGGACAGCGCGAACATGCCGGAGGTGCGGACCAGCATCGCCTCGACCCTCCAGGCGGACGAGGACTTCGACTACGTGGTCACCCTGGGCGCGCCGATCGCCATGACCGCGGTCGACGCGGTCGACGACGCGGGCAGCGACGCGAGGGTCGCCACCTTCGACACCAACGGCGAACTGGTCGGCGCCATCCAGGGCGGCATCGTCGACTGGGCGGTCGACCAGCAGCCCTACCTGCAGGGCTACCTGTCCGTGGACGGCCTGTGGCTGTACAACACCAACGGCAACGTGTCCGGCGGCGGGACCGAGCCCGTCCTGACCGGCCCGGCGTTCATCGACGAGACCAACGCCGACGCGGTCGCCGAGTACTCCGAGGGAGGCACCCGATAATGAGCCACGTCCTCACGGCCAAGGGCTCGTCCCCGGGCAACGGCTCGGAGAAGACCCTGCGGGTGAGCAGCAGATCCACGCTTCGGCGCTTCATGACCCGGCCCGAGGTCGGCTCCTTGGTCGGCGCGGTGATCGTGTTCACCGTCTTCTTCACCATCGCCGAGCCGTTCCGCTCGGCCGGGGCGTTCACCAACATCCTCTACGCCAGCTCCACGATCGGCATCATGGCCGTGGGCGTGGCGCTGCTGATGATCGGCGGCGAGTTCGACCTCTCCGCCGGGGTCGCGGTGATCAGCTCCGGACTGGCCGCGTCGATGTTCGCGTGGTATTTCTCGCTGAACGTCTGGATCGGAATCCTGTTCGCCCTGGCGGTGTCGCTCGCCATCGGGTTCCTCAACGGGTGGCTGCTGGTCCGCACCAAACTGCCCAGCTTCCTGGTGACACTGTCGATGTTCCTCATGCTCCAGGGACTCAACATCGGCATCACCAAGCTGGTCATCGGCACCGTCTCCACGCGCAACATCTCGACGATGGACGGCTTCGAGCAGGCCCGGGCGATCTTCGCCTCCAGCTTCAACGTCGCCGGGGTCGAGGTCCGGGTGACCGTCCTGTGGTGGATGGTGTTCGCCGGCCTGGCCACGTGGGTGCTCATGCGCACCAAGGTGGGCAACTGGATCTACGCGGTCGGCGGCAACGCCGAGAGCGCCCGGGCCGTCGGCGTGCCGGTCGCCAAGGTCAAGATCGGCCTGTTCATGACGGTCGGGTTCATGGCCTGGTTCTCGGGCATGCACCTGCTGTTCATGTTCAACACGGTGCAGTCCGCTGAGGGCGTGGGCAACGAGCTGCTGTACATCATGGCGGCCGTGGTCGGCGGGTGCCTGCTGACCGGCGGCTACGGCACGGTGATCGGCGCCGCGATCGGCGCGTTCATCTACGGCATGACCCGCCAGGGCATCGTGCTCGCCGGATGGGACAACAACTGGGTGTTCTTCTTCGTGGGGGCGATGCTCCTGCTCGCGGTCGTGGTCAACGGCTGGGTCCGTACGCAAGCGAACAAGAGGTGACCGAGGTGAGCACCATGACTGAAGCGGGCACCAGGTCGAGGGGGGCCGAGGGCGCCTCGCCGGAGAACGCGCCGCTGCTCGAACTGCGCGACGTCGGCAAGGCCTTCGGCAACATCAGGGCGCTGACCGGGATCAGCCTGAAGGTCGACGCCGGCGAGGTCACCTGCATCCTCGGCGACAACGGCGCGGGCAAGTCCACACTGATCAAGATCATCGCCGGGCTGTACAAGCCGACGACGGGCGACTATCTGGTCGATGGCGAACCGGTGAACTTCGCGTCGCCGCGGCAGGCCCTCGACCGGGGCATCGCCACCGTCTACCAGGACCTGGCGATGGTCTCCCTGATGCCGGTGTGGCGCAACTTCTTCCTCGGTTCCGAGCTGCGCAGGGGCTTCGGCCCCTTCCGGATGCTCGACGTCGCCCGGATGCGCCGCATCGCGGACGAGGAACTGAGGAAGATGGGCATCGACCTGCCCGACATCGACGCGCCCGTCGGCAACCTGTCGGGTGGTCAGCGCCAGGTCGTGGCCATCGCGCGGGCGGTGTACTTCGGCGCCCGCGTGCTGATCCTGGACGAGCCGACCGCGGCGCTCGGCGTCAAGCAGTCGGGCGTGGTCCTGAAATACGTCAGCGCGGCCCGTGAGGCCGGGCTCGGCGTCATCTTCATCACGCACAACCCGCACCACGCGTACATGGTCGGCGACCACTTCGTGGTGATCAAGCTCGGCGAGACCGAGCTCGACCGGCCCCGTTCCGAGCTCACTCTCGACGATCTCACCCACCACATGGCGGGCGGCGCCGAGTTGGACGCGCTCCAGCACGAGCTGGAACGGGGTGGATCTCCGCAGGTCGATCCGCTGCACGACGCGGCGGGCGAGGGCCCGGACGTCCAGCAGCTGTGACTCCGGCCGGCCGCGGCCTCTGGTCGGCCCGGGCTTCGGCCCCGGTCGGCCGGGGACTCCGACCGGAACGGACGGGTGGCGACACCCGCGCAACAGTCAAGGAAGGTAAGAGACGATGACCGTCAAGGTAGGAGTGATCGGCACCGGCTGGATCGGCGCCGAGCACATCCGCAGGATCACCGCCTCGGTGGGCGGTGCCGAGGTCGTGGCGGCGACCGACATCGACGCCGACCGCGCCGCCAGGGCGGTCGAGGGCACCGGCGCGCGGGTGCTGGCCACGGGTACGGACGTGGTCACGGACCCGGAGGTCGACGCGGTCGTGGTCACCTCCTGGGGACCGGCGCACGCCGAGTCGGTCCTGGAGGCCGTCGCCGAGGGCAAGCCGGTCTTCTGCGAGAAGCCGCTGGCCACCACCGCCGAGGACGCCCAGCGCATCCTCGACGCCGAGGCCGCGCACGGTTCCCGCCTGGTGCAGGTCGGGTTCATGCGCCGCTTCGACACCGGGTACCGGGAGATGAAGGAGGCCATCACGGCGGGCGCGATCGGCACACCGCTCCTCGCGCACTGCGTGCACCGCAACCCCACCGTGCCCGAGGCCTACCACTCCGAGATGGCCTCCCAGGACACCGCCGTCCACGAGGTGGACGTGATGCGGTGGCTGCTGGACGACGAGATCTCCTCCGTCCAGGTGATCGTCCCGCGCTCGACCACGAAGAGGTTCGAGCACCTGCGCGACCCGCAGATGCTCCTCTTCGAGATGGCCAGCGGAGCCCGGGTGGACCTGGAGGTGTTCGTCAACTGCCAGTACGGCTACGAGATCGGCTGCGAGGTCGTGGGGGAGGAGGGCACGGTCCGGCTTCCGGAGCCTCCTGGCGCGGTCGTGCGCTCGGCCGCCCGCCAGAGCACGCCCGTCCTCCAGGACTGGGTGAAGCGGTTCGCCGCCGCCTTCGACGCCGAGTTCCAGGCGTGGGTGGACGAGGTGGCGGCCGGTACCCCGACCACCGGGCCGAACGCCTGGGACGGCTACGCGGCGGCGGTCGTCACCGACGCGCTGGTGCGGTCGCTGCACGGCGGCGGGGTCGTCGAGACCGGAATCAAGGAACGTCCGGCGTTCTACGCCTGAGAGGGAGGCAGGAGATATGAAGATTGCCCTTGACCCGTACATGTTCCGAGGTCTCCCGGTGGCCGAGATGGTGCGGACCGTGGCGGACCTCGGGTACGAGTACATCGAGCTGTCGCCCCGGGCGGAGTTCATGCCGTTCTTCCTCCACCCCCGGGCCGACGACGCCCGTGTGGCGGAGCTGAGGAGCGCGCTGCGGGAGACCGGAGTGAAGCTCTCCTCGATCCTGCCGCTGTACAAGTGGTCCAGCCCCGTCGAGCAGGAGCGCCAGGACGCCGTCCGCTACTGGAGGCGGATGATCGAGGTCGCCGTCGAACTCGACGTGAACCTGATGAACTCCGAGTTCAACGGCCGCCCGGAGAGGGCGGCCGAGAGCGAGGGAGCGTTCTGGCGGTCGATGGAGGAGCTGCTGCCGGTCTTCGAGCGCGAGGGGATCGCCCTCAACCTGGAGGCGCACCCGGACGACTTCTGCGAGGAGAACACACCGGCGGTGGACCTGGTCCGGGCGATCAACCGGCCCTGGGTGAACTACCTGTACTGCGCGCCGCACACGTTCCACCTGTCGGGACAGGAGCCGGGCGCGGACATCCGCCGGATGATGGAGTACGCGGGGGACAAGCTCCAGCACGTGCACATCGCCGACTCGTTCGACCACAAGGGCTCGTCCGGGCTGCGGTACATCCTCAACCCGCCGGGCACGCCCGCCCGGATCCACCAGCACCTGGACATCGGCCAGGGTGAGGTGGACTGGGACGAGTTCTTCGGCACACTGCGGGACCTGGACTTCGACGGTGTGGCCACGGTGTGCGTGTTCGCGTGGGAGGAGAGGGCGCGCGAGTCCTCGGAGTTCATGCTCAAGAGGGTCACCCAGGAGCTCGCCTCCTGACCAGGGCGCCGGGGCGTCACGTCGGTCAGTCACAGAGGGCGGCCGAGGGGCCGGACGCCTCGGTGGGGCGCCGCACGCGATCGTGTGCGGCGCCCTTTTCGGGTTTCCGCGCGCGGCGCGGGTTCCTTCCGGGTAACGTGCGAGCTCACACCACGCTTATGTAAGGTAGCTCGGACTTTCGTGGGCTCCGCGCCCCGCGGGGCCGAGCCCTCCCCCCGTCCCCAAGAGAGCCACCGCACGCGATGACCCGCACATCTCATCCGACGGGCCTCCGGCGCAGTGAGGCCCGCCGCCTCGAACGTCGCCGCCAACGTCTCCTCCAGGCCGCGATCGCCTGTTCCATGGGCGTCCTCGTCATGTCGGGAGTCCTCGTCTTCGTCCTGGTGTCCCAGCGTCCCGGCGAGCCCGGCGAGGATGATCGCCAGCGCATGGGGCAGGCCCAGGAGCTGCCCTCAGACGACCCCGCCGACCCGGACGACCCCGCCTCCACCTCCGGCCCCGCGCCCACCGCCTCGGCCTCGCCCTCGGACGATGAGACGGACGAGGAGACCGAGGAGGAACCGTCGCCGTCGGCGTCCCCGGAGGAGTCCCCGTCCGAACGTCCGTCCGAGCCGTCCGAGGAGGAGCCGGAACCGGAGCCCGAACCGGAGCCCGAACCCGAACCGGAGCCCGAACCGGAGCCCGAGCCGGATCCCACGGACGAGCCCACGGAGGAGGACCCCGTCCCCTGGTGGCCCTGGTAGCGCGAGGAGAAGCCATGACCCGCATCGGTATCACCGGGCACTCGAACCTCGCCCCGGCCAGCGTGCCGCTCGTCCGAGCCGCCCTGGCGGGGGCGGTCGCCCCGTACGTGAACGGTGAGCTGACGGGGGTGTCGTGCCTGGCGCGCGGGGCCGACCAGCTCTTCGCGGAGGTCGTGCTCGACGCGGGCGGTCGGCTGGAGGTGGTCCTGCCCTCGGTGGACTACCGGGAGGCCAAGGTCGGGCCGGACGACCTGGAGCGGTTCGACGGCCTGCTCATGCGGTCGGCGTCGGTCAGGTACATGCCGTTCCGCAGCGCCGGCGAGGAGGCCTACGCCGCCGCCAACGCGGTGGTGCTGGGCGGCGTCGACCGGCTGTGCGCGGTCTGGGACGGTCGGCCGGCGGGCGGCAGGGGCGGTACGGGCGACGCCGTCGCGGCCGCCCGGAGGCGGGGGGTCCCGGTCGACGTCCTCTGGCCGGAGGGCGCCCGCAGGGAGTGAGAGCGGCGGATCCGCCCCGCTCCCCGTTCCGCCCTCGCTCGGCCGACCCACGGTCAGTCGGCCGCGCAGTAGGAGCGCGCCGCGCCGAAGAGCCTGGCGCTGGGGGTGCCGGACTCGTCCAGCGCGGCCCGGCCGAAGGCGGCCAGCACGGGATCGCGACTCGATGCCAGGGCGACGACCCCGGCCTCGACGCCGTCGGTGATCAGGCCCGACGGGGAATCGTCCACCCGCAGGTCCACGGCGGTCGAGGTCTCCGCGCAGGTCTCCTCCCGGCCCAGCGCCGCGGGTTCCACCCGGGCGCGCAGGGACGGGCGGGCTTCGGCCTCGACGCGCGGCGCGTCGTCCTGGACGTGCGAGACGACGATCGAACCGGCCACGACCACGGCGGCCGCGGCCGCCGCCCACACGCCCACTGTGTGCCGCCTCGTCCTCGGCGCCGGGACGAGGGGCGGCCGTCCGGGCGTTCCGGTCGCCGAGCGCAACCGCGAGCCCGTGGCCGCTCCGGCACCGCACAGGAGCAGGAGGACCGGCAGTCCCAGCCGGACGATGATCGGCTCGGCGTACCCGGCGGCGACACCCCGGGCCGTCGCCGCCGGGCAGGTCGGGGGCGCCTCGGTCGCCACGCACGGGATTCCGTGGATCACCGCGGCGAAGACGAGGGGCTCCCACGACGCCAGGGTGAGCACGGCGACGGCGGCGACGCAGGGCCCCGCGCCCCGGAGGCCGTGCCCCCCGGACCACGCGCCCAGGGCGACGCTCACGACCACGGCGGCCAGCAGGACCGTGAACAGGACGGAGACCAGGGTGAGGTCTCCGGCGGAGGGGCTCACGGCAGCCGCGGCCAGGAGCAGGGCCGCGTACACGCCCGCCAGGGCGCACCCGGCCACGACGGGCGTGAGGGGGCGCCGGGCGATCGCGTTCACGCGTGATCCGAGGACCAGACCGCTGAACGCGAACACCGTCGCGCAGGCGACGGCCGCGGCGAACCGCCAGTCCGCCGAGAACGCGGTGACCGGGGCGCCCAGCAGGCCGACCCACCCTCCGCCGGCCTCGGCCCCGAGCACCCCGTGCACGTGGATCCATGTCCCGAACCCGCAGCCGAACACGGCCGCGCCGCAGGCCATGCCCACGAAGCACACCGCTCGCCCGCGTCCGGCGTCGGGCAGCCACGCTCCCGCGCACAGGGCCGCCCACCGCAGGAACAGCAGACACGCCCCCCACAGCACGAGGACCGACACCGCGGCCGACACGGGGGCGGCGACGAGGAGCGCGGGCCACCAGGTTCCGGGCTGGAAGGGCGGGAGCAGACCGAGGAGGATTCCCGTGGACAGGGCCGTGGCCGCCGTCCGCCATCGGTGGGCGCCCTCCGGGTACGCGTGGACCGCGTTCCACACGATCGCCGTGACGAGCGCGCCCACGGGCACGGCCACGAGCGCGGCCGTGTCGAGGGTCCCACTCGGTCCATGGGCCCGGCCCAGTCCGCCGGCGGTGCTCAGATGCAGGTGGGCGGCGCCCAGTGCCATGCCCGCGATGGCCAGGTCCACTCGGCTGACGGCGCTGAGGCGCCGGGGTTCGTCGAGCACGTCCAACCTGGAGCGGTGGGAGGGGTGGTACCCGTGTCGCGCCCGCCACCACCGCCGCGGCCGGGAGCCACGCCGCGGTCGCCGCGGCCGTGCCAGGAGTTGGCGCAGAACGGCCCCGACCCGGTCGGCCTCCGCCGCCCGCACGTCGGCGTAGTGCTCGCGGGTGCGCAGGACCCTGGCCCGGGCCGTCCGCAGCAGGACGAGGACGGCGGCCGTGAGGAGCGACGCGGGCAGCGCGCTGTGGACGAGGAGGAACGGATCGCCGAGGACCAGGAGGGCGTACACGGCGGCGTACACGTAGAGCGCCAGCGGGCCGGAGACGAGGAGGACGAACGCCCACCACGCGGACATCGCCAGGTACGTGATGTCGACGTCCCGGTTGCGCAGGTGGGCCGCCTCGTGTCGGATCACCGCCACGGCCCGTGCGTCGAGCGCGCCGTCCCCGCGCGGGACGAGCAGGGACGTGTCGACGGCGACGCGGTACCGCCCGAACGCCCCGAACACCCGCGCCCCGCCCGCGGTTCCCGGGGTGGCGAGCAGCGAGACCCGCCCGCCGGCACCGTCCAGGGCGGCGTCCACCTCCCGGCGGGCCGCGCGCGCCCCGTCGTCCTCGGGGAGCCGGACCGGGCGCAGCCGCCACTGGAGGAAGACCGGGTACAGAGCGTGGACGACGATCGTCAGGCACGCCCACGCGGGACCGGGAGCGACCATCCACAGCAGGACCCGACGGTCCGAGGCCGCGACGCACTCGGCGAACGCGTCGAGGAGGGCGTGGTCGGCGAGGCGGGCGGCGTCGGCGCGGGCCCCGTCGGCACAGGCCTCCCGGGCGGCGGTGCCCACGCTGTCCGCGCCGAGGAGGGGCGGGACCGGCGTGAACCAGAACGCGACGTACATGGCGCCCGCCCCGGCGACCAGGATGATCAGGAAGAACCGGATGCTGGTCGCGCTGGGCAGCAGGAACGGGTCGTGGCGTCGGGGGGTGCCCGGAGCGGTGTCCGTCCCGTCAGGAAGGGGTGCCCGCACCGTCGCCGCCGTCGGGTCGGTCCCGGGAGAGGAGCTCGGCGACGATCGCCTGAGCCAACCGCTCGGCCTGTTCCGGCGGCAGACCGGCGCTGAGCGCGTGCTCGTGGACCGACGCGAGGACGGCGGGCGCCTCCCCCGGCGTCAGCGCGCGCAGGGCGGTGCCGGGTTCGATCCCGGGGCGGCGCCCGAACCGCGGCAGGCCCGCCGCCCACCGCCAGGCCCGCCGCCACCAGGGGCGGACGGTGTCGGTGAGCGATTCGACCGCCAGGTCGTGCAGCACCGTGAGCACGATTCCGGTGACGACGCCGATGACGACGTCGCCGAAACCCAGAGGATTGTCCTCGGTGCGGCCGGCCCTTCCGCGCGCGAAATACTCGTCGCGCACACGCGGGTAGAAGGCGGTCTCATTCGGGGCGATCCGGGCGATCACCGACCTGGCCGCATCGTCGACGGTGAAGGGTCGTCCCGGGGGAGCGGGGATTTCGGGCACAGGGTCTGTCCTCTCGACCTGTGTTCGAATTCGGATGCTCCAGGCTATGCCCTGATTCCCGGTTCCGCCAGCGGGCGGGGAGGTCGGCCGTATTCTTGGGTGGATATGTCCTGAGCTGGAATGGTGACAAATCTGGTGGCATTGTGGAAAACCGCTGAAAACGGAGAATGCGCGACGTCGACGCAATGTCAGGCGCCGGGGTCGGCGGCGTCGTCCCCTTCGGGCACGGTACGCAGAAACGGCCCCCTCGGGCCGTGCGGTCCTCAGGTATGTCCCGTAGGCCCCGGCGTCCCTCGTCTCACCCGCGCCTGGCTCGGCCGACACCGCCGTGGTCCGGTCCCGGCGTGCCCCGCGGAGTCCGACCCGGCGAATAACCGAACCTGGTTCTAGTGCGTGGGTCACATCGTCTGTAGAGTGCGCCCCATGGATCTGAACGGAATCTCCGCCCTCGTCTCGGGCGGCGCCAGCGGCCTCGGCGAGGCCACCGCCAAGGAACTCGCGAGCGCCGGTGCGACCGTCGTCATCGCCGACCTCAACGCCGAGCGCGGCGAGGCCATCGCCAAGGAGATCGGCGGTGTCTTCGTCAGGACCGACGTCTCCCAGGAGGACCAGGTCAAGGCCGCCGTGCAGGCCGCCGTCGACACCGGGAAGCCCTTCCGCGCCGCCGTCTCCTGCGCCGGGATCGCCTGGGCGAACCGCACCGTGGACCGGCACGGCACGCCGCACGACCTGGACAGCTACCAGAAGGTCATCCAGGTCAACCTCATCGGCACGTTCAACGTGCTGCGCCTGTCGGCCGCCGCGATCGGCCGGACCGAGCCGGTCAACGAGGACGGTGAGCGCGGCTCCATCGTCAACACCGCGTCCCTGGCGGGCATCGAGGGCCAGATCGGCCAGATCGCCTACTCGTCGTCCAAGGGCGGCGTCATCGGCATGACCCTGCCCGCCGCCCGCGACCTCGCGGCCGTCGGGATCACGGTCAACACGATCGCCCCGGGCATCCTGGAGACCCCCATCTACGGGGACGGTGAGGGCGCCGAGGAGTTCAAGGAGCGCCTCGCCGCGCCCGTGCCCTTCCCGAAGCGCCTGGGCACCGCCGCCGAGTTCGGGAGGCTCGCCCGGGCCCTCCTGGAGATCAGCTACGTCAACGGCGAGGTCGTCCGCATCGACGGCGCCCTGCGCATGCCGCCGAAGTAGGGGGGTTCCCGTGTCCGACGAGGTGCTCTATTCCACCGAGGACGGCATCGCCGTCATCACCATCAACCGGCCCGAGGCCAAGAACGCGGTCAACGCGGCCGTGGCCAACCGGATCGCCGAGGCGCTCGACGACCTGGACGCGCGCAAGGACCTGAGCGTCGGCATCATCACCGGCGCGGGCGGCACCTTCTGCGCCGGGATGGACCTCAAGGCGTTCATGAGGGGCGAGGTTCCACTCGTCGAGGGGCGCGGGTTCGGCGGCTTCGCCGAGCGCGGTCCCAAGAAGCCCCTCATCGCGGCCGTGGAGGGGTTCGCCCTGGCGGGCGGCTTCGAGGCGGTGCTCGCCTGCGACCTGGTGGTCGCCGCCGAGGACGCCCGGTTCGGCATCCCCGAGGTCAAGCGCGGCCTCGTCGCGGGCGCGGGCGGCCTGCTCCGCCTGCACCGCCGGATCCCGCGCAACATCGCGATGGAGATGGCCCTGACCGGCGACTTCGTCGATGCCGTGCGCCTGGCCGAGTTCGGTCTGGTCAACAAGGTCACGACCAGGGGCGGAGCGCTGGCGGGCGCCCGCGATCTGGCCGCCCGCATCACGCCGAACGGGCCGCTCGCCCTGAAGGTCTCCAAGGAGGTCGTGCAGGCCTCCGACGACTGGTCCGCCGAGGAGATGTGGGACAGGCAGAACGAGCTGGTGGGCCCCGTGTTCGTCAGCCAGGACGCGATGGAGGGCGCGGCGGCCTTCGCCGAGAAGCGCGCCCCCGTGTGGAAGGGCGAGTAGCCTCCCGGACCGCCCCTGACGGCCGCCCGCCCCGTCACGGGGCGGGCGGCCGTTCCCGGACGGGGTCGTCCGGCGCTCAGCGGTCCCCCGACGGCGCGTCGCCCCCGGGCCCACCGTCAGGCCCGGACGGATTGCCGACACCGTGCGACGCCGCCGCCCGGGTGCGGATCAGCCGTCGGGACACGGTGTTCGCGGTCCAGGTCAGCGGGCGTTCCATCGGTCCGGCGCCGAGGAAGCGCCGCCACAGGGGCGCACCCACGAGCGCGACGAGGAAGAAGATCTCCACGGTGTAGGTCGCCAGGAACTCGGCCCACTCCGCCTCGGACGGCACGTGGAACAGCGCCCACAGCCCGATCCCGTGGGCGGTGTAGAGCGTGAGCGTCATCGCGCCCGCCGCGGCCAGGGGGTACACGAGCACCCGGGCGCGGTCGGCGACCAGGAGACACAGACCGAGCACCGCCACTGCCACGCCGGTGTTCCCGACGACCTCCAGCGTCGTGTTGCTGTGCGAGTAGGAGGCGAACAGCTCCGAGTACAGGTAGTCGCCCCCGGGCAGGACACCCGAGAACGGGTGGACGAGGAGCCAGGAGGTTCCGTACCCGGCGACCGCCGTGGCGACGCCGCCCCCGAGGAGCCACAGCCGTGTCCGGAGCGCCCGCAGATCGAGACGGCCGACCACCATCCCGGCGATCACGTAGGCCATGAACACGACGGCCGGGTAGATCCCGAGGACCAGCAGGTCGAGGGGCGTCTCCAGGAGACTGACATCGAACAGCGGCATGCCGGCGGGCTCCTCCTCCCACGTCGCCTCCTGTTCCGCGACCCACGCGGGGTCGTCCCACTTCTCCTCGCCCATGGAGTCCCACTCGGCGTCCGACGCGACCTCCCACTCGGTCGCCGTGCCCGAGGAGTAGCCGCCCTCGTTCCACGGGAGGTACTCCGACACGTAGGGGTACAGGGCCACCTGCGGACCGATCAGCAGGACCGCCGCGCCGACCACCAGCAGGTGACGGATCCGCAGCCACAGCAGCGGGATCGCCAGGAGGAAGAAGAGCCCGTAGAAGTGCAGGATCACCGCGAGCGAGCCGAGCGTCGCCAGCGCGTACCCGAGGGCGATGAGCAGGATCGCGCGGACCGCCACCTTCACCCGGACACGGTTGCGGTCCTCCCGCCTCCCGGGACGGGTCCGACCGGCGACCAGGACCAGGGAGAGCCCCGCGAGGAAGGAGAACAGCGCGGCCGAGCGGCCGCTGACCGCCGTGCCGACCCACGAGACGACGATCCCGCCGAACCCCTCCGTCGCGTAGTCGACGTAGGCGGCCGGATCCGTGCCGTCCGCCGCCGGCGCCAGGAACGCCGTCAACGGCACCCCCATGTGCGCGATGAACACGCCCAGGATCGCCAGTCCCCGGGCGACGTCCACGCCCGCCACCCGTGGCCTGCGACCGGACGCCCGCGCCCGCTCCGGCTCCCTCGACGTGTCCACCGCGTCGGTGACCGCCATGCGCATCCTCGTGTCCTCTCCGTGGACCGGTTCCGGTCCGGCGGGGTGATGAACGCGGGCACGACGCGGATCGGTTCACTCCGGGCGGCGGGGGAGGTCCCCGGGCGGGACCGAGGGGCTACGGGCCCGTCGACTCCCCGTACAGCACCGCCGCCGACTCCACCAGGCTCGCGTCCGCCTCGGGCGCCCCGGGCAGCGCGTCGAGCAGGTCCGGCTCCAGCACGGTCGCCATCGAGCGCGAGAACGCGAAGGACATGTGGTTCGAGTCGTAGTACGCCAACTGGTTCCCGATGACCCCCGGGCAGACGCCGTCCGAACACAGGTACTCGGTCATGTCCACGAAGGCCGTGTTGCCCGGGACGTCCTCCAGGGCGTTCGCCGGGGAGGTGCGGGCCATCGAGTAGGACTGCCGTTCCGCGCACGCCGCGGCGTCGTCCCCGTGCCGGTCCACGCACTCGGGCACGTCGAACCCGAACCGCGGCGTGTCGCGCACGGCCACCACGGCGATCCCCAGCGCGTCGAGCTCACGCCACCGCTCGACGTACCCGTCCGGCACGTGCTCCGGCCGGTCGGACCCGACCCGCGTGCGCGTGCCCGTGGTGAACACCGCGTCGGGCCGCAGCCCGCGCAGCTCGGCCATCACCTGGTCGTTCCACGCGTCGCACTCCCCGAACGCCTCGCCGCGGTAGGTGTGGTCGGCCGCGCTGAACTGGCAGGCGTTCTTCGTCATCACGACCAGGCGCCACCCGTGGCGGTCGGCCAGTGTGTCGAGCGCCTGGTACCAGTGCCGGGCGTGCGAGCTTCCGATGAGCGCGACCGTGAACCCGGCCCCGGGGTCACCGGCCTCGCACCGGACGAGTTCGGTGTCGTCGATCAGCGCGTTGCACGCCCGGGTCTGGTCGATCGTGTCCTGGGCGACCGTGGTCGTGTCGGGGTACACGGGCAGGTCGGGCAGGCCCTCGGCCAGTGCCGGGCTCAGGTGCACGCCCGCGCCCGGGTAGGCGGTGGGGTCGGCGGCCAGCTCCAACCGCGTCTGTTGGTCGCGCTGGATCGCGTGGCCCCACACCAGTCCGCCGAGCAGGACGGGCACGACGAACAGGACCCCGGCGGCCAGTGACCACGACGGCGCCGTCCGCGTCCCGGTCAGCCGCGCGAGACCGCCGTCGACCACCCGGCTCGTGGCGAGCGCGGCGGCGAAGGACAGGCCCAGCACGAGGAACCCGCCGCCGAGCGTGGGCCGCTCGGCGCCGGTGACCTCCAGGTGGAAGACGAGGATCGGCCAGTGCCAGAGGAACAGCGGATAGGCGTGCCGGCCCAGCCAGGGGAGCGGCCCCCAGCCGAGCAGCCGGGTGGCGGACAGGCGTCCGGCGGTCGTCCCGGCGCCGGCGACGATGACCAAGACCGCGGCGAGTGTCGGCCACAGCGACGCGAACCCCGGGTAGGGCAGCCGGTCGCCGACGACGACACCGCACAGGACCAGGGCCGTCAGGCCGGTCCACCCGGCGGCGCCTCGGACCCGGCCGGGCAGGCGCAGGCGCGGCAGGACCAGCGCGAGCAGACCGCCCAGGGCCAGCTCCCACAGGCGGGCCCCCGTGTCGAAGTAGGCCCAGACGGGCTCGTGCGCCGTGATCCACAGCGAGTACCCGAACGACGCGGCGCACACGGCGGACAGCGCGGCGACCGCACCCGTGCGCACCCGCGCGCCCAGCGCCGCCGCGCCCAGCCCGGCCACGGCGAGCAGCAGCGGCCACAGCAGGTAGAACTGCCCCTGCACCCCCAGCGACCAGAAGTGCTGGACCGGGCTGGCGGCGGCGTTCTCCGCCATGTAGTCCACCGAGCCGAGCGCGAGGCGCCAGTTCCCGTGGTAGAGCGCGGCGGCCTGGACGTCGTCGATGATCCCGGTCCACCGGGAGCGGGGCAGGAGCAGGTAGGCGCCGACCAGGACCGTGCCCAGGACGACCGCGCCCGCCGGGAAGAGGCGTGTGACGAGCTTGGCCCAGAACGCGCCGAACGCGATCCGGCCGTCGCGCTCCAGCGCGCGCACCAAGGACCCCGTGATGAGGAAGCCGGTGAGGACGAGGAAGACGTCGACGCCGCCGGAGACCGTGCCGAACCAGATGTGGTAGACGGCGATCAGCAGGGCGGCGACGGCGCGCAGCCCCTCGATGTCGGAGCGCCTGCGGCGGGCGGCGGACGCGGTGGTGGGAGGGACGCGAACCGCGTCGGTGGCGCGGTTCGGGGCGGGTTCGGACACGAGTCAGCCTCAGGTCGGGCGAAGGCGGAGGCAGGGGCGCGGCGGAGGCCCCGAGGTGGGGGGCCTGGCGCGGCGTCGGGGCCTGGGCGACGGTTGGCCGGAGCTGCCCTGCCGGTCCAGTATCAGCGTCCCCCGGCACCGAACCCGGGGAAGCGCGGGTCATGTTGTCGAGTCGAGATGAAATCTGTGTGCACGCGTAGCCACGGGGGGGAGAATCGGGTGTTTCGCGTCACAAGGGCTTCCGAGGTTGGCATCAGGCGTGGAGAGATGGGACACATTCGGACGTTCCTCGCGGGTGGGGCGCGGAACCGATCCGCCGTGGGCGGACGCCGTGACCGGAGCCGTCGGGTTCGGTCACGTTCACGTTCTGTTTAGGTCACCTCGGGTAGACCTGGGTCTCATCGTAGATATCGATTCGGGTCATGAATCGTGCGCGCCTGTGAACCCGAGCGTTCGAGCGGGCGTCCACTCTGCGTGACCGGAGTGACGTGGTCCCGGCCCTCCCGGGCGCCTCCGGTTCTGGCGTCGTGAACCCGCGCCCACGGTGTTCGTGCGTTCCCGCTGTCGCACGACGGCCCTGATCGATCGTCCACCGCGCCAGGAGCCTCTCCCATGCCATCGTTCACACTTCGCGACGTGCAAGAACAGACCTACAAGTCACGTGACTCGTGGTGGACCGTGTGGTTGGTCGATCCGCTCGCCTCGCGCCTGGTCAGAGTGACCGCGAACCGGACCGGCATCACCCCCAACCAGCTGACCCTCGCGGCGCTGGTCCTGGGCCTGGCGGCGGCGGTGTGCTTCTACCTCGCCGACGGGTACTGGCTGCTGGCCGGCGCGCTGCTGTTCCACCTCAGCTTCGTCCTGGACTGCATGGACGGCAAGATCGCCCGGCTCAAGGGCAACGGCTCGGTCTTCGGCAGCTGGCTCGACTACGTCTTCGACCGCGTCCGCGTCCTGATCTGCGCCATCGCGCTCATGGGCGGTCAGTTCGCAGCGACCGGGGAACCGATCTTCCTCTGGTTCCTCCTGGGCATCGTCTTCACCGACATGTTCCGGTACCTGAACTCCCCGCAGATGGCCAAGGTGCGCGCCACCATGCGCCGCCACATGGTCCAGGCGATCCGGGAGGTGGAGAACGGGGGCGACGAGCGGGGCGGCCAGGAGGTCCGCGAGCTGGCGGCCCGGTTCCGCTGCGGCGCTCCCGCCGACGACGCCGACGACGAGGGCGGCGTCCCCCCGGGTGACGCGGGGCGCGCCTTCGCCCCCGCCCGGCCGACCGGGTCCGAGGAGGGGGACTCGGCCGAACCGGCCGTGCTCACCCCGGGCCGCAAGGCCCGGCAGATCCAGAGCACCGCGCTCCAGGAGGGGTTCCACAAGCGCTTCCCGTGGTACCGGCGCGTGCGGGACGTCCTGCGGGAGAACCGGATCCGCCCCCACCTGTTCAGCGGGATCGAGTTCCAGATGGGCGTGTTCATCGTCGCCCCGCTGGTCGGCCTGTTCTCCACGACCGGCATGCTCGTGACCATCGCCGCGTCCGGCTGCATGATGCTGGCCTTCGAGCTGGTGATCATCTACAAGCTGTGGCTGTCCACACGCGAGTTCACGCGGGTCACCCGCGACATCGACACGGTGCTGGCCCGACTCGAACCGGAGGAGCAGCGCCCGGCCGCCTGACCCGGGCCAGCCGACCGGCGCGCCCCACCCGTCTCAGGGGGTTCCCGCGCGGGAGCGCCGGTCGGGCGCCGCCACCCCCAGACCCCAGTGGAGGACCAGCGCCGACACGAAGCCGACGACCCAGCCGTAGTCGGCCAGCGGCGCCAGGGCCGGGATCAGGCCGATCTCGGGGAAGGGGCCCTCCCCCGGCGCCGAGTGCGATCCGCCCACCGCGAGCACGGCGCCCGCGGTGAAGGCCGCCAACGCCCGCCAGTTCCACCCGCCCGTGTACCAGTACGCCGAGTCGCGCGTGTAGAGGGCGGTGAGGTCCATGCGGGTCCGGCGCAGCAGCCAGTAGTCGGCGACGAGGATGCCGCCCACGGTGCCCAGCACGCCGCCGACCGTGCCGAGCCAGGTGAAGATGTACACGTTCGGGTCCGAGATCAGCCGCCAGGGGAAGATCAGGACGCTGACCACGCACGTGATGACCGCACCGGTCCGGAAGCTGATCAGCTTCGGCTTCAGGTTGGACAGGTCGTAGGCCGGGCCGACGAGGTTCGCGGCGATGTTGGTCGAGACGGTCGCCAGCAGCACCACGAAGATCGCGAACAACAGCGCGAGGCCGTTCGACATCTCCGCCACGATGTCCACCGGGTCCCACAGCGGGGCGCCGTACACCGCCTGCGTGCCCGCGGTGACCATGACGGCCAGCAGCGCGAACGCCGCCATCGTGGTGGGCAGGCCGAACGTCTGCCCCAGAACCTGCGCGCGCTGGGAGGAGGCGAACCGCGTGAAGTCGCTGATGTTGAGGCTCAGCGTCGCCCAGAAGCCGATCATGGCCATGAGGGACGGGAAGAACAGCGCCCAGAACTCCGGTCCCCAGCCGAGTTCGGAGTTGACCGCCAGCAGCGGGCCGAAGCCGCCCGCCTGCACGACCATCCATCCCAGGAGCGCGACGCCGCCGACCAGCATGAGCGGGGCCGCCCACACCTGCACCCTGCGCACGCCCTCCATGCCCCACAGGATGATCCCGAGCTGGGCCACCCAGAACAGCCCGAAGGACAGCCACATCGTCCACGGCTGCCCGCCGACCTCGGCAGCGCCGCTCCACCCGTCGCCGAACACGCGACCCGCGAGGATGTGGACGCCCTGGCCGCCGATCCACGTCTGGATGCCGTACCAGCCGCACGCCACGGCGCCGCGGATCAGCGCGGGCAGGTTCGCGCCGCGCAGCCCGAAGGAGGCGCGCGCGAACACGGGGAACGGGACTCCGTACTTCGCGCCCGCGTGTCCGGTGAGGACCATGGGGACCAGGACGATCAGGTTGCCCAGGGCGATCGTCAGGACCGCCTGCCGCCAGTCCATCCCCACGGCGATCAGGCCGCTGGCCAGGGTCCAGGCGGGCAGGTTGACCGACATGCTGATCCACAGGGCCGTGAAGCTGCCGGTGCCCCAGGTGCGCCGGGACATGGGCACGGGGTGCAGGTCGGCGTTGACGAACGGGCCCTCGGGCAGGTCCCGGCCCTCGGGCATGGAGATCCGGCCGTCGGGGTGGGTGACGAAGGGCGGGGCGGCGGGGTCGGGTGAGGGAGGAGCGTGGGTCACGGGTCACCTGGTTTCGGCGGTGCTGGCGGGGGATCGAGGTGGGCGGGGGCACGGGCTGGACCCGCGCCGGTGGGGGAGCGGGCCGGGGTGCGTCCCCGGCCGCCGATCATTCTCACATGTCAGGACGGCTGGCCCGGAGCCCCGGGCCCGCCGCGCCCCGGGGGCACGGCGGGCGGAGGGGGCGTGCGGCCCCGGGGATCGTTCGTCCCGCACGTCCGACAGTCTGCGAGACGCGTGTTGACTCGGTGTTTCAGGACACCGCCGGGATCACGTCACGGCCGTAGACGTCGATGACCCCGTCCACGTCGTCGTGCATCGCGTACACCGCGAACTGGTCGACGCCCGCCTCACGCAGCCGTTCCAGCTTCGCGACGTGCTCCTCCACCGGGCCGACCAGGCAGAACCGGTCGACGATGGCGTCGGGCACGAACTCGGTGTCCGGATTGCCCGCCCGGCCGTGGTGGCTGTAGTCGTAGCCCTTCCGGGAGCGGATGTAGTCGGTCAGCTCCTCCGGAACGGCCCCCGAGTGCTCGCCGTACCGCTCCACCAGGTCGGCGACGTGGTTGCCCACCATCCCGCCGAACCACCGGCACTGCTCGCGCGCGTGCGCCAACCCCTCGGCGGAGCCGTCCGTGACGTAGGCGGGCGCCGCCACGCACACGGTCACGTCGTTCGGGTCCCGGCCGGCGTCCGCCGCCGCCGACCGCACCGCCTTGACCATCCACTCGGTCAGGTACGGGTCGGCCAGTTGCAGGATGAAGCCGTCGGCGCGCCGGCCCACCAGGTCCAGCGCCCTGGGCCCGTAGGCGCCCATCCACACCGGCAGGCAGCCGTCCCTCACCCACGGGATGCGCATCGACGCCCCGTCGACGTCCGCCTCCCGGCCCTCGGCCAGATCCTTGATCGCCCGCATGGCCTTCTCCAGCCGGGCCAGCGTCGCGGGCCTGCGCCCCGCCACGCGCATCGCCGAGTCGCCGCGCCCGATCCCGCACACCGTCCGGTTCCCGAACGTGTCGTTGAGCGTGGCGAAGAGCGAGGCGGTCACCTCCCACGTGCGCGTGCTCGGGTTGGTCACCATCGGTCCGACGACGAGGTTCTCCGTGCGGTCCAGGATCCGGCTGTAGATGACGAACGGCTCCTGCCACAGCACCACGGAGTCGAAGGTCCACCCGTGGGTGAACCCGAGCCCGTCGGCACGCGCCATCCGCTCCACCAGCAGGTCGGCGGGCGGGTCGGTCTGGAGGACGAGTCCGATGTCCATGCTGTCTTCTCCCCTCAGACCAGGTACTGGCAGGTGGACCGGGGCACGTACCGGCCGTGCCCGGCCTCGCCCAGGTAGGATCCGTCGTCGACCACGACGCGTCCGCGCGAGAGCACCGTCCTGGCCCTGCCGGTGACGCGTCGGCCCTCGTAGGCCGAGTAGTCGACGTTCATGTGGTGGGTCCGCGCGGACACCACCTGTTCGGCGCGGGGGTCGTAGACCACGATGTCCGCGTCCGCCCCCGGCGCCACCGTTCCCTTCCGCGGGTGGAGGCCGAACATGCGGGCCGGCGTGGCGCAGGCGATCTCGATCCACCGCCGCCTGCTGATGTGCCCGTCCACCACGGCCTGGTGCAGCAGGTCCATCCGGTTCTCCACGCCCGGCAAGCCGTTGGGGATCTTGGAGAAGTCGCCCACGCCGAGGTCCTTCTGCCCGGTGAAGCAGAACGGGCAGTGGTCCGTGGAGACCACGGACAGGTCGTTCGTGCGCAGCGCCCGCCACAGGAGCTCCTGGTGCTCCCTGGGCCGCAACGGCGTGGAGCACACGTACTTGGCGCCCTCGAACCCCGGCTCCGCCAGGTTGTCCGTGGACAGGAACAGGTACTGCGGACAGGTCTCGCCGAAGACGTTGAGCCCCTTGTCCCGGGCGCGGGCCAGCTCCTCGACCGCCTCGCCCGCCGACACGTGCACCACGTACAGCGGGGCCCCCGCCACACGCGCGAGCTGGATCGCCCGGTGGGTGGCCTCCGACTCCAGCAGCGCCTTGCGGACCTCGCCGTGGTGACGCGGGTCGGTCCTGCCCTCGGCCAGGGCCTGCTCGACCAGCACGTCGATGGCGATGCCGTTCTCCGCGTGCATCATCGTCAGCGCGCCGTTGGCCGCGCCGCGCTGCATCGCGCGCAGGATCTGGCCGTCGTCGCTGTAGAAGACGCCCGGGTAGGCCATGAACAGCTTGAACGACGTGACGCCCTCGTCGACGAGGACGTCCATCTCCTTGAGCGAGGACTCGTTGACGTCGGACAGGATGGCGTGGAAGGCGTAGTCGACCGCGCAGGTCCCGTCGGCCTTGGCCATCCACGTGTCCACCCCCGCGCGGACGGACTGCCCGGGGCTCTGGATCGCGAAGTCGACGATGGTGGTGGTGCCGCCCCAGGCCGCGGCCCGGGTGCCGGTCTCGAAGGTGTCGGCCGACCGGGTGCCGCCGAACGGCATCTCCATGTGGGTGTGCGCGTCCACGCCGCCCGGGATGACGTAGTGGCCGGCCGCGTCGATGACGGCGGCGTCGCCGCGCGCCCAGCTCTCGGCGGTCTCGGTCCCGCGCAGGGCCAGGGCGGCGACCCGCTCGCCCTCGACCAGGACGTCGGCCTCGACCTCCTCCGCCGCGGTGACGACCAGGCCGCCTCGGATCACGGTGCGTCCCATGCTCGCCGCCCCCTAACCCTCGGCCAGCGGGCCGTAGGCGTCCGGGCGCCGGTCCCGGAAGAACGCCCACTGCTGGCGGACCTCGTCGATCATGTCGAGGTCGAGGTCGCGCACGACCAGCTCCGCCTCGGCGTCGGAGGCGACGTCGCCGACGAACTGGCCGCGCGGGTCGACGAAGTAGCTCGTCCCGTAGAAGTCGTTGTCGCCGTACTCCTCGACGCCCACGCGGTTGATCGCGGCGACGAAGTAGGCGTTGGCCACGGCCGACGCGGGCTGCTCCAGCTTCCACAGGTAGGCGGACAGGCCGCGGCTGGTCGCGGACGGGTTGTACACGATCTGGGCGCCGCCGAGTCCCAGCGCGCGCCAGCCCTCGGGGAAGTGGCGGTCGTAGCAGATGTAGACGCCGATCCGCCCGACGGCGGTGTCGAAGACCGGCCAGCCGAGGTTGCCGGGACGGAAGTAGTACTTCTCCCAGAAGCCCTTGACCTGGGGGATGTGGTGCTTGCGGTACTTGCCGAGGTAGCTGCCGTCGGCGTCGATGACGGCGGCGGTGTTGTAGTAGAAGCCGGGCCCCTCGACCTCGAAGACGGGGAGGACCATCACCATGCCCAGTTCCTTGGCCAGGGCCTGGAAACGGGTGATCGTGGGGCCGTCGGGCACGGGTTCGGCCCAGCGGTGGTGCTCCGCCTCCTGGACCTGGCAGAAGTAGGGGGCGTTGAAGACCTCCTGGAACCCGATGACCTGTGCCCCCCGCGCGGCGGCGTCGCGCGCGTACTTCTCGTGGGCGGACAGCATGGATTCGGTGTCGCCGGTCCACTCGGTCTGGACGAGTGCGGCACGGACGGTGTGCGGCATGGTTCCCTCGCTCCTCACTGAGCGCCGCCCGGTCCGGGCGGCCAAGAACGCCTGAAGTGTCCGCGTATGGCCTGTTCGCACGGGTGGTGGGAGCAGGTGGTGCGCGTGCCGTCGCACCCTAAGGAAGAGGGGAATGGCCGGTCAACGTCCGACATTCTTGCGGCCGTGATTCGGTCCTGTTGCGCATATTCGCTAATGGGACGGTTGGTAGCTAATGTCCGTTCAGCGGGCGTGATTATTCGGAGGAAATGCCAGGTTTGGTGCGGATTCTCCGATGAATTTCAGAGGTCCGTACAGGACACGCGCGAGGGCCGCCGGTGGTGGTCCGGCGGCCCTCGCGGCGGTCGCGTCGCCGTGGGAGACGGGTCGGGCGACCCGGCGCGTCAGTCGACGAGGGACACGTTGGTCTCGTTGCCGCCGTAGGTCTCCGAGCTGACGCCCATGTGGGTGATCGCGCTCGCGTCCGGGACGTCGAAGGCGACGGTCACGCTGGAGAACTCACCCTCGTCGCCCAGCGTGACGTAGGCGCTGTCGTCGTTGAGCTGGCGCGTGAGGTCGTAGTCCTCCTCGTACTGGGTCCCGTCGGCCTCGTAGACGTGCTGCTCGTCCATCCAGAACCAGCTGGCGGAACCCTCCGCGTCGGCGACGTCGATCTCGACCACGAGGTACTCGCCGGTCGGGGTGTAGCCCTCCAGCTCGTCGACGACGTCCACACCGGTGATGACGTAGGTCAGACCCGCGTGCTCGAACTCGCTGCCGACCGTCCACATGTCGGAGGTGTCGATCTCGGGGGCGGCGGGCTCGTCCGGATCCGCGGGCTCCTGCGGCTCCTCGCCGCCGGGCTCCTCGTTCTGGGAGGTGCCGCCCGGATCGCGCGGCTCGACGGACGGGTCGTCCCCGTTGAAGACGACCACGAGCAGGACCACGAGCACCACGCCGATGACGAACAGCGCGGCGCAGCCCAGCCCGAGGAAGAGCCACGGGGACTTCTTCTTCTGCTGCGGGGGCTGCTGGCCGTACGGGTTGCCGTAGGGGTCGACCGGCGGGGCGGCGTAGGGGTCGCCGTGCTGCTGGGCGTACGGGTCCCCGGGCTGGCCGTAGGGGGCGCCGCCCTGGTTGTACGGGTCGCCGCCGTGGCCGTACGGGTCACCCGGGTTGTACGGGTCGCCGGGGGCGCCGGGCATCCCCGGACCGCCCGGGGGCGGGCCCATGGGCGGCTGGCCGCCGGTGGGCGGGCCCATGGGCGGCTGACCGCCGGTGGGAGGACCCATCGGAGGTTGACCGCCCGTGTGGTGCCCCTGCGGGGGCATACCGGGCGGAGGGCCTTGGTAGGGGCCGTTCGGAGGAGGCTGGCTCATGGCGGTCCTTGGCTTTCTGCCGTGGTGCGGGGCGAACCCGAGCCCGGGGGAGAGGGTCCCTACCCGCGGTTCGGGTCGAGGCGTCGGCCGGGGGCGCCCGCGATCAGCGGCTGCTCGTTCTGTGTCGGGTCAGACGCCCGCGGGAGCGGATCGGTTCTCCCGCGCGACGTGCCTACTGTGGGGTCATGGCACGACTGCTCATCGTTCACCACACCGTCTCGCCCGCCACCCAGGAGATGCTGGCCGCGGTGCTCGACGGTGCCCACACCGACGATATCGAAGGCGTGGAGGTGCGGACGAAGCCAGCCCTGGGCGCGACCGTCGGCGACCTGCTGGACGTGGACGCCGTACTGCTCGGGACGCCCGCCAACATCGGCTACATGAGCGGAGCCCTCAAACACTGGTTCGACACGGTGTACTACCCCGCCCAGACCGACACCGAGGGGCTGCCGTACGCGCTGTTCGTGCACGGGGACAACGACACCTCCGGGGCGGTGCGCGCGGTGGAGTCGATCGCCAAGGGGATGGGGTGGCGGCGCCAGCGCCCGCCGGTGTCCGTCACCGGTCGGCCGGACGCCTGCGCCAGGGAGGCGTGCTGGGAGCTGGGCGCGGTGATGGCGCTCGCGGCGCTCGGGGAGGCCTGACGCGGCCCGTTCCGGCCGGTGGGGCGGTCCTCACCGGCGGGGCCGCAGATCGCGCGGGGGTTCAGCTCCGGCCACCCGGATCCATCGATATCGGATCGCACGAATCCACGGCGATTCATGTGGTTTCGCGGGGTGTGCGGACGGAGTTCGCGGGACGAATCCACGTATCCACGGCACTCGGGGTTCACTCCCCATCGACTCGGAGAGTAATTCGAAAGTTTCGCACTGCTCCCGATGTCCCTCATCGGATCTCTCCGCAGTGCGGTGTCGTCATGAACGGAGTGAACGATGAAGCGTGTGCTCGCCATCGCGGCGGCGGCGGCCACCCTCACGATCGGGTCGGTGGCACCGGCCTCCGCGGCCCCGGGGACCCTCTGGTGGACCTTCGGCGACGCGTGGTTCCGCCACGACAACCCGGCCGAGGGCTGCTACACGATCTCCGAGGGGGATCCGGCCGTCGAGTTCCAGAACCACACCGCGGAGCTGGTGTACGTCTATCTGCTCCCCCGGTGCGATGGACCCTACGAGCCGGTCGCGCCCGACGGCCGCACCGACTTCTCCACACGCAGCTACCTCGTGCTGGACTAGGCGAGGACGTCGTGTGGGGCGACTGACGCGGCACCGGCCCCGCCGGGAGACGGATCTCTCCGGGCGGGGCCGCGGCGGGAGTCAGCCCCCGGCGGACTGGTGGCGGGCGAGCTGGGCGTGCAGCTGGGCGAGCGCGTAGGAGGTGACGGTGTCGCCGTCGGTGGCGGACGAACCCATCTGCCTGCGCACCCAGAGCAGGGCGTCGGAGGTCTCCTGGCCGTAGGAGCCGTCGACCCCGTACTTCGGCAGGCTGGCGCCCGCGTACTTGAGCATCTGCTGGAGCAGCGTGACGCGGCTTCCAGAGTCACCGACCTTGAGTCCGAGCATCTCGTCTCCTGATCCTGGGGCGGTTCCCGGGGGTTGGGTGAAGCTGCCGTCCTCGACCAGGGCGTAGAGCACGCTCCCCGGACACGAGGTGGATACGAAGTCGCGGTGGCCGAGGACCCTGCCGGAGACTCCGTGCTCGGAGGTCAACCACGCGCGCAGACGGCGGACACCGTCGACCTGCGCGTCGGTGGGCCGCTCGCCCTCGCCGATCATAAGGGTGACGCTGTAGTAGCCGGCATTGCCCGATCTGGTGCCCTGGGCGGCCTGGTAGCGGTACAGCCCCCGGCCCTCGAAGACGTCGCCTCCGACCGAGACGCCGAAGCTGTACCCGATGTCGGCCCAGTCGCGTCCGTTGACGTGGTGGTCACGGGTGCTCTTCCAGTAGGAGACGCACTCCGCGTGGTCGTCGAGGTGGGTCGCGGGCCCGTTGTAGTGGACGACGAGACCGGACTCGGGGTCGGCGTAGTCGGCGGGAGACGTCGCGGACCAACCGAAGTAGGTCCGCGGGTAGTCGATCACGGGTACCTCCTGCGGGTAGCGGGGAAGAGGACTCGCTGAGACAGGCCCCTACGCTGGATCACGAGGCGTTCACTGATTGTGCGCTCTCTTCGCGACGAATACCAGCCCCGATACCGGGAGGAATCGGACGAACATGACGTGGCTTCGCGGTGCGGCCCCTCACGTTCCGCGCAGGGCGCGTCGGATGGTGGTCCGGGCGAGGCGAGCGGCGGGGCTGGTCCGGGGTGACGGCCCCCTTCCCGCGGCGACGGCGGAGGAGACGTCGCCGCCCTCCCCCCTCCCGGCGGCCTGCCGCTTGGCGCGGAGCGCGTCGGCGATGGTGGGCGCCGGCCGGACTCCGGCCGCTCGCGTCGCCGCCTGGCCCCGCGCCCGCAGCATCGCCTTCAGAGTTCCCTCACCCTCGACCGTGGCGGCTCCGCGGGCGAGCAGGTTCCCCAGCGCCTGTCGTTGGTGGCTGATCGCGCGCTTGAACGATCCCAGGGCGCTCTCGGTACGGCCCGCCTCCAGTTCGTCCCGGCCGTGGGAGAACTCCATGGCGGCCAGGGACTCGGCGGCTCTGCCGACCCGCTCGTCGCTGGCGCCGAAGATCTCGGCGAGCCGGGTGGGAAGCGAGGCGTGCTCCTGTCGGGCGGCGGTCCACCTCTCCGGGCCCGCCTCCGCCAAAGCCGAGAACAGGTCGAAGGAGTCGGCGACCCTCCGCTCCCTGTCCTCGGGAGGCGCCTTGGCGCCGGAGGCGAGGGCCTCCTCCAGCAGCTCCACGCGTTGGCGTACGGCTGCCCGCTTCTGTGCCATCGACCGCTCGTCCCAGCCAGGGCCGCCGGGGGCGAGGGTGCCGGCGTGGACACGAGCGATGTCGCGCAGCGCCAGAAGGGCATCCCGGGTGTCCAGGCCCGGGACGCCATCCCGGTCGCCCCGCTCGAGATAGGTGACGACGGCCCGCATGTTGGTCGTGACGCGGGCAGCGACGGATTCGCTGAACTGGGCGCCCTCGGCGATCTCCTGCCGCAGCAGCCGGGCGTAGGTGTACGCGGTGGCTCGCAGTTCGGGATCGGCGGCGTCCAGTGGCCGCTCGGTGAGGAGATCGAGTGCGGTGCGCAGGGCGTCGATGCGCTGGTATCGGGTGAACGGCTCCTCGGGGCTGGTCGCGAGGAATTCGAGGCGGCGATCGAGAAGCTGGAGGCGTAGGTCCTGCAACAGACGGGGGTCCGCACCGGGCAGTGTCGCCTCGATGCGGACCGCCACGCTCAGCAGTTGGATCGAATCCTCGAGAGACGCGTTCGCGGACTGTGCCACCAGCGCGGACTTGGCTCGCCTCAGGTCCGCTTCGACGGCGCCCACCTTCAAGAACAGGTCATCGTCGGCAGGCAGGGCCTCCAGCATGTTCGCGCGGGCGTCCAACAGGTTGGTGGACGCATGGCGGTACTGCCCCCGTTGGAGCTCGCTGCGCCCCGCGATCAGTCCCGCCTCCACCCTGAGGGCGGGAAAGCGCTCCATGCCGGGCCTCTCAATCGCGATGAGGACTTCCTCAGCCGACCGCTGCGCCCTCGTGAACAGAAGCTGGGCCTCGACGTCCCGGCCTCCTTCGGTGGCGGCCTCCAGGCCTCGTGTGTACAGGTCCGTGGCGAACTGGACCTGCGAGTCCAGTTCCCTCGCGAGGGCCTGTACGAACATCTCCGTGCTGCCGTGGAGCTTCCTCAGTTCCCGCACGCGCTCGCGGATGTTCGGTGGCTCGTGAGGCTCCGCCGACGCTGCCGAATCCCGTTCCGCCATGATGACCCCGTTCGCGCGCCAGGAGTGGATGGTCCCGAGAGGATAGCGCCAAGGGGGGACGCGGCGGCCGGCCGCCGTCCTCGACCTTCGCGAGCACGGGGGCGCCCACGCGCCGGTGATCCCCGACACAGCGCTTGACATCAACAAATATTGAGGTTGGAGGATCGTCCCCACAAGCACCGCACACGTGACATGGAGATCCCCATGACGGTCACCGACCAGACCCCCGCCCGCACTCCCGCCGCCCCGGCCGCACGGCGTCCCGGTGCGTCCTGGTGGGCGGCGGGCGCCGTCGCCGTCGCGGCGGCCACCGCCGCCAACCTGGCGCTCCTCGGGCTGGGCCACCTCATCGGAGCCTCGATGCAGCACCCCGACCCCTCGGGCGCGACCGTCTCCGTCCCGGCGGGAGGCGTGGCCGTCATGAGCGCCGGACCGCTCGCCGCCGGCCTCCTCGCGGCGGTGCTGCTGTCGTTCCTGTGGAAGGGCTTCCTGCGCGTCGGCCAGATCGTCGGCAGCGTGCTCGCCGGAGCCTCCACCCTCATGCCGTTCTTCGCCGAGACCGACACGGCCACCCAGGTCGTCCTCGGGCTCATGCACGTGACGCTGGTCCCGGCGGTGTGGTTCGGGCTCGGCGCCGTCCGCCGCAGGGCCCTGGGGTAGGCCGGAGAAAGGGGCGTGCCCCCGCCCGGAAGTCGGGGGCGGGGGCACGCGGATCGGGAGGGCGACGGCGTCAGAGCCGCTCCCACGCCTCCGTGAGGACCTTGCGCAGGATGCGCTCCATCTCGTCGAAGTGCTCCGGGCCGCAGGTCAGCGGCGGCGAGAGCTGCACGACGGGCTCGCCGCGGTCGTCGGCGCGGCAGACCAGTCCGGCCTCGAACAGCGCCTGGGACAGGAAGCCCTTGAGCAGCCGGGTCGACTCCTCGGCGGTGAAGACCTCCTTGGTCTCCTTGTCCTTCACCAGCTCGATGCCGTAGAAGAACCCGTCGCCGCGCACGTCGCCGACGATCGGCAGGTCGAGCAGCTTCTCGAGCGTCGCGCGGAACACCGGGGCGTTCTCGCGGACGTTGTCGAGGATGCCCTCCTTCTCGAACAGGTCCAGGTTGGCGAGCGCGGCGGCCGCGGCGACCGGGTGACCGGCGAACGTGATGCCGTGCAGGAAGACGTTGCCCTTCTCCTTGAACGGCTCCATCAGCCGCTCGCGGGCGATCACCCCGCCCAGCGGCACGTAACCGCTGGTGGCGCCCTTGGCGAAGGTGATCATGTCCGGCAGGTAGCCGTACCTGGTGGCGCCGAAGTACTCACCGAGGCGGCCGAACGCGCAGATGACCTCGTCGGAGACCATGAGCACGCCGTAGCGGTCGCAGATCTCGCGCACGCGCTGGAGGTATCCGGGCGGCGGCGGGAAGCAGCCGCCCGAGTTCTGCACCGGCTCGACGAAGACCGCGGCGACGGTGTCCGGGTCGTTCTGCAGGATCGCTTCCTCGATCTGGTCGGCGGCCCAGCGGCCGAAGGCCTCGGGGTCGTCGCCGTGGACGGGCGCGCGGTAGAAGTCGGTGTTGGGCACCTGGATCGTGCTCGGCACCAGCGGCTCGAAGGGGGTCTTGATGCCCTGGAGCCCGGTGATGGACAGCGCCCCGAGGCTGCTGCCGTGGTACGCGATCCTCCGGCTGATCACCTTGTGCCGGAGCGGCTCACCGACGGCCTTGAAGTACTGGCGGGCGAGCTTCCAGGCCGACTCGACGGCCTCGGAACCGCTGGTGGTGAAGAAGACGCGGTTCAGGTCGCCGGGAGCGAGGTCGGCGATCCGGTCGGCCAGCTCGACGGCCTTCGGGTGGGCGTAGGTCCAGATGGGGAAGTACGCGAGCTCCTTCGCCTGCTCGGCGATGGCGTCGGCGATCTCCGTGCGGCCGTGTCCGGCCTGGGAGACGAACAGCCCGGCGAGGCCGTCCAGGTACTTCCTGCCGTTCGAGTCGTAGACGTACACGCCCTCACCGCGGGTGATGACGGGGACGTCGGCATCGTCGTAGGCGGCCATCTCCGTGAAGTGCATCCACAGATGGTCCTTGGCGGCCCGCTGGAGGTCCTGCGGGCTCAGGCTCGCTGCCACTTGGTGCTCCCATGATCGCTGGGTAGGTGCGGGGACCGTGTGGAAGGTCGGTCGACCCGTGGGCCCCTGCATGGACCCGCTATAGAAATAGTGGCATGTTGACTGATTTTGTCAAGTATCCGTCGCGAAACCGAACCTTTACAACGGAATCCCTTGAACTTGCGCTCATCAGATGGCAACGTGATCTGAGACACGAACACCGCGCGCGAACGTGCTCGACCAAGGGAGCAGACGTGACCGAGAGGCACGACCTCGACCATCTCAGGAACTTCGTCAACGGGGAGTACGTCGACACGGTCGACGGAATCCGCGGCGACATCGTCGACCCGTCGACCGGCAAGGTCTTCGCCACGGCTCCCGTCTCGTCCGCCGCCGACGTCGACCACGCCTTCAGGGTCGCCCAGCGCGCGTTCGACGACGGCTGGCGCGACACCACGCCGGCCGAGCGCCAGATCGCCCTCAACCGATTCGCCGACGCCGTCGAGGCGCGCGCCGACGAGCTGGTCGAGGCCGAGGTGCGCAACTGCGGCAAGCCCGTGGCGCTGACCAGGAGCGAGGAGATCGCCCAGGTCCTGGACGCGCTCCGGTTCTTCGCCGGTGCGGCGCGCAACCTGGAGGGCCGGGCCGCGGGCGAGTACATGGCCGACCACACCTCGTGGATCCGCCGTGAGCCGATCGGCGTCGTCGGGCAGATCTCGCCCTGGAACTACCCGATGGCGATGGCCGCCTGGAAGATCGGCCCCGCGCTGGCGGCGGGCAACACCATCGTCCTCAAGCCCTCGGACACCACACCGGTCTCCACCCTGCTGCTCGCCGAGATCGCGTCCGAGTTCCTTCCCGCGGGCGTGTTCAACGTGGTCTGCGGCGACCGCGACACCGGACGCGCGCTGGTCGACCACAAGATCCCCCAGCTCATCTCGCTGACCGGCTCCACCCGTGCCGGGTTCGAGGTCGCGCAGGCCGGTTCCCGGGACCTCAAGCGACTCCACCTGGAGCTGGGTGGCAAGGCGCCGGTCCTCGTCTTCGACGACGCCGACGTCGAGCGCGCCGCCGCCGGAATCGCCGAGGCGGGGTTCTTCAACGCGGGCCAGGACTGCACCGCCGCCACGCGCGTCCTCGCCGCGCCGGGCATCCACGACGACTTCGCCGCCGCCCTCGCCGAGCAGGCGCGCGGCACGGTGACCGCCCCGCCGAGCAACCCCGACGCGCTGTTCGGCCCGGTCAACAACGCGGGCCAGCTCGCCCGGGTCAGCGGGTTCGTCGAGCGCACCCCGGACCACGCCGAGATCCTCGCCGGCGGTCAGCGGGTCGGCGACGAGGGCTACTTCTACGCGCCCACGGTCGTGTCCGGCCTGCGGCAGGGCGACGAGTTGGTGACCGACGAGATCTTCGGGCCGGTCATCACCGTCCAGCGGTTCACGGACGAGGACACCGCCGTCCAGTGGGCCAACTCGGTCGAGTACGGCCTGGCCTCCAGCGTCTGGACCAGGGACCACGCCCGGGCGCTGCGGGTCTCTCGCCGGCTCGACTTCGGCTGCGTGTGGATCAACACCCACATCCCGATCACCGCGGAGATGCCGCACGGCGGCTTCAAGCACTCCGGCTACGGCAAGGACCTGTCGATGTACTCCTTCGACGAGTACACGCGGATCAAGCACGTCATGAGCTACATCGGTGACTGACCCGGAGTCCGGCCCGGCGGACGCCCGGGACCCCGGCCCGGCGGCCGACCGGCCCGACCGGCATCCCCCGACACCAGGAACGAGAGCTGACAGGAGCCTCCCCGCCATGGCCACAAGCACCACGACACCTCCGCCCGAGGCGCCCGCCGGGACCTCGGCCCCGGCACAGGCCCCGGCCATCGGCCTGGAGGGCGTGACCAAGTCCTTCCGCTCGGGCTCGGAGACGGTCACGGCCGTGGCCGGGGTCGACCTGGCCATCGCCAAGGGGGAGTTCTTCTCGCTGCTCGGGCCGTCGGGCTGCGGCAAGACCACCACCATGCGGATGATCGCCGGGTTCGAGGAGCCGACCGCGGGCGCCGTCCGGCTCGACGGTCACGACGTCACCGGGGTCTCTGCCAACCGCCGCGACGTCAACATGGTCTTCCAGAGCTACGCGCTCTTCCCGCACATGAGCGTCGCCGACAACGTGGCGTTCGGGCTCCGGCGGCGCGGCGTCGCCAAGGCGGAGATCCGCTCGCGGGTCGCGGAGATGCTCGACCTCGTGGAGCTGGGACACCGCGGCAAGCACCGGCCCTCCCAGCTCTCCGGCGGCCAGCAGCAGCGGGTCGCACTGGCCCGGGCGCTGGTCAACCAGCCCGGGGCGCTCCTGCTCGACGAGCCCCTGGGCGCGCTCGACCTCAAGCTGCGCCAGTCCATGCAGGTCGAGCTCAAGCGCATCCAGCGCGAGGTCGGCATCACCTTCGTCTACGTCACCCACGACCAGGGCGAGGCGCTGACGATGTCGGACCGCATCGCGGTGATGAACCACGGCCGCGTCGAGCAGCTCGGGACACCCGCCGAGATCTACGAGCGCCCCGCCACACGGTTCGTCGCCGACTTCATCGGCACCAGCAACCTGCTCAGCGGGACGGTCGGGGACCGCACGGACTCCGGGGCGTGGCGGGTCGGGGTCGGGGACGGCGCGACCGCCCTGGCCGCCGAGCTGCCCGACGGCGCCGAGGCGGGCGCCGAGGTCCACCTGACCGTGCGGCCGGAGAAGGTCCGCATCGCGCTGGACGAGCCCGAGGAAGCGGTCAGCCGGGTTCCCGGCACGGTCGCCGAGACCGTCTACCTCGGCTCGGCCACGCACTACCAGGTCGACATCGGCTCCGACCAGCAGATCACCGTGTACCAGCAGAACACCTCCGGCTCCGGCCTCGTCGCCGAACGCGGCGAGCGGGTGTGGCTGTCCTGGACGCCCGATCACTCCTACGCGCTGTCCGACTGACGCGACCCCGACCCGGACCGTCCGGGCACCACGGCCGCATCCCCCGACCAGAAGCAGGGAACAGACGACATGAACCACCGCTCTCGCCCGATGCCCGCCCCCTCTCTCCTGCGCGGACTCACCCGGCGCCGACAGCGCGGCTCCCTCGCCGTGCCCGGCATCAGCCGCCGCGGCACCCTCCAGGCGGGCGGCGTCGCCGCCGCCGCGCTCGCGCTCTCCGCCTGCGGCGTGCAGGGCCAGCAGCGCGACCCCGCGGAGGACGCCGAGTACTGGCAGGACAAGGAACGGACCGGCTCCCTGCGGTTCGCCAACTGGCCGCTGTACATGGACTCCGACCGCACACAGCTCCTGCAGTTCACCGAGTCCACCGGTATCGAGGTGGAGTACAAGGAGGACGTGCAGGAGGCGGCGCCGTTCTTCGGGCAGATCCAGCCCAAGCTGGCCAACGGCGACGACACCGGATACGACCTGATCGTCCTGCCCAACGGCTTCGAGCTGGCCAAGCTCATCGAACTGGGCTACCTCGTCCAGCTGGACCACACCCGGCTGCCCAACTTCGCGGAGTACGCGGGCGAGGCCTACAAGAACACCGCCTACGACCCGGGCAACCGCTACACCGTCCCCTACGCCTCGGGCATCACCGGCATCGCCTACAACCCGGAGTACGTCGACCGGGAGATCACGAGCATCGCCGACCTGTGGGACCCGGAGTTCGCGGGCAAGGTCGGCATGATGTCCGACGCCCAGGAGATCGCCAACTTCGGACTGCTCCGCAACGGCGTCAACCCGGCCGACTCCACGCCGCAGGACTGGGAGGCGGCGGCCGAGGCGCTGCGCGAGCAGCGCGACGCCGGGATCGTGCGCGCCTACTACCAGCAGGACTTCATCCAGCCGCTGACCAACGGCGACCTGTGGATGACCATGGCCTTCTCCGGCGACATCTACCAGCAGAACGCCGAGGAGGGGACGAACCTCAGGTTCGTCGTCCCCGAGGAGGGCGCCACGCTCTGGACGGACTGCATGATGATCCCCTTCACCTCGCGGGCGCCGGTCGACGCGATCGAGCTGATGAACTTCCTGTACGAACCGGAGATCAACGCCGGGCTCACGGAGTACATCGCCTACATCACGCCGATCCCCTACGTGCAGGAGGTCATCGCCGAGTGGGCCGCGGCCGAGAGCGGTACCGAACGCGGTGAGGCGCTGGCCGAGATGGCCGAGAGCCCGCTCGTGTTCCCGTCCGAGGAGGAGTACCAGCGGCTGCACAACTACGTGACGCTGCCCGCGGCCGAGCAGGACGAGTTCGCCTCCCTCTTCCACGCGATCACGCAGAGCTGAGCACCATGAGCAACCGCGAGTACACGCCGTACGTGCTGGTCCTGCCGGCGTGGGCCTGGCTGGCCCTGTTCTTCGTCGTCCCCATCGGCGGGATGCTGTCGCTGTCGCTGACCACCGGCAACGTGATCACGGGCTTCCAGCAGACCTTCGAGGTGGGCAACTACGCCGCCGCCGTCTCCACGTACTGGGAGCAGATCGTCCGGTCGCTGTTCTACGGGGCCTGCGCGACCGTTCTGTGCATCGTCATCGGCTACCCGATGGCGTACTGGATCGCCTTCCGGGGCGGGACGCACAAGTCCACGTACCTGCTGCTGATCCTGCTGCCGTTCTTCGTGTCGTTCGTGCTGCGGACCATCTCGTGGCGCTTCCTGCTCGCCGACAACGGCGTCGTGCTGGGCCCGTTGAAGTCGATCGGGCTGATCCCGGCCGACCTGGCCGTGCTCAACTCCTCGCCCGCGGTCATCCTGGGACTGGCGTACAACTTCCTGCCGTTCATGGTCCTGCCGATCTACGCGGTCCTGGAGCGGATGGACCCACGGATCGTCGAGGCCGCCCACGACCTGTACGCGGGCCGGATCCAGGCGTTCCTCAGGGTGATCCTGCCGGTGTCGCTGCCCGGTGTGTTCGCCGGTGTGCTGATGACCTTCATCCCGACCAGCTCCGACTACGTCAACTCGTCGGTCCTGGGCGGCACGCACAACACGATGATCGGCAACGTCATCCAGACCCAGTACCTGGTCAACAACAACTACCCGATCGCCTCGGCGATCACCTTCGTCCTCATGGGGCTGCTGCTGGCCGGCATCTTCAGCTACGCGCGGGCCCTGGGAACCGAGAGGGTCATGGAGGTGCACACGTGAGCACCGGAGTCGGCACACCCACGGTGGCCGGAGGGGCCGCCCCGGGCGGTCCCGGGGACGCGAAGTCCGCGGGCGGCTCGCGGCCCGCGCGTGCGCGGCGGCGGATCGACTGGGGGCACGTCTACACGATCGCGGTCCTGGCGTGGCTGTTCCTGCCGATCCTGTTCATGGCCGCGTTCAGCTTCAACGACCCGGCCGGCCGGCACAACATCACCTGGCAGGGGTTCACCTTCCGCTGGTACCAGGACGCGCTGGCCTACCCGGACCTGAACCAGGCGATGTTCAACTCGGTGTCCATCGCGCTCCTGACGATGGTGATCTCCGGCGCGCTGGGCACCCTGCTCGGACTGGCGCTGGGCCGCTTCACCTTCCGGGGCAAGCAGCTCACCAACCTGGTGATGTTCTCCGCGATCAGTGCGCCCGAGGTCGTCATCGGCGCCGCACTGCTGTCCACGTTCCTCATGATGAACGTGACGACGGGCTACTGGACGACGGTCGTGTCGCACGTGATGTTCTGCGTGTCCTTCGTGGCCATCACGGTGCGGGCGCGCGTCATCACGCTCGACCCGCGCATGGAGGAGGCCGCGCGCGACCTGGGCGCCGGGCCGCTCACCACGTTCCGCCTGGTGACGCTGCCGCTGCTGTTCCCCGCGGTAATGTCGGGCGGGCTGCTGGCCTTCGCGCTGTCCATCGACGACTACATCATCACCTCGTTCGTCAGCGGTGACGTGACGACCTTCCCGCTGTGGATCTGGGGCGCCACCCGCGTGGGCATCCCGCCGCAGGTCAACGTGATGGGCACGCTGCTGTTCCTGGTCGGCGTGGCCCTGGCGGTGGTCAACGTGATCAACAGCCGACGCAGGCGGTGAGCGGGGCGGGCGCGCCAGCGGGCACGCCCGCCCCAACCGAGGACCCCGCCGTGGCCGCACCCGGAGATCCCGGATCCCGGGTGTGTCGCACGTGCGGTCGGGGCGGTGATCCGGCACCATCCGTCCATGCCGGACCGCCTCCCCCTCCTTCCCCAGACCGGGGACCCGTGCCCGCCGACGGTCGGCGGACACGGTCATCGACAGACGGAGTGATAACCCATGGCCGACGGAGCGACCGCGCGAGCGGAGAGGGCGCTGAAGGGCGCTCGCCCGAAGGTCTTCTGGCTGGATCCGGAGATCGAGGGCCACGACGTGCCCGAGGCGGCGCCGCCCCTGACCGGTGACGCGCACGCCGACCTCGTCGTGGTCGGCGGCGGGTTCAGCGGACTGTGGACCGCGCTCATCGCCAAGGAGCGCGACCCGAAGCGGGACGTGGTGCTGGTGGAGGCCAGAACCGCCGGGTGGGCCGCCTCCGGGCGCAACGGCGGATTCTGTGCGGCCAGCCTCACGCACGGGTACGACAACGGGGCCGAGCGCTGGCCCGAGGAGATCGCCGAGCTGGAGCGGCAGGGACGCGCCAACCTCGACGGGATCGAGGAGGCGGTCCGGCGGTACGGGATCGAGTGCGAGTTCGAGCGCACCGGGGAGATCCTCGCGGCCACGGCGCCGTGGCAGGCGGAGGGCTTCGAGGAGTCGGCCGCGGCCCTGCACGCGCTGGGGTACGAGGCCCAGGTGTGGGACGCCGAGCGGATGCGCCAGGAGGTGGACTCGCCCGCCTACGTCGGTGCGCTGTACGAGCCCGACGCGGTCGCCATGGTCCACCCGGCCAAGCTGGCGTGGGGCCTGCGGGCCGCGTGCCTGGAGTCGGGCGTGCGGATCTTCGAGGACACGCCGGTGCGCGCGATCAGGTCGACCCACTCCGGGCTGCGCCTGGAGACGAGCGGGGGAGCCCTGCACGCGCCGAAGGTCGCCTGGGGCACCGGGGCCTTCCCGGGTCCGCTGCGCCGCCTGAAGCACTACCTCGCGCCGGTGTACGACTACGCGCTGATGACCGAACCGCTCAGCGACGAGCAGATGGCGTCGATCGGGTGGAAGGAACGCCAGGGTCTGAGCGACGCGTCGAACTTCTTCCACTACTACCGGCTGACCGCGGACAACCGGATCCTGTGGGGCGGGTACGACGTCGTGCACCACTACGGGGGCGGGGTGCGCCCGGAGTACGACCAGCGGCCGGAGACCTTCCTGAAGCTGGCCGAGCACTTCTTCGAGAACTTCCCGCAACTGGAGGGCGTGCGGTTCACGCACACCTGGGGCGGGGTGATCGACACGTGCAGCCGTTTCTCCGGGTTCTTCGGCACCGCGTACCGGGGGCGGCTGGCCTACGCGGTCGGGTACACGGGGCTGGGGGTCGGCGCGACGCGCTTCGGCGCGCAGGTGATGCTCGACCGGCTCGACGGTCTGGACACCGAGCGCACGCGGCTGCGGATGGTGCGGGAGAAACCGCTGCCGTTCCCGCCGGAGCCGGTGCGGTCGCTGGGGATCGGACTGACGCTGCGGGCGACGGCCGCCGCCGACCGGAACGACGGCAGGAGGAACCTCTGGCTGCGGACCCTGGACGCGATGGGTCTGGGTTTCGACAGCTAGGAGGCGGGTGTCCGGGCCCGGAGGGGTGAGGGCTTCCGGGTCCGGGCGACGCCCGGTCTCCAGGCGCTGGAGGCCGGGACCTGAGGGCGCGGGGCGGAAAACCTGGCCACCAGGTGAGTGCCGCCCCGCACTCTCGGAAACGTCACGCGGTGACGTGATCGCAATGAGTGACAGGAGTGTCATGACCACACGTGCCCTGACCCGTACCGCCGCCGCGGCGGCCCTCACGGGCCTCGCCGTCCTGGCCGGGCCGGTCCTGCCCGCCCACGCCGCCCAGGGCGTGCTCACCGTCAGCGGAAACAGGTTCGTGGACCCCAGCGGCTGCTACGAGGGCAGGTTCTGGCCGCTGATCGTCGACAACCAGACCGACGGGGTGGCGGTGGTCTACGACGGACAGAACTGTGAGGGCAACGTGCTCCGGGCCGTCCGCCCCGGCGCGAGCGCGACGGAGGAGTTCGGCGCGAGCGTCCTGGTCCGGTAGCGCCGTAGGCCCGTCCCGCGTGGTCCGGGGCGGGGCGGGCCGTGCTCCGGCCCCGCTCCGGGGCCGATGCCCGCCCTGTCGGAAAGGAACGGGTAAGGCCGGGTCAGGGTTGTCCCGGGCGGTACGTGTCGCGGCGTGGCGTCGCCCCCGGATCGCGCCCCTTGGCGCAGGATGGTGACGTCCGCCCGATCAGGTCCACCGCGTGGCCGCCCACCGGCCCGAGTTCCCAGGCCGCGCGGTGCCGGCGTTCGAGGGCCCGGAGCCCGCAGGGGGTTCCGGGCACGGCGCCGCCTCGTCAGTACCCGCGCCAGGCGCCCTGGTGGTACTCGATCACGCTCGGCCGCATCAGGGTGGACGCCTCCACCCCGGGGTCGCGCCGGTCCATCGGGAACACCAGCGCGGCAGCGAGCAGGTCGTCGTCGAGGAAGCGCAGCGGCGGCGCGTCGTCGGGCAGGGCCGGGGCCGGCGCCTCACCCGTGGTGGCCAGGTAGAATCCCCAGTTCCCGAACGAGGGCACGTCCACGTTGTACGGGGTGGGGGCCAGTCCGGCCTCCTCCAGGGTGTGGCCCACGCTCCAGAACGCCTCCGGCGCGAAGAACGGCGACCCCGCCTGCACGACGAGCCGGCCGTCGTCGGACAGGGCCTCGGCGATCAGCGCGTAGAACTCCGCGGAGTACAGCTTCGATGTGCCGACGTTGTCCCCGTCCGGCAGGTCGGCGACCACCGCGTCGAACTCCCGCCCGTTCTCCTGGAGCCAGCGGAACGCGTCGGTGTACACCACCTCCACGCGCGGGTCCTCGAACGAGTCCTCGTTGAGGCCGCTGATCACCGGGTCGGTCGACGCGAGTTCCACGACGGCCGGGTCGAGGTCGACGACGGTCACCGAGGACACGTCGTCGTAGGCGAGGATCTCCCGCAGCGCCAGGCCGTCGCCGCCGCCCAGCACGAGCACGTCCTCACGGGGCCCGTCCATCACCGGGTGGATCAGCGACTCGTGGTAGCGGTACTCGTCCAGGGACGAGAACTGGAGCGACCCGTTGAGGAACATCCGCACGTCGTCGCCGTCCAGCGACCGCGTGAGCACGATCTCCTGGTACTCCGACCGCTCGGCGTGCACGATCGGGTCGCGGTAGAGGGCCTGGCGCGCGTCGACCTCGAACTGGTCGGCGTAGGCGAAGGCGAGCCCGAGCACACCCAGGACCAGGATCAGCCCGCCGGTCAGCGCGGCGTAGGCGCGTCTGCCCAACTGGGACCGGAACAGCCAGAGCACGACCGCCACCCCCACCACGGCGTTGAGCGCGCCGACCGTGACCGAGCCCTTGGGCAGGCCGAGGAGGGGCAGCAGCAGGAACGGGAAGGCCAGACCGCCGAGGAGACCGCCGACGTAGTCCGCCGCGAACAGGTCGGCGACCGCGTCCGAGGCGTCCTGCTTGCGGATCCGCTGGATGAGCGTCATCAGCAGCGGGATCTCCACCCCGATCAGCGCGCCGATGACGAACGCGAGCAGGACCAGCGCGGGCTGGTAGGCGGAGAACCACGCGAACGCCCCGTACAGCAGCAGGACCGACAGGCCGCCGACCAACGACAGCAGCCCCTCCACGACCGCGAAGGACAGCGCCGGGTTGCCCTGGAGCCGCTTCGACAGCAGCGAGCCGACCCCCATGGCGAACACCATCACCGACAGCACCACGGAGGCCTGGGTGATGGTGTCGCCGAGCAGGTAGCTGCCGATCGCCACCAGCGCCAACTCGTACACCAGACCGCACGCGGCGCAGACGAACACCGCCGTCAGCACGAGGAACCGCGCCACGCGGGGCGGGACCGGCAGCCCGGTCGAGGGTCGGGTGGTGGTCTCGGTCACCGGAACATGCCTCACTCTGCGGGGTGGCCGACCGGAGTCCGGGGTCGGCCGGGGTGGTGGTTCTCGATCCCTCAGGTGAGGGCGGCCGCGATCACCAGGGCGATCGCCACGTGCGCGGTGGCGCTGACCCAGGTGGCCGGGTGCGGCTCGGCGTTGCTGATCATCCGCGCGATCTTGACCGGGGTGACGATGTCGATGAGGACGAAGGCCAGTGCCATGGCGGCGAGGCCGATCGCTCCGTAGACCGCGGTGGAGAGCAGACCGGCGCCCAGCCCCACCTCGGACTCGCTGCTGAGGATCGCCGAGACCACGACGATGGCCGTGCCCAGCGTGTTGGCCGACACCAGCAGGACGGCGTTGGTGTTGCGCTCCTCCCAGATCAGCGTGTGCAGCTTGCCCGGGGTGAGCAGGTCGACGACGAGGTAGCCGGCGATGAGGACGGCGACGCCGACGCCTCCGTAGGCGAGGGCGGACAGGGAGTTGAGGAGAAGGTCGTTCATGATCCTTGCCTGCGAGGTTGGGGGAAGGGGGTCGTTCGTTGGGGATGTGTGCCCTGACGTGCCCGAAGGGTACTCGTTCTACTTGCCGAACCCGGAGCCGCCGCCGCGGAAGTCGCTGCCGCTGCCGCTGCTGTTCGAGCCGCTGCCGCCCCCGGTTCCGCCGAAGAAGAAGAAGCCTCCGCCGGAGTGGGAGCGGCCTTCGCACACGTCGTCGTCGTAGGTCGGGTCGGACACGTAGTCGTCGTCGGGGCAGTAGTTGGTCGTGCTGTTGTCGCATGCGCTGACCAGCACCAGGATGACGACGATGAAGCCGACGATCGCCAAGATGGTGATCCAGGTGTTCCTGGCGGTGTGGTCGGTCGCGTGGGCGTCCATGGAGGGGATCTCCTCACGGGTGTGGGGGATGGTCGGGGGCCGTCGCGCCCGTCGGGCGCGGACACACGTGCCGGGGGGAGCCCGCCCCCCGACTTCGCAGAGTACTGGTCCTGGGAGAGGACCTCCCCGCGGTGGCCGGAGCCGCCGCCGTGCCGGGACCCGGGGTCGGGCTGCGCCCGGTGGCGGCGGGCATGGGGGCTCTCCGGTCAGGGGGTGACGGACGTCGTCGTCGACACCAGTTCGCCGCTCTGGGGGTAGGCGTGCCAGGTCCTCCAGCCCAGTGCCGCCTCGGGGTTCAGGTGCAGCGCGGTGACGGCGAGCGGGTCACCGGGGAAGGTGACGTAGAGACCGCCGGGGGAGTCGGCCACCTCGTCGCGGAGGAGGTCGATCCGCCGGGCCAGACCGTCCGGGGCGAGCGTCTCCACGGTCGACGTGAACCGGTAGTCGCCGTGCCCCCACGAGGGCAGGTCGGCGATGCCGGGCAGCCCGCCGGTGAAGCCGGGCAGGCAGGCGACCGTCTCGACGAGGGGGCCGGTCCCGTCACCCGAATCCCGCTCCACGACGACCTGGTGGGACGCGCCGAGGACCCGCAGCCGCACGCGCAGACCCGGCCGTTCGACGGTGCGGACGGCGAGGGCCTCGACCACGGGGCGGCTCAGTGTCCACACGAGGTCGTCGGCCCTGGTGTCGACGAAGGGCGTGCTGATGCTCGCGCGCACGTGCGGCTCAGCTCCCGGGGTAGATGGTGAAGCTGCCGGGGAGGATCTTCTGACCGGTGGCGGCCTCCCAGCCGCCGTGGTCGAACCGCTCGAAGGAGAGCAGTCGGCCGGTGTCGGACTCGTAGTCGGCGTAGTCCAGACCGCCCTGGGCGCGCAGGCCCGTGGTGCCCTCCGAGCGGTAGGAGCCGGTGCCCCTCTCCTCCAGACGGTAGGTGACGCCCTCGAACTGCAGCGTCTTGGCGTGGGGGGTCAGCTCGGTGTCGGGGCGGCCGGTCCACAGGACCAGCTCCAGGTCGGGGTCCTCCTCCACGGACAGCCAGCGCTTGCCGCCGTCGACCTCGAGGAAGTGCTCCGACCAGGTGAAGCCGCCCTCGGACAGGCGCAGGGAGCCGCGGATCCAGGTGCGCTCGTGCCCCCAGTCGAGCATGTCACCGGCCTTGAGCGTGCGCGGGTCGCCGGTGGTGTCGCCCTCGTTGGCGAACGGGTCCCGGGGCGGGCGCGGCGTCTGAGTCTTCACGTTCTTGTTCTTCTTCGCGCGGTTCGACACCATCGCGACTCCGATCGCGACGCCGGCGACGAGCACGGCGGCGAGGACGACGACGAGGACGACGAGCAGCAGGGCATTGGTGGCCAAGGTTCCTCGCTTCGCTGTGGCGGGGGTGGGTGTTCGACGGCGCCCGCGGGCGTCCTCCCTCTGACGCACCTGACGGCCGCACAGTTTCGTCCCTGGCCGGAAACGGTCAGGAAGAAGGCCGTCCGAAGGGAGTCTCGCGGACGGCCGGGTGGTGACGTGGGAAGACTACCGGGACCCGTGCGGATCCCCGGTCTCGGTGGGCAGGTTCTCGTCGGCCCCCCAGCGGCTCCACGATCCGGGGTAGAGCCGCGTGTGGGTGTACCCGGCGTGCTCCAGCGCCAGGAGGTCGTGGCAGGCGGTGACACCGGAGCCGCAGTAGGCGGTGATGGTGGTGGCGGAGTCGGCCCCGAGCGCGGCGAAGCGCTCGCGGAGGACGTCGGGACCGGACAGGAACCCGTCCCCGTCCAGGTTGCCGGGCCACTCGGCGCTGCGGGCGCCGGGCACGTGACCGGGGCGGGCGTCGACGGGTGCGGGTTCCTCACCCGTGTAGCGGCCGTGGACGCGGGCGTCCAGGAGCAGCCGCGCGGGGTCGCCGATCTCGGCGGAGACCGTCGGGGTGTGCACGACCCGGTCGGCGGGCCACGCCCGCGGTGTGCGGTGGGCGGGCGCGCGGCGGGCGTCGCCCTTCTCCAGGTCGCCGGTCCACGTGCGCAGACCCCCGTCCAGGAACGCGGCGGGGGTGCCGAGGACGCGCAGCATCCACACGAGGCGGGCGGCGACGGATCCGTTCGCGTCGTCGTAGACCACCACGGCGTCGTGGTCGCCGATCCCCAGGCGGCCGAGCGCGGCGGCGAACTCGGTCGGTGAGGGGAGGGGGTGGCGGCCGCCCTCGGGGCTGGGCGGTTCGGCCAGATCGGCGTCGACGTCGGTGAACACGGCTCCGGGCAGGTGCCCGGAGCGGTAGGCCTCGCGCCCGGAGCGGCCGTCGAGGTACCAGCGGGAGTCGACGACGACCACGCCGTCGAGATGGTCGCGGAGCCAGTCGGCGGACACGGCCACCGGGAGGGACAAGGATTGGTCGGACATGGCCGCCAGCCTAGGACCCGCGGGGCGGCGACACACGGGTACCTCGCGGGAAACGGCGTGGCGGGGGCGCCGGCGGGCGGAGCCGGGTCAGGCGCGGTCCTCGGCGGCGGGCCGGTCGCGGTCCATCCGGTGCACACGCAGGATCCACCACAGGCCGAGCACCGGCAGGACCAGGGGGACGAAGCCGTAGCCCGAGCCGAACCGGGACCACACGGTGTCGTCCGGCAGCAGACCGGGGACGAACACGCTGAGCGCGCCGACCAGGAGTACGCCGGCCAGTTCGACGCCGCACGCGGCCAGCGCGACCGTGCGGGACGTGCGCCCGGCGCGGGCCAGACCGACGGCGGCGACCAGGTACACCGCCCCGGCGGCGACTGACAGGGCGTAGGCGAGCGGCGCCTCGTCGAACCCCGTGGCGAGCTGGTAGGAGCCGCGCGCGGTCGCGGCCAGGGCGAACACGGAGTACACCGCGACCAGCAGTCGCCCGGGTCCGGTGCGCAGTGTCCTGTCGGCGGGCGTCGCGGTGTCAGACAAGGGGGTTCCAGAGCTGTTCGAGGCGGACCATGAGCACCGCGAGCACCAGGCAGGCGAAGGCGATGACGGCCGGTCCCCACTTGCTGCGCTCCATGAACCCCCAGACCGCGCAGGCGGGCGGTAGCAGGACCACGGTGGCCAGGTAGGACACGAACATGGCCGTCTCGGCGGGGCGGTCGCCGCCGACCGCGGCCACGGCGGAGACGACGGCCTGGCCGATCACCAGAAGCCACAGGAGACCCATGCCGACCAGGTGGGGGACCAGCATGGGCTGGTCACGGAAGGTCGAGACGAGGCACCAGCCGGCCATCGCCAGCGACGCCACCTGAATCGTCATGGTCAGCCAGTCGACCACGGCGCCTCCGCTCACGCTCGCGTCCGGGCGTCCGCCCGTGTCAGCGGACCGCCGTCAACGACACAGCGTAGTACTCGCGCCCGACCGCCTCGGCCGACCCCCGGCGGGGGACGGGGGCGGTCGGGCGTGCGGCGAACCGTCGCGCACGCACGCCCGACCCGGCTCCGTTCCGTCAGGAGCCCGGCGCGCCGCCGTCGGCGGGGCCGGGGACCGGATAGGTCAGGGTCACGGTCACCGAGGACTCGGCCGACCCGCTGAACAGCACGAGGGACCCCTCGGCGGCGATCGTGACGCCGAACTCCACGGACACCGACTCCGGGCGCGTGGCCTGGCGCGCCAGGTCCCTCACGGTGCCGCCGAACTTGGCCGCCACGCCCCGGACCGCGTCCTGGACCTGGTCGACGGCCTCGGCCGCCTTCTTGGCCACGGCCGCGGTGACGCCGGAGGACATCGGCTCGGAGCCCGGCAGTTGCTGGACCGCGACGTACACGTCCAGGCCGTCGACCGTGATCGGCACGAACTTCTTGGGAAGGGACACGCTTTCGCCTTTCGCGTGGGCGGGGCACGCCGCTCCGTGCCCGTCGGTGGTCGTTCCGGGCGGGGCCCGGACCGTTCAGTTGGGGGAGAGGTGGTAGGCGCCGCGGATCATGTACGCGCCGTCCGACTGGCGGTAGTAGCCGGGGTCCGGCGGGGAGCCGGTCCAGTCCGGCAGGACGCTGACGACGGCTTCCCTGACGGTCTCGCCCAACCCCGTGTGCCGCACCACGTAGCCGACTCCGGCGGCGGCGAGCTTGGCGGGGGTCCGGGCGAGGATCATCTTGCCGATGCTGGCCACGTCCCAGGCGATGTGGGCCACCTCATTGAGGGCGGCGCGCTTCTCGTACCAGTCCTCGGGGCCGGAGTGGTCGAGGGCGAAGAAGTCACCGGACCCGTCGGCGTACCTGACGTGGAAGCCGAGGATGAGCCCGCTGGCCGGATGGATGTAGGAGTCGCCGGACGCGATGTGGAGACTGTCCACGACGCCGTCCGGGCGTTTGAGTTCGAGTTCGAGGTCGGGGTTGGGGGTCTCGCTGTAGGAGGCCATGAGAAGCCAGGTCTCGTAGCCGGGACTGCGCGGACTCTTCAGTTGCATCGTCGTGCGCCTTTCGTGCGGCTGTGGAGGTCGGGGTCCGGGAGGGCGACCGGTTCACAGCAACCAGTCGATGATCGTGCCGACGGTCTTCTTGAGGACGCCCTCCGAGACCTCGGCGGCGGCCTCGTCCGCGACGGCGTCGGAGAGGCCGGAACCGCCCGGGACCTGGTCGGAGACGGGCAGGTCCGCGGCGGAGGACGTGGTGGCGTCGGATCCTTCAGAACCGGAGGGAGGACTGGGCTCCCCGGAGCCGGAGGGGGCGCCGGAGTCACCGGGCCCGGCGGTCCCTCCCGAGTCCGCCGAGCCGTCCGCGGCGGCCGTGTCGTCCCCGGCGCCGCGGTCGCGCACGTACTCGGACACGGTGTAGCCCGCGGCGGCGCCTCCGGCGGCGGCGCCCGCGAATCCCAGCCACCGCCGCTCGTTCCGGGGGACGTGCCCCTTGCACAGTTCGTGCAGCTCCTCGGTGCGGGACACCCACACGCTGTGGGCCATCCACGAGTCGGTGGTGTTGTGGCGGGAGGAGATCACGCCGAGCACGCTGTCGTCGCCGAGGCGCCGGACGGGTGCTCCGCTCATGCCGGGCATGACGTCTGAGGACTGGATGCGCCCCAGGCGCAGGCCGTCGGTGCGGGTGACCTCTCCCTGCCACCTGCCCAGCGCCTCCACCGACCGCGACGGAGGTACGTGGGCCCCGTCCTCGATCACGGCGTGGCCGACCATGGTCACCTCCTCACCCTGTTCGGCGGAGCGGGTGGGGCGCAGGAGGCGCGCGGTCCCGGGCAGGGGCGTGCCGGTCTTGAGCAGGGCGAGATCGGCCCGGTGGTTCCTGGCCACGACCCACGCCCGGGTCGGCTTGACATCGGGATCGCCGAGACTGTCCACGGTGACCTCGACGGTCTCCACCGGAATCTCCTCCAGACCGAGCGTGGTCTGGACGACGTGCCAGGCGGTCACCAGATAGCCGGATCGGTCGATCTGGAAACAGGTTCCCTGCGGGGCGCCTCCGGACGTCAGGATTCTTCCCATGTACCGCGGAACGTGCGGGGAAACGCTCACCCCGGTGTTCCTTTCGCTTGTCTCCATGCGGGAAGGACAGCGGAGAGCACGGGCGTGGTCAGGGCGCCGGTCGCTCGTCGCGGGGGTGCGGGTCGGGCTGGGCCCGGTGGTGTGCGGCAGTGCGGCATTTCGCCCATACCCTGGCGGTCCTCGGGGTAAACGAGGACTCGGCCGTGGGGGAGTCCAGGGGAAATCCCTCCTGAGAGGCGCGGAATTCGACCCTGCCCGCACCGTTTCCGTGTATGGGTCCGGAGGAAATGTGAAAGCCTTTCGCGTGTGATTCCGCGGAGGCGGACGGGAATTCCAATCATCCGACGGTCCGCTGTTCCCGATTCCGGGGGCGCGGGCGTCCGCTCCGGGTGGTGCGCGCCGGACGGGCGGGTTCCGCGAGCGGGCGTGCCGCGTCCGAGCCCGTTCGGGAGAGGCGTTGGATAGGGTCCAGACGCACCCGTTCCACGGGTCGCCACGCGGCACACGGTGCCCCTCCGCCGCCGCCCCCAGTTCCCCTTCCCCGTATCGGAGCGCGTCCATGTCCCACCCGCAGTACCCGTCGGGTCCGCAACAGCCGCACGGTCCCCACGACCACGAGTCCGCGCCCGGCGAACCGCGGTTCGGGCCGCCGCCCGGGGACCAGTACGGCGCGCCGCACTACGGCGACCCGCACCAGGCCGGGCAGCAGTACGGCGAGCCCGGATACGCGCCTCCGCCCCAGGGCGACCCCCTGTACGGCCACCAGCAGGGCGGCCCCCAGTACGGCCCGCCGCCCAAGCAGGGAATGTCCACCGGTGGGAAGGTCGCGCTGGCGATCGGCGGCTCGGTGGGCCTCATCGTCATCGTCGTCCTGGTCGTCGCGATCGCGGCGAACCTCGCCGACGGCGGTGCGGCGGACCCCGCGGCGCCCGTCGCCCAGCCCTCCGCGCAGGAGGAGGCCCCGGCGGAACAGGAACCGGCGCCCGACCAGCCTGCGGAGGAGCCGGCGAGCGCCCAGGGCGTCACCATGACGGCGACTGACGCGGGCACGACGGGCGACGCTCTGGACGAGTCCGCCGTCTACACCGTCGTGGACATCGAGATCGTCAACGACTCCGACGAGTCGATCGAGGTCAACCCCATCTACTTCACCATGACGCTCAGCGACGGCTCGTCCGTGAACGACTGGGCCGACACGCTCTTCGCGGACATCGAGCCGATCATGGCGGGGTCGCTCGCGCCCGGTGACTCGACCTCGGGCCAGATCGCGGTCGTCGGCGAGGTCGAGATCGTCCAGGTGGAGCTGGGCGACCTGATCGGCGAGAGGGAGCCCGTCGTCGCCGACGTGCGGTGACCACCGCTCGGGTCGGGCGACGCGGGTCGGGGTGTGGCGGTGGAAGCATGCCCGGCCACGTGTAGGGCACGATGGTGGACGACGCGTCCCAGGAGGTGACCCCGTGCGGTCCGCACACACCGTCCGCGCCGTCCGCGAGGCCGAGCGCGCTGTCATGGCCCGCCTGCCCGAGGGCGCGCTCATGCGCCGTGCCGCGACCGGGCTCGCGGCGGAGTGCGCCCGACTGCTGCCCCGGGTGTACGGATCGCGCGTGGTGCTGCTGGTCGGCGCCGGGGACAACGGCGGCGACGCCCTCTACGCGGGCGCCCTGCTGGCCGCGCGCGGAGCCGCCGTGCGGGCCGTGCTCGCGGGACCGCGCGCCCACGAACAGGGGCTGGCGGCCCTGCGCGGAGCGGGCGGGCGGGTCCGGGTCTTCCAGGGCGACCCGAACGACGGCGGGGAGCTGTTCGACGCCGACCTCATCATCGACGGGATGCTGGGGATCGGCGGGCGCGGCGGACTCCGCGAGCCCTACGGGACGCTGGCCGTGCTCGCCGAGAACGCGCCCGCGCCCGTCGTCGCCGTCGACCTGCCCAGCGGGGTGAACGCCGACACCGGCGAGGTGCCCGGACACGCCGTACGCGCGGACGTCACCGTCACCTTCGGCGCCCTCAAACCCGGACTCTGCGTCGACCCGGGCGCCGACCGCGCAGGGCGGGTGCACCTCGTGGACATCGGCCTCACCCCGGAACTGGGCGGCCCCGACGTGATCCGCCCACAGGCCGTGGACGTCGCCGCGCTCCTGCCGAAGCCCGGCACCGAGTCCGACAAGTACCGCCGCGGCCTGCTCGCCGTCCGCGCGGGATCCGACCGCTACCGGGGCGCGGCCGTCCTCACCGTCGGCGGGGCGCTGCGCACGGGCGTCGGAATGGTCCGCTACGGGGGCGCGAGCGCCGCCGTCGACCAGGTGCTCGCCCACTGGCCGGAGACGGTCGCCGTCGACCTCGACCCCCAGGGCAGCACCAGGCTCGGTCCCGGACGTGTCTCCGCCCTGGTCATCGGTCCGGGTAGGGGAACGCACCCGGCCAACGCCGACGAGCTGCACGCGGTCCTGGACAGCGACTGCCCCGTGCTGGTCGACGCCGACGCCCTCACCCTGCTCAGCGGCAACGGGGGCATCCCGCTCTCCGAGACGCTGCGGGAGCGCACCGCGCACACGCTCCTGACCCCGCACGCCGGTGAGCTCGCCCGGCTCCTGCCCGGCACCGACCGCTCCGACATCGAGGCCCGCCGTCTGGAGTACGCCCGCCGGGTCGCCGACGAGTTCGACTGCACGGTCCTGCTCAAGGGGTCGACCACCGTCGTCACGCAGCCGGGCCTGCCCGCCGTGGCCAACCCGACGGGCACGCCGCTGCTGGCCACGGCCGGGTCCGGCGACGTGCTGGCGGGGGCGATCGGCGCGCTGCTGGCCAGCGGCCTGCCCGCGTACGAGGCGGCCATGTGCGGCGCCTACCTGCACGGACGGGCGGCGGTGCTGGCGCGCGGCGGGGCGCCGGTCAGCGCGACCGATCTGTTGGACGGCCTGCCGCTGGCGGTCGCCGAGGCGCGCGGGACCGGCTGACGTCAGCCGGTGCGCGCGGCGTCCAGGCCGCGCTGGACGATGTCGGTGATGAAGTAGTCGCCCGGGTCGCGCTCGTCGCGCAGCACGTGGACGGTCGAGTCGTCCACCCACAGGTACTCGGTGTGCTTGTCGGGCTCCAGCCGGGGCGCGGAGAGGTCGCCCTCGACCCGCACGAGGTAGTCGATCTCGCGGCGCGTGACGCCGTCGCCGGGGTCCCAGTCGAGGGAGAACAGCTCGGCGAGCACCCCGGTCAGGCGCCAGCCGGTCTCCTCCGCCACCTCGCGGGCCAGCCCCTCCACCATGCTCTCGCCCTGCTCGACGTGGCCGCCGACGATGTCCCAGCAGTGCGGGAACACCTTGCGCGTGGGGGAGCGGCGTTGCGCGAACACCCTGCCCCAGGGGTCGGCGATCACCGCGCCCGCGACCCACGTCCGGCCGTCGGACGTGTCCGGGAACTCGATCCCGGGCGCCACCTCGATGTCGTTCACGCGTCCTCCTCGGCGTCCTCGGCAAAGCCTACGTCGCCATCGCGTCGGCCGCGTCGGGGCAGCCGGAGCGTGAGCAGCTTGGCGCGCGGAGCCAGCTGCGTGGCCAGGTCGAACACCGCCTCGGTGCGGGAGTGGTCCTCGTCCAGCACCGAGAACAGGTTCACCCCGAGGTAGAAGGTGATCGCGCCGTAGGCCACCTCGCGCGCGGGCACCAGCCTGGCCAGGGCCGACCCGCCGAGCACCCGCTCCCACTCCTGCTCGATGAAGGCGATCCACGGCTCGGCGCGGACCTTGATCTCCCGGCGCAGCTCCGGCTTGGTCACGGCCGCCGCCACCAGCTCGGAGAACTCGGTGATGTAGCCGCGCTCCAGGTCGGTCCGGTAGATCCTGGTCGCCGCGGCCACGAGCTCTTCCAGGGTGCGGGCGCCCGCGGTCAGCTCGCGGTACATCGCCAGGCGTTCGGCGCTCGACCGGTCGAGCGCGGCCAGGAGCAGCTGGTCGACGCCGCCGAAGTGGTAGAAGACCAGCGCCGAGTTGGCCTCCGCGCGCGCCGCGATCGCCCGCGCCGACGCCCCCGCGTACCCCTCCTCCCGCAGGACGTCGCCGGCCGCGGCCAGGAGCCGCTCCTTGGTCTCCTCGCTCGTCCTGCGCCCGCCGCCGCCCTTGGCCATGACCCTCCTTGTGTTCCGGGATGTGTTCATCATACGGTTTAATCACCTGATTAAAGCATCTGGTTTAATCATGTGACCGACCGATGGAGTGTGAGTCGCGGTGTCCGAACTCCCTGAAGCCCCCGGGCCCTCCGAACCCGCGGGACCCGACGAACCGTCCGCGCCCGAACCCCGGGCCCGGCACCGGATCAGCCGTGAACGCTGGATCCTCGCCGGGGCCGTCGCCGCGATCTTCGCCGCCTTCACCTCCCTGCGCGTCACGAGCTGGGGCGGCCTGGACCAGACCGCGTTCCTCTACGTCGGCCTGCCCGCGCTGATCGCCCTGGCCGTCGCGTTCTACGCCAGGCCGCGCACCGCGGTCGGGCTGGGCATGGCCGTCACCACCCTGGCGCTGGCCATGTCGGGCCCCCTGCTGGGCGAGGGGATGGTGTGCCTGCTGATCGCGGCCCCGCTGATGCTGGGGATCGTCGGGCTGGTGATCGCGGTCCTCCGCCTCATCGCCCGAGGCGGACGCGGCTCCCAGCAGGCCCTCCTCGCGGTCCCGCTGCTCTTCGCCCTGGCGCTGGAGGGCGTCGGCGGAACCACGATCCTGCCGAGGGCCGACCAGGGAACGGGCTCGTCGTGGACGGACGCGAGCCCGGACCGGGTCGCCGAGGCACTGGCCGCGCCGCCCGAGTACGCCGAGCCCGACGCCCTCCTCCTGCGCGCGGTCCCCTTCCCCCGGCCCGTCGAGGCGGTCGGGGAGGGGCTGGCCGTCGGTGACACGCGCACCGTCCGCTTCACCCCCGGACAGTCGCTGGGCATCGGCGCCGAACCCGTCCCCCGGCACATGGAGTTGGAGATCACCGAGAGCGAGATCCGCCCCGACGGCGGGCGCGTCGTGTTCACGGTGGTCGAGGACACCGCGCTCGCCCGCTGGATGGACACGCGCCGGGCGCGGGCCGAGTGGTCGGCCGAGGACGGCGGCACGAGGATCACCTGGACCATGGACTTCGACCGCACCTACGAACCGTCCTGGTACTTCGGGCCGCTCCAGTCCCACACCGTCGACCTGGCCGCCGAGTACCTCGCGAACACCTTCGCCTCAGCGACCACGCCGGGCGGCGCCGAAGGAGAGGGCCGGTGACCGCCGACCTCCCCGAGACCCTCGTGCGCGGCCTGGGCCTGGCGTTCCCCTCCCTCGCGCTCGCCGGACTGTGCCTGTGGCGCCCGCCGCGACAGCGCGAGATCGCCGCGATGGTCGTGGCCAGCGCCTGGGCCGTGCTGACCCTCGTGCCGCTCAACCTGTACGCGCTGCGCGCGGGATGGTGGGCCTTCCACGCCGAGGGCGCGGTCTGGTGGGGGATGCCCGTGGACCTCATGCTCGCCTGGGCCCTGCTGTGGGGCGCGCTGCCCGCGCTCCTGATGCGCCTGCTCCCCGTTCCGCTGCTCTCCTTCGTGCTGGTCTGGGCCGACGTCATCCTCATGCCCCTGGCCGAGCCCGTCGTCGTCCTGGACGACCGGTGGATGGTCGGCGAGATCGCCGGGGCCGCGCTGTGCCTGATCCCCGCGCTGCTGCTCGCCTACTGGACGAGGGAGGGCCAGTGGGTCCACGCCAGGATGTGGGCGCAGGCCGCGCTGGCGGGCGGGATCATGGTCGGTGGACCGCTCGCGGCCCTGGGCGAGGACACCACGGCGGCCGAGTACTTCGCGGCGGCGCAGCTCCTCCTCGTCGCGGGGCTGCCCGCGCTGGCCGCCGCCCGGGAGTTCGCTCGGGTCGGAGGCGGCACGCCGCTGCCCTACGACCCGCCGAACCGCCTGGTCACCAGCGGGCCGTACGCGTTCGTGCGCAACCCCATGCAGACCTCGATGACCGTTCTCTACGTCCTCCTGGCCCTCCTGCTCCGGGAACCGCTCTTCCTGCTCCTCGCGGCGGCGTCCGTGTGCTACGCGGTCGGGCTGGCGGACTGGCACGAGGGCGCGCAGTTGCGGCGGCGGTTCGGCGCCGCGTGGACCGGCTACCGGTCGCGGGTGCGGCCCTGGCTGCCCCGGTGGCGTCCCTGGCCGGGGCGCACGCGGGGTGTGCTCCACGTCGACGCGAACTGCGCGCTGTGCCTGAGCCTCGCCCGGTGGTTCACCGCGCGCGCACCGATCGCGCTCGACATCCGCCCCGCGGCCGAGCACCCCGACGTCCTGTACCGCCTCACCTACGAGACCCCGGACGGGCTGCGGTGGAGTGGCATCGCCGCCCTGGCCAGGGGGATGGAACACCTCAACCTGGGCTGGGCCCTGCTGGGGTGGGCGATCGACCTGCCCGGTCTCCGGCACCTCGTCCAACGGTGCGGGGACGCCTTGGGGGCGGGGCCGCACCCCGCCCGTACTCCCCACCCGGCCCGGACGCCGCGGAGCGGAGCCGAGCTCTCCGCCCCGGCCTGAGCGGGGGCGGCCGGCGCACGGGGCGTCGCGGGGGCGCTGCCCTCGGTGAGAGGCCGCGTGACGCGCCCCACCCACCGCGCCGTTATGCTCGGTCCGGGTCGCCCCGCCCCCGGCGGCCCGGACCGCCCCCCGGTACGGCTCGAGGATCCACCATGGAAGAACAGGCCATGCTCGCGCGCGACCTCGTGCTGCGTGTCTGCGCCGGAGCCACCGAGTTCGACCCGCAATGGATCCGGGCCGGAGGCAAGGTCACGACCCCGTTCGTCGTGCCGCGCGACCGCAACCTGATCCGCGCGATCGTGGCGGCGGGCCGTGCCATGGGCGTCGCCCGGCTCCTGGTCTGCCGCACGCGCGCCGAGTTCTCCTACGAACCCGTCACCGAGGTCCCGCTCGACACCGACACCCTCATCGACCTCATCCGGGGCTGGGGGCCGCACCCCACCGACTTCCTCGTCTGCGTCGAGGACTTCTCCGCAGCCGTGCTCGTCGCCGCCGACGAACTCACCGTCGCGGCCGGACCCGCCGACTTCGTCCGCGAACTCGTGGGGGCCGACATCCCCCAGGCACGCGACGCCTTCGCCGCCCGTGCGAGGGCCGACGGCGGCTCCCAGCTGTCCCGCGCCGCCCAGCTCTACCGCTGCCTCGACCCCGGCGCCCGACACACCAAGACACCCCGGGGGCCCGGGCCCGACCTGGCCGAACGCGTCGCGCGCGGGTTCGGTCTGGCCCGACGCCGTTCGCCGCGCACCGTCCGCGCCCTGCGTGCCCTGCGCGGGGCATGGGGATGGGCGATGGTCGTCGTGCTGCTCGCCGCGCCCCTGGCCGTCCCCGCGCTGGACGCCGCGGTCCCGGCCCTGGCCGCCACCCTCGTTCTGCTCGTCCAACTGGCCTGGGCCGCCCGGTCCCGCACGGTGTCCTTCGCCGACCTGCTGCGGACGGCCGCCGTCGGCGCGGCGCTGGTGTGGCCGCTCGCCGCCGCCGAGTCCGCCGTCCTCCGACTCCTGGGAGCGGACGCCTACGGGGTGGCCGGCTACACCTACGTCGCCGTGCCGATCGAGGAGCTGGGCAAGCTCGCGCCGCTGCTGCTGTTCGCGCTGGTCGCCCACCGGCGTGCGCGCCGCCTGGCCGCCGTCGACCTCCTGCTCCTGGCCGCCGCCTCCGGAGCGGGCCTCGAACTGGCCGAACGCCTGCTCACCGAGACCGCGCTCGGAGCCGCCGACCTGTCCTCCGACGGGGGGATCCTCCTGCCGGGCGGCACCACCGTCACCGCGCCCGACGGGACCGTGCTCGCCGCGTTCGCGGGACACGCCGTCACCACCGGCCTGGTCGGGGCGGCCCTCGGCCTGGCGGTCGTCGGGCGCCGGTACGGCGGCTGGCTGTGGCTGCTGCCGCCGGTCGCCCTCGCCGTCGCCGTGCTGGACCACCTCAACCTCAACGCCGTGCTCGCCGGGGTGGCGCTGCACCCGGCCACGGACATCCTCCACGGTCTGCTCGGCGGCGGGGTGCTCACGCCGTGGCTGCTGCTCCTGGCGTTGGTGTGCGCGGTCGCCATGGACTACCGGATGATCGGCACGGCCGCCGAGAGCACCCCGGCGCTGCCCGGACAGCCGCCGCTGGCGGGACTGCGGCGCAGGGCGTGGGGGCGGTCGATCGCGATGCGCGTGCGGGTGCCCGCCGACATCGCGCCGCTGTTCCGGCGGGTGGCGCTGTCGTGGGCGGACCTGCCGGTCACGCTCGCCACGGCGGCGTCGTCGATCGCGCACGAACTGATGGTGGCCGTGATCGCCGCCCGGCGGGGACCGGCCGCGCTGTGCGACACGTGGCGGTTCCTGCGCTGGCGGCGGGCGAACGCGATGGGCGAGGCCCGGTCGGCGGGGCGGGCCTGGCGGCGGTATCCGGCGCAGGAGGAGCTGACGGGGAACGCGCACGACCTGGCCGCGCGGCTGGGGCTGTCGGCGACCGGGGGTGTGACCGGGGCCCGGTCGGCGGGCGTGTTGTTCGCGGCGCTGCCGGTGGCGGCCGGTGTGTCGGCCGTGGTCGGCGGAGCGGAGGTCGCGGCCGGAGCGGACGGCGCGGCGTACGCGCTGCTGGCGGTCGACCGGGTCGGCACGTGGCTGGGCGGACTCGACCTGGTCGGGACGGTGTGGGCGGCGCTGGCCCTGGTCGCGGTGGGGACGCTGCTGGTGTCGGGGAACGGGGTGCCCTACGCGCATCCGCGGATGAGGGAGTTCCTGCGCTCGCCCGGGGCCAACACGGGGGTCGTGCTGGGGATGCTCGCGCCGGGACAGGTGGGGTACGCCCTCGTCTCTCTCATCGGGCTGGCGCTGCCCCGGAGAGTGGACCGGCTGCTGGTGCGGTGACGGAACGCGTGGAGGCCGAGCCGGCCAGAGCCGACTCTCACAGAGAAGAGCGGGGCAGCGCTGGATGCGAAGACGCGGAACCCTGGACCCCGGGCAGGTATCCCGTTCCGCGCTACCCCTCGTCGGCTCGCAGATCCACCACGATCCAGTCGCCGGAGTTGTTGACGGCGACGCACGTGTACTCGGTGCGCTCCGCCGTGCCGGAGCCGTCCTCCGGCCCGGCGCCGCCGACGACTTCGTACTCCCACGGGTCCTCGGCGGTCAGGGTGACCTCCGGGGAGTCGTCGAAGTCGAGGTCGCCCGGTGACCCCATCTCATGTTCGATGTAGTGCTCGCACTCGGCCGCGGCGTTCTCGGCGGTGGGTTCGGCGCCGCCGCACCCGGTGAGGGCCAGAGCGGCGAGGAAGGCAGTGGGGATGAGGCGGGTGGGGCGCATGGTGGTCCGATCGGGCGATGTGCGTTCTGAGGGGGAGACGCCCGCCGCCGCGCCCCGGTTCACCTGGTCGGAAGCGGTCGCCCCGGAAGCACGGCGCCGCTCCGCCGCGCCCGTCGCCGCCCGCCTACGCGTCCGGGCGCGAGGGGACGCCAACGCCGAAGGAGGACCCTGAGCGCCCGGCCGTGGAAGACGGCCGGGACCCCGCTGCGTGTCTGGTCAGAGGTCGTGCGCGCGGGTGGCGTCGATGAAGGCGCGCCACTCGGATCGACCGAACATGAGCGGCGACTGCTCCAGGGCCTTGGAGTCACGAACCGCGTGCAGGGCGGCAGCGTCCGCGACCTCCACACACGCCTGTGCGTTGGCGCTGTAGGAGCTCTTCCGGAACGGTTCCCGCGTCATGTGTCCGTCTTCGCCTGTAGTAGGAAACGGGTCCACTCGGAGCGCGACAACAGGAGGGTCGGGCCGTGGGGCCGGGTTGTGTCGCCAATCTCGACCACGCCTATGTCAGGGCGGCGAGCTTGAACGCACCCTTGAGGTCCGCTGTAGCTGCTCTTTCTCCACTCCTGGCCCGTCAACATGTCATGCTCCCAAGTCTTCGATCATCTGCTCGATGAGCCGCTGGGATTCTTTGGGGTCCAGCGCCTGAGCCAGGAGATCGCTCCACGCCTGTTGGTAGCGAGCGACGTCCGGCTCACTTTCAACGTAGATGGTGCTGGTCATCAACTCGACTTGGGCGACGGTCAGGCTTGGCAGGTCCAGAAGCGTGAAGGAACCGGTCATCGCGGCATGCGGACGACTGGGCTGGCGCAACACCTGGAGGGTGATGTTCGGTCCCTCGGTCCGTTCCAACAGGTGTCGGAGTTGCCGGGCGAAGGCGTTCGGGGCACCGACCGGCTGTCTCAGGATGGCCTCGTAGAGGACTGTGTGAAGCTTGAGCGGTCCGGTCTCCCGGTCCAGAACGCTCTGCCGGTGCATGCGGACATCCACGAACTGCTCCAGCTGCCCTCGGTCGTCGTGCTGATTGAGGGCAAGCCCGAGGTTGAGCGCATACTCCCGTGTCTGGAGTAGTCCGGGGATGTATTGGAGTTCCCAGGAACGCCCGAAGAGCGCCGTTGACTCAAGTCGAACCAGGTCGATGTAGCTGGGTGTCAACGCGTCCGCGTACTCGACCCACCAGCCGCGACGCTCCTGCTGGATTTCGCTGGCTATCGCCAGGATGCGCTCACGTGTGCGCGTGTCCCTCACACCGTAGCCGTCGAGGATCGGGGGGAAGTCTCGTACCGGGAGGGCGACCAACCCGTTCTCAAGGCGGCTGATCGAGGGGGCCGAGCGCTTGAGCGTCTTGGCAGCGGACGTCAGTGACGTGTGACCGGCGGTCAAGCGCATCTCCAGGAGACGTTCGCCCAACCACCGCTGGCGCACGGAGGGGCGTGGCTCCGACTCGTTCACAGGTATCCCTTCTGGCGGCTGGTCAAGTGTCCCATGGCGCGCGTCTCTGGTGCTCATCCGAGCCCAGAGATCGTGCATGAATTTCTTCGTGAAATTATTGCACGATGGTCGATCGGGGGGCATCATGGTTGCCGAGGGTGACTGCTCCGAGTCATCCCGCTACTTCCCTGAGAGGCGTCATGGCTGGAGTTCCACGAGGTGCGGGTCGTGCGGGCAACGAGGGAACCCGCGGTCCTGAGCGAAGCGAGTGGGAGGTGTTCGGGGAGTGGGTCGCGCGGTTCCGCGCTGACGCCGGGCTCACCCACCACGACCTCGCGACACGGGAGGTCCTCAGCGCCGAGGAGCTCCGGGAGATCGAGAGCGGCACGACGGCCCCGGCCCGCTGCACCGCCACCTACCTCGACCGCAGGTTCGGGGCGAAGGGCCGCCTGACGAACGCCTGGGCCCGCGCCACCATCAACACCCACCTGGCCGGTGGCGCGAGCCCGTACGAGCTGGACACCAGTGCCCACACCATCCGTGAGTTCAGCCCCGGCACTGTCCCCGTGCCACTCCAGACCCACGACTACGGCACCGCGCTCCGGCGGTTCGCCGGGAACACGGGCCGCCGGGGCAGGTTGTGGAACCGGTCGGGCGATCTGCGCGTGGTCGTCAACGAGACCGCCGTGCGGACCCTGGTCGGCGGTGCGGGGGTGATGAGGGAACAGCTGCGGCGGCTGGTCAACACGATCCACGGCAGCGGACTGCACTTCCAGGTCATCCCGAACCGCGTCGCCGACCACCCCTGCCCGATGGGTCCGTTTCGGCTCCTGTCGTTGGGACCGGCCTACACCGTCGCCCACGTGGTCGCCCCCTACGGCGATGGGCAGCTCATCACCGCGCCGAGCGAGATCCAGGCGTTCTCGGACCTCTTCGAGGACCTGTGCGGGGCGGCGCTGTCGATGGCCGATTCGCTGACCCTGCTGGCCGACGCCGCCAGCGGTCTGGAGCCGAACCCTTCCCCCAAAGCCATCGGCAGGGGGAGCGAGACGAACCGCGTCGGCGGCCTCACCACGCTCTCCACGATCGCGCGCTGACACGGTCCCACGAAAAGGCTCTGGGGGGCGCTACGAACACCCCCCAGAGCAGGCCGACAAGTCTCCCCAGAAAGAAAGGCATTGACGACATGCCCATTGTGCCGCACTCGACGCCCTCCGTGACCCCGTGGAGGGCACGGATCTACCCCGGAACCCTCGACCGGATGTCCACGATCCGCGCTGACCTGCGCACCGACCTCACCGGGTTCGATGAGGAACTGGTCGAACGCGTGACACTGTGCGCCAGCGAGATCGCCGCCAACGCCATCGAGCACAGCCGATCCGGAGAGCCGGACGGCCGGGTGCTGCGCGCCCTCTTCCTTCCGAAACCGGGAGCCCTGCGGCTGGTCGTCGTGGACGACGGAGCACGGGAGAGCGAACCCCGGATCCCGAGCCAGCGGACCGAGGCGGAGTGGATGAGCGCCGAACGCGGACGCGGCCTGTTCCTGGTCGACACACTCGCGCGGGCCTGGGGCACCTATCCGGTGGTTCCGTTCCCCCTCTGCGCCGACCTGGGCACGGCCGTGTGGGCCGAGTTCTCCGTGGAGGCGACGGAGAGCGAGACGCTTCGATGAGCACGACTACGGTGAATCCGCGCATGCGCGCGGTGCTGGACGCACCGAGGGGCCGCCGCTTCTCCCGGCCCGCCGGAGCGACCCCGCTCACCCGGGAACAGCGGCTGCTGGCCCAGATGGAGGGCAGCCCCCGGGTCGCCTACCGGCTCGAACACGGGATCCTGCCCGCATGGATGCTGGTGGCCGAGGAGAAGCGGAGGGGCCGGGTCGGACCGAGGCCGACCGTTCCCGTACGGGAGCCGAACCCCACGCCTCACGGTTGAGGCTGCCACCGGTCCCGGCGTCGCTGGCGTGGAAGAGGCCTGCTGTTCCGTGCGGTCTCCTGCACGGCCGCGCTCGTGGGCGGCACGCTGCTCGGCCACCTGCTGACCCTGTGGACGTGACGTCACACGCCGTCCGGTCCCACCCGCATACCTGAGCTTGCGCGTCGGTGGGGCCGGACGTGGTGGACGCCGTGATCAGGCGGGTGTTATGCCCGGCCGAATCGCTGGGTCATCAGCTCGGCCATCTCCTCCTCGGAGTCGAATGCCTCGGATTTAGCCGACTCGGCGAGGTCTGCGAGCGCTTCGGGGTCACGGAGGACGCTCAACGTCTCCGTCAGTGACTCATGCCGTACCTCAGGCGTCGGGTCCATGGTTCCCCGTCCCTACCCTTGGGGTTGTGTTCCCTGCCGCTGGACAGCGCTCGTCACGGCTGACGGGCCGGGGAAGTCCTCGGGGGCGGCGTCCATGAGCAGTTCGTCGACGGGTTGGCCGAGCCAGTACCCGGCCCGCCGCAGCCGTCCGGCGTGCTTGAATCCGGCCTTCTCGTAGGCGGTCACGCCCGCCGTGTTGGGCTCCAGCACCTTGAGCCAGACCATGCGCAGTGCGGCCAGGTGGAACGCCCAGTCCAGGGTGAGGCGGGTCGCCTCGGTGGCGTGTCCCTTGCCGCGCTCGGCCGGGTCGAGCACGATGACGAACTCCGCTGTGCGCACAAACGTGTTGACCTGCAATGTCGTCATCCCAACGGCGGTTTTGTCCTCCAGCTGGACGACCTCGAACTGGGGGTAGTCGTGGTTGCTCCGTTGACGTTCCCATCCGTTCGCGCGGACTTCCCAGGACTGGGGCATCTGGTTGCCGTACCCCAGAATCGTGCCCGGGTCGTTCTCCCATGAGTGATAGGACTCCAGCATCTCTCGGCGCGGCATGGCCAGGGCGAGGTTCTGTCCGGCCAACAGGATGTGCGGTTCACTCAACGGTGTTCTCCAAGGTCTCGCCCGGCCCCACGGCCGGACCATCAGGTGTGTAGATCGGGGTGTAGGCGTCGATCCCGGGCTCTTCCTCCACCGGGTACCCATCGGCTTCGATCCAGGCGTGCAGCCGTACCGGGTCGGTCGCGACGCCGTGCCGCCACTCCGCACGTCGGCCCACCATGGCTAGGAGCAGCGCGGCCGTGACGGACTGCTCCAGGCACGCCCACCGGGCCGGGAACAGGGCGGATATCCGCCTGACGGCATGTACAACATGCTGGGCTTGTGCGTCCGTCGCGGGTGGGAACCGTCGCCCCACGCACGCGAGTCGTACCATGCGGGCGAACCTGTGAGGGCGGGAACCGCAGAACAGGACGGGGACGGTCACCGCTGTGGCGGGAATCGCCGCCAGGATCCAGCCGCTCCCGACCTTCGATGGAGTGCGCAGAACCGCGTTCGTCTCCTCGGTTCCCCAGGAACCGGCGTCGGTCTCATGTCGAATTATGACCAAGGTGTCACGATTCTCGGGCAGTCTCGTTCGGAGTTCGGTATGACCGGTGCGGTAGTCGATGAGTACGCAGGTGTGCCTGGTGAGCACCGCGACTGTGGGCAACTCGGTCATGCCACAACATCCCGAGATCGAACCCAGCGCGGAGACGGGGAATCACGCAGGGCCAACAGCCAGATCTGGGTGCCGAGGGTGGTCGCCAGATGTGCCCATGGCGTCCGGGTGCCCAGGGACGCCGCGTGTACCGCAGCACGAAGCTTGATGCCGTCGACCAGTCCCATGTCGGTCAGCGGTCCGTCACACAAGTCCAGCACCCGCTTCAGGTTTGTGCGCAGACCTCGGTGGTAGTCGGCGACGAAGGAGCCCTTGGTCGTGCGCTCACGCACCGACTGTGGGAGCAGATCACCAACCGCGTCGACCAACGCGGGCTTGTAGCGCTCCACCGAGAATCGATCGGCAGCGGGCAAGGACACCACCGCGTCCAGCACCGCGCCGTCGAAGTAGGGGTTGTGCTGGACGACTCCTGCGTGGTCGGCCAACTGTATGTCCGAGGCGGCGGCACGCGTCACCCTGTGGATCAGGGTGACCAGCGCGTGATCGGCATCCAGGTATCGGTCACGTGCTACGGGGGCGTCGTGTGACCACGGAGGGGGAGAGGCAGTCGACCGAGCCAGAGCGTTGATGTCCTGCGTGAGTGCGGCTCGTACGAGGGGCCAAGGACTACGGCGGCGGAGCCGCGCCCAGCCGCACGAGTCATGCCAGACTCGTGTCCACTGGTGATTTCGTGCCAGCTCCGCCAGGTGCGTGGGTGGCGGAAGGAAGTGGTTGTCACCACCGTCTCCGGTGAGATGTGAGACCGCCCCGGACGTGGCGGCATGGCGCAGTTGCCCGGCGAAGGCCGCCCAACTCACGGCCGAGGGCGGCGGCTCATCCGTAGGGAGTAGCGGATCGTCTCCAGGACTGAACGGCAGGTGTCGTTCGGTGATGGAGAAGCGCTCACGGGCGAGGCCCGGGATGTCCAGGGCGCGCACATAATCCAGGTCACCGCCTCGGGTGACGCCTTCGGGGTGGGCGGTCACCCCGGTTACCGGACCCATCCGGGCCGCGATGGCCGCCAGGGTGGTGGAGTCCATCCCGGACAGATCGGTCGAGACACGCTCTCCGGTCGCCCGTGAGCGTACGCCCTCGATCAGTGCGGTACGGATGCGGTCGAGTGCCTCGTTTCTCGGCCTTTTCTCTGGTATCCACCACCGCGTTACGGTTGAATCGCCGCCCTCCAAGACCAGCCGGTGCCCGGGGGGAACCAGGTTCACGCCTTCCCATGCACTTTGGTCCCGGGGTACGGCGAGTTTGTCGGCCAGGTATGCGGTCAGCCAGACACGATTCACGTCGGCGCTGGTCAAAGCGGCCAGTGCGCGCGAACTGGATCCCCAGATGATCTGGCCGTCGTCAGTACGAGTGGTGTACACAGGGCACGCGCCGGAGGCGTCGGTGACGATCTCCACCCTGATCGCGGTGCTACGGATGGTGGTGAAGGATCCGGTCCAATTTCCGATCGCCGTTCCCAGGTCCGGTGTGTCCACTGCGGCCTGGAGTTCCCCAGCAGTGGCCGAACACGGGCCGATGACGACGAGACGTGAAGCAGCGTGGACGATGGTGCGAACGTGTTGGCTTTGCCACGAACCCACCGTCCACAGGGGCGGGTCGATCCACAACAGGTCCGCATCTACGGGAATCGGGGCGTCAGCCGGTTCTGGGGCACAGCCGCCGAACCATCTCACGGAACCTCCTGGCATGAGTGGGGTGTGGCAGCCAGCCTCCCGGGCCGCCACACACGAGGGATGAGTCGGTCTAGTCGTAGGGCGACTGCTTGCTCTCGATGCTCTGGTCGTCGCTGCCCAGTGTCAGGTCGGCGGCGTTCCCCAGGACGATGACGTCAGGGATTTCGTCGTGCTGCTCTTCCATCCGGTCTCCCTTCGGAGTGATGTGGCACCACGTTAGGCGGCAGACAAGTTTCCGTCGATGAAGATTCGTGCTTATTCTTCGAAGTCCCGAATCCAAGCGAGAGGCGGGAATAGAGGCGAATATCCGAGGGCGCACGTCAGGAGCTCGTGGCCTGTGTGACCCTGTGCAGCACCGCCCGGGCCCTGTCGTTGAAGCGGGCTCCGGCCGAGGCCATCTCGAAGACCCGAAGGTACTGCTCGATCTCACTGCGGTGCGTCAACGTCAGCTCAGCGGACGCGGTCTCGATGATGACGGAGTCCTCGTCCTGGACCCAGAAACCGTGGAGAGGAAGATACGGGGGTGGCGCGTCAAAAGGGATGATTCCTACAGAGACATTGGAAAGTCCGGAAACCGAAATCAACCGGTCAATTTGCTCCATCATGGTGTCCTGGTCCCCGCGCCTGTGGTGGAGTGCCGCTTCGGCGATGAGGAACTGGAAGCGCTTGTCCCGCCGATAGAGGATCTCCTGGCGCCTCATCCGCTGCTCAACGGCCTCTGCGAGCCCTATCGCGGTCCCGTTCCTGCGGCTGGCCATCTCCAGAACGGCGGTGGCATACTCCGGTGTCTGGAGCAGCCCCGGGATGATCATCGACTCGTAGACCCGGAACAGGGAGACCTGTTCCTCCTCGGCGACCATCCGTGACTGGATGCCACCCAGCCCACCGGCGAGTTGTTCCTTCCATTCGACCCACATCGACTCCAGGTCCCGGAGCCGCGCAAAGAGATCGACGGAGGTCTCCGGTGCTCCACAGACACGCGTCCACGCGGAGATGTCCTCCGAGGTGGGCGCTTGGCGTCCGGTTTCGATCTTGGAGACCTTGGACTGGCTCCACTCCAGACGGTCCGCGAGCCGCATGCCGGTCAGTCCCGCTGACACGCGCAACTCGCGGAGGCGTCGCCCCAAGTCTCGTCGGGCTCGTTCGATGCTGTGGGTCACCTAGGTCGTTTCGGTGTTCTCGGTTCGTACTCGTGGTGCGGGATCGCGTGCCGCCAGGCGGTCTCCCACCATTGGCGGTGCCGGCCGATGACGGCAGGATCGTCGATCCGTTCCAACCGGCGGGGAGCGTCGTCGTCATCGAAGTGTAGGACGCAGCTCCAACGGCCGTCGAAGAGCCAGAAGTCCAGTTGGGGGAGGTCGTCCACCGAGGGGTGGTGACGCGGGAGCCAGCGGATGTCCTCCCCGGCTTCGACGTTGAACCGGGTGACCGCGTGCTCCCATGCGATGTACCCGCTCAGCGGTTCGGACACGACCCGGACACGCTGCCACACCTTGCCCTGTTTCCGGCCTCGGGTCACGTCGCGATGCCACGGGGAGGTAGCGGCGTGGTCGTCTGTCCGGCCCGGGTCGCCCGTCCTCAGGAACCGCTCGACGTCCTCGTTCTCCCCGTCGACGTTGTACCGGTCCCGTACCTCCAGTTTCCAGGCGGTTCGCTCAAAGTCATGGAACTGTTGGACGAACTCCTCCTCCGAGAGGAAAACACTCATGGGTCAGGCCCGCTCTGTCGCGTATCGCAGCAGCTCCCGTGGAATCTCCACGAGAGTCTCGTTGTCGGCCAGGTCACGGACGTCTCCCATCGCCTCGGGGTCCGTGACCTTGTAGCCCTGCACGACGATCGTGCCTCGGTCGGTCTCGTACAAGGTCGGACACTTGCCGCCCTCACTGTTGGTGCCGAGGAAGGTCAACCGCATGAGCACTCACTCTCGCCTAGTCGCGAATATTCGCTTTCCTTCAAGGCTCCATGCTCGACTGTGCCTGAGCAACCACTCTTGGTGTCCACTTCTGGCCATCAGGGGATGGCCGGGCCAGATCCTGTCGGAGAGGCACGTGCCAGGGGCCAGATGTCCGATCGTGGCGCCAGGCCGGAGTCCGATCTGTGGTCCAAGGGCCGCGCAGCGAATCGCCGAGCCCTCACCGCCCGGCCGGACCGGAGCGTGCGCGGTCAGTCCGACGCGACTCCGCGCGGCGGCTCGAAGGCCCGCACCGGGGGCAGCGGATCCGTGAACGGCTCCACCCGCACCCGGGTCAGCTGGCCCGTGCACGCCTGCGACAGCGACGACGTCCCCACGTCCTCGGTCAGCACGTTCGGGTTGCCGTGCGCGCAGGTCACCCCGTCCGCGGACGGGTCGAACCAGGCGCCCGTCGACAGCTGCACCACACCCGGGCGCAGCGCGTCGCTGACCACCAGCCCCGCCAGGCACGAACCGCGCGGGCCGCTCACCCGCACCACGTCGCCGTCGGCGACCCCGGCGGTGCGGGCGTCGTCCGGGTGCATCCGCAGCGGGGCGCGCTCGCGGACCTTCTGCGACCGGCTGTGCGCCCCCATGTCCTGCTGGCTGTGCAGCCGCCCGCTCGGCTGGTTGGCCAGCAGCACGAGCGGCCACCCGGCGTCCTCCTCCACGGCCGGGCCCGCCAGCCACACCGGGTGGCCCGGGCAGTCCTCGTACCCGAAGGACGCGATGGTCCGCGAGAACAGCTCGATCCGCCCGCTCGGCGTCCGCAGCGGCCGCCCCTCCGGGTCCTCCCGGAACTCCCCGAACAGCGCCTCGTCCTCCACCCGGCCCGGGATCTCCACCCGGCCGCGCGCCCAGAACGCGTCGAAGTCGGGCACCTCCAGCCCCCGGCGCGCCGCCATCGACCGCCAGCGCCCGTAGATGTGCCGGAGCCACTCACCGCTCGTCCGCCCCTCGGTGAACTCCTCGCGCACGCCCAAGCGCTCGGCCAGGTCGGCGTAAGTGTCGTACTCGTCGCGTGCCTGCCCGTGCGGCGGCACCGCGCGCGGCATCGCGCGGACGGTCAGGTCGCCCTGGCTCGCGGTCAGGTCGTCGCGCTCCAGCACGGTCGTCGACGGGATGACGATGTCGGCGTGGCGCGCGGTCGCCGTCCAGTGCGTCTCGTGCACCACCACGGTCTCCGCCCGGCCGAACGCCCGACTCAGCCGTGCCAGGTCCTGGTGGTGGTGGAACGGGTTGCCGCCCGCCCAGTACACGAGCCGCACGTCCGGGTACCGCAGGTCGGCGCCGTCGAACCGGTAGCGCCCACCCGGGTTCAGCAGCATGTCGGCAACCCGCGCCACCGGGATGAACGCGTCCACGGCGTTGTCGCCCTGCGGCATCCGGGGCAGCCCGAGCGGGGTCGACCCGCCGCCGTAGTTGCCCATCGACCCGTACCCCGACGCGAACCCGCCGCCCGGCAGCCCCACCTGCCCCAGGCAGCACGCCAGCGCCAGCCCCGCCCACAGCGGCTGCTCGCCGTACCGGGCGCGCTGCACCGACCAGCCCACGTTCACCAGCGTCCGGCGCTCGGCCATCCGCCGCGCCAGCGCCCGCAGCCGGTCGGCCGGAACCCCGCTGACGCCCTCGGCCCACTCGGGGGTGCGCGCCACCCCGCCCGGATTCCCGCGCTCGTCGCGCTCGCCCATGACGTAGGCGCGCAGCCGGTCGGCGCCCACCGTGTACCGGTCGAGGAACGCGGTGTCGGCCAGTCCCTCGGCGAACAGCACGTGGACGAGCGCGAGCAGGACGGCGGTGTCGGCGCCCGGAGCGATCGGCAGCCACTCGGCCCGCACGCCCTCGTCGGTGTCGTCGGCGAGCGGCGACACGGACACGAACTCCACGCCCGCCTCGGCGGCGTCGCGCATCGCGGGCAGGGCGGTCTGGGCGGCACGGCCACCGGACGACGTCCACGTGTTCGAGACCCGCAGCCCGCCGAAGGACACCAGCAGCTGCGTGTGCTCCCGGATCTGGGTCCACGCGGGGGCGCGGTGCAGCAGCCGGTTGGCGCCCGGCGTCCCCAGCAGACGGGGCATGAGCACCTCCACGGCACCGTGGCTGTAGGTCGTCCGCGAGCGCGTGTACCCGCCGATCGTGTTGAGGAACCGGTGCAACTGGCTCTGCGCGTGGTGGACGCGGCCCGCGCTGCCCCAGCCGTAGGAGCCGCCGTAGATCGCGGCGTTGCCGTGCTCGGTGCGCACCCGGTCCAGCTCGCCCGCGAGCAGGTCCAGGGCGGTGCCCCACTCCACCTCGACGTACTCGTCCTCCGGGTCTCCGCGGCGCGCGTCCGGCCCCGGCCCGTGGTCGAGCCAGCGGCGGCGCACGGCCGGGCGCGCCACGCGCGAGGCGTGGTGCTGGGCCTGCGGGGTGTTGCCCATCACGGGGGACGGCGCCGGGTCGTCGGGGTCCGGACGCACGCCCACCACGCGGCCGTCGTCGACGACGACCTGGTAGCTGCCCCAATGGGCGCTGGTCGGGTGGTGCGTGGCGGACATGGTCGCTCCTGGTCCTCGTGCTCTCCGGGGCGCGTCGGAGCCCCGGACCACACCCTACGCACCGCTCGGTGCGATGATGAGCCCCGCGCCCCGGCACCGGGCGGGGCGTCCGCGCGCGGAGGCGGCGGCACCAACGGTCGATCGGAGCGGGAACGGCGATGGGCGAACTCAGGTCGCGGCGGTCGGTACTCGCGGTGCCGGGGTCCAACCCCCGGTTCGTGGAGAAGGCGCGGGGACTGGACGTCGACGCCTTCTTCCTGGACCTGGAGGACGCCGTCGCACCCCTGGAGAAGGAGGCCGCGCGCGAGAACGCCGTGCGGGCGCTCAACGACGGCGGGTGGGACGGCAGACTGCGCTCGGTCCGCGTCAACGACGTGTCCACCGCCTGGGCGTACCGGGACGTGATCGCCGTCGTCGAGGGCGCCGGGGCCGCGCTCGACTGCCTCGTCCTGCCCAAGGTCACCTCCGCGCGCGACGTGCACTGGCTCGACACCCTCCTCACCCAGATCGAACGCGCCGTCGGGCTGGAGGTCGGCCGGATCGGCATCGAGGCGCAGATCGAGGACGCGCGCGGCCTGACGAACGTCGACGCGATCGCCGCCGCCTCGCCCCGCCTGGAGTCGCTCGTCTACGGCCCCGCCGACTTCATGGCCTCGCTCAACATGAAGAGCCTGGTCGTCGGCGAGCAGCCGCCCGGCTACGACACCGGCGACGCCTACCACTACGTCCTCATGCGCATCCTCACGGCCGCGCGCGCCCACGGCCTCCAGGCCGTCGACGGCCCCTGCCTCCAGATCCGCGACGTGGACGCCTTCCGGCGGTCGGCCGCCCGCACCGCGGCGCTCGGGTTCGACGGCAAGTGGGTGCTGCACCCGCTCCAGGTGGAGGCGGCCAACGAGGCCTACGCCCCGACCCAGGAAGACTACGACCACGCCGAACTGATCCTGGACGCCTACGAGCACGCCACCGCCGTCGACCGCCGCGGCGCGGTCATGCTCGGCGACGAGATGCTCGACGAGGCCTCCCGCAAGATGGCGCTGGTCGTGGCGGGCAAGGGGCGCGCCGCCGGGCTCAGCCGCACCCGCGCCTTCTCCCCTGAGGCCTGACCGGGGGCCCAGGGCCGCCGGCCGAGCGCACCCACGCCCCGGATCCACCACCCGCCGCGGGCACTGACACGCGCCTCACCGGGTTCTTACCGGTCTCTCACCCGGATACGGGAGCATGTGCGCATGGAAGCCACCTCCTCCGCGGCCACCGTGCTGGTCGCCGATGACGACCGTGCGATCAGGGAGTCACTGGAACGCGCACTCCAACTCGAGGGCTACGAGGTGCGCACGGCGGCGGACGGCGTCCAGGCCCTCGCCTCCGTGCACGCCGACCCCGTGGACCTGCTCGTCCTCGACGTCATGATGCCCGGCGTCGACGGCCTCGGGGTGACCCGGGTGCTGCGGGCCGAGAAGGACCGCACCCCCATCCTCATGCTCACGGCGCGCGTGGAGACCCCGGACCGGGTGGCGGGACTCGACGCGGGCGCCGACGACTACCTCGCCAAGCCCTTCGAGCTCGACGAACTCCTCGCCCGGCTGCGCGCCCTGCTGCGCCGCGCCGCCCCCGTCGCCGAGGAGGGCGCCGAGGAGGGGCCGCTCCAGGCCGGCGCACTGCGGCTCGACCCGCTCGCCCGCCGCGTCTGGCGCGGCGACCGCGAGATCGACCTGTCCAAGACCGAGTTCGACCTGCTCGAACTCCTGGTCCGCAACGCGGGCATCGTGCTCGACCACGCCACGATCTACGACCGGATCTGGGGCTACGACTTCGGCCCCGAGTCCAAGAACCTCGCCGTCTACATCAGCTACCTTCGCCGCAAGCTGGAGGTCGGCGGCCCGCCGCTCATCCAGACCGTCCGCGGCGTCGGGTACACCCTGCGCCCATGAGCACGCCGAACCGGAACGGGACGCACCGCCCCTGGTGGCGCGAGCTGCTCGACCAGCCGCGCGACTGGCGGCTGGGCACCCGCTTCGCCGTCCTGTTCGCACTGGTGGCGGCGGTGACGATCGCGCTCGTGGGCACGCTCGCCTACACGACCGCCGCCTCGCTCATCCGCACCGACGCCCGCGACGAGTTCGACCTCACGGTCGAGCAGCTGTCCGAGGAGCTCGTCTCCCGGTACGCCTCCGGGGGTGCGGACGCGGTCGTCACCCACCTCGTGATCATGTCCAACGATCACTTCCAGACCCAGTACCTCAGCCCCGACGGCACCCGTCGGCTCCCGACCGCCTCACCCGAACAGATCGTCCTCCTGCCCGCGGACGACCGCTCCCTGGAGCTGGCCCGCTCCGAGGAGCCGGGAGTCACCGACGTGCGGGAGACGAGCTCCAACGACCGGGACTTCCGCGTCGCCACGGTCTCCATCGGCAGCGAGGCGGGCGCCATCCAGTTCGTGCAGCGCCTGTCCCCGGTGGAGCGGATGATCGACCGGCTCGCCACCCAGATCCTGTGGGTCGGCCTGCTCGTGGCGCTCGCCGCCGCGGCCGCCGGATGGCTCGTCGGCCATCGGACCACCCAGCGCCTGGTCCGCCTCAGCGACGCCGCCGAGTACGTAAGCTCCACGGGTCGCCTGGATCCGGTCAGTGACGGCGAGCGCGCCGGGGAGGGCGGCCAGGACGAGGTGGGCCGCCTCAGCAGCGCGTTCGACGCCATGCTCGCCCGCCTGGCGCGCTCCAAGGACGAGCAGCGCCGCCTCGTCCAGGACGCCGCCCACGAACTTCGCACACCGCTGACCAGCCTGTACACCAACGTGCAGGTGCTCGGCAGGGTGGACCGGCTCAGCCCGGAGGCGCGCGAGCGGCTGATCGACGACCTGCGCGGTGAGACGCGCGAGCTGACCACGCTGGTCAACGAACTCGTCGGCCTGGCCACCGGTGAGCGGGAGGACGAACCCCGGAGCGAGGTCGCGCTGGGCGAGGTCGCCGGGCGCGTCGCCGACCGGACCCGGCGGCGCACGGGTCGGGAGATCGTCGTGGACGCCGACGCCAGCGTCGTGTGGGGCCGGCCCGGATCCCTGGAACGCGCGATCGCCAACCCGGTGGAGAACGCCGCCAAGTTCGACCCGGAGGGCACCGCCCCGATCGAGATCCACGTGCGCGGCGGCGTGGTGGAGGTCCTCGACCGGGGACCCGGCATCGCCCCCGACCAGCTCGACCGGATCTTCGAGCGGTTCTACCGCGCCACCGAGGCCCGCGGGCTTCCCGGGTCCGGCCTGGGGCTGGCGATGGTCCGCGACATCGCCCGGGCGCACGGCGGCGACGTGTTCGCGCGCAACCGCGAGGGCGGCGGCGCGGTCGTCGGCTTCCACCTCCCGCCGTTCACGCCCCCCGGGCGACCGGGTTGACCCGCCCTCAGGCCCCGGGGAGTCCGGCCGCCCGCGCGGCCGCCCCGCCCGGAATCCTGGCCCCGGCCGGGACTCCCCGGGCCGCGTCCCGGTAGATCCGCTCGAACCGCTCCAGCGAGTCCTCCAACCGGTGCCGCGCGGCCATGGCCCGGCTGTGCTCGCCCATGCGCAGCCGTCGGCCGTCGTCGGCCACCACGTCGGCCACACGCAGCGCCAGCGCCTCGTGGTCGCCGGGCGGGAACAGGTACCCGTTGCGCCCCGCCTCCACCAGGTGCGGCAGCGCCATCGCGTCCGCCGCCACCACCGGCAGCCCGCTCGCCATGGCCTCCAGCGTGGCGATGCTCTGGAGCTCGGCGATGCTCGCGATGGTGAACACGTCGGCGCAGCGGTACACGTCCGGCAGGTCGGCGTGGGAGACGAAGCCGAGGAAGCGCACCCGGTCGGCGGCGCCCTCCGCCGCGGCCAGCTCCTCCAGACGGCGTCGGCAACTCCCCTTCCCGACCAGCGCCAACTGGACGTCCGGAACCCGGGCGGCGGCGCGGATCAGGTCGTCGATCCGCTTCTCCTCGTCGAGGCGCCCCACGAAGAGCATCGTGCGCCGGTCGGGCAGGCCCATCCCGGCGCGCAGGCGCCGCCGTTCCGCGGCACCGCCCCGGAACGGGCTGAAGCGGACGAGGTCGATCCCGCACGAGACCGGTTCGACCGTCCGGGTGAAGCCCTGGTCGCGCAGCAGCCGCGCCGCCGCCGGGGTCGGCGTCGTCACGTGCTCGGCCCCAGACAGCACCGCGCGCAGGTCCCACCAGGCGAGGCGGGCCACGTGCGCCCGCAGTGTGTCGGGCACGTGCAGGTAGTCGAACAGGTTCTCCGGCATGAAGTGGTTGGTGGCCACGACCGGAACGCCGTGGTCGCGCGCGGCGTGCGTGAGCGTCCGGCCGACGATGAAGTGGTTCTGGACGTGCACCGCGTCCGGCCGCAGCCGGGACAGCAGCCGGTCCAGGTGTCCGCGCGTCCCGACCGGGACGGTCAGGCGGACGCTCTCGTGGGCGAGCGAGGGCATCGACCGCAGCCGGTGCTCGACCACCCCGTCCCGCTCGACCACGTACGGCCGCCCCTCGGGGGAGGGGCACACGACGTGCACCGAGACGCCGCGTTCGGTCAGCCCCCTGGCCAGGCGGGCGGTGAAGTAGGCCGCGCCGTTGACGTCGGGCGGGTAGGTGTCGGTCCCGATCAGGATCCGGACACCGCGCCCCTCCGCGTCGGAGGGACGCGTGCCGGGGAGGACCCGGGGCGGCGTCCGCGGCGTGGAGGGGGCGGGGGAGACGAAGGACGTCGACATCGAGTGATCTCCTGCGGGCGGGTGCGGCGTCGGGGGCGCGGAGTAGGCACGAGTGTGGAGCACCTGAGTTGACCGACACCGACCTCCCGGTGACGACGGAGCGACCGGTCAGATAGCACATGACCCAGCGAACGATACTTTCCGTGTCCGCCCGTGTACGCGAGTGCGCGCGAACGTCATCCACTGGTGACCGGGGCGGGTCAGGAGGCGGCCGTGCGCCGTCCCCGGCGCGCCGGACGCCGGTACTTGAGCCACCACTCCAGGACCAGCAGCGGGAGTACCCAGCTGACGAACATGCTCGCGGGGAAGAGGTCCATGACCAGGTCCGGGACTCCCCCGTCGTAGTCGCGGCCGACCCGGGGCAGCATGACCAGGAGGAGCAGGGGGAGCACCAACCGCTGCAGGGCGATGCCGTAGACCAGGACGAAGCTGCGCAGCATCCACTCCCGGTGCTCGGCGTACCGGCGCCGCCGCGCCATGACGTAGCCGATCACGGTGAAACCCAACCAGGCGATCGACCACAGGGCCGTGGCGACGTGCGTGGACGGACCGGAGTGGCTGAGGGGGGACACGAGCAGAGCGGGGATGCCGACGAACACCACTCCGCCGAAGACGTACACCCGGCCGCTCCAGCGGTGTACGGCCGGGTGGTGTCGGCGGACCCACGGCCACACCTGGACGACGACCAGGAGCATGAGCACTGTGCCGCCCATGATGTGCGTCCACAGCATCGGGTAGTGCCAGGCGACGTCCTCGCGGAGGGGGACCCCGGACAGCCCGGGGTCCATCCCGAGGTAGCGCGGTACCGAGAGCGCCAGGAACACGAGGGTGGTCAGAGCGAGCGGCAGGATCCAGGGCCGCTCCCACCAGCGCTTGGCGGGGCGACGGGGACGGGTGGACGGTTCGGCGGTCGAGGCGGGGGTCGCCATGGAGTCCTCGGGGGGTTGGGGATCTCGGAGCACGGAAGGTGCCCCGACCTGCCCAGACGCTATGTCCGGAGGAACCCCTCGCACGAGGGTGCGGGCACGTGGATCCGGGGTGGGACGTCGCGCCTCCGCGGTGTGGTGCTGCCACTCCCGCGGGGGTGGAGACGCCTCCACCGTTCCCCTCGGCCGTGAGGGGGCATGGGTCGGGGGCGGCCCCGGAACCCCCAGGTCCGGAACCGCCCCCGGGGAGGCGCGGCCCCGGAACCCCCATGTCCGGGACCGCCCCTCGGGAGGGACGACCGTGGTCGTCTGGATCAGTCGCCGATGTCGTCGGCACCGGCCCCGGAGGTCTGCTCCCCGAGCGTCACCGTCACGTCCCGCGCCCCGCCGGAGCCGCCTTCGAGGACCCCGAAGGTCACCTCGTCACCGGGGCGGTGCGACCGGATCAGGGCGATCAGCTGGTCGGGGGAGGAGACGGTCTCACCGTCGACGGACACCACCACGTCTCCGGCGGACAGTCCCGCCTCCTCAGCGGCGCCGTCCGCGTTGACCTCGACGATCTCCGCGCCGCCCGCGGAGCCGCGGGTGATCGTCGCGCCGATCGCCGCGTAGCTCGCGGAGCCCTCCTCGGCCAGCTGCTCGGCGATGGGCCGCACCTGGTTGATCGGGATGGCGAAGCCCAGGCCCACCGAACCGCTGTCCTGCGAGATCCCGGCGATCGCCGTGTTGATCCCGATCACCTCGCCGTTCATGTTCACCAGCGGGCCACCGGAGTTGCCCGGATTGATCGCGGCGTCGGTCTGGATCGCGTTGATCACCGTCGAGGTGGGCCCCGCCGCGCCCTCGGTGACGCCGGTGTTCACCGGGCGGTTGAGAGCGCTGACCACGCCCGTGGTCACCGTGCCGGACAGCCCCAGCGGCGAGCCGATCGCGACCACGTCGGCCCCCACGCCGACCTGGTCGGAGTCGCCGAGCGTCGCCGGTTCGAGGTCGCTGCGGCCCTCGGCCTGGATCACCGCGATGTCGGACACCGTGTCCGATCCCAGGACCCGCGCCGACGCCGTCGAGCCGTCGTTGAACATCACCTGGAGGGCGTCGCCCCGGGCGGCCTCCACGACGTGCGCGTTGGTGAGGATCTGGCCGTCCGAGGAGATGACCACGCCGCTCCCGCTGCCGTTGGCGGTCTCGATGGACACCACGCTCGGCAGCACGGCGTCGGCCACCTCGCCGACCTCGCCCTCGGTCGGCGTCGAGGTCTGCTGGCCGTCGAGCGAGCTGATCGGCGACGACACCCCGTCCGGAAGCAGGTAGGCGGTGCCCAGGGCCGCGAGCGGGCCCACGACGAGGCTGGTCACCAGCGCTGTGGCCGCCGCGACGGCGACGACTCGGCCACCGCGGGGCTTTCCGGGCTGCGGTACCTGGCCCGGAGGAGGCCCCTGGTGGCCGAAGGGAGGCTGACCGGGGCCGCCGGGGCCGCCGGGGCCCTGAGGCCCGCCCGGGCCCTGCGGCCCGTGGGGCCCGCCGAAGGACGCGTGACCGCCGGAGTAGGCCGGTCCGTCGCCCGGTGCTCCCCGGTCTCCGTGCGGCGGGACGGGGCCGCCCGCGTGGTGGGCGTACGGGCCGTGCTGGCCTCCGGCCCAGGCGCCCTCACCGGGCCGCTGCGGCGTCGGGTAGGTGTAGGCGGCCTGGTCGGGCGCCTCGGGCCCGGCGGCCCAGTCGCGGCCCCGGTCAGTGGGGACGAACCGGGGGCCGGTCCCCGCGGCGGACGCGTCCGCTGTCTCGGACGGGCCGCCGGACGCGGCCGGGCCGGGCGACTCGGACGGGGCGGGGGAGCCCTCGGACGGGGTGGTCTGGTGGACGCCGTCGCCCCGGGAGGACTGCTCCTCGGCCACGCCGGACGCCTCGGGCTGGGCGGCGGGCCCGGCGGGGCGGTGTCCGGGCTCCTCCGGTCCGGCCGCCGTGCCTGCACTGGGTTCGTTGGGGTTCAACTCGGCCTCCGACTCGCGGGACGATGCCTGCTGACGGGATCCATCATGGAGCGCACGGGTTAGAGCACGGTGAGAGCCCGATATGGCAGGGTTTCGAGTCCGTGCGACGGCGCCCTTCCCGGCACGATAGCGTCCATCTGCCACCGTGGCGCAAAGGAGGGGCAGGCCGTGATCAAGATCGTGCTGGCGGACGACGAACACCTGGTCAGAGGGGCGATCGCTGCGCTCCTCGGCCTGGAGGGGGACCTGGACGTCGTCGCCGAGGTCGGCCGGGGCGACCAGGTCGCGGACGCCGTCCGGGAGCACGGAGCGGACGTCGCGGTCCTCGACATCGAGATGCCCGGCGCCACGGGGCTGGAGGTCGCGGCGGAGCTCGGTTCGGCGGCGCCCGACTGCGGCGTGGTCATCCTCACCAGCTTCGGCCGCCCGGGCTACCTGCGCCGGGCGCTGTCCTCCGGCGCCCAGGGCTTCCTGGCCAAGGACGCCCCCGTGGACCAGCTCGCCGGAGCGATCCGCCGCGTGCACGGCGGTGGGCGGTACATCGACACCGACCTGGCCGCCGCGGCGATGGTCGGCGGGGAGAGCCCGCTCACCGACCGCGAGACCGAGGTGCTGCGCGCGGCCTCGGACGGGGCCACGGTCGCGCGGATCGCCGGGGCGCTGCACCTGAGCGAGGGCACCGTGCGGAACTACCTGTCCAACGCCATCGGCAAGACCGGCGCGGACAACCGGATGGCCGCCATCCGGACCGCCCAGGACATGGGCTGGCTGTGACCCGCACGGCCGCCCGGCCCGCTCAGGCGTGTCCCAGTGCCCCGACGATCCGGTCCCGGGAGGCGGTCACCGCGTCGCGCAGGCCGTCCACGTCCACCCCGACCAGACGTCCGCGCTCCTTGCGGACCGTTCCGCCCACCATGACCGTCTCGATGTTGCGGGCGTCGGCGCCGAGCACGAGCGTGCCCACCGCGTCGTTCAACGGCATGGTGTTGACGTCACCGGCGTCGACCACGATCAGGTCCGCCTGGCGGCCCGGGGCGAGCGACCCGGTCACCTCGCCCAACCCGATGGTGTGCGCGCCCTGACGCGTGGCGAAGTCCAGTACGTCCCGCGACGTGATCCGGGGCGGCACGGGCTCGTCGCTGCCGTAGACGCCCCGCACCGCGCGCATGCGCTGGATCGCCAGCAGAGTCCGCATCTGCGTGAACATGTCGCTCGCCAACGCCACCTCCACGTCGATGCTCAGACCGGGGCGGATCCCCGCGGCGAGCGCCTCGTCGACCGCCGGGACCGCGCTCTCCAGGCCGATCTGGGCGTCCGAGGAGGGTGCGAGGGACACGGTCGCTCCGGCCTCGCCCAGGGCGCCCCACGCCCGCGGGGTCAGGCCGGTCGCGTGGATCAGGCACAGACCGGGGCCGAGCAGGCCGGCGTCGGCCCAGCGCAGGACCGCCTCGGACGAGGGGATCCCGAACACCGCGTCGACGCTCACCCCGAGGTCCAGGTCGCGGGCCACCGCCGCCAGGTCCGTTCCGTAGGCGAGAGCGGGTCCCGCGATCTCGTCGGTCGCCAGCGCCGCGAGGCGGATCGTGACCAGGCCGTCGTTCGCTCCCCGGTAGGCGGAGCACAGGCGTTCCAGGTCCCCGGGCCACTGCCGGTCCCAGTCGCCGAAGTGCGGGCCCATCGACGCGTGGACGCCCCTGATGCCCGTGTCGACCAACGCGCGGACGGCGGCGTCGGAGTGCTCGGCCGTGCGGGAGTTGTGCGAGAAGTCCAGCATGGTGGTGATCCCGGCGTCCAGGGCGGTCAGCGCCGCGAGCCGGGTGCCCACGTACATGTCGTGGGGTGTGTACAGGGGCGCGATCTCGCCCAGGGTGGACGCCACGTACGCGCCGAGATCCGACACGTCGGGTATGCGGCGGCGCATCTGCGCCTGCCAGGCGTGGCGGTGGGTGTCGACGAACCCGGGGGCGACGACGCGCCCGGTCGTGTCGATCACGGTGGCTCCGGCGGCGTCCGGGTGCGTGCGCAGATCCGTGCCGACGGCGGCGACGCGGTCCCCGCGGACCAGGACGTCGCCGCGCTCCAGGTCGCCGATGTGCGGGTCCATCGTGACGACGGTCCCGCCGGTGAGCAGTGTGGTGCCCATGTTCTCTCCTTCGGTGCGAGTACCCCCACTCTCGGCCCTCGCCGACCGCGGCGCCAGGACGGACGCTTCCGGGGTGCGGCACACCCTGGATGCGCGCGGCCTCGGACGGGGCCACGGTCGCGCGGATCGCCGGGGCGCTGCACCTGAGCGAGGGCACCGTGCGGAACTACCTGTCCAACGCCATCGGCAAGACCGGCGCGGACAACCGGATGGCCGCCATCCGGACCGCCCAGGACATGGGCTGGCTCTGAGCGGATATAGGACAGTACCTGTCCGCCATGCCTCGTAGTGTCTCTTCCATCGACATCGCGCACCGCGCGTGAACGGGAGAGGAACCGACATGCTGCGAGGACTGACCACCATCTCGCTGTGGGCCGACGACGTCGCCGAGGCCGCGCGCTGGTACGCCGAACTGGTGGGCGCCGAACCGTACTTCGAGCGCCCCGGCAACGGACTGCCGCCCGCCTACGTCGAGTTCCGGATCGGCGACCACCAGCACGAACTCGGGATCATCGACCGCCGGTACGCGCCCCCGGCCGCGCAGCACGGCCTCGGCGGGGCGGTCGTCTACTGGCACGTCGACGACGTGGCCGCGACCGTGGAGAAGCTGCTGTCCATGGGCGCCAAGGAGTACGAGCCCGTCACCCCCAGGGGCGACGCGGGATTCGTCACCGCCTCGGTGGTCGACCCCTTCGGCAACCTCCTGGGCGTCATGTACAACCCGCACTACCTGGACATGCTCGACCGACGGTGACCCTTCGGGGCGGGTCGCGCTGACGCGTCCCCGCCCCGAGGCGGTCGCCCCGCGGGTGGACTCGCATCCACGGGTCCGGCGCCCGCCTACAGCAACCGCAGCACCATCATCGCGGTGTCGTCCGTGTGCCCGCCGGGCGCGTACTCCTCCAGCTCGCGGTCGATCCGGCTGATCACCGCCTGCGCGGTCAGCCCCGCGCATCCGGAGAAGATCTCCTTCAGCCCCTCGTCCCCGAGCATGTCCGAGTTGCTCCGCCGCTCGGTCACCCCGTCGGTCACCGCCAGCACCACCTCGCCGGGGCGCAGCTCCACGCTCTCGTTCTCGAACCCCACGTCCTCGAACGCCCCCAACAACGGCTGCGACGACCCGAACGACGACACCTCGCCCTTCTGGTTCAGCCGCAGCGGCAGCGGGTGACCCGCGGACACCATCCGTACCCGCATCCCCCGACCGGCGTCCGTGGCCGGGGTCATCTCCCCGTACAGCATGGTGAGGAACCGCGTCGAGGTGTTCTCGTCCAGGATCGCCATGTTCAGCCGCTGCATGATGTGCGCCGGGGAGAACCCCTCCCTGGCCAGCGCCCGCAGCGTGTGCCGCGCCAGCCCGGTGATCGCCGCCGCCTCCGGACCCGTGCCGCACACGTCGCCCACCGCGAAGCACCACCGCCCACTGGCGGCGAACACGTCGTAGAAGTCGCCGCCGACCACGTTCTTCTCGTCCGCCGGACGGTAGAACACCGCGTGGTCCACGCCGGGGATCACCGGCTCCTTCTCCTTGGCGGGAAGCAGGCTGCGCTGGAGCGCGACGCTCATCGACGCCTGCCGCTCGTGCAGCCGCGCGTTCTCCATCGCCGAGGCCACGCGCCGGCTCAGGTCGTCGGCGACGTCCACCTGGTCCCGGGTGAAGTCGTCCGCCTCGCTCCGCCCGATCGTCATCCGCCCCAGCGCGCGCCCGTGCGCCACCAGGGGGATGCTGATCGCCGGTCCCTGCGACAGATCCCGGGTCAGGCTCTCCGTCAGCCCCGCCTCGGCGAGCTCCGTGGGGGACCACAGCGGCCGCGGCTCGCGCTGCTCACGCGGCGGCAGCCCGGACAGCAGCTCACGCAGGATGTCGTTGAGGTTCTCGTCGCGGTGCGCCACGTGCGACAGATGGAAGACGCCCAGGTCGTTGGTGGTGTGGATGGCGCACCACTGGCCCAGGCGCGACGTGATGAGCTGCGCCGCCAGCGCCCCCGTCATCCGTTCGTCCAGCGTGCCCGCGAGCAGATCGCTCGCCTCGGCCAGGAAGCTCAGCGACGCGCGGCGGCTCAGTTCGACCTCGGCAAGCCGGGACCGCTCGACCGGCAGCGCGATCCGGTCCGCGCCCTCCTGGAGGCGTTGCGCCGCCGCCGGGCCGAAGTGCCGCGTCCGCTTCGACGCCACTCCCAGCAGCCCCGTCACCCGGCCGTCCACGATCAGCGGCGCGGTCACCAGGGAGCGCATGCCCGCCCGCGAGAGCCGGCCCCGGCTGGCGCGGGCGATCATCAGGTCGTCGTTGATCGTCGGGCCCGGTTCCGGCGCGGCGGACGGGAACGCCTCCTCGGTGCGTACACGCAGGGGTCGCCAGGGGGCGTCGTCACTGGTCAGGCCGACCGCGCACCGCACCTCCCACATGGTCTCGTCCGAGGTCGCCAGCGCGATGTAGGCCGCGTCCCCGCCCAGCGCCGTGGCGGCGTGCTCCACGGTCCGCTCCAGCAGCTGGCGCAGGCTCAGCCGCGAGTTCAGGGCGGCGTCCAGCGACGCCCACGTGCTCGGCCGCGCGGGGCGGTTCGTCCGAGCGCGCACCGGCGGCGACTCCAACGACGGCGCCGACGGCCGCGTGGTGTCCTCGATGCGGAACCACACCGCTTTGTCGTCGCGCCCGTAGCTCACCCCCCAGCTGGAGGCGATCGCCGAGGCCAACGCCAGCCCGAGCCCCGCGCCCCGGGCGTCGCCCGAGGACGGCGCGGCGTCCACCCGCAGCGGCCCGGCCTGCGGGACCGCGCGGTCGGGCGCCGAGTCGGTCACCATCACCTCGATGCACCCGTCCACCCGGCGGACCGCCACCTCCAGCGCCGACCGCGCGTGCACCACGGCGTTGGTCACCAGCTCACTGACCAGGAGGATCACATCGTCGAAGGGCTCCGGCACACCCCAGGACAGGAGGGTGTCGTGGACGAACTCCCGAGCGGCCGCCGCGGTCTCGGGAGCGGGCGGGAAGTCTCGTCGGGCGACCTTCGACGCGTCGTGTGATGGCAAGCCGGGCAAGTCCTTCGTCACTTGGCGTGGGCAGCGGGGAGTAGGGCTGCCACTGCCACGATACGCGGGAGCCGCACCCCAGGAGGTCCGGATCCGGCGGAGCGCCGTGCCGGTGCGGACGAGATCGGCAACCGACCTGTGCGGGGCGCGTTCGGCGGATAGTCTGAGTCACCGACAGATCCACTTCTTTCGGGTGGTAGAGCGCGACGGTAGCGTGACCGGACGGGAAGTCGAGGTGGACCAGACCAGCGGGAGGGGTTCGATGCCCGACGCGGCCAAGGAACTGGCTGAGGAACAGCTCGAAGAGATTCTCAGTGCCCTGTACCGCATGCGGGACGGCGATTTCAGCGTGCGCCTCCGCGAGCGCGGCAGCGGCACCATCCGGGAGATCGCCTCGGTCTTCAACGAGGTGGTCGACCACAGCGAACAGCTGAGCAGCGAACTGCAGCGCGTCGGCGACGTCGTCCGCGACGAGGGCCGCCTGCACGAACGCGTCGCGGTCAGCCCCTCCCGCGGCGCGTGGGGCGAGAGCGCCCGGGCCCTCAACGACCTCCTCGACGAGGTCGCCGAACCCGTCACCGACGTCGCCCGCGTCCTCGACTCCGTCGCCGAGGGCCAGCTCAGCCGCCGCGCCTCCACCGAGGGCCGCCGGGGCGAGCTCAAGGGCGACCTCCTGCGCCTGGCCACCACCGTGAACCGGATGGCCGACCAGATGAGCGGCTTCACCGAGGAGGTCACCCGGGTCGCCCGCGAGGTGGGCACCGAGGGCAAGCTCGGCGGCAGCGCGCAGGTCGAGGGCGTCTCCGGCGCCTGGCGCGAGGTCACCGAGTCGGTCAACCAGATGGCCTCCCGCCTCACCAACCAGGTGCGGGACATCTCCGCGGTGACCACGGCGGTCGCCCGCGGCGACCTGGGCAAGAAGATCACCATCGACGTCCAGGGCGAGATGCTCGACCTCAAGGACACGGTGAACACGATGGTGGACCAGCTCTCCACCTTCGCGGACGAGGTCACCCGGGTGGCCCGCGAGGTGGGCACCGAGGGCAAGCTCGGCGGTCGCGCCAACGTGCGCGGGGTCCAGGGCATCTGGAAGGACCTCACCGAGAACGTCAACTCGATGGCGGACAACCTCACCAACCAGGTGCGGGACATCTCGCAGGTGACGACCGCCGTCGCCCGGGGCGACCTCACCCGCAAGGTCGAGGTCGACGTCCAGGGCGAGATGCTCGCCCTGAAGAACACCGTGAACACCATGGTCGACCAGCTGGACTCGTTCGCCGACGAGGTCACCCGGGTGGCGCGCGAGGTCGGCACCGAGGGCAAGCTGGGCGGCCGGGCCAACGTCAAGGGCGTGTCGGGCATCTGGAAGGACCTGACGGACAACGTCAACTCGATGGCCAACAGCCTCACCTACCAGGTCCGCAACATCTCCCAGGTGACGACGGCGGTCGCCAAGGGCGACCTGAGCAAGAAGATCACCGTGGACGCCCAGGGTGAGATGCTCGACCTCAAGGACACCATCAACAAGATGGTCGACCAGCTGGACTCGTTCGCCAGCGAGGTCACCCGGGTGGCGCGCGAGGTCGGCACCGAGGGCAAACTGGCCGGTCAGGCGCACGTGCGCGACGTCTCCGGGGTCTGGAAGGACCTGACGGACAACGTCAACTCCATGGCCAACAACCTGACCTACCAGGTGCGCCAGATCTCCATGGTCACGCGCGCGGTGGCGGCGGGCGACCTGACCAAGAAGGTCACGGTCAACGCCAAGGGCGAGATCCTGGAGCTGAAGGACACCATCAACGTCATGGTGGACCAGCTGTCGGCCTTCGCGGACGAGGTCACCCGGGTGGCCCGCGAGGTGGGCACCGAGGGCAAGCTCGGCGGTCGCGCCGACGTCCCGGGCGTCTCCGGCATCTGGAAGGACCTCACCGAGAACGTCAACTCGATGTCGCACAACCTCACCACGCAGGTGCGCAACATCTCCGAGGTCACGACCGCGGTCGCCGCCGGCGACCTCACGAAGAAGATCGACGTCAACGCCCAGGGCGAGATCCTGGAGGTCAAGACCACCGTCAACACGATGGTCGACCAGCTCTCCGCGTTCGCCACGGAGGTCACCCGGGTCGCGCACGAGGTGGGCAGCCAGGGCCAGCTGGGCGGTCAGGCCAAGGTCGAGGGCGTCTCGGGCACGTGGCGCCAGCTCACCGACAGCGTGAACGGCCTGGCGGGCAACCTGACCATCCAGGTGCGCGCGATCGCCGAGGTGGCCAACGCCGTGGCCAAGGGAGACCTGACCCGCAACATCCAGGTCGACACGCGCGGCGAGATGGAGGAGCTCAAGGACAACCTCAACCTGATGGTGTCCAACCTCCGCGAGACCACCGCCACCCAGCGGGACGCCGACTGGCTCAAGTCCAACCTCAACCGGATCTCCGGCCACATCCAGGGGCACCGGGACCTGAACGAGCTGGCCCGCCTCATCATGACCGAGGTGACTCCGCTCATGGAGGCCCAGCACGGCGCCTGCTACCTGCCCGAGGACCAGGGCGACCAGGACGTCTTCCGGCTCTACGCGGGCTTCGGCTACGCGCCCGACGAGAGCCGCCGCCGGATCCGCAAGGGCGTCGGACTGGCGGGCGAGGCGCTGACGCAGCAGACCGAGCAGCAGGTCAGCAACATCCCGCCGGGCTACGTCACCGTCCAGTCCGGACTGGGCCAGGCCGAACCCCGGCACCTGTACATCCTCCCGATCATCTCCGAGGAGCGGGCGCTCGGCGTCATCGAGTTCGCCTCCTACGAGGAGTTCCGGGAGATCCACAAGAGCTTCCTGCGCCAGCTGGTGGCCCTCCTCGGCACCACGATCAACACCATCCTGGCCAACAACCGCACCGAGTACCTCCTCGAACAGTCCCAGCAGCTCACCAGCCAGCTCCGCGAGCGGTCCAACGAACTCCAGCGCCAGCAGGAGGAGCTGCGCGGCAAGAACGCCGAACTGCGCCAGAAGGCCACCCAGCTGGCCAACCAGAACCGGGCGATCGAACTCCAGAACCAGCAGATCCAGCGCTCCAGGAACGCCCTGGAGGAGCGCGCCCACCAGCTCCAGGTCTCCTCCAAGTACAAGTCGGAGTTCCTGGCGAACATGTCGCACGAGCTGCGCACGCCGCTCAACAGCCTGCTGATCCTGGCCCGCCTCCTGGCCGACAACGCGGAGCAGAACCTCACGCCCAAGCAGGTCGAGTTCGCCCAGACCATCCACAAGGCGGGCAGCGACCTCCTGCTGCTCATCGACGAGATCCTCGACCTGTCCAAGGTCGAGGCGGGCCGCGCCGAGGTACAGCCCAGCGAGGTGTCCATCGCCCAGCTCGTCGACTACGTGGAGGCCACCTTCCGCCCGGTCACCGGGGAGCAGGGGCTCGCGTTCGCGGTGGACGTCTCACCCGACATCCCCGGCACCCTGTGGACCGACGAGCAGCGCCTCCAGCAGATCCTGCGCAACCTGCTGTCCAACGCCGTGAAGTTCACACCGCAGGGCGAGGTGCGGCTGCTCATCGAGCCCGCGTGGGCGCTGGACGACGCCGACCTCGACATGTTCGTCGAGGACGAGGAGGTCATCGCGTTCACCGTCGCCGACACCGGCATCGGGATCGCCGAGGACAAGCTCCAGGTGATCTTCGAGGCCTTCCACCAGGGCGACGGCGGCACGTCGCGGCGGTTCGGCGGCACGGGTCTGGGACTGTCCATCAGCCGCAACTTCGCCCGGCTCCTGGGCGGTGAGATCCGCGTCCAGAGCGTGGCCAACCAGGGTTCCACCTTCACCCTCCTGCTCCCGGTGCGGCTGCCGGAGGACGCCGGGGAGCGCGGCGAGGACGTCGTCGGCGTGGACACCGTCCCGGCGCTGGAGTCCGTCCCCGGCCAGGACCCGCTCGGCGACGCCGGGAGCGACGGCGACTACGTCATGCCCGACGAGGACTTCGACGCCGCGCTCGCCGCCCTCACCGACATCGGCAACGAGCCCCTGCCCAGCGTCCCGGTGCTCAAGACGCCCGAACCCGCGGCCCAGGCCGAGGGCGAGCGGGCGTCCGCGCCGGGCCAGGAACGCGTCGAGGCCAGGTCCGACCCCGAACGCCGCGCCGTCCTCAGCGGGCAGCGGGTGCTGATCGTCGACGACGACGTGCGCAACGTCTTCGCGCTCACCAGCGCCCTGGAGGCGCAGGGACTGGAGGTCCTGTACGCCGACAACGGCCGGTCGGGCATCGCCATGCTGGAGGCCAACGAGGACATCTCCCTCGTCCTGATGGACGTGATGATGCCCGAGCTGGACGGCAACGCCACGACCCGGGCGATCCGGGACATGCCCCAGTTCGCCGACCTGCCGATCATCTCCCTCACCGCCAAGGCGATGCAGGGCGACCGGGAGCGCAGCCTGGCGGCCGGCGCCACCGACTACGTCACCAAGCCCGTCGACCTGGACCACCTGCTGGACGTGATGCGCCGCTGGCTCACCGCCGACCCGGCGGAGACCGCCGCGGGAGCCGCCGGCGACACGGCGGACGGATCCGGGCCCGACGACGCGCCCGGGTCCCCCAGGGGGCACAATGGCGCCACTGACGATGACACCCCCGCCGGCGGGGACCAGCCGAACGCGGACACGGGCGACACCGGCGCCGCCCCGACAGAGGACCTGGAGTAAGGCGTAGTGACCCAGAAGGCCAACATCCTTCTCGTCGACGACCGAGAAGAGAACCTGATCGCGCTGGAGGCGGCCCTCACCTCCCTCGACCAGAACCTGGTCCGGGCCAGTTCGGGCGAGGAGGCGCTCAAGCACCTTCTGGGGACCGACTTCGCGGTCATCCTGCTCGACGTGGTCATGCCGGGCATGGACGGCTTCGAGACCGCGGCGCACATCAAGCAGCGCGAGAAGACCAAGGACGTGCCGATCATCTTCCTGACCGCCCAGGAGGTCGATCGGCACGAGGTCTTCCGCGGCTACGCCTCCCGCGCGGTGGACTACCTGCTCAAGCCGTTCGACCCGTGGGTGCTGCGGTCCAAGGTCGAGGTGTTCGTCGAGCTCCACCAGCTCAAGGCGCAGATGCGCGAGCAGGCTCGCAGCCTGCAACGCGACCTCGGGCAGGAGACCGGGGAGCCCGGCAAGGTCCTGGCCGAGCGGCTGGAGCACCGCTCCCGCCAGGTCCAGAGCGACCTGGCCGCGCTGCGCGAGCACATCGTGGCCCACTACCAGGACTCCGACCAGCCGCTCGTGGACGGTGTGCGCCGGCTCGACCGCTCCGTCGGGCAGCTGTCCACGCTGGTCGACACGCTCCACGGTCCCGCCTGACCGCGCCCTCGCGAGCCCGGCCGTGCCCCCGACGGGGACACGGCCGGGCGGGACGTCAGGACCGCTCCGCCATCCTCTTGCGCGTCGCCTGCTCGTCCTTGGCGCGTTTCTCCCGCTGCTTCCGCCGCCGCTCGGCGTCGGCCTGGACCTCCTTCAGCTGCCGCGCCATCTCCTGCCCGCTCACCTCGAAGGTCGGGCAGGCGTACACCCTGGGCCCGCCCTTCGTCCTCGGGAGCGGATTGCGGAACAGCTCCTCCGCCAGGTAGCGCAACTCCAACATGGTCGGCACGGCCTGTTCCAGGGTGTCCGGCGACCCGTTGAAGGACACGTGGCACTGGGCCAGCAGCCGCGTGTAGGCCCGGTTGAACTGGTCGGCCGTGCCCTGGAGCTGGGGCTGGGACGGGTCGTGGTACCGCTTGGTGAGGGGCCCCGGCGGGTGCTTGCGCTTCGCGTCGGTGTCGATGACGTCGACCGGGTACACGGCGTTCCAGTCCACGTCGACGACCTCCCCGCCCGGCGGCTGGTCGGGCAGGTCGTAGGGGCTGTAGCGGCGGCCGTGGAAGATCTCCAGGAACCGGAAGTAGTGCGAGACCTGGCGCTCCTCCCCGAACCTGACGTCGTCGCTGGTGAAGATGGTGTGGTGCAGACCCTCACCCTGCTCCACCACGATGTCCATCGCCTCCTTGGCGCTGGCCGGGTCGGTGACCCTGATGACCTCGCCCCCGGAGTTGTAGAAGTGCTCCGGGCCGATCTGGCGGTCCAGGCGCCGCTTCCGCTCCTTCCGGTCGGTGGGGAAGATCTGCTTCTCCGGGTCCGGCTCGAGTGCGTCCTTGGCCGCGACGTCCTCGATGCCCTGCCGGATGACGTCGTAGAAGTGGCCGATGGAACGCCACCCCGAGGGCGGCTTCCCCTTGGGCTCGTCGGGCCCCTCGATGGCGATGAAGGTCGACATCGCCTCCTTGGAGAAGGGCCGGAGCACGATCGGCTTCGACGCCGTCGGCGTGAACGGCAGGACGCAGGGGTAGACGGGCGCGTTGACGGCCGCGGCCTCGGCCCCCGTCCCCTCGACCCCGGCGAGACTCGGCGTGGCGCCGACCGCGGTCATGATGTTGGCGACCAACGTCATGTGCAGCATCTCTTCGAGCACCACGCCGCGGATCGTGTAGAACGCCTCCTCGTTGCGGCCGGGCCGCATGCTGTACATCGCCAGCATGTACGGCGGAATGGTGGTCAGCTCGACCTCCAGGGCGCACTGGAGGAAGTGGAAGAGCGTGGCCCGGTCGGTGATCCGCTTCCTGCTCCCCTCCACGGCCTTCTTCAGACCGGGGGTCGGGTAGGTCCTGACCCGCCCGGTGTGGTGGCGCTCGAGCGTCCTCGGTGACGTGACCGTCATCAGCCGTTCCCCTTCCCGGACAGCGCACGGCCGGACCTGTCGTAGGGCTCCTCCGCGCCGACGCGGGGCCGCTTGGTCCTGAGCAGCACGCGGTTGATCTCGTCCGCGGTGCGCAGCGTCAGCGCCGCGGCGGTCAGCGCGGGGTTGGCCACCCCCTGGGAGGGCATGCTGCCGGTGCCCACCGCGTAGAGGTTGGGCACGTCCCAGCTCCTCTGGTACGCGTCCACCACGGACGTCTCCCTGTCCGTGCCCATGATGTGCGTTCCACCGCTGTGCCGGGCCCCGTAGACCGGGTACCTGCGTGTGACGCCGTTCCCCACCTCGACCTCGACCTCGGTGATGGGCCCCTCGGTGTGGTCGCGTCCCTCGGTGAAGTGCCACTCCGTGACACCCAGACGTTCGAAGAGCTTCAGACCGACCCCGACGGAGTTCGCCACACCCCGCTTGACGTAGTCGTCGATCGTGTAGGTGATCTTGGGCCGCGGGATGCCGAGGTTGTCGAGGTTGTGCCAGTCCAGCTCGACCCGGTTCTCCTTCCGGGCGGTCTGCTCCAGCATGAGCATGAACTCGACCTGGCGCGGCAGGTGGTCGGCCAGCGCCTCGCGCAGCGCCGTGCCGAACAGCGGCTTCGCGCCGGTGGGCGGTGTCCGTCCGACCTCCCCGGTGAGGTGTCCCCGTCCGACGAGTTCGCGGACCGCCCGGCCCGGCGCCTCGCCCAGATGGCCCCAGCCCCAGTTGTGGACGCCGACCCGGAACGCCGCGGCGTGACCGCGCCAGGCGCCGTTGCGGAAGGAGTCGAAGGTGGAGGTCAGCGGCGGGCCGCGGAACGGGCCGAGCGGGGATCCCTCTGGCGCCAGACCGTGCAGGATCACCAGCGGGTGGTCCGTCAGGTTCCGGCCGATCTGGTCGTTCTGGATCTGGGACATGAGCATGATCTTGGCGTTCTCCACCGCGTAGGCGGCGAGCACGACGATGTCCGCCTCGGCCCGGTGCTTGGTCGCCGACGGCGAGCGCGGGTCGTCGTAGACCTTGTACTCGACGCCCGTGGCACGGCCGTCCCTGTTGACGAGCACCCGGGTGACGACGCTGTGCGTGGCGACGGTGACCAGGTCGGGGTCGAACTCCCGGTGCGTGCGCAGCGGCGTGTACTTGGCCTGGACCGGGCAGATCGGGATGCAGCTGGAGTTGCCCACGCACCGCTCGCCGTAGTTCGGCAGTCCCACCGCGTCACGGGGGCGGTAGGGCCGTCCGCCGTCGTAGTCCGGGTTCGGGTTGCTGTTGCGCGCCTGGGGGATCGGCGTGAGGGCGAGGGAGTGCGCGGTGGTCCCCGAGCCCTTGGCCTCGACCACCTTCCCCTTCCCGTCCAGGTGGATCTCCGTGACCCGTTTGTCCTTCAGGGTCTTGGCCAGGACGTCGTCGAGATGGCTCTGCGGGATCGGCAGCATCGGGAACCGGTGCGCGGCCTGGTACATCGAGTCCTTCTGATGGGGCTCCCACACCCGGGCGGTGTCCCCCGCGACCCCCAGTTCCCGCTCGGCCTGGTCGTAGTACGCGGCCAGGTCCGTCAGGAAGTCGGTGGTCCGGCCGTTCGCGTCGGCACAGGGCCCGAGCGGCCAGCTCCTGGCCTCGTCCTTGTCCGAGCTGGGCTTGACGTCGAAGTCGCTCCTCAGCATCCGCGGCGTCTCGCCCTCCCAGTGGAGCATGGTGCCGCCCAGGACCCGGAGGTAGTCGCTGGCGTACATCTGACCGCCGGGTTTCTGGACGAAGTAGTCGAGCGGCTCGGCCGAGTCGGGCGACGGCGCCGCGGGGTTCGGCAGGTAGGGCGAGTTCGGCCCCTTGCGCGTCGCGGTGCGGAAGCCGTTCACCGCTGCGGTGTAGCCCTCCCAGGTGCCCAGCCGGCCGGTTCCGGCCTCCAGGACCAGGACCCGCCACCCCCGTTCGCCCAGCCGTTTGGCCGTCAGGCTCCCGGTCACCCCGGATCCGACGACGATGGCGTCGTAGCGCTGTCCGTTGCTGTGCCGTCCTGCCACGGTCACTTCGACCCTCCTCCGTCGGTGCCCCCGGTGCCCGGGGCCCACTCCTTCCGGCGTTCCGCACGGTTGCGGTGGACCTTGGGGGGCCGCTCCGCCCACGTGGCCCAGCCGGTCGGCTTGCCGCCGAGCGCGTGCCCGCCGGTGAGCTGCCACACCAGCCCGTTGAGGTAGGCGTTGGGCGAGACGACGAAGGTCTCGTTGGGCGGGAGCGGCGGCGTGCCCTTGTGCCCCTTGACGACGAGGGCGTAGTGCTGGGGGTCGAGCGCGGTCCACGACCCGAGGTACCACATCGTGGTGACGGCGGCGGCCATCGCGTACAGATCGGCCTCCTTCTCGTGGTCCGGGAACCGCGCCGACTCCTGCGGGTCCTTCCCGAGCTTCGGGTCGACGACGCGTTTGTACAGTCGGAGCGCGTTGTCCGCACCGACCCTGTGGACCAGAGCGGAGAGGTACTCCTCGGCGCTGCCGGTGCCGAACAGGTCGGCGCGTTCGAACCCGGTCAGGTGGTAGGACAGGTCCACGAAGTGGCGGACGTCCGTTCGCAGGTGCGATTCCTTGACCTTGTCCGGTTCCTCCTTCTTGGGCCATTTCCGGGCGTGGACGGAGTGCCCGTCGGGTGTTCGGGGGAGCGGGGCGTGAAATGGGGTGTGCGTGTTCGGCATGTCGTCTTCTGCCTCGTTTTCGTCTACCCATGCGCGCGGCGAGCGCGTTGCGTGCATCATCTCCCCGCTCTTCCCGCGAAAACGCCGGTGCGCGCCGTGGCGGGGGGAGTCGAACCCGCGGTGGACGGAGTGCCCTCAACGTCGGTTTTGGGCGATGCGCGCGGGGGGCTTCGCGGAATGGCGATATGCGACTGGGGCATTTCCGCGCCGGTGCGGAGGATTCGCGCTGCCGGACGACGCGCGAACGGGTTCCGGTCCGCGGAGTTAGGTGCCGCCCCTCAGCGAGATTGGGTCGGTGCGCTATTGCGGCGGTCGGCCCCGGGCACGTCCCGGGAGGCGGCGGCGCGCGTCAGGCGGAGGGGCGCGGCGGGAGCGCGAGCCCGATGTGCTCGCCGATCTCCTCGATGAGTCCCAGGTCCGCCAGACGGAAGCTGCCCCGGTTGCTGCGCCGGATCAGGGTCAACGCGCCCCGCACCCCCCGGCTGCCGCGCAGCGGGACCGACAGCAGCGATCCCGCGCCCAGCGCCGCCAGCAGCGGTGCGCCCGACGCGGCGTGGCCGAGGACGCCCTCGTCCTCGATCAGCGGGAACAGCAGCGACTGGCCGCCGCCCAGGACGTCGCCGGGGATGCCGGAGTCGCGCGGCGCGGCGGCGGCCACCTCCCGCGTCAGCTCCTCCGGGGCGTCGGGCGGCCCCGCCACCGCCGCGCGTCGGGCGGCGTCCGGACCGGTGGGCAGGTCGCACACGTCCACGATCACCCAGTCGGCGTAGGAGTCCGCCAGCAGTTCGGCGGCGTCGGCCAGCGCGAGCGGTTCGCCCCGGCCGCCCGGGCCCGCGCTGCGCAGCAGCAGCCGCGTCATCCGGGTGAGCACGTCCAGGCGCCGCGCGGCCAGCACCACGACCTGGTCCTCCACCTCCGGTTCCAGCGGGGCGGGACCCTCCTCCTCCGATCCGCTCATCGGCGGTGACATCGCCACCAGCACGAGCGGCTGCGCCTCCGTGGGCAATTCCAGGCGCGTCAGGGTCAGGTGCACGTCCTCCGCCCACCCGCGCTGGGCCAGGCGCGACTCCAGCGAGGCGGGCCCGTCACCGCGCAGCACCGAGGCCAACCACGACCGCATCGTCGCGCGTCTGCGCAGGTCGACGAAGTGGGCGAAGGGCTTGCCGGTGAGGTATCCGGGCGCGCTGCCGAGCTGGGCGGCCCCGGCGTTGTTGATCCGCCGGATGTGGCCGTCGTGGTCGAGCAGAACCACCGGAACGCTCAGCTCCGCGAACATGGCGCGCAGCAGTATCCGGTCGCCGTCGTCACCCGGCCGTCGCGGTCCGGGCTGTTCGGACTGGGCGCGGCCGAGCAGGTCGTCCGCCTCGCCCAGCAGGCGTTCGGCGTACTCCAGCTCCGCCAGCGCCGCCTCGGCCGTGCCCCGGGCGTCGTCGGGATACATGGCATGGGTGCTCACCAGGGCGGCCACCCGCTCGCCCAGAGCGGTGATCTCCCTGCGCAGCCCCGTGAGGTTCTCCGACACGCTCAGGTCTCCGTCGTCGTCGATCGCGTCTTCGGCGGTACCCGTTCCCGGGGCCCTGACACCGTTGTCACCCACCGACGCTAACGGATGCGGGGGGTTGCGCCCACCAGGGTTACCGTTGAACAGGGGCAGGGAGCGCGGAAGTGAGGTGGCACGGTGTGGATCGAACGCCTGGCGCGTGACATCGGGGCACTGGCCCAGACCGAGAACGCCACCCTCGAACGAGCTCTGGACCAGATGAGCCGGGCCGCCGCGGTGGGCGTGCCCGGGTGTTCCGCCGCCCTGGTCGTGGTCTGGCGGGAGGTGACGGGCCCCGACGGGTCCGTCCGGCACGTCGTGGTCGACTACGGCGCATCGCACGCCGACCTGTCCGAGGCCTTCGAGCACCAGTACACGAGCGACCACGGGCCCACGGTGGAGGCGGTGCGCGAGATGCGCCAGGTGCGCGTCGGCGACGTCCTGCGCGAACACCGCTGGCCCCGGTACACGAGCATGGCCGTGCAGTGCGGCGACCGCTCCTCGATCACGCAGCCCAGCCTCATCCCCGGAGACGAGGGCGAGGACGACCGGGTCGTGACGTTCGGGGTGCACTCCGGCCGCGCCGACGCCTTCGACGAGGACGTCGTGGTCCCCCTCACCGCCCTGCTCGCCGAGCACGCGGCCGTGGCCCTGATCAGCGTGGGCCGCCAGGCCGACGTGGCCCGCGAGACCGCGCACATGCGCCGGGCGATGTCGGCGCGTACGGTGATCGACCAGGCCAAGGGGATCATCATGCACGCGCGGGCCTGCGACGCGGACACGGCCTTCACGGCGCTGCGCGAGGTCGCCCAACGCAACCGGAAGAAGGTCGTGGACGTGGCGCGCGACCTCGTCGCCGAGAACACCGGAGCGCAGGCGCGGCCCCGTCGTCCGCGGGTGGACGGGCGTTGAACGGCGGGACATCGAACAAGGATGAGTCCCGAGCGTGACCGAAAGCCGGGATGATGGGCGTTGCCCTCCCGGAACGACAAGGAGAACCGAGAGTGACGTCAGACATCTCGATCCGTCGCGAGGATGGCGTCGTCGTGGTCACCCCCGCGGGGGAGATGGACGCGGTGACCTCTCCGGCCCTGGCCGGGGTCCTCGACGGGCTCCTGTCCGAGGATCCGCCCCAGTCGGTGGTGGTCGACCTGGCCAAGGTCGCCTTCTGCGACTCCCGCTGCATCGGAGTGCTCGTCGCCGCCTACCGGCAGGCGCGCGACCTCGGCGTCGGCCTCGTGGTCGCCGAACCCCAGCAGCAGGTCAACCGCCTGTTCGTGATCGCCGGGATCGACCAGGTCATCCCCATCATGGCGAGCACCGGCGCCGCCGTGGACGCCCTCCGCCCGTAGGCCGTGCCCGCTCCGGTCCTTCGTCCCGGACCGTGATCGGGCGCCCCCTCGGGTGAGTGATCCAGGAAAGGGGGCCCACCCGCCCTCCTCAGCCGGCCCCGCCTGCCCGGGGGGAGTACTCCCGGTCCAGGAAGTGCAGCCGCACCAGAGACCCCGCGCCGCTGCCGCAGATCTCCAGGAAGTCGCAGGTCTGCCGGGCGATCCACAACCCGTACCCGCGCGGTCGGGTTCCGTCGGCCGGACGGTAGCCGGTCAGCGGGTCGACCAGACCGCCGTCCTCGTCGAACACGTCGCACACCCAGCGCTCCGGCGCCCGCCACACGGTCACCGTGCCCTTGCCGGCCCCGTGCTCCAGCACGTTGGCGGCCAGCTCGTTCACCGCCACCACCAGGTCGTCCACCCGGTGCTCCGGCCAGCCCGCCGCCCGTCCCAGGTGGGTGAGCTCCTGGCGCAGGCGGGGCAGGGACAGCCCGATCTCCAACTGGTGGACGGGGCCCGTGACCGGCAGCGGCTCCGGCGCGGTCGGCCGGACCCCGAACGCCGCGGTCCCCAGGTACGCGCCGTTGGACCGGGGACCGTCCGGCCCCACCAGCACCGGGTGGGTGGCCCGCACCGCCGACCGCACGTGCGGGGCGAGGCGGCGCGCGTCGTGCACGCACAGCAGCCGCAGCGGCATCGGTGCCAACGCGGTGGACAGCACGGACTCCAGACGCAGCCACTCCCGCAGCTCCATCGCCGAGCCGCCGGCGAGCGGCGGCTCGGCGACCACGGTCACGGGAGCGGGTCCGTGCGTGAGGGCCAGCCGGTGCAGGACGGCGAGCGTCCTGCCGGGGGCGGAGTAGAGCGCGGTGCGGTCGATGACGTGCACCCGGTCCCGCTCCGCGTCGCCGAGCCCCTCGGTCAGTGCGGCGGCGCGGCACGCGCTGACCGCGAGCACGGCGTACGCGTCCTCGCGTACGGCGGACCGCAACCGCTGCCGGGCCACGTCGTGGAGCCTCTGCTCGCGGTGGAAGAGCAGGCCCTGGTGTTCGAAGGTCATCGTTGAGGGTTCGCGTTCGGGGGCGCGGCGCCCGGGTGCGTGCGCCGTCATCTGAGGTGTACCCACTCCGAGCCCGGTCCCTCGGAGGCGGCTCCGAGGGGCCGGGCGCACGTGCGCGGCGGGAGCGGGGACACGGCTCAGCCCGAGGTCGTCGACAGCAGGAGGCCGTCGGTCTCGTCCTCGTCGGAGCCGTCGGGCTCCGGCGTCTGGGGCAGGGAACGCCGGTAGGCGAGCTCGGTCTCCACCGCGATGCGCTGCCACGTGAACCGGGAACGGGCGCGGTCGGCGGCGGCGATGCCGTACGCCGAGCTCATCGTCGGTGTGTTGAGGACGGCGCGCACGGCGCGGGCCACCTCGTCGGGGTGCCCGAAGCGCATCAGCACGCCGCTGGTGCGGTGCAGCACCGCGCCGGGAATGGCGCCCGTGGCGGTGGCGACCACGGGAAGTCCGCAGGCCATGGCCTCCACCACGGCTCCGCCGTAGGGGTCGTAGGCGGCCGCGGACACGTACACGTCCGCCGAACGCAGCAGCCGGGGCAGTTCCTTGCGCTCGACGGGACCGGTGAGGTGGACGCGGTCGTCGACGCCGGCCTCCTTGGCGAGGAGCTCGACGGCGCGGGCGTTCTCGTCGAGGGCGACGTCGCGGTCCTCGGCGGTGGAGACGATGAGCAGCTCCGCTTCGGGCAGGCGGACCATCGCCTCCACGAGCCGGTCGGCGCCGCCGGGTCCGTCCAGGGAGGTGACCGAGACCAGGCGGGGCCGCTCCTCGCGGCGGGTCCGCCAGGGTTCCGAGGAGGCGCTGCCCTCGACGCTGAAGTGGTCGGTGTCCACCCCGAACGGGACGACGCTCACCTGGTGGCGGGGCACTCCGAGGCGGGCGAGCTCCCCCTGCTGGTCGGTGGAGTTGACCAGGACGTGGTCGGCGCGGGAGGCGAGGATCGTCTCCATGCGGGCGCGTTCGGGCTGGTGGGAGAGGCCGGAGCGCTGTTCGCTGGCGTTGAGCGAGTGGAAGGTCTGGACGATCGGGGTGCCGCTCTGGTCGCGTTCGCAGTGCGCCTGGGCGTGCAGGGCGGCCAGGCCGCTGGTCCACCCCACGGCGTGGAGGACGTCCGGGTCCTCCTCGTCGAGGGCGGTGGCGAGGGCGCTGCCGAAGGCGCCGGTGTGCTCGGCCTCCTCGTCGTCGCCGAGGGGGCGCGCCGGCCCCGCGTCGAGGTAGACGACGGACACGCCGCGCGACATGCGGGTGCGGCCGTCGGGCTGTTCGGGGCCGCTCCGGCGCGAGTACACCGTCACCTTGTGGCCGCGTTTGGCGAGCTGCCGTGACACGGCACAGGCGTGCAGACTCGCTGGGCAGGCCGGTTCCCCGCGGTGGGCGGGGAGGGGATTGGCGTGTTCGGCGACCATGGCGATCTTCACTGGGCTGGACTCCTTGGACACGGAACGGTGTCCGTCGTTGATGGATGCTGCGGCCGGGGGCCGTCCGTCGAGGTGGGTCGTCCCCGCGCGAAGCGCCCCTGAAGGGCGGTCGCGGGCGACGGGTGGGCCCGAGGTGACTCCGGAGCGGGGTCGGAGCCCCCCGGGCGGGAAACGGGCAGCACTGAACACCGCACGCACGGAGTGCGCACGGGAGCCAGGCGGCGGAGAGGAAGGGAGGAGGAGGGCAGACGCACGGAGACCACACCAAACGACCGGTAGGGAGATCGAGCCACCGTGCGCGGATCGGGGCGGCGCTCGGGGCGAGGTCGTGTGTGTCTGCGTCTTAGACACCCAACGGCGCCCATTCTGCCAGACGGTCCGGTGCGCCACAACGTGACCGCGTCCCGCCGACCGTTCCAAAGGGGGGCTTCAGGGCGGTCCGTAACCCCCTCGGAAGCCCTCTGCCCTGTGCGTTCCCGATCCGGGCCGGTGTGCACTGTCGCGGTCGGGCCAACGCCGCTACTGTCGGACAGGAACAACGGGACTGGACACCGCTCACCACCGGCACATCGACCACGACGCTTTCGGCGGCGAGAACCCGGGTGGGAACTGCGTATCCGGGTGTTTTCCGCCATGATGTACGCGGATTCTGACCGACTCCGCCGGTACCTCGGTACGGTTACAGGATCCACGCGTTGAACGGGACTCGAGCAACGTCCGGCGGCCTACGCCGGGCAACCGGCCACGGCCGAAGAAACGGGAGGAAGGGCGTATGGGTGTCGCTGGTGGGGAAGTCATCGTCACGGCCCTCACGCACCGGGGCGCTGTCCGTCCCGCCAACGAGGACTCCGTCGTCATGGGCGCGCTCACCGTCGCCAGCGCCAACATGACCTCGCCGGTCCGTTGCGTTCTGCCGGTGAGTGAGCCCGTCATCCTGGCCGTCGCCGACGGCATCGGCGGTCAGGCCGCGGGCGAGATCGCCTCCGAGCACGCCGTGCACCGCATGGCCGAGGTGGGACCGCGCCTCAAGGGCCCGGACGAGATCGCCCAGCTGCTGACCAACATCGACGAGGAGATCAAGGACCACGCGACCCAGCACACCGAGTTCTCCGGGATGGGGACCACGGTCGCCGGCGTCCTGCTCAACAACGACGGCAACTTCTGGTTCAACGTCGGCGACTCCCGGACGTACCGCCTGGAGGGGCGCCGCCTGCGCCAGCTCTCGGAGGACGACTCGCCCGCGCTCCCGCCCTCCGAGGACGGCCGCCCCGTGACCACGAACTTCATCACCCAGTCCCTCGGCGGCAGCGCCGGCGGCGCGATGGTTCCGCACGTGGGCAGGGACGAGGGCGCCGACCCCAGCGCCTGGCTCATGTGCAGTGACGGCCTGTCCGACCTCGTCCTGCCCGACGAGATGGAGCGGATGATCGCCGAGGCCGGGAGCGACGAGGCCGCCGTGCACGCCCTGTGGCAGGCGGCCATGGAGGCGGGCGGCAAGGACAACATCAGCATCCTGCTCGCGCGCCGCGTCTGAACCCGACGCGGCGGGGCCCGGACACGACGTCCGGGCCCCGCCGCCGTTCCGCGGGAGGGTCAGCCCTGGTCGCCGCCGGACTCCGACGCGGCGCGGGAGCGCAGCACCACGGCCACGGCAACGACCATGGCGACGGCCACGACCACCGCGAGACCCACGATCCCGAGCGCGACCGCCGACGGGCCCTCGGACTCGGCGGCGGCCTCGTCGGCCTCGATCGCGGTGTCCTCCTCGTCCGCGGCCTCCTCCTCGGCGGCGCCCTCCGAGGCCGCGTCGTCCGCGGGCGCGGACTCGGCGGCGGCCCCGGCCACGGCGTCCTCGGTCAGCGTGAAGGTGAGCGAGTCCTGGATGGGGTGGCCGTCGGAGGAGACGACCCGGAAGCCGATGGTGTACGCCCCCGCCTCGTCGAGGGGCAGCAGGCCGGCGGTGACGTCGAGTTCGTCGAACTCCAGGGCCCCCTCCTCCTGGTACTGCTCGCCGTTCGGGCCGGTGACGACGACGTCGCTGGCGCTGTCGGACGCCATCGGCGCGTTGTTGAAGGTCAGCACGACCTCCTCGGGAGCCGCGTCCAGGATGGCGCCGTCCTCGGGGGAGGAACCGGTCAGGACGTCGTGCGCGAGGGCGGGGGCGGGGACCAGCGCCAGCGCGCCCGCGGTCAGCGGAGCCGCGGCGGCGGCGATCAGGCGCGGGAGGCGGCGGTCGGCCGCCGGGTCGAGGGCGCGCGTGGTCTCGGTGGAGGCCATGTCTTCGTCTTCTCCCAGTGCTCGGGGCGGGTGCGCGCACCGGCGGAGAGGGCCGGGGCCGCACGGGATCGAAACTATGCGGTGCCCTCCGGGGCCGCAAGGCGGCACGGGGAGAGGCCACACACGAGGAGAAGGGGCCGTCCGGCACGTTCCCCCGCGCGCCCGACGACCCCTTCCGCGACCTCAGGAGGCGGGAACCAGCTCGCGTCGCATGTAGCGGCGCTGCTCCGGGGTCGTTCCACCCCAGACGCCGTGGGCCTCCCCGGCTCGCAGGGCCCACCGCAGGCACTCCTGGCGAACGGCGCAGCCGCCGCAGACGGCGACGGCCTGCTCCGTGTCGGCGCGCCCGATCCCGGTGCTGCTCACCGGGAAGAAGATCTCCGGGTCGTGGGAACGGCACTTCCCTCTCTCGACCCAGTCCTCGCTCTCGTGGTAAAGGCGGTTCACGTGCGCCTCCGATCCGTGGCTGCGATCCGTGGTCAGTGGCCGCGCCGCGGGTCCCACGGCGGGCGCGTCCTCGTCCTCACCACGGCTGCCGGGTGCTTGACCCGTCTGGTCTGCGGCGAAGCGATGCGACCAAGTGTAGTACGACCAGATGTAGTACTACACGGAGTCTGCTCGAAAGTGGGCGAGACATCAAGGGCGCCGACCGCCCGTGCGCGATCCCGCGCGGCCCGCCCGCGCGTCCGGCCGGGCGCCCGGCGGAGGGCGCGCCGGTCGACGGGGCGGGAGGGAAGTCCCTGTCCAGAGCCGCTTTCCGTGGGCGGTCCCGACGCGGCGCCGGGGCGCCCTCCGGGTCGGAGAGGCGTTATGTCGCTAGGTTTCCACCGAATTGATGTGACTTAACGCACTGTTAATATTGCTCAGTAAGGCTCTATGTTTGACCCTGAGTGCTGTCGGCCGCACAGCGGCGGTTGCGCGGGCGCGCCCCGAATCCGGACCCCGGTCGGACCGTCGAAGTCCCTGATGGACAGGGGGCTGGCGGCCGGAGGCCCACTCTGCGCCTCTCTCGCGAACGCCCTGGTCAGGCTGGTGCGCCGCTGCTAAATAAACGAGCCATACCCGATGGCGAACAGATGAAACATGTACGCGGAGTCTCTCTGAAACGTCATTGACATTCGTTCGCTAAGTTCGATCGACGTGCCACATCTACGAACGAACCTCCAAGCACGCGACCGAGCCGACGGCGGGGCGAACAGCTCCGGGACCACAGGGGCCGCGGGCCGGGGGGACGTGCGCCTGTCGCACCCGTCCCCGGAGGACGGGCCGCGCATGTGGCGGCTGGCGGGAGAGACGGGGATGGACGTGAACTCCCCGTACGCCTACACGCTCTGGTGCCGGGACTTCGCCAGGACCAGCGTCGTCGCCCGCGACGACGCCGGCCGTGTCGCCGCCTACGTCACCGGTTACGTGCGCCCCGACAGCCCGGACACGTACTTCCTCTGGCAGGTCGCCGTCGATCCCGAGTACCGCGGGCAGAGACTGGCGCGCCGCATGCTTGACTTTGTGGGTGACCGGTTCGCCGACCTGGGACTGAGTTACCTCGAAGCGACCGTCACGCCCGACAACACCGCCTCACGCGCACTCTTCGCCTCGTTCGCCCGCGACCGGGGCGCGGAGATCGCGTGGAGCCCTCTCTTCACCGGGGAGCACTTCCCGCACGGCGGCGGGACTCCCCACGAGCCCGAGGACCTCGTGCGTATCGGACCCTTCGGGGACCGGACCAGCGAAGAGCGTGCCTGACCATCCGCACCGGATCGACCGATCCTGACACCCCGTCGTCACAGCCCTGAGCCCACGAACCTGGGGAAAGGAACCAAGGAACCCACGATGGAGACCTTCCAGCGCCTCGAATCCGAAGTCCGCGGATACTGCCGGAACTGGCCCGTCGTCTTCGACAAGGCCATCGGGAGCCACGTCTACGACGAGAGCGGTCGGCCCTACCTGGACTTCTTTGCCGGGGCGGGGTCCCTCAACTACGGGCACAACAACCCGGAGTTGAAGGCATCGCTCATCGAGTACCTCACCGACGATCGGATCGTGCACAGCCTCGACGCCTACAGCGTCGCCAAACGGGACTTCCTGGAGACCTTCGAGGACGTCGTCCTCAAACCCCGGGGCCTGGACTACAAGGTCCAGTTCCCCGGCCCGGCGGGCAACAACGCGGTCGAGGCCGCGCTCAAGCTCGCCCGCAAGTACACCGGTCGCGAGACGATCGTCAACTTCACCAACGGCTTCCACGGCATGACCCTGGGCGCCCTGGCCGTCACCGGCAATTCCATGAAGCGCGGCGGCGCCGGTGTGCCCCTCGGGCACGTCGCCACGATGCCGTTCGACAACTACATGGACGGCCAGACGCCGGACTTCCTGTGGCTGCGCAGCCTGCTGGACGACAGCGGCAGCGGTCTGGACAAGCCCGCCGCGGTCATCGTCGAGACCGTCCAGGGCGAGGGCGGCATCAACGTGGCCAGCGCCCAGTGGCTGCGCGAGCTGTCCGCCCTGTGCCGCGAGTACGACATCCTCATGATCGTCGACGACATCCAGATGGGCTGCGGCCGCACCGGCGGCTTCTTCAGCTTCGAGGAGGCCGGGATCACCCCGGACATCGTCACGCTGTCGAAGTCGATCAGCGGCTACGGTCTGCCGATGGCCCTGACGCTGTTCAAGCGCGAGCTGGACGTGTGGGAGCCGGGCGAGCACAACGGCACCTTCCGCGGCTTCAACCCGGCGATGGTCACAGGCGCCGAGGCGCTGCGCCGCTACTGGAGCGACGACGCCTTCGCCCGGGAGACCAGGGCCAAGGGCGACATGGTCGCCGCCCGCCTCACGGAGATCGCCGGTGAGTTCCCGCAGGTCGGCGCGCACGTGCGCGGCCGGGGCCTGGCCCGCGGTCTGGCCTTCGAGGACACCTCGATCGCCAAGCGGGTCGCCGCGGAGTCCTTCGAGCGCGGCCTGCTCGTGGAGACCTCCGGTCCCGAGGACGAGGTCGCCAAGCTGCTCCCGCCGCTCACCACGACGGAGGAGGAGCTCAAGGCCGGGCTCGACATCATGGCCGACGCCGCGCGCGCGGCCGTGAAGGTCGCCCAGCCGGTGTAGCCGTCAGCCCTGGTGAGGGGTGGCGGGCACGGGGTCGTTCGGTGTCCCGAACCGGGATGCCGGACGGCCCCCGACCGTGTTCAATGGATCAAAGCGACGGCGCACGAGCGCGTAGGGAGTTATCAGTGATCATTCGCAGCGTGGACGACGTCAACGGCACCGACCGCGACGTCAAGCACGGCAACTGGCGCAGCCGCAGGATGATCCTCGCGAAGGAGGGCGTGGGGTTCTCCTTCCACGAGACCGTGCTGTACGCGGGCACGGAGACCACGATGTGGTATGCCAACCACGTCGAGCTGGTGCACTGCATCGAGGGTGAGGCCGAGCTCACCAACGAGGAGACCGGGGAGAAGCACATCATCACCCCCGGCACCCTCTACCTGCTCGACGGCCACGAGAAGCACACGCTGCGCATCAAGGAGGACTTCCGCGTCCTGTGCGTGTTCAACCCGCCCGTGACCGGGCGCGAGGTGCACGATGAGAACGGCGTGTACCCGCTCATCGTCGAGGAGCCGGAGTCGGAGGACACCGCGGTCTCCTGACAACCGGGTGTGAACGCGTGGGCGGGGTCCGTGGTCTCGGGCTCCGCCCACAGTCGTGCGTGGCACCGGAGCCCCTGGGTGACCGGATTTCACACCCAGGGTCACAAGTCACAGGTGACCCGCCATGCACGCCTGTGAGGGTCGTTCATCCGGTGGTCGAGTGCGCATAACCAGTGCATAACGGACTAAACCTGCCTCGTTACTGCTGGGCGCGCTCGGGGAGGGAGAGACCCGTGTCTACGCCGTCGACCCGTGTCCCGTTCGACGGCTGGGACCCGCGGAGCGACTCGGCCGCGGACCCGAACCCACACAGGCGTCCCCATCCGAATGCGCGGTGCCGCCGTCCCACGGACGCGGCGCCGCACTGACGTTCCACGAGGAGCAGTCGTGAAGAAGCAGGTGTCAGCGGTCAACCGAGGTGCCCTGGGTCGCCGGGACGCGTTCCGACTCGGAGGGGTGGGCCTGGCGGTGGCCGGTCTCGCCGCGTGCAGCAGGGTGGAGGACGGAGGCGGTGAAGGCGGCCCGTCGACCCTGGAGCGCCTGCGTGAGCAGGGCTTCGTCGCGGTCGGACTGGCCAACGAGATCCCCTTCGGCTTCATCGACGACGCGGGCGAGCCCGCCGGCCAGTCCCCGGCCGTGGCCGCCGCGGTGTTCGAGGAACTGGGCGTCCCCGAGATCCAGGCCTCCCCGGTCGCCTGGGACGGGCTCATCCCCGGGCTGCAGGCCAACCGGTTCGACGTCATCGCCGCGGGCATGTTCATCACCCCGGAGCGCTGCGAACAGGTCGCCTTCAGCGAACCCACCGCCACCTCGCCCGAGGCCTTCCTCGTCGAGGAGGGCAACCCGAACGACATCACGCACTTCACCTCGTTCACCGAGAACTCCGACCTGCGCCTCGCGGTCCTCAACGGGTCCGTGGAGCAGTCCTACGCGGAGTACTTCGAGGTGCCCGAGGGCCAGTTGGAGCTGATCCCGGACCAGACCACCGGATACGAACTGCTGGAGTCCGGCCGTGTCGACGCGATGTCCATGCTGAGCGTGTCCCACACCTACCTGCTGCTCGACCGAGGCGGGCCCTTCGAGGTCACCGAGGCCTTCTTCCCCGAGATCGACGGCCGGGAGGAGCGCGGCTGGGGCGGCTTGGCCCTGCGCCAGGAGGACACCCAGCTGCTGGAGGAGATCAACCGCGTGATCGCCGAGTTCAGGGAGAGCGGACGCCTCCTGGAACTCGGCGAGGAGTGGGGCTTCACCGAGGCCGACCTGCCCGACGACACCACGACCGCCGAACTCTGCGAGGGCTGATCCCGACGTGCAGTTCCTGATCGAGCGGCTCCCGCTCTATCTCGACGGCGCGTGGGTCACCGTCCAGCTCACCATCGGCGGCAGTGCCCTGGCCTTCGTCCTGGCCATGGCCTTCGGCATCCTGGGGACCGTCCCCCACTGGCTGCCCAGGGCCGTGGCCACGGTCTACGTGGAGGTCTTCCGGGGCATCGCCGCCCTGGTGCTGATGTTCTGGATGGCCTACGCCCTGCCACAGCTCACCGGCTTCCAGCTGGAGGACCGGTTCGCCGCCATCCTCGCCGTGGGGCTCAACGTCGGCGCCTACGGTGCCGAGGTGGTCCGGGCGGCGATCAACGCGGTGCCCAAGGCGCAGGTGGAGGCCACGGTCGCGCTCAACCTCTCCTGGTTCCAGCGCCTGCGGCTGGTCGTCCTGCCGCAGGCGTGGGCGCAGATGCTGCCCACGTTCGGCAACCTGGTCATCGAGCTGATGAAGGCCACCGCCGTCGCCTACCTCATCGGCGTCGTCGACCTGACCGCCGTCGCGCAGCAGATGCGCCAGGCCACCGGTGAGACGATCGCGGCCTTCTTCGGCGCCCTCGTCCTCTACTTCCTCATCGCCCAGGTGTTGATCTTCGGCATGCGCCTCCTCGAACGCCGCGCCAACCGCAAGCTGGGCCGCACACCGCCGGGCGGCACCGGTCTGGGGGCCCTCCTGCGGCACCCGGCCGTCGCCGGAGCCACCGGGGGCGGTGGGAGCTCATGATGTTCTGGGACCTGGAGTTCACCGCGGAGGCCATGCCCGACCTGCTGTCCGGCCTGTGGGTCACGGTCCAGGTCACGGTGATGGGCTACCTCATCGCGCTCACCCTCGGCCTGCTGATCGCCGTCGTCCGACGAGTGCCCGTGGTCGGCGCGGTCGTGCACGGGGTCATGGAGTTCATCCGCACGACCCCGCTCGTGGTCCAACTGGTGTTCGTCTTCCTCCTCGCCCCCTCGACGATCACCGGGATGACGGTCGGCGTGGCGGTCCTTGGCGTGCACTACTCCGCCTACACCGCGGAGGTGTACCGCTCGGGCATCGAGGGAGTGGCCAGGGGGCAGTGGGAGGCGGCCCGCGCGCTGAGCCTCCCGGCCAGCCGTACGTGGGGCGCGATCGTCCTGCCCCAGGCCATCCGCAAGGTCATCCCCGCCCTGGGCAACTACCTCATCGCGATGTTCAAGGACACGCCGATGCTCTTCGCGATCGGTGTGGCCGAGCTGCTCACCGAGGCCCAGCGGATCGGCAGCGCGAGCTTCCGGGTCGTGGAGGCCTACACCCTCGTCGGTTTCCTCTTCCTCGCGGTGAGCATCCCCTCCGCCATCATCATCCGACGACTGGAGCGACGCTATGCCGCCGTCTGACGCCCCGTCCGCCGAAGCACCCCAGGGGGCCGAGGGGCAGCCGCAGATCGTCTTCGACCAGGTGGTCAAGCGGTTCGGCGATCTCACCGTGCTCGACCACCTCGACTTCTCGGTCGAACCCGGCGAGCGGGTCACGCTCATCGGCCCCAGCGGTTCGGGCAAGACCACGATCCTCCGCCTCCTCATGACCCTGGAGAAGGTCACCGAGGGCCGCATCGACGTGGCCGGGGAGCCGTTCAGCCACATGCGGCGGGGCGACCGCCTGGTCCCCGCCGGCGAGAGCTACCTGCGGCGCAGGCGCCGCAGCATCGGCATGGTGTTCCAGCAGTTCAACCTGTTCCCCAACATGACGGTCCGCAAGAACGTCACCGAGGCGCCCGTGCACGTCCTCGGACTGTCCAAGGACGAGGCCAACGAGCGGGCGGTGGAGCTGCTGGAGCTGGTCGGCCTGGGCGAGAAGATCGACGCCCATCCGACGCAGCTGTCCGGAGGCCAGCAGCAGCGCGTCGCGATCGCCCGCGCGCTGGCGATGCGGCCGGACATCCTCCTGCTGGACGAGGTCACCTCAGCGCTGGACCCGGAGCTGGTCGCGGGCGTCCTCGACGTGCTGCGCCAGGTGGCCGAGTCCACGGACATCACCATGCTGTGCGTGACCCACGAGATGGGCTTCGCGCGGGACGTGTCGCACCGTGTCCTGATGTTCGACAAGGGCCGGATCGCCGAGGAGGGGACTCCGGAGCAGATCTTCGAGGACCCGCGCGAGGAGCGGACGAAGTCCTTCCTCCGCTCGGTGCTGGACAACGGTTTCTGAGCGCCCCGGCGGAGACCGGACCGGCCCGGGGCGCGCGCCCCGGGCCGACGCGCCGCCCGCACCCTCACTGACGACATACCGTAGTCATTAGATCACTTTTAGTTTCTCCTTGGGCAGAATGGGTGCTCTGATCCAGGGGGGACTCTTGTGACCAAGGTGCGAAGTTGGGGGCTCGTCGCGTGGGGCGCGTGGGCCGCCCTGATCGTCACGGTGATGGTCGCGCGCCCCGAGCTGCCCGCCGAGGTCCTGACCCGGTCCCTCCCGTTCTACACGTCGGTCTGGGGGCCGTTGCTCGTCGCGGGCCTGGCCGCCTGGGGGCTCGTCCGCTGGTTCGGCCACCGGGACGCGCTCGACGCCCGGATCGCCGCGGCCCTGGAAGGCCACCCGATCCGGCGGGAGCTCGGCTACCTGCTGATGTTCCTGAGCGGGTTCGTCCTGTCCATGATGGCCCTCTCGTGGATCTCCTCCCTGTACGCGGCCGAGACCGACATGGACCTGCGGATGTCGGTGTCCCTGGTCTGCCGGCTGCTCTTCCTGTTCACCCTGCCGATGCTCGTGATGGACCGCTCCGGGGTCACCGTCGACGGCAGGGGCACCGCCATGCCCTCGCTCGCCCTGGGCGTGCGCGAGCCCTGGCGGTGGCTCGGCCTCGTCCCGGTGGGCGTCGCGGTCGGCCTCGTCGGCAACCAGCTCGCCCCGGTCTACGGGCTGCCGCCGCTCACGCTCGGCGTGGTCGGGTTCCTGCTCGCCTTCGCGCTCGTGTGCATGTGCGAGGAGATCTTCTACCGCGGGATGCTCCAGACCCGACTGGAGTTCATCCTGGGCCGCTGGGCCGGCATCGTCGTGGCCTCGACCGTCTTCGCGTCGACCTACGCGGTCATCCAGCCCTACGACGCCGTCGTCCAGATGCGCGGCCACGACTTCGTCCAGGACCTCTGGCTGTCCCTGCTCTCCTACGGCGCGGGCGGACTCCTCTACGGGTACCTGTGGACGTGCTTCCGCAACATCTGGATCACCGTGGTCCTGCGCCTCTCGCTCCTCGTGATCGTCCTGCCGCCGGGGCTCGGACCCTTCATCGACTGAGCCCTCCCGGTCCGCGACCCACCCCGTCCACCATCCGTGCGCCGGTGCCCCCGCCATGTGAAGACGGGGGAAACTTCGGGCGCGGAGATAGGGTGGAGGTGTCCGGATGGGTACAGAAGCTCCATAGCGGATGCACTGCGGTCATATTCCCCTCATGGGGAGGTCACCGTCCGGTCATGAACAGGGGGGAGTCTGCCACCTGTGAGCACGGAATCAGCGCCAGCACCAGTGGACACCACGATCGCCGACCTGCCGCCGGACAGGTTCATGGACCGGGAGGAGGGCTGGCTCCGGTTCAACCAACGCGTCCTCGAACTCGCCGAGGACGAGGCGATCCCCCTCTTGGAACGCGCGCGGTTCCTCGCCATCTTCTCCAGCAACCTGGACGAGTTCTTCATGGTCCGGGTCGCCGGGCTGAAGCGCCGCATCGCCACCGGCCTGTCCGTGCGCTCCTCCAGCGGCCACCACCCCCGCGCCCTGCTCGAACGCGTCTCCGAGTTCAGCCGCGATCTCATGCTGCGCCAGTCGGCCTGCTACGAGCACAGCGTCGCCCCCGCGCTGCGCGAGGTCGGCATCCGCATCGTGCGCTGGAACGACCTCGACGCCACCGAGCAGGAGTACCTGCACGGCTTCTTCCGGCGCTCCATCTACCCGCTCGTCACCCCCTTCGCGGTCGACTCCGCCCACCCCTTCCCCTACATCTCCGGACGGTCGCTCAACCTCGCCGTCACCGTCCGCGACCCCCGCGACGAGCGCCGCATGTTCGCCCGCGTCAAGGTCCCCGGCTCCCTTCCCCGCTTCATCGAGCTCACCGCCGGGGCGGGCGGCCGGTTCGTCCCGGTCGAGGACGTCATCGCCGCCCACCTGCCGCAGCTGTTCGAGGGAATGGAGGTCGTCGAGCACCACGCCTTCCGCGTGACCCGCAACGCCGACCTGGAGGTCGACGAGGACGAGACGGACAACCTCGTCCAGTCCCTCGAACAGGAACTCCTGCGCCGCCGCTTCGGTCCGCTCGTGCGCCTGGAGGTCGAGCAGTCCATCAGCGACGAGGTGCTCGGCATACTCACGCACCAGCTCGGCGCCGAGGAGGAGGAGATCTACCGGGTCCCCGGCCCGCTCAACCTGGCCGGTCTCTCCCAGATCGCCGACGTCGACCGGCCGGAGCTGTGCTTTCCGCCCCTGGTCCCCGTCGAACCGCGCGCCCTGAACTCGGGCGACCTGTTCGCCGCCATCCGCGAGCGCGAGATCCTCGTCCACCACCCCTACGAGGCCTTCGCCGCCACCACCGAGCGGTTCCTCGCCCTGGCCGCCAGCGACCCCAAGGTCGTGGCGATCAAGCAGACCCTGTACCGCACCAGCGGCGACTCGCCCATCGTCGAGGCGCTCATCGAGGCCGCCCGCGCGGGCAAGGAGGTCGTGGTCCTCGTCGAGGTCAAGGCCCGCTTCGACGAGCAGAACAACATCCTGTGGGCCCGCAAGCTCGAGGACGCGGGCTGCCACGTCGTCTACGGCGTCGTCGGCCTCAAGACCCACTGCAAGCTGTCCATGGTCATCCGCCAGGACGACGACGGCCTGCTGCGCCGGTACTGCCACGTCGGCACCGGCAACTACAACCCCGCGACCGCCCGGATCTACGAGGACCTGGGCCTGTTCAGCGCCTCCGCCGAGGTCGGCGAGGACGTCAGCGACCTGTTCAACAGCCTCACCGGGTTCTCCCGCAAGAAGCACTACCGGCGCCTGCTCGTGGCCCCGGGCGCGCTGCGCGAGGGACTCCTGCGCCAGATCGAGGGCGAGGTCGAGCACCAACGCCGGGGTGAGCCCGCGCACATCCGCATCAAGGTCAACTCCCTGGTCGACCGCGAGATCATCGACGCGCTCTACCGCGCCTCCCAGGAGGGCGTCAGCGTCGACCTGTGGGTGCGCGGCAGCTGCGTCCTGCGCGCGGGCGTGCCCGGCCTGTCCGAGAACATCCGCGTCCGGAGCGTCCTGGGACGCTTCCTCGAACACTCCCGCGTCTTCGTCTTCGCCAACGGCTGGCGCCCCCAGGTGTGGATCGGCAGCGCCGACCTCATGCCCCGCAACCTCGACCGCCGGGTGGAGGCGCTCGTGCGCGTCTCCGACCCCGAACAGTGCCGGCGCCTGGTGGGCCTCATGGAGCTGGCCATGTCCGACGGCACCTCGTCCTGGCGGCTGCAACCCGACGGGACGTGGGACCGCGCCACCCACGACGAGGAGGGCCAGCCGCTCCTGGACCTGCAGGAGACGCTGCGCGGCGAGCGCCACCTCAGGGTGGTGGAGGCCTGATGGAGTCGCGGGACGAGACACAGGCGGCGAGCACGGCCGGAGGCGCGATGGGGGAGCCGCGCGTCACCAGCGCCTTCCCGCCGCGCGACACGGCCGTCGGCGGCTACCTCGAACCCATCCGCGCGGGCGGCGCCGTCCTGTGGCGCGACGGCGGAGGGGGTGAGCCCGAGATCGTCCTCATCCGGCGGCCCGACCGCGACGACTGGACGCTGCCCAAGGGCAAGCTCAAGAACGGCGAGCACCTCATCACGGGTGCGGTGCGCGAGGTCCGCGAGGAGACGGGGCTCACCCCGGTCCTGGGCCGGCGGCTCCCGCCCCAGCGCTACCTCAAGGACGGCTGGCCCAAGCAGGTCGAGTGGTGGGCGGCCACGCCCGCCGAACCCGGCGGCGCGATCGACTACGTTCCCAACGAGGAGGTCGACGCCGTCGAGTGGGTGCCCATGAAGGACGCCCTGGCGCGCCTCACCTACGAACACGACGTCCACGTCCTCGACAACTTCCGTGCCGGGCCCGCCGAGACCTTCCCGGTCATCGTGCTGCGGCACCTGTCGGCGGGGGAGAAGCGCGCCTGGCGCGACAACGACCTGCTGCGCCCCCTGGACGAGGCGGGCCGGACCGACGCGCTGGCCCTGCCCCGTGTGCTGGCCTCCTACGGGCGGCCCCGCGTGGTGTCGTCCGCTGCGGCCCGGTGCACCGAGTCGCTGCTGCCCTACAGCGTCGAGTCCGACGTCCCGGTGCGGACCGAGCGCGCCTTCACCGTGCGCGGGACCGGGCGGGGGGAGTCCCCGGAGTTCGACGTGGAGGCCGCGCGGGAGGCGTTCGAGGGCATCCTGTCCGAGGGGCGCCCGACCGTGGTGTGCACCCACGGCGAACTCGTGCCGCACCTGATGCGGGGGGCGCTGGACCGGCTCGACGCACCGGTGTCCCAGCAGCTGGGGCTGCGCAAGGGCTCGTTCTGGGTGGTGCACGTCGCCGCGGGCGGGGTGCTCGCCGGGGTGGAGCGGCACGCGATCCGGGGTTGAGCCGGGGCGGGTCCCGCGCGGCCGTCGAGCGGTGAGACGATCGGCTCATGGCCACTCACCAGATCTCGCGGAGCATCACCGTCAAGGCTTCCGCCGAGCACGTCTTCGACCTCGTCGCCACCCCCGCCCGGCACCCGGAGTTCGACGGGTCGGACACCGTGCGCGCAGCCCTGTCCGGTCCGGCCCGGCTCTCGCCCGGGTCGCGGTTCGGCATGACCATGCGCGTGTTCGGGCTGCCGTACCGGATGACCAACCGGGTCGTGGAGTTCGAGCAGGACCGGTTGATCGCCTGGCGCCACCTCGGGCCGCACCGTTGGCGCTACGAGCTGGAGGAGCTGTCCGAGGGCGTGACGAGGGTGACCGAGACCTTCGACTACAGCCGGGGCCTGCCGGTGCTCTACGTCCTGTCCGGCGTGCCCGCGAGGAACGCTGCGAGCATCGAGCGGACCCTGGTGCGGCTCAGGGAGTCGGCCGAGCGGGGATGAGACCGCGGACGCGGACGCGCCCCCGGGGCGGGGGGGGGGGGGGGGGGGGGGGGGGGGGGGGGGGGGGGGGGGGGGGGGGGGGGCGGGAGGGGGGGGGGGGGGGCGGGGGGGAG
>NZ_JBITHK010000009.1:0-15787 GCF_044457925.1 Nocardiopsis sp. NPDC050513 | reverse complement strand
GGGGCCCCGCTTGCAAGGGTCCGCCCTGCGTCCGCCCCCTGGGGGGCCCCTGGTCGCCGGCGGCGGGGGTTTGCCCCGGCGCCCGCGCCCCCCCCCCCCCCCGGGGGGGGGGGGGGGGCCGCGTCCGTGCCGGCGGCGCGTCCGTCAGTCGAAGTAGCCGTTCCACCAGTGGTGGTCGCCGTGGTCGCGGTGCTGGCCGTGGTCACCGCGGTGGTCGTCGAAGTACTTCCCCTTGCGGTCGAAGTCGAAGTCGTGGTAGCCGCGGTAGCCGTCGAAGTGGTCGTGAGCGGCGGCGGGCGTGGCGGCCATGCCGAGGGCGGCACCGGCCGCCATGGTCACGAACACGAGCGCAGCGGTACGTTTCACGAGCGGATCCTTACTTTGAGTATCTGCTTCACTACTTCCGGTTGTGACTCTAGGTCGGCGCTCCCGGTTTGGCCAGTTCATCGACGCCGTTCTCGGCGATTGGCTCCGGACCCCGCCCCACCTGCGCCCCGCGACCGCGACACGCCCGCATGCCCTAAAGTGCGGCCAGGGCCCGCCCCTCCCCTGGGGGCGGCGCGTCGGTCGACGAGTCGGGAGCTTCGGTGGGAACAACCTTCGGTGACGTCTGGAGCGAGGTGCTGACCGTCCAGCCGGCGCCCGAGCAGTGGATCATCATCGCCGCCGCGGTCCTGGCCCTGGCCGCGGTCCTGCTCGGTCCTCCGTGGCGGGTGGCGCGCAACGTCGTGACCATCGCGCACGAGGGCGGACACGCGCTGGTGGCGCTGCTCAGCGGACGCCAGCTCACCGGGATCCGGCTGCACTCCGACACCTCCGGCGTCACCGTGTCGCGCGGCAAGCCGACCGGGATCGGGATGATCCTCACGGTCTTCGCGGGCTACGTCTCGCCGTCCCTCGTCGGACTCCTGGCGATCCTCATGCTCATGTCCGACCGGATCACGGCGCTGCTGTGGCTGAGCATCCTCGTGCTCGCGGCGATGCTGCTGATGATCCGCAACGTCTACGGCGTGGTGTCGATCGTGGGCACCGGCGCCGTGGTCTTCGGCGTCAGCTGGTTCACCCCGGCGGCGGTCCAGGCGGCCTTCGCCTACCTGTTCACCTGGTTCCTGCTCTTCGCCGGGGTGCGGCCGGTCTTCGAACTCCAGAGCCAGCGGATGCGCCAGCCCTCACCGCACTCCGACGCCGACCAGCTGGCCCGGCTCACAGGGATGCCCGGGACCCTGTGGGTGGTGGTCTTCGCCCTGGTCAACATCGCCGTGACCGCGTTGGGCGTGTGGCTGCTCCTGCTGAGCTAGGGGCTAGGAGGCGCGCGGCGCCGACAGCGCCCCGGAGACCGTGTCGAAGACGGGGACGCGGGTGTCCAGCGCGGTCACCCGCAGGGTCTGGAGCACGCGGTCGGTCGGGCAGGCGATGGCCAGCAGCACCCGCTGCTCCAGTGCCGCCTTGTGCGCGCGGATGAGCACGCGCAGCCCGCTGGAGTCGATGAACCTCAGGTCCGTGCAGTCGAGGACGACGCGGCCGGACGGCTGGGTGGTCAGGGCCTCGATCACCGCGTCCTGGAACCGCTCCTCGGTGGCCATGTCGATCTCCCCGTCCAGCGCGAGGACGCGCCCCGCGTCGTTGAGCGTGGAGGAGATGGTCAGGTCGGGCATTGCCACTCCGGCGAACTCGGGACGTGCCAGACGGGTGGGCGGGCTCGGTCGCGCGCCACCCAGGATGCGGGTGCCGCCCAGTGTGTCCGTGGCCGTACGGCGGTAGCGAAGCTGCTGGTTCATCAAGTTCCTTGCCTGGTACCCCGTGCTGGGGCCGGGGATGGGAACGCCTTTCTCGCCGGACTTGCTCAAGAAAGCGCGTCAGTGTCTCAAACGCGCGAGGGCGGGCCTCAAGTTCCACTGACACCGGGTCCCGCCGCCGGGATGAGGGCGGACGCCGTGTCGTGGCACGCGCCGCCGCGGGCTCCTCGATCGCGAGCGATGGAGCGGGTCGGCCGGCGCATCCGCCGTGGGCCGGATCGTCTCCGGGCCGCCCAGCCTCGGACTTTACCACAGGCCCGTAGCCGTTTCGTGATGTGAGCGACGCAAGGTCGTGCCGGGGCGGTGTGGTGTCAGGCACGCGGTGAGGCGTCCGTCACGTCCGACGGGCGGTTCCGGCGGGTTCCCGTGCCTCCGGCGGCGTGCGGTCGCCCCGTTGGAGCGCCCACACGCACGCCGACAGCGTCAGCGGGACGGCCACCGTCAGCGCGATCGCCGGGATCGCCACCCCCGAGTCGTTGGCGGCGAACCCGACCAGCGCGGTCACCAGCGAGCCGGTCAGCCCCGCACGGAGTGTCGGCGCGTACTCGTAGGCCCGCTGGAGCGCGCCGATCCGCCAGTTCGTGGGGCGGTTGAGCACCGCGAACAGGAACACCAGCGCACACGCCGCGAGCAGGGTCAGCTGCCAGTTGCCGAACGTGCCGAGCATCGCCGACAGCTTGCGGCTCAGCACCGTGCCCGCCTCCCCGCTCAGCACCTGGTCGGCGAACGCCCCGACGTGGCTGCGCTCCGCGGGCGGGCGCTGCAGGTCCAGCCAGGCCAGCGTGCTGATCGCCACCACGGCCGCCGCGCCCACGGCGGCCAGCCGCACCGCGGTGATCCGCACGCCCGCGATCATCATCGCCGTCACCGCCAGCCCCGGAACCAGGGCGATCACCCCGCCGAAGTCGGTGCCCAGGCCCGGCCATCCGACGATCAGCACCGTGGCGACGCCGATCGCGAGTGTGGCCGCCACGGCCGCGCGCCGCCGGTCCCGCGTGATGAGTTCGTGCGAGATCCCGGCCACGGCCATGAGCATTCCGGTCGCGAACGTGGCGAAGGCGATGTTCCCGATCCCGTAGAACCGGCCCGCGACGATCGGCGAGTACCCGGTCGGCGAGTTCATCTGCAGACGGGCGCCGAAGCACAGGTCGAGGAAGAGCACGGCCGTGGTCGTGCCCGCCACCACCGTCATCGGACCGAGGACCGAACGCCGCCACGGCCCGGCCACGGCCGCCGCGACCACCAGGGCGTCGGCGGCGAGCACGCAGACGAGCAGGGCGAGGAACGGCAGCGACGAGGCCCACCAGGGGACCAGGTTGGCGAGGTAGCTGGCCACCGGGAAGGCGGCCCCGGCCAGCGCCACGATGCGGGTCACGGTGAGGACCAGGGCGCGCCTGGTCGGGAGCCCGTCCGAGTACCGGTGCAGGGCGTAGGCCGCCGCCGCGTAGATGAGCAGCTGGAACGTGACCAGGCCGCTGTAGAACCCGGGCAGCGACGCCCCGACGACGGTGGCCGCGGTGTTGAAGGAGACCAGCTTGTCGACCGCCGCCTCGGTCGCCGACGGACGGCCGGTCGTGTGCCACCGGCGGCCGCCTGTCGGAGCGGGCGGGTCCACGCCGAGCTCGGCCAGGACGGTCGGCGTCGTGTCGGTGAGCGCCACCAGCCCCGGGCGCCGGGTCGACTCCGAGGCGAGGAAGTCCGCCGGTCCGGACACGCCCCGGCCGGTGACGCGGCCCCACATGGCCGCGGTGAGCTCGGAGGGACCGGAGTCCATGGACACGCCGACGACCATGAGGGACGCCCCCTCGGGCAGGATGGCGGTGAGCGCGCGCACGCGGTCGTCGATCGCCGCCAGGGCCACCGCGCGCTCCCACTCCGGGACGTCGTCGGGCTCGGTCCGCACCTCCACCTCGTCGTCCTCTTCCTCCCCGGTCCCCGCGCCGGGGCTGGGCGGGTCGGGGTACAGGCGGGTGAGGCCCGGGAGCTCGACCACCGCGAGGGACGCCTCCTGGAGCCGCTCCCGGGTGAGCCCTCCCGGCTCGTACAGGTAGTGGTCGACGGCCCCGGACCGGTCGGCGGCGCCGAGCACGGCGCCCGGGCCGACCGCGAGCGTGGTGCCGCCCGCGTCGCGCACCGCCTGGCCGAGCATGCCCACGGGCGCGGCGAACACGGACCTCGCGTTCCGCCGGACGTAGGTGTCGAAGCGGGGGATGCGGGCGCCCGACCCCACGCGCTCGGGCTTGGGCGCGGGCTCGCACACGGTGAAGCGCTCGCGTTCGGACAGGGCGCGCTGCCCCGCCGACACCGACAGCCAGCCGTCGGTGGGACACGTGCGGGAGGTGGCCGTGCGGATGGAGACGTTGCCGATCGAGGTGCGTCCGGCCAGGTCCCAGAGGGTCGGCGTGGCCTCGGGGGTCACGTCCCGCCACAGCAGGCCCGGGATTCCGACGAGCACCAGAGGCCCCCCGTCCCGGGTGGCGGGGACGGCGCCGTCCACCCTCCGGGCCTCGGCCGAGGCGGTCGGCGCGGCCCCGGCGAGGACCGCGACCAGCAGGAGGAGGACGAGCGGGAGCCGGGCCGCGGCCCCCCGGATCGATGCCATGGCCGCCCCCCGTCGCGCGCTCGGTCGATCACCCTAGTGACCGGCGCCGTCGCGGTGGGGGACCCGGCGGGGAGTGTCGGCCTCAGCCCTCCAGGCCCCACTCCTTGAGCGTCTCGGCGGCGTCCGGCAGCTCCCGACCGCGGGTCACGCGGCCGGGCGTGCGGCCGAAGCGGGGTGCGGGACCGGCGACCACGCGGTCTCCGTCGCGCGTGAGGGTTCCCCGCGCGCGCACGTGCGGGTGGTCGGGGGCCTCCGCCAGGGACAGGACCGGCATCACGCACGCGTCGGAGCCCTCGAAGACCGCGGCCCACGCGTCGCGGGTGCGGGTGCGCAGGACCTCGGCGAAGCGCTCGCGCAACCGCGGCCACCCCCGGCGGTCCCACTGGTGGGGCAGGTTCTCGTCCGTCAGTCCGACGCCCTCCAGGAAGGCCGCGTAGAACTGGGGCTCGATGCACGCGACCGACAGGTACCCGCCGTCGGCGCACTCGTACACGTCGTACCAGGGGGCGCCCGTGTCGAGGTAGTTGGTGCCGCGCTCGTCGGTCCAGGAGCCGCGGGCGCGGTCCTCGTGCACCATCGACATGAGCAGCGAGCTCCCGTCGACCATCGCGGCGTCCACCACCTGGCCCCGGCCCGAAGCCTGGCGTTCGACCAACGCGCCGAGCACACCCGTGACCGCGAACATCGTGCCCCCCGCGAAGTCGCCGAGCAGGTTGATCGGCGGCACGGGCGGGCCGCCCGCGCGGCCGATCGCGTGCAGCGCGCCGTTGACGGAGACGTAGTTCATGTCGTGCCCGGCCGTGTGCGCCAGCGGGCCGTCCTGGCCCCACCCGGTCACACGGGCGTAGACGAGGCGCGGATTGAGTTCCAGGCACGTGTCGGGGCCGAGGCCGAGCCGCTCCATGACGCCGGGTCGGAAGCCCTCGACCAGGACGTCGGCGCGGGCGACGAGACCGAGGGCGCGTTCGCGCCCCTCGTCGGACTTGAGGTCGGCGCCCAGCACGGTGCGTCCCTCGCTCATGCGCGGTCCGCCCGCCCCGGAGCCCATGGCCTCGGCGGCGGCGGGCCGGTCCAGGCGGATGACGCTCGCTCCCAGGTCGGCGAGGAGCATCCCGGTCATCGGGGCGGGACCGATCCCGGTGAACTCGACGACGCGGATTCCCTTGAGGGGTCCCATGGGCGGCCTCCTGAACGGACTAGAACGGCGTTCGGTTCATTGTGCCGGTTCGGTGGTCGCGGCGCCACACGGGTCCGCACGGCCGCGTGTGGACACAAGGGAGGCCACGGCCCGTACCAGGGCCAAGCGGAAAGGTTTCGGTCGAGATCAACTACGGAATTCGGCTACGAGTGTTAATGTGTCGGCGACCGCCGGGCCGACACCACGCGACGCCCCTTGTTCCGCACGTGCGCTCCGCCCTGGCCGGAAACCGTCGCCACCAGCGCGATCCCCTCCCTCAGATCAAGGGTGAGTCCACCATGAGCCGTGCCCCGAGCAACCGTTCCCGCAGGACGCAGGGCAGGCGCCGTCGCAGGGCGGGTCTTCCGCTCCCGGTCGTGGCCGCGGCGGCCCTCGCGGTCCTCGCGGCCTCCGCGGGGGGCACCGCCTTCGCTCTGGACCGGAGCGTGGTCCTGGACGTCAACGGCGAGGAGCGCACCGTCCACACCTTCGGCGGGACCGTCCAGGACGTCCTGGACTCCGCCGGGATCACCCTCGCGTCGGGCGACGTCGTCGCACCCGACCCCGAGGCCCCCGTGGCCGACGGCGAACACGTCGTGCTCCGCTCGCCGCGCGACCTCACCGTCGAACTCGACGGCCACGCGCTCGACCACAGCGTCCACGCCGCCACCCTCGGCGAGGCCCTCCAACAGATCGGCCTGGACCCCGAGGGCATCGAACTCTCCGAGGCCCACGACACGCCCCTGCCCGTCGACGGGCTCACCGTCAGCGCCGAGCGCGCCCCGCGCATGGTCGTGATGTACGACACCGTGCGCACCGAGACGCGCACCACCGGAGACACCGTGGCCGACGTGCTCGACGCCGCCGGGCTGACCCCCGGCGAACACGACGTCGTCACGCCCGCGCCCGAGGAGCCCGCCGAACCCGACATGGTCGTGCGCGTCCTCCCGGTCATCGGCGAGCCGGTCACGGAGGAGGTCGTCATCGAGGCCGAGACCGTCGAGGAGGAGGACCCCGACCTGCCCGAGGGCGAACGCGAGGTGGTGACCGAACCCGTCGACGGCCTCAGGGAGGTCGTCACCGCCACCGTCCTGCGCGACGGCGAGGAGGTCGAGCACCAGCTGTCCGAGACGATCGTCACCGAACCCGTCGAGGGGCTCGTCCGCGTCGGCACCGAGCGACCCGACACGGGCACGGTCGGCGGCGGACCGGCGGCCGGACTCAACTGGGCCGCGCTCGCCGAGTGCGAGTCGGGCGGCAACCCCGCGGCCGTCAACCCGGCCGGTTACTACGGCCTCTACCAGTTCAGCCAGAGCAGCTGGCAGTCGGTCGGCGGCAGCGGCCTGCCCTCGGAGGCCAGCGCGGCGGAGCAGACGCAGCGGGCCCAGCAGCTGTACACCAACGTCAACGGCAACTGGCAGAGCCAGTGGCCGCACTGCGGGGCCCGCCTCTTCGACTGAGTTCCGGTGCCGCGGCAATGGCAAGATGTGGGGGTGACACAGACACCCGCACCCGACCCCTCCGACCAGTCCCGGCTGCTCACGCCCGCCGACGTGCGCGCGCTCGCCGAGCGGTTCGGCATCCGGCCCACGAAGACCCTGGGCCAGAACTTCGTCATCGACCACGGCACCGTCCGACGGATCGTCAGGGTCGCGGGGGTCACCCGGGACGACGTCGTCGTCGAGGTCGGGCCGGGACTCGGTTCCCTCACGCTCGCCCTGCTGCCGCACGTGCGCCAGGTGACGGCGATCGAGATCGACCCGGCGCTGGCCGAGGCGCTCCCGGGCACCGTCGCCGCGCACGCCCCCGACCTCGCAGACCGGCTCCGCGTCGTGCCGGGCGACGCGATGCGGGTCACGGAGGTCCCCGGACCGCCGCCGACCGCGCTCGTGGCCAACCTGCCCTACAACGTGTCCGTGCCGGTGCTCCTGCACCTGCTGGAACTGCTCCCCAGCCTCGAACGCGTCCTGGTCATGGTGCAGGCGGAGGTCGCCGACCGGATCACCGCCGCCCCGGGCGGCCGGATCTACGGCGTCCCCTCCGCCAAGGTCGCCTGGTACGCCGCGGCCAGGAGGGCGGGCGCCGTCGGACGCAACGTCTTCTGGCCCGCCCCCAACGTCGACTCCGGCCTGGTCGAGCTGATCCGCCGTCCGCCCCCGGCCACCAAGGCGGACCGGGCGGACGTCTTCCGGGTCGTCGACGCCGCCTTCGCGCAGCGCCGCAAGACGCTCCGGGCCGCACTCGCCGGGTGGGCCGGGTCCGCGCCCGCCGCCGAGGCCGCCCTGCGCGCGGCGGGGGTCGACCCCGCCGCGCGCGGCGAATCGCTCGGGATCGAGGAGTTCGCGGCGATCGCCGAGCACCGGCCGGAAGACTGACCGCGTCGCCTCGGGCACGGTCCCGGCCTCAGGACCCTGACGGCGCCCGGACGGCGACCCCTGTGACGCCCGGGTCGGAGAGCCGCGTCAGGAGTTGGTGCGGTCGCCGCGTGACCGGGTGAGCGCGCGCGCCACACCCGCCAGTCCGAGCCCCGCCGCCAGCACCGGCAGAACCCACACCACGTTGAACTCCCAGTCGCCCGTGCCCCGGACGACGAACGCCAGCGCCAGCCCCAGGAACAGCAGGCCCGCGACGAACGACCCCCAGTCCGTCCTACGCCTCGCCATGCCGTACCTCCACAACCCCGACCAGTGCGTCGGTGCTCACAGTGATCGACGGAGCCCCGGCCCCGTCGCCGCCCTCCGCGTCCCGCCCCTCCTCGCCACGTCCGTCCGCCGCCGCGGGCGGGAAGACCTCCCGGTAGTCCAGTGACAACCCGCGCCGCTCTCCCTCACCGGACACGTCGACCACGCCGAGCCCCACGTGGGACTCCACCTCGACGCGCACGTCCCGCGGCAGCACCAGAGTCGTCATCCCGTTCGCCCGGACCGACAGGTCGAGCGTGTCGCCGGGCTCCAGGTCCGCCAACCGGGTGAGGTCGAGCGTGACCGCGCCGAGCGTCCGCTGGTAGTCGCCCGCCTCCGCCTCGGCCGCCGTCTCCGGTCGCCAGACGGCCTCGCCGACGCGCAGCCGCGTCAGGTCGGTCGACACCGAGGCGGCCGCCGCCACGGCCAGGACCAGGCCGAGTGCCATCAGCCCCCCGGTCCGACCCGCCCACGTGCCGACCAGCGCGTACAGCCCCACGACCGCCAGCGCGCCCGCGAGGAAGAACACCCCGGTCCGCGGGCCGAGGACCAGCTCGGCGGTCTCGCCGCTCCACAGCGACGAGTCCCAGCCCTGGACGGCCACGGACGCGACCACGGTCAGGACGAGGACCGTCCACACGGCGAGGCCGACCAGCCTGGCCCCGCGCCTCTCGCACGCGGGCGCGTCCCCGGCCTCCGGGGCGCCCGCCGCCTTCTTCCGCGCCGCCTCCCCGTCCTCGTCCGTCCCGCGGGATCCGGCGTCCGCCGTCCGCTCACCGACCACGGCGAGGTCCACCGGTCCCTGCGGAGCGGAGGCCCACGGCTGCGCGGGGTTGTAGTAGGCGGCCACCGGCTCCGGCGCGGGAGTCGTCGGGGGCGGCTGCCGGCGTCGCAGCTCGTCCCGCAGTTCCAGGAAGCCCTTCCGCAGATCCACCCCCCGGTTGCGGGCCGCCAGGAGCCCCAGGATGAGCGGTGTGGCCAGGACGAGCGTGGCCCAGCCGAACCCGCCGACCAAGCTCAGCGCCGTGGCCGCCGCCAGCCCCAGGGCCAGCAGCTTGACCACCGCGGGCGACGGGATGCCCCGGTCCAGCATCTGCTCGAACGTGGCCGGTCCGCCCTGGTCGTCGCGCATGAGCATCCACGCCGCCACGTAGAGGAGGACGCCGGTGCCACCCGCGAACGCGGTCAGCGCGAACGCGGTGCGCCACACGATCGGATCGGTGTCCGTGTACTGGCCGAGCCCCGTGCACACCCCCGCGAGCACGCGGTCCTCGCCCTTGCGGAGCTCGCGAACGCGCCCGGGCGGGGCCTCCCCCGTCGTCGGACCGTCAGTCATCGTCGATCACCACACCCTCCTCAGGCTTCCATCCTCGCGCCGGGACGGCGGATCGTGGAATCCGGGACGACCCTGAACCCACCCTGACCGACACCCGGGCCGGACCTGGGGTGCCACCCGATGGTGTCCGCCTCCGCACACCGTGCATCCTGGTCTCACGAGACCACGCGGCGGCGTGCGCGTGCGCGCCGCCCACAGACGGAAGCGGTGATCGGGCGGTGGCAGGAAAGGTGGTCGACACCCCGCGGCTCACCCGCGCGGTGGACGGCCGGCTCCTCGGCGGAGTCGCCGCCGGCCTGGCCCGGCACCTGGGCGTCGACCCCGTCGTGGTGCGGCTCGCCTTCATGGCCCTGTCCATCGGCGGCATCGGCGTGGCGGTCTACGTCGCCCTGTTCTTCTTCGTGCCCAAGGACGAGGTGACGGACACCGCCGAGGACGGTCGGGAGGCCGTCCTGCGCAAGGGCCGCGACCTGTCCCAACTCCTGGCCTACGTCGGCCTCGGCGTGGGGCTGAGCACGCTCTTCCTGCTCTTCGGCGGCGTCTTCGACCCGCTCCTGTGGTTCGTGGTGTTCGGCGCCCTGGGCGCGACCATCCTGTGGCAGCAGGCCAACCCCGCCCAGCGCGACGAGTGGATGTCCACGACCGTCCGGCACACCGGCGGCAAGGGGCTCATGCGCACCGGCGCGGGCGTCCTGCTCATCGTCGTCGGCGTCATCGGCTTCCTCGTCTTCCAGCAGCAGCTCCAGGACGCCCGGGCCGGGTTGACCTTCGCCTTCACCCTGCTCGCGGGCATCTCGCTGGTGGCGGCCCCGTGGATCATCGGGCTCGTCCGCGAGCGCGACCAGGAACGACGCGAACGCATCCGCAACGCCGAACGCGCCGAGCTGGCCGCGCACATCCACGACTCCGTCCTGCACACCCTGACCCTCATCCAGCGCCGTGCCGAGGACGCCCGCGAGGTGCAGCGCCTGGCCCGTGTCCAGGAGCGGGCGCTGCGCAGTTGGCTCTACCAGCGTCCCGCCGACGCCGAGACCACCGTCTCACCGGGGCTCGAACGCGTCGCCGCCGAGGTGGAGGAGGAGCACGGCGTCCCCATCGAGGTGGTGTGCGTGGGCGACTGCCCCATCGACGACGCGCTGGCGGCCATGCTCCGCGCCGCGCGTGAGGCCATGGTCAACGCCTCCAAGTACTCAGGGTGCGACGACCTGTCGGTGTTCGGGGAGGTGGACGAGGAGGAGGTCCTGGTCTTCGTCCGCGACCGCGGCGACGGGTTCGACCTCGACGGGATCCCCGAGGACCGCATGGGCGTGCGCGGCTCCATCATCGGGCGCATGGAGCGGCACGGCGGCTCCGCGCGCATCCGCACCGCACCGGGCGAGGGCACCGAGGTCCAGTTGCGCATGCCCAGAATCCCCCAGTACTAGGTACCGGAACCCGTTGTGGACACGACCGGATGCGGACAGCCCGGCAACTCGGGTACCGGGAGGCGGACGACCCTCGGTAAGGTCCAGGGTGTGGGAGACGAGAGCACGAGGTTCAGTGACGGTGACGCGGTTCCGCGCGTCGTGATCGTGGACGACCACCGGCTGTTCCGCAGCGGTGTGCGCGGCGAGCTCGGCGACGCCGTCGAGGTCGTCGGTGAGGCCGGGGACGTCGACTCCGCGGTGCGGGTGATCGGTGAGCACCTCCCCGACCTGGTCCTCCTCGACGTGCACCTGCCCGGCGGCGGCGGGGTCGAGGTCCTGCGCCGCGTCCTGGCACAGCACCCGCAGATCCGCTTCCTGGCCCTGTCGGTCTCCGACGCCGCCGAGGACGTCATCGGCGTCGTCCGGGGCGGCGCGCGCGGCTACGTCACCAAGACCATCTCGGGACGCGACCTGGCCCAGGCGATCGTCCGGGTGGCCGACGGCGACGCGGTGTTCTCACCGAGGCTGGCGGGCTTCGTGCTCGACGCCTTCTCCGCGACCGACGCACCGCCCGTCGACCCCGAGCTGGACCGGCTCACCCAGCGCGAGCGGGAGGTCCTGCGGCACATCGCCCGCGGCTACGCCTACAAGGAAGTCGCCAAGGAGCTGTTCATCTCGGTCAAGACGGTCGAGACGCACGTGTCGTCGGTGCTGCGCAAGCTCCAGCTGTCCAACCGGCACGAACTGAGCCGGTGGGCGACGGCCCGTCGGCTCGTCTGAGCCGCCCGCGCTCCGGCCGCCGGTCCCGCCGCGGCCGCACGCGAACGGCCGCCGCCCCGAGGGGCGACGGCCGTCGACCGTGGGGGCGTCCCGGTTCAGCGAAGGGCGTCGAGCATCCGGCCCAGGAACTCGGTCTCCGCGACCCCGGTGATCACGCGCGCCGGACGGCGGTCGTCGCGGGCCGGGCGCGGACGCAGGTCGGCCACGGTCATCCCCCGGGTCAGGTTCCCGGAGAGCTCCACCCGCAGCGGCGCCTCGAAGGACTCCGTCACCAGGTGCGGGTCGACCAGCACGGCGGCGGCCAGCGGGTCGTGCATCGCGCACTGGCGCACACCGAAGATGCCCGTGTAGAAATCCGCGTAGAAGTCGAGGAAGGCGGAGGTGCGCTCGGCGCGCTCACCCGGGACCTCCTTGAGCTCCGCCAGCCACTCGGGCGTGGCCACGGTCTTCATGGTGATGTCCAGCGCGATCAGATCCAGGTCGAACCCGGCGGCGAACACCGCCTCGGCGGCCTCCGGGTCGTTGTTGATGTTGGCCTCGACGTGCGACGCGACGTTTCCCGGCACACGGACCGCCCCGCCCATGACGACCAGGCGGCGCACGAGCCCGGGCAGCTCCGGCTCCAGACCCAGGGCGATCGCCAGGTTGGTGAGCGGGCCCACGGCCAGGACGTCGATCTCACCGGGCGACTCACGCACCAGCCGCACCAGCAGCTCGGCGGCGGACTCGGCGACCGGCTTCTCGGACGGCGCGGGCAGGTCGACGTCACCGAGACCGTTGCCGCCGTGCACGTGCTCCGCCAGGCGCGGCGCCTGGACCAGCGGCCGTGCGGCGCCGACCGCCACGGGCACGCCGGGGCGGCCGTACAGGTCGAGCAGGCGCAGCGCGTTGTCCGCCGTGACGTCCACGTTGTTGTTGCCGAACACCGCACCGACGCCGACGATCTCCACCTCGGGCCGCGCGGCGAGGTAGGCGAGCGCGACGGCGTCATCGATGCCGGGGTCGCAGTCGACGAACACTCGCATGGTCAAGGATCTCCTCCCGAAACGTCTCTGGCCCCGGAAGGGACCCCTACCACACCAGCCTAAATCGCCCGTACGGCCCGTTTGCACCCTCGGGTGTGCTGACCAGGCAGAACCGGGCGCCGAGGAGGGGTGTCCCGGCCGGTGACGCAGCGGCGCCGGCGTCGCACGGGAGTCGTAACCTGGTAACCGTGTCCTCCCAAGAGCAGCTCCTCGAAGGTCTGAACGGTCCCCAGCGCGAGGCGGTCACCCACAGCGGCGCGCCCCTCCTCATCGTGGCGGGCGCCGGTTCGGGCAAGACCCGTGTCCTCACACACCGCATCGCGTACCTGATGGCCGACCGCGGTGTCCGGCCCGGAGAGATCCTCGCGATCACCTTCACCAACAAGGCCGCGGCCGAGATGAGGGAGCGCATCGAGGCCCTGCTCGGCACCCGGGCCGCCAACACGATGTGGACGATGACCTTCCACTCCGCGTGCGTGCGGATCCTGCGCCGCGAGGGGCACCGGCTCGGCTACCCGAGCAGCTTCACGATCTACGACTCCGCCGACTCCGCCCGCCTGATGCAGCTGGTCTGCAAGGAGCTGGACCTGGACCCCAAGCGGTTCCCGCCCAAGTCGTTCTCCGCCCAGGTGTCCAACCTCAAGAACGAGTTGGTCGACTACGACGCGTTCGCCGAGCAGGCGCAGACCGAGCAGGAGAAGAAGCTCGCCGAGGCGTACCGGCTCTACCAGCGCCGCCTGCACGAGGCGGGCGCCATGGACTTCGACGACCTGATCATGATCACGGTCAACCTGTTCCAGATGTATCCGGACGTGGCGGAGTACTACCGGCGCCGCTTCCGGCACGTGCTGGTCGACGAGTACCAGGACACCAACCACGCGCAGTACGTGTTCGTCCGCGAGCTGGTGGGCGTGGAGCGCGAGACCGGAGCCGAGGACTCCGCGCCGGCGGGTGCGATCCCGCCCGCCGAGCTGTGCGTGGTCGGCGACGCCGACCAGTCGATCTACGCGTTCCGCGGCGCGACCATCCGCAACATCCTGGAGTTCGAGCGCGACTTCCCGAACGCGCGCACCATCCTCCTGGAGCAGAACTACCGGTCCACGCAGACCATCCTGTCGGCGGCCAACGCCGTGATCGACCGGAACGAGGGCCGCCCCGCCAAGAACCTGTGGTCGGAGAACGGCGAGGGCACCGCCATCACCGGCTACGTGGCCGACAACGAACACGACGAGGCCGCGTTCGTGGTGGGCGAGATCGACGAGCTCACCGACGACGGGACGGTCACGGCGGGGCAGGTGGCGGTCTTCTACCGCACCAACGCGCAGTCCCGTGTGTTCGAGGACGTGTTCATCCGGATGGGGCTGCCGTACAAGATCGTCGGCGGCGTGCGCTTCTACGAGCGCAAGGAGATCCGGGACATCCTCGCCTACCTCCGGGTCCTGGCCAACCCGGAGGACACCGTCAGCCTCCGGCGCGTCCTCAACGTGCCCAAGCGCGGTATCGGGGCGCGTGCGGAGGAGGCGGTCGAGCTGTTCGCCGCACGGGAGCGGATCTCGTTCGCACAGGCGCTGCGCCGGGTCGACGAGATCCCGGGCATCGCGACCCGGTCGGCGCGCGCGGTGGGGTCGTTCACGGCGCTGCTCGACGAGCTGGCCGAGACCGTGCCGACCGGTTCCCCCGCCGAGATCGTCGAGGCGGTGCTGAGCAAGACGGGGTACCTGTCCGAACTCACCGCGTCCAAGGACATCCAGGACGAGAGCCGGGTGGAGAACCTGGAGGAGTTCGTCGACGTGGCCCGGGAGTTCGAGCACACCTTCGCGGCCCTGGTGGAGGAGGAGCCCCCGGGCGTGGACGCGCCCCTGGAGGAGGGCGGGGAGCCAGTCGGGGGCGGATCCGGCGCGGTGGACCCGGGGGAGCCGACCCTCGTCGACTTCCTGGAGCGGATCTCGCTCGTCGCCGACACCGACCAGATCCCCGACGCGGACGACGAGGGCGGAGTGGTGACGCTGATGACCCTGCACTCGGCCAAGGGGCTGGAGTTCCCGGTGGTGTTCCTGACCGGCATGGAGGACGGGGTCTTCCCGCACACGCGCACACTCGGGGACAAGCAGGAGCTGGAGGAGGAGCGCCGGCTCGCCTACGTCGGGCTCACCCGGGCGCGGCAGTTGCTGTACGTGAGCCGGGCCGCGGTGCGCAGTGCCTGGGGGACGCCGTCCTACAACCCGGCGTCCCGGTTCCTCGACGAGATCCCGTCGTCGCTCGTGGAGTGGCGCCGGGCCGAGTCGACGCTGGCCGCACCGCCGAGCCGCAGCATCGGCGGGTCCTCCTGGAGCCCCGGCGGGTTCGGCGCCGGTCGCGGCGGCGGCACGGGCTTCGGCGGCGGATCGAGGTCGCGCGGCGCGGGTGCGGCTCCGACCAAGCAGGCCCCGACCCTGAGCGTGGGGGACCTGGTCAACCACGACTCGTTCGGCATGGGCCGGGTGCAGCTGGTCGAGGGCACGGGCGACAAGACCAAGGCGCGGATCGACTTCGGGGCGGACATCGGGGAGAAGGACTTCCTGGTCAAGTACGCCCCCATCGAGAAGTTGTGACCGGTTGGCCGTTGCCCCCTCAGGGTCAGGTGCAGGACACGACACCGCCACTTTCGTGGAAACGTGTCACGAACACTCTCCCGCGGGGGTAGAGTTGGGGACGACCGAGCGAGACGGACGCGGGCTCTCCGCGGACGTGCCGGTCGTTCCCCAGGATTTCGGTGGCTCCACGTGTCTGTTGGATCCGTGTCCCTCCGATCCGTCCGGGCGTGGTCCGAGCAGGTTCTCGGGGCATGTACGATCGGGGAGTTGCCTCGAAGCGGAGAGATTCGCGAAGGGCACAGCAGGGCAAACGGGTGCTTTACCCCGTTCGGTTGATCCGAAACCGCCGGTTTGGCGGGGCACGGAACACCTGATAAAGTAAAGACACAACAAAGCGGAAACGCAGACGCC
>NZ_JBITHK010000008.1:122440-315719 GCF_044457925.1 Nocardiopsis sp. NPDC050513 | reverse complement strand
CGGCCCCGCCGGCCGCGCCCGCCCCCCCCCCCCCCCCGGCCCCGGCCCCCCCCCCCCCCCCGCGCCGGCCCCCCCCCCCCGCGCGGCCGCCCCCCCCCCCCCCCCCCCCCCCCCCCCCCCCCCCCCCCGCCGAGCCGGACGGCCAGCGCGCGCGGCAGGGCGTGCCCGACGCGGACGGCGCCGGGCCGCCGCTGGGTGATGAGGCAGGAGGAGGGCCAGGCCGGTTCCTGCGTGCTGCGGGTCGGGGTGTAGCGGAACCGGTACCCGGCCATCACCGGCAGGTAGTGGCGGTCCATCACCGGCTCCAGGGTGCGGAAGGCGGCGTCCCTGGCAGCGGTCTGGAGCGGGTGCTTGAGCATCCACCCCCGGGTCTGGATGTCGGTGTCGCGCACGACCTGGCGCGCCACGTCCTGGCGTTCGTGCTGGTAGGTGTACAGCAGGGACGGCTCCGCGCGCCCGTCGAGCACGGCGGCCAGCTTCCAGGCGAGGTTCTGCGCGTCCTGCATCCCGGTGTTGAGGCCCTGTCCGCCCGCCGGGCTGTGCACGTGGGCGGCGTCCCCCGCGAGGAAGACGCGGCCCCGCTGGAAGTCGTCGGCGTGCCTGCGGTGGACGCGGAAGACCGACTCCCACACGGGGTCGACCAGGCGCACGCCGCCGGGGCCCTGTTCGTCGGCGATCCGCTGGAGCAGCTCCACGCTCACCTTCTCACCCGGCGGCAGGCTGCTGAAGAACCGGAACACCCCGTCCGGGAGGGCGACGATCACGAGCGCCCCCTGCGGTGACTGGTAGTAGAGCGCCTCGTCGGTGGGCAGGTCGCCCTCGATGCGGCAGTCGACCAGGGCGAACGCCGACTCGTAGGTGCTCCCGCTGAACCCGGTGCCGATCTGGGCCCGGACCGCGCTGCCCGCCCCGTCGGCGCCGATGACGAAGGGCGTGCGGTAGCGCTCCACCGTGCCGTCCCGGTGCTCCAGGATGGCGGTGACCCCGTCGGTGTTGGTGATGTCGCCCGAGAAGTCGAGCCCGTCGAAGGCCAGGAGGCGCACGCCGCGCTCGATGTGCCCGCCCAGCTCGTGCAGCCGGTCGGTGAGCACGCGCTCGGTCTCGCTCTGCGGCAGGCACAGCGGGGTGAGGTGGTCGGGGAAGGTGAACGTGGCCAGCGGTTCCCGCGAGGAGAAGTAGCGGAACTTGGCGATGTCGATCCCGGCGTCCCTGGCGGCGCCGAGGGATCCCATGTCGTCCAGCATGTCGAGCGTGCGCGGCCACAGCAGCAGGGCCTTGGGGAAGGGGGAGGCCTGCTCCGCCCGGTCGATGAGCCGGACGCTGACCCCCCGCCGGATGAGCTCACAGGCGGCGGTCAGTCCCACGGGCCCGGCGCCGACGACCAGGACGTCCGCGGGTTCTACCGGGGTTCGGGGCGTGCGGTCGGAAGTGGTGTCCTCACTGGTCAACGGCATCTCAACGAGCTCCGATCGATCCGGTGTCGGTGGTGGCGTCCGGACGGGCCGCGGGTCGCCCGCCCAGGACATCTATAAGATTGACGATGATAATAAGATACCTTATGCTCCTCCGTGGCTAGATGGTTATAAGAATTCGATGCAGAGGTGAGGAACGGTGACTCCGATCACGGCGCGACCGGGTGCACAGCGCGGTCCGGCACCCCGGATCCGGGCGTGCGACGCCACCGCGGCCGCCCGTCCGTCGACCGTCGCCTCAAGCCCGGAGGCCCACGTCCGCGCCGTCCCGGCCGTGGAAACCCGGCGCCGCGGTACAGGCTGAGCGTCCGGGTCGCCGGTCCCCGCTCCCGGTGGCGCGATGCCCTCGCGACCCTGCCCCGTCCACTGCTCCCCGCTCCCCGTGAGGCCCGTGCCCCAGGCCTCCCGCCCCACCAGGTCCATGAGCAAGAGGAATGTGAGACACACCATGCAGATGCCCGCGCACAACCTCCTCACCGTCGACGAGGCGGCGGAGCGGCTCGACGACCCCCGTCTGGACTACGCGCGCACGCTGGACCGCTCGGTCGTCCACCGGGAGGCCCTGGCCGAGGTCTTCGTCACCGACACCCGGTCCCTGGGCGGGGACGCCCACGCGGCGGCGGCGCAGCTGCCCCGGTCGCACGCCTACTACGGCGACCACCTGCTGCGCCCGCGCCTGCACGACCCGGTCCTGCTCCTGGAGGCCTGCCGCCAGGCCGGGCTCGCCATCGCCCACACCCACTACGGGGTCCCCTTCGACCACAAGTTCGTGCTCACCACCCTGAGCGTGGCGATCGACCGCCCGGACCGGATGGTCGTCGGCCCGGCGCCCAGCGCGCTGAAGATGCTGGCCTCGATCGAGGACAAGCGGATCAAGGAGGGGCGCGTGGTCGGCTACGACGCCCGCTTCCGCCTCTTCGTCGACGACGCCGAGGTCGGCACGGCCGTCGTCGGACTGCGCTTCAAGTCCCCGGAGAGCTACCAGCGCCTGCGCTCCAGCAACCGCTCCGGCGCGCCGCTGCCCTCCACCGCGCGCTTCGAGTTCCCCGTCCCCGGCGAGGTCCCCGCTCCCTACCTCGTCGGCCGCGCCAGCACCGAGAACGTCGTCCTGGCCGGAATGCGCACGGAAGCCGACGTCACCTCCGCCTCCATGCGCGTGCTCCCCGAGCACCCCAGCCTGTTCGACCACGCCCAGGACCACATCCCGGGCATGGTCCTGGCCGAGGCGGCCCGGCAGCTCGCGCTCAACGCCCTCCTGGAGGCCCAGGGCACCTCGCCCGCCAAGGCCTACGCCACCGAGATCACCGCCGCGTTCACCGCCTTCGGTGAGCTGGAGCCGCGTACCGACCTGTTGGCCCGCGCCCTGCCCGCCGGGGAGACCGTCCAGGGCGGCGACGTCTACTACACCCAGGGCGGCACGGTCGAGTACCCCTCCGGCTCCGCCGCCACGACCTCCGTCGAGGTGGACGTGCGCCAGGAGGACGTGTCCATCTGCCGCCTGGACGTCGGTCTCGTCCGCATCCCGTCCTGACCCCTGCCCGCCGGAACGCACCCACCCCACAGTCAGGAGCAACACCCATGACGGCACCAGGCGACGTGCACGGCACGGGAGCCCGCACACCCGCCATCGCCTTCTTCGACGTGGACGAGACGCTCATCGGCCCCAAGAGCATGTTCTCGTTCCTGGAGTTCCGGTTCACCAGTGACGGGCACGCACCCTCGTCCTACGAACGGGCGGTCGCCGACCTGCGCGCGATGGCGGCGCGGGGAGCGCCCCGCCAGGACGTCAACCGCGCCTACTACCGGCTCATGGCCGGGGAGACCACCGACCGCCTGCGCGGTCTGGGGCGGGCGTGGTTCGAGACCGTCTCCGCCCGCACCGGATTCTGGCACCCGCCGGTCGTGGAGCGGCTGCGCCGCCACCGCGACCGGGGCGACCTCGTCGTCCTGCTGTCCGGTTCCTTCTTCGCCTGCCTGGAGCCGATCGCCGAGGCCGTCGGCGCGAACTGGGCGCTGGGCACCCGCCCCGTCGAACGCGACGGGCGGATCACGGGCGAGGTCCTGGTCCCGATGATCGGCGCGACCAAGGGCACGGCGGCGCGGGCGGCCGCCGCCGTGCGCGGCGTCCCGCTCGCCGACTGCACCGCCTACGGCGACCACTCCAGCGACCTGTCCCTCCTGTCGGCGGTCGGCCACCCGGTGGTCGTCGGCGACGACGCGGCGCTCGGCGAACACGCCGACCGCCACGGCTGGGAGCGGATCAGGGACGCCTCGGCTCCCGCGGCGGCCGCAACGGTCGTCGCGGGCTGAAGGGGCCGCCCGCCCCGGCCCGCGGGCGGCCCCATCCATCACCACCCACATCCCCCGCATCCCCCAGAGGAGATCCACCATGTGTTCACCCGCCATGGTCATGGCAGCCATCCGCGGCGAGGGCCAGCACGTCTGCTCGCACCACCCCGCGCCCGCCACGGGCGAGCCCACCACCGCCTCCACGGAGACCGGAACCCCCGCGACCGGCGAGTCCTCCGCACAGCGGGGGCGCGTCGTCCGGAGCGCCACGCGTCCCGGGAGCCCCCGCGGCTCCTCCCGCCCCGGACCGGAGGCTCCCGGCGAGCCCGTCCGGTCCGGCGGAGCCACCTCCCGCCGGGGAGCGCTGCGCGCCGCGCTGGCCGGGGGCCTGGGCGTGGCCGGCGCGGGCCTGGTCGCGGGGGAGGCGTCGGCGACCGCGGCGCCCACGGGCCGGTACAACCCGATCCACCGCCTCCCCGAGATGATCTCCAGGGGGAGCATCCGGATGAAGGACCTGACCCACGAGCTGCACGAGGACTTCCCCGTCTTCGCGGCCTTCGTCCGCGCGCCGGAGCACGTCCAGGTGATGTTCGAGGACGAGGTCGGCTTCAACACCGCGGAGTGGACCTTCAACGAGCACTCGGGTACGCACATCGACGTGCCCGCCCACTGGCAGGACGGGATGCCCACCGTCGACGAGATCCGTCTGGAGGACCTGGTCGCGCCGCTCGCGGTGATCCGCATCGCCGACCGTGCCGCGGAGGACAACGTCACCGGCGTCACCGTCCGGGACATCCGCCGCTGGGAACGCCGCCACGGCCGGCTGCCGGAGCGCGCGTTCGTCGCGATGGACAGCGGCTGGGCCGCCCGCGTCGGCAGCTCCGAGGACTTCCTCAACATCGACCCGGTCACCGGGGCCGCGCGGTTCCCCGGCTTCACCCCGGAGGCCGCCGACTTCCTGGTCGGCGAGCGCGGCGTCGTCGGGCTGGGCGTGGACACCCCCAGCCTCGACATCGGCGCGGACCCCGACCCGCAGACCCACAGCATCCTCCTGACCTCGGGCCACTACGGCCTGGAGAACCTGGCCGCACTCGACCAGGTGCCCGACGCGGGCGCCACGCTCATGGTCGGCGTGCCCCGGTTGAAGGGCGGCTTCGGCGCTCCGGTGCGCGCCATGGCGCTGGTCTGACCGGGCGCCGCCACCCACGCGGCGCTCCAAAGTTCAGTACATAAGGAGACAGCACGATGACGATCGCCATCCTTGGAACGGGCTCCTACCTTCCGGCCGAAGTGGTCGGCAACGACGAGATCGGACGCACGACCGGTGTGACCGACGAGTGGATCCGCCGCAAGACGGGGATCCGCGAGCGCAGGCGCGCCGCTCCCGGCGAGGCCACCTCCGACCTCGCGGCCCAGGCGGGCCGACGGGCACTGGCCCAGGCGGGCATCCCGGCGGAGCGGCTCAGCTACATCATCGTCGCCACGTCCACGCCGGACCACCCGCAGCCGGCGACGGCCAGCATCACCCAGCACCTGCTCGGCGCCCACCGGGCGGCCGCCTTCGACGTGAACTCCGTGTGCAGCGGGTTCGTCTACGCCCTGTCCGTGGCCGAGCACCTGCTGCGTCCCCAGGGCGACGCCTACGCCCTGGTCGTCGGGGGCGACATCTACTCCCGCATCCTGGACTACAGCGACCGCAAGACCGCCACCCTGTTCGGCGACGGCGCCGGCGCCGTCGTGCTGGGTCCCGCACGCGACCGCGACGGGGTCCTGGGCACCCAGCTGCTCACCGACGGGGACCACCACGAGCTGATCCGCGTTCCGGCGGGCGGGTCGCGCCTGCCCGCCTCCGCGGCCACGCTCGACGGCGGCGACCACTTCTTCCAGATGGAGGGCCGGGGCGTGCGCGAGTACGTCACCCGGCGCCTCCCCGAGGTCATCCACCAGATGCTGGACGGCATGGGCGTGGACAGCGACGAGATCCGCCACTTCGTCCCGCACCAGGCCAACGGCGCGATGCTCACCGACATCTGGCCGTCCCTGGGCCTGGACCGGGCCCACCTGCACCTGACCGTGGAGAGCCAGGGCAACACCGGATCGGGGTCGATCCCGGTCGCCCTGGACACCGTCCACCGGTCGGGCCTGCTCCAGCGCGACGACCTCGTCCTGCTCGCCGGGTTCGGCGGCGGGATGAGCGTCGGCCTCGCACTCGTGCGGTGGAGCCCGGTCCCCGTGCTGCGTCCGTTGGTCGAGGAGGTCGCCGCGGCCTCCGTCCCGACACCGGTGACCGTCTGATGGCGGTCACCGCGGACGCGCGACAGCGCGTGGCCGAGCTGCGGGCCCTGCACGAGCGGGTCCGGGACGGCGACGAGGCCGCCACCCGGCGCCAGCACGACAAGGGCAAGCTCACCGTCCGCGAGCGCGTCGGGCTGCTCTTCGACAAGGACACCTTCGTCGAGGTCGAGCCGCTGCGCCGCCACCGGGCCACCGGATTCGGACTGGAGGGCAAACGCCCCCACACCGACGGCGTCGTCACGGGGTGGGGGCGGGTGCACGGCCGCCAGGTGTTCGTGTTCGCGCACGACTTCCGGCTGTTCGGCGGCGCGCTCGGCGAGGCGCACGCCCAGAAGATCCACAAGATCCAGGACATGGCGCTCAAGGCCGGGTGCCCGATCGTCGGCCTCAACGACGGCGCGGGCGCCCGCATCCAGGAGGGTGTGGTCGCGCTCGCCGGGTACGGCGGCATCTTCCAGCGCAACGTCCGCTCCTCGGGCGTGGTCCCGCAGATCAGCGTCATGCTGGGTCCTTGCGCGGGCGGGGCGGTGTACTCGCCCGCGCTCACGGACTTCGTGTTCATGGTGCGCGGGACCTCGCAGATGTTCATCACCGGGCCGGACGTCGTGCGGGCCGTGACCGGGGAGGGGATCACCGCGGACGGGCTGGGCGGCGCCGACGTGCACGCCGCGGCCTCGGGCGCGGCGGGGCTGGTCTACGACGACGAGGAGGCGTGCCTGGCGGATGTCAGGTTCCTGCTCTCGCTGCTGCCCGCCAACAACCGGGAGGTGGCGCCGGCCTACTACAGCGAGGACCCGGTCGACCGGCTCTCCGAGCGGCTGGTGGACATCGTTCCGGCCGACAACCGACAGGCCTACGACGTGCGGGACGTGGTCCGCGAGGTCGTCGACGACGGCGACTTCTTCGAGACGCACGAACGGTGGGCGGCCAACATCGTCGTCGGGCTCGCCCACATCGGCGGCCGGCTCGTCGGCGTGGTCGCCAACCAGCCCTCGGTCCTGGCCGGGGCGATGGACATCGCCGCCTCCGAGAAGGGGGCCCGGTTCGTCCAGATGTGCGACGCGTTCAACATCCCGCTCGTCACCTTCGTGGACGTGCCGGGGTTCCTGCCCGGCGCCGACCAGGAGCACGGGGGGATCATCCGGCACGGGGCCAAACTGCTGTACGCCTACTGCGACGCGACCGTGCCCCGCGTCCAGGTGATCCTGCGCAAGGCGTACGGCGGCGCCTACATCGTGATGGACTCCCTGTCCATCGGCGCCGACCTGTCCTACGCGTGGCCGACCAACGAGATCGCCGTCATGGGCGCCCAGGGCGCGGCGGACGTCGTCTTCCGCCGGGAGATCGCGGCCTCCGACACCCCCGAGGTGACCCGCGCAGAGCGCATCCGCCAGTACGAGGAGGAGCTGATGCACCCCTTCTACGCGGCCGAACGCGGACTCGTCGACGACGTGATCGACCCGGCGCGGACCCGCCACGTGCTGGCCCGCGCCCTGGAGGCGCTCAGCGCCAAGCACGCCCAGGGGCCCAGCCGCAAGCACGGCAATCCCCCCGTGTAGCCGGGCGTCCGCCGTGTCCCCGCCCCTCCCGGGGCGCGGCGGGCACCCTCCTCCGTCCTCCCGCACCGACGCCCCGGGCCGATTCCCGGCCCGGACCGGCACACACGCTCCGAAGGGTGGTCCAGCGTGAGTGAGACGACGACCGAAGAGAACCTGGTGGCCGAGAACAGCCTGATCCTGAGCGTGATCCGGGGCCGCCCGACCCCGGAGGAGGTGCAGGCCCTGTCCGCGGCGCTGCGCACGACCATCCGGGCACGTCAGCGCCAGCGGGCGCGGCTCGCCGGACCGGTGCCGGTGCCGCGTCCGGGGGAGCCCGCCGGATCCTGGCAGACCGCCCCGGAGAGCCCCTGGGCCTGACCGGGACCACGACCGGCGAACCGGCCCGGACCCCGCGTGCGCGCGGTCCGGGTCTACTCCTCGTTCAGGTCCACCAGTTCGGTCCGGGCCTCGGCGGAGGCCTCGGCGCACCGGGCCAGGTAGCGCACGAACTCCTCCTCCTCCGCCTTGGTGAAGGCGTGGCTCAGCCGTGCCTCGACCCGGACCGCGGCCTCGTCGGCGCGCTTGAGCAGCGCGTGGCCCGTCTCGGACAGCCGGGTCTCCAGGATGTGCGAGTGCAGCGGGTGCGGCTTGCGCTCGATGAGCTCCCGCCTGCTCAGCGTCGCGAGGACTGAGGACATCGTCTGCGGGGTCACCAGGCAACGTCGGGCCAGGATCGCACCCGACAGCCCGGGTTCCTCCGACAGCACGAGGAGGACCGTGTACTGCGGAACGGACAGGTTGAACTGACGCAGCACCGCGTGCTTGGCCGCGATCAGCTCCTGCTCGGCGCGTTTGAGGTGATGACCGATCCGCTGGTCCATGGGAAGCTGGGTCATCTGCGAATCGTATATCAGGGCGATTGTCCCTCCGTGCTCGTCGGTCCCTTCCAGGACCGGCACCAGGGCGGTACCCGGGGCGGGCGGGTGTACACCCGGCCCGGGAGTGGAGGGCTCAGTACCGCGCGCCCGCGGTGGCGGCGGCGAGGGGGGCGAGCGCGTCCAGGTCGTCCTGGGTGAGGGCCAGTTCGGCGGCCTTCGCGTTCTCGTCCAGGCGGCCGCGCCGCTTGGTGCCCGGGATGGGCACGACGGGGAGCCCCCACGTGGAGGCCTGGGCGTGGACCCAGGCGAGCGCGACCTGTCCGAGGGTGGCGCCGTGGGCGTCGGCCACGCGCCGGACGGTGTCGAGCAGGTCCTTGTTGCGCGCCGTGTTCTCCTCGGAGAAGCGGGGGTTGCGGCGGCGGAAGTCGTCCTCGGACAGCCCGTCGCGCGTGGTGTAGGCGCCGGTGAGGAAGCCCCGTCCGAGCGGGGAGTAGGGGACGAACCCGATCCCGAGCTCGCGGCAGGCGGCCAGGATCCCCTCGTCCTCCACGTGCCTGGTCCACAGGGAGTACTCGGTCTGCACGGCCGCGACGGGGTGGACGGCCTGGGCGGCGCGGATCTCCTCGGCGCTCACCTCGGACAGCCCCAGGTGGCGCACCTTGCCCGCGGCCACCAGCTCCGCCATCGCCCCGACGGTCTCCTCGATCGGGACGGAGGGGTCGCGCCGGTGCATGTAGTACAGGTCGATCGTGTCGATGCCGAGGCGGGCGAGACTGGCGTCGCAGGCGGAACGGACGTAGGCCGGGTCGCCGCGGTGGGCGCGCTCCCCGGTCTCCTGGTCGCGGACGATGGCGAACTTGGTGGCGAGGACGACCTCGTCCCGCCGCTCCCGCACGACCTTGCCCACGAGCTCCTCGTTGGCGCCGTGGCCGTACATGTCGGCCGTGTCGAGGAAGTTGACGCCGATGTCGAGGGCGTGGTGCAGGGTCGCGGCGGACTCCGCGTCGTCACCGGGTCCGTAGAACTCACTCATGCCCATGCAGCCGAGTCCCTGGACGGACACGGTGGGGCCGCTGGAGGTAAGCGGGGCGGTCCGCATGACGCACTCCTGTGGTCGGGGGTCTGACGACACGACTCAGGAGGCCGCGGTGAGGCCCGTGGGGCCACGGCGGGCGGGGTGGACGGACCAGGGTCCACCCTCCTGAATCTACGTGATCAACCTACCATAAGAGTACTGATTAAACGCAGGTGTCGATGGGGTTACATATCTCTGGCCCTCCCTGACCACGACCGGCGGCGCACTGCCGTCCGGGCCCGTGTTCAGCAGTCGCTGGGCGAGGACGACCTCGAACACCTCCGGGGTCTCGTCGGTGATCTCGGACAGCGCCAGGCATCCGGACACCACGTGGTGGCGGATCCACTCGCTGGTGTAGAGGTCGGCCTCGACCCCCGGCATCAGCCGGATCCGCAGGTGCAGGCGCTCGTCCTCCGTGTGCGGGTCCACCACCACGACCTGGGCCTCGGCGACCGAGTCCAGCTGGTGCGCGAGCGCGACCAGGTCGATGGGGGAGACCAGGCGGGTGAGCGGCCCCAGGGGCGCGTCGATGCGGCTGTGCGTCCGGATCGCGGGACCCGGCAGTCCGCACCCGCAGTGCGCCCACTCCGCCGAGATGCCCGTGTCGTACCGGAGCAGGGGGATGACCGCCTTCTCGTGCGTGACGGTGACGAGCATCCGTCCGTCGGCGATCTCGGTGTACTGGTGCGGCAGCAGGTGGAGGGTGTCGTCGGAGCACGAGGGGCCGCTGTGCCCGATGATCCAGGTCTCGGCCGAACCGAAGAGCGCCCAGGTGCGCAGGTGGGGGAACTGCGCGCGGATCAGTGCGCGGGTGTCGGCGTCCATCGCCGGACCGCTCCAGACCACCTTGCGCAGGAAGGTGAGGTCCCGGCCGGCGGCGGCGCAGAACCGCAGCAGCCGTCGGACCGTGTCCAGCGTCGTGGCCAGGGCCGTCACGCCCTGCTGCTCGAACAGGTCGAGGTAGGGCCCCATCAGCTTGTCGTTCGGCGCGTCCATGGACAGCGTCGGGACCCCGGCCCGCGTGGCCAGGGCGGTGTGCAGGTCGTGCGAGGCGCGCATGTGGAAGGGCGTGCTCAGGCTGGCGAGCAGGTCGCCGGGCTCGAACGGGTTGACGTGGGGGGCGATCTCGTCCAGGTAGAGGTCGGCGGGAAGCGCCCCCATCCGCATGGTGGAGGTGGTCCCGCCCATGATGTGCAGGGAGGCGCGGTTCAGGGCCGTCGGGGTGTCGCGCATCAGGGCGTCGGTCGCCTCGCCCAGCTCGTCCCGGGTGAGCGTGGGCAGATCCGTCAGGCTCGGCGGGCGCCCGTGGCTCGCGTAGCGGCTGTACTTGTCACGGACCACCGGGATTTTGGAGAGCCTGGCCAAGGCATTGGACAGAGACCGGGTCTCATAACGCGATTCCTCTGCCCCGGAAGTAATTGTCATTCGCGTACTCGCATTCCTGGCTATTCCCAGGTGATCGCCTTCGACCACCCGGAGTGGTTGCGGTGCCGTTAATGAACTAAGACCGCCGGGAATACTCCCGGAAGCTTCCTGCGGTGGCCGACAGGGGTGGGGTCGGTGTCACACGCACAGTAAAGCAGGTTCGTGCGACAAGCGGCCAGAAGGAAGTCTCTTTCTTCGTGACCATACGAATGCGTATAGTTATCCCATCTTGTCGGAGGCGGTTCCAGGAACGGTTCAAGATCATTGTTGGACCTGTGACGTTAGTCACATGAACTTTCAATACCCATCAGGTAACACGGCAGAAATGGAATGACCCTCGGCCGTCACTTCGAACGGAAGTCGCGCTGGTGTGCGGCGACGCGTGGCGCCGCGGGCGCCGGGTGAGGTGGCGCATATACCCTGGAGACCAACAACCCCGGTGCCGGTCCCGCCCACGGCGCGACCGGAGTGCCGGGGCTGCCTCCCGAGGACAAGAGAGAACACCCATGAGTGACATCGAGCGCGAGGTCCACGCGGTAGCCGAACGCGCCGGGAACGCGGCGGTCGACCTCGCCCCGCTCAGCCGGGCCGTCAAGGACGCCGCACTCCTCGCCGTCGCCGACGCCCTCGTCAAGCGCGGCGACGAGATCACCGCCGCCAACGCCGAGGACGTGGAGCGCGCCCGCGCCGAGGGGACCTCCCCGGCCATGATCGACCGCCTCACGCTGACGCCGCAGCGGATCGAGGCCATCGCCGACGCCGTGCGCCACATCGTCGAGCTGCCCGACCCGGTCGGCGAGTCGGTGCGCGGCGGGGTCCTGCCCAACGGGCTGGACCTGCGCCAGATCCGGGTGCCGCTCGGAGTCATCGGAATCATCTACGAGGGACGGCCCAACGTCACGGTCGACGCCGCCGCACTCTGCCTGAAGAGCGGCAACGCCGCCCTGCTGCGCGGTTCCTCCTCCGCCTACGCCTCCAACACCGCCATCGTCGCGGTGCTGCGCGACGCGCTGGAGGGGACCGGCGTCCCGGTCGACGCGGTCCAGTTGGTGCCCGGCCGCACCCGCGAGTCCTCCACCGCGCTCATGCGGGCGCGCGGACTGGTCGACGTGCTGATCCCGCGCGGCGGCCGCTCGCTCATCCAGGCGGTCGTGCGTGATTCCACGGTCCCGGTGATCGAGACCGGGGAGGGGCTGTGCCACGTGTACGTGGACGAGGCCGCGGACCTCGACAAGGCGGTCGCCATCGCCACCAACGCCAAGGCGCAGCGCTGCTCGGTGTGCAACTCGGCCGAGACCCTGCTGGTGCACGAGGCGGTCGCCGACGCGTACCTGCCGCGCGTGCTGGACTCCCTCGCCGAGGCCGGCGTCACGGTGCACGGCGACGCCCGGGTGCTGGCGGCCGCCGGGGAGAGCGGGACGTCCGCGACCGTGGTCGAGGCCACGGAGGAGGACTGGGCCACGGAGTACCTGTCGATGGACCTGGCGGTGCGGGTGGTCCCGACGATCGACGACGCCCTCGCGCACATCCGCCGGTATTCCACCCGGCACACCGAGGCCATCGTCACCGACTCCCTGTCCGCCTCCCGGTACTTCGTGTCCCGCGTCGACGCGGCCGCGGTGATGGTGAACGCCTCCACCCGTTTCACCGACGGAGGCGAGTTCGGTTTCGGCGCGGAGATCGGCATCTCCACCCAGAAGCTGCATGCCAGGGGGCCGATGGGGCTCACGGAGATGACGTCGACCAAGTACGTGGTGACCGGGGACGGACATCTGAAGTAGGAATCGTCGCACGTTCGCGTAGGGGGCCGCCGGGTACGCCGGGCGGCCCCCAGCGCGTCTCTGAGGAGCACAAACTTCGCAAATGCACCACGCAGCACATGCGTCACGCGAGGGCACTGTGAACTCTTGGTGTTCGTGCGGTTTTCTCAGCAGCAACCTAGACAAACGCGATTATTCGCCTCAGAAGTATTCCCAAAGCGACTACGTCTCGATACGTTCGCTGGGTGTGTCCCGGTGCTCCGCCCGCACCAGTACCCGGAGCGCCGCCCCCACGGTCACAGACGAAAGGAACACCCCCGAATGAAGCTTCCGAGCAAGGCCGCCGCGCTCGCCACCGCGTGCCTCGCCGTCGGTGGGGCCGCGCTGGTCGCGACCCCCGCGCAGGCCGACCTGATCACCCTCTGCTCGGGCCACGGCGGCGCGATCACCCTGCCGACCGACCTGGCGGTGCCCGAGGGTGAGAGCTGCTACCTGGACGGCACGGTCATCCAGGGCGACGTCACGGTCCGGGAGGGCGCCAACCTGCACATCATCGGCGGCGAGATCGACGGCGAGGTGACCGTCCAGGGCGACGGGTACTTCGACGCCTCCGGCACCTCCCTCGGCGACAGCGTCGTCAACAACGGCTCCTTCGGCACCCACCTGGAGGAGACCTCCGGCGGCGCCGGCGTGAGCGCCGTCCCGACCGAGGGCGGCAACACCGACGGCTTCGTCTTCGTCGTGGACTCCTCGGTCGCGGGCCTCAGCACCGAGATCGGCGAGCTCTACGTCAGCGGCTCGCGGGTCGGCGGCGCGGTCACCGCCGCGGGCGCCGCCTACGTCGACATCTTCGACACGGCCGTGCGCGGCGACCTGTCCGTCACCGACTCGGCCGGCGGCGGCATCCTGTGCGACAGCGAGGTGCTGGGCGCGGCCACCTACTCCGGCGGAGGCGGCCCGGTCGCCGTGGGCGCGGGCGAGCAGGAGGGCTTCTGCGAGTCGCTCAACTACGTCGACGGCGACCTCACCGTCACCGGCGTGACGGGCGGCGTGTACGTGGACAACAACATCGTCGGGGGCGACCTGAGCACCTCCGGCAACCAGCCCACCGCCCAGGTCGGCGACAACAACCGCGTCCGCGGTGACATCCTGACCGAGCAGGTCGCGCTGCGCTCCCTCTCCGCCGCCGTGGCCGAGGAGTTCGAGGCCCACGAGGAGGAGCTGGTCGAGGAGGTCGAGGAGGCCCGCGCCGAGACGATCGACGAGGCCATGGCCGCCGGTCCCGCCTTCTAGGAGGGCGCGCCCGACCGGGTGCGGCACGGACCTCCGAGCGGCGTCGACGTCCGTCGGCGCCGCTCGCGCGTGCGCGGGGTGGTTTCGGGGTGCTTCGTACCGAAGCGTGGCTATATATCGTCCTACTGACGACGGTCAAAGTCGGGTGATACAGTCCACGCATGGCTGACTCCGTGCGGCGTGTCGTGGTCACCGGTGGTTCGGGCGGCATCGGACGGGCGGTCGTGTGCGCGCTCGCCGCCGAGGGCTTCGAGGTGGTCGCCCTCGGCCGGGACTCCGGGCGGCTCGCCGCCCTGGAGCGGGAGAGCCGCGCGCACGGGCTCGACGTCTCCTCCCGCGTGTGCGACGTCACCGACGAGAACGCGGTCTCCGCGACCGCCGAGGCGCTCGGACCCGTCTCGGTCCTGGTCAACAACGCGGGAACCGCGACCACCGCGCCCCTGCGCAGCACCGGGCTCGACCTGTGGGAGAGCCACCTGCGCACCAACGCCACCTCGGCCTTCCTCATGACCCGCGCGGTGCTGCCCGGCATGCTCGACCGCGACCACGGCCGACTGGTGTTCGTCGCCTCCACCGCGGCCCTGGCCGGGGCCCGCTACACCGCCGCCTACACCGCGTCCAAGCACGCCATGATCGGGCTGGCCAGGGCCGTGGCCGCCGAGGTGGCCGGGACCGGGGTCACCAGCAACGCGGTGTGCCCCACGTTCGTGCGCGGACCCATGACCGAGCGGTCGGTGGCCCGGATCGTCGAACGCACCGGCCGCGACCGCGCGCAGGCCGAGGCGGCCCTCGCCTCGGCGGCACCGCTCGGGCGCCTCCTGGAACCCGAGGAGGTGGCCGCCGCCGTGTCCTACTTCGTCAGCCCGATGGCGCGCGCGGTCAACGGCCAGGCCCTGACCATCGACGGAGGAGGAATCCACAGGTGAGTCCGTTCCGCGCGTCCGCCCCCCTGACCGAGGACTGGAACCACTTCGACGTCCACCGCGCCGACGGCGTGGCCACCGTGACCCTCGACCGCCCCGACCGGCTCAACGCCCTCACCTTCGAGGCCTACGCCGACCTGCGCGACCTGGTGGTCGAACTGCCCCACCGGGGCGACACCCGAGTCCTGGTCCTGCGCGGCCGGGGCCGCGGGTTCTGCTCGGGAGGCGACGTCCACGAGATCATCGGGCGCACCCTGGCCATGGACCCCGACGACCTGCTCGCCTTCACCCGGATGACGGGCGAGGTGGTCCGGGCGCTGCGCGAGTGCCCGGTCCCGGTCATCGCCGCCGTGCACGGCATCGCCGCCGGAGCCGGATCGGTCCTGGCGCTGGCCGCCGACTTCCGGGTGGTGGCGCGCTCGGCCCGCTTCGCCTTCCTGTTCACCAAGGTCGGCCTGGCCGGGGCGGACATGGGCGCCGCCTACCTGCTCCCGCGCGTGGTGGGCCTCGGCCGCGCCACCACGCTCCTCATGCTCGGCGACACCGTCGGCGCGGAGGAGGCCGACCGCTACGGCCTGGTCAGCGAGCTCGTCGACGACGACGGACTGGACGCGGCGGTGTCGGCGCTGGCCACGCGGCTGGCCGAGGGCCCCGCGTTCGCCTACGCCCAGACCAAGGCGCTGCTCTCGCGCGAGCTGGACATGAACCTGTCCGGAGCGGTCGAGCTGGAGGCGATGACCCAGGCACTGCTGATGAAGAGCGCCGACTACGCCGAGTTCCACGCGGCGTTCACCGGCCGGCGCGACCCCGAGTGGAAGGGCCGCTGATGGACGCCGCGCACCCGCCCCCGACACCCCACACCCTGGTCGACCCTCCCGCGCTGGGGCCGGGCTCCGGCTTCTCCCACGCCGTGGTCCCGGTCGCGGGCCGGACCGTGTACCTGGCCGGGCAGATCGCCTCCGGCCCGGACGGCACGGTGGCCGCCGACGGGCTGGCCGCCCAGTTCGACGTCGCCCTGGCCAACGTCCTGACCGCCCTCGACGCGGCGGGCGGCTCCCCCGAACACCTGGTCAACCTGGCCGTCTACACCACCGACGTGCCGGGCTACCGTGCCGCGGCCGGGGACATCGGCCGCGCCTACCGGGCCCGGATGGGCCGCCACTACCCGGCGATGGCCCTGTTCGGCGTGACCGGGCTGTACGACCCCGACGCCCTGGTCGAGCTGGTCGGGGTGGCGGTGGTCCCGGAGCGGGACGCTAACCCCTGACGGTGGAGCGGACGTACTCCAGGCCGGGGCCGCGCAGCAGGGCGTGCAGGTCGAAGAAGACCCGTGCCGCCCTGCTGCCCGCCCACCGGTCCGGGAGCAGCTCGGGGGGCAGCCCGGGGTCGAGGTAGGGCATGCGCCGCCAGGCGTCCACGGCGCGCAGGTGGTCGGCGAACGCCTCCGGTCCCGGTGCGGGCGTTCCGGCTCGGCCGCCCCGCCGCCACGCCCGCAGGACCGGCTCGTGCTCGCCCAGGAACCGCCGGTACATGTCCTGGAGCGCGGGCAGGTCCCACCAGCGCGCCACGGCCTGGGCCGGATCGCCGAACCCGAGGTGCTCGGCGTGGAAGAGCTCCACGTACGCCTCCACGCCCAGATCCCGGAGCACGCGGCGGGCCTGGCCGGTCAGGTGCGCCGGGGCGATCCACACCCCGGCCGTGGCGGTGCCGAAACCGAGCCGGGTGAGCGCCGTGCGCAGGGCATGGCGGCGGTCGCGTTCGGATTCGGGGACGGAGAAGGCCACGAGCACCCACCCGTCGTCGGTCCGGGCGACCCGGTGGCCGAAGATGCGCTGGTCACCCTCGCCGAGGACGCGGTGCCCCTCGTCGGACAGGCGGTACCCGGCGACGCCGCCGATGCGCTCGGAGGCGAGCAGACCGCGCCGCTTGAGCCGGGAGACCGCCGAGCGCACGGAGGGCGCGTCGACCCCGAGGCCGTCCATGAGCGCGATGAGGTCGGCGACACCGACCCAGCCGCCGACGTCGCGGGCGTAGGTGCCGAAGAACGACACGATGAGTGAGCGCGGTCGCCGGTTGACCCGCACGTCGTCGGTCCCGTCCCCCGTCGTCGCCGCGTGTGTCCGCTCGCTGTTCTCCGTCACGCTGACACGATAGCGCCTCCTCCCGTCTTCCTCCCATCACCCGGTCTCCGAGGGGAACGTGTGCGCAGCGGCGTACGAGTTCATAGCGAACTCTTGACGACCGTCATGATCCCTGTACATTCGGATCGTGGGCCGCATCACCACGAGAGCCGAGGTCGCCCATGGGGTTCGCACTGAACGACGACGACCGGGAGTTCGCCCGCTGGGTGGGCGGGTGCGCCGCCGCGCTCGCCGCGGAGCCGTCCGCCGGCCCGCCCGCCGCGCCGGGCCGGGTCGACCGCCCCCTGCTCCGCCGCCTCGCCGGCCTCGGACTGCTCCCCGCGCTCTTCCCGGGCACCCACGGCGACGGCCCCCTCCGGGAGGCGCCCGCCATCCGCCTGTGCCTGCTCCGCGAACACCTGGCCCGCGCGGACACCCACGCCGAGACCGCCCTCGCCCTCCAGGGGTTGGGCGCCTACCCCGTCCTCCAGTCCGGCACCGAGCTCCAGCGCCGCCGTTGGCTCCCCGCCGTCGCCGCGGGGGAGGCCGTGGCCGCCTTCGCCCTCACCGAACCCGGCGCGGGCTCCGACGCCGCCGCCCTCGCCCTGCGCGCCGAACCGGTCGGCGACGGCTGGCGCCTGCGCGGGGAGAAGACGTGGATCTCCAACGCCCCCGACGCCGACGTCTACACCGTCTTCGCCCGCACCACCCCCGGCGCCCGCTCCCGGGGCGTCACCGCCTTCCTCGTCCCCGCCGACCGCCCCGGACTCTCCGGATCCGCGCTGGAGATGCTCGCCGACCACGCCCTGGGCCACCTGGTCTTCGACGGCGTCCCCGTCGGACCGGACGACGTGATCGGCCGTCCCGACGAGGGGTTCGCCGTCGCCATGCGCACCCTGGACCTGTTCCGCCCCAGCGTCGGCGCGTTCGCGGTCGGGATGGCCGACGCCGCCCTGGCCGCCGCCCGGGAGCACACCCGCGACCGCCACGCCTTCGGCGCGCCGCTCGACCGCCTCCAGACCGTCGCCCACACCCTGGCCGAGATGGCCACCCGGACGGAGGCGGCCCGCCTCCTCGTCTACGCGGCGGCCGAGGAGTACGACAGCGGCGGCGACGCGGTCACCCTCAAGGCCGCCATGGCCAAACTGCTGGCCACCGAGACCGCCCAGTACGTGGTGGACGCCGCGGTGCAGCTGCACGGTGCGCGCGCACTGCGACGCGGCCACCCCATGGAACGCCTGTACCGGGAGGTCCGCGCGCCCCGCGTCTACGAGGGCGCCTCGGAGGTGCAGCGCCAGATCATCGCCCGCCACCTGCCCCCGGTGCCGGGCGCCCCGTCCCCCCCATAGGTCCCGACCGCGGAGGCCCGCCATGCCGCCGACCCTCTCACCCACCGGCCACACCGACACCTTCACCCGCGACCACCTGCCGCCGCCCGAACAGTGGCCCGAGCTCGTCCTCGACCCGCCCGGTCCCCGCTACCCCGACCGGCTCAACTGCGCCGAGGAACTGCTGGACGGGACCATCGCGGCGCACGGCGCCGACCGGCTGTGCCTCGCCGGCGAACGCGAGACCCTCACCTACGGCGCCCTGCGCGACCGGGCCAACCAGGTGGCGCGCGTCCTGGTCGAGGAGACCGGCCTGGTCCCGGGCCAGCGCGTCCTGCTGCGCGGTCCCAACACGCCGTGGCTGGCCGCCTGCTGGCTGGGCGTCCTGCGGGCCGGGGGAGTGGTCGTCACCGTCCTGCCGGTCCAGCGGGCGGACGAACTCGCCGCGATCATGCGCGCCGCCCGCGTCACGCACGCCCTGTGCGACGCCCGCTGCCTCGACGACCTGGCCACCGCCGCCGCCGGAATGGACACCACCCCGCGCGTGGTCGCCTACGGGGGGCCGGGGCCCGAGGACCTCACCGCCCGCGCCGCCGCCGCGCCGACCGCCTTCGCGCCCGTGCGCGTGGCCGCCGACGACGCCTGCATGATCGCCTACACCTCCGGCACCACCGGCACGCCGAAGGGCTGTGTCCACTTCCACCGCGACGTGCTCGCCATCGCCGACACCTACTCCGCGCACGTGCTCCGGCCCACCCCCGACGACGTGTTCTGCGGAAGCCCGCCGTTGGGCTTCACCTTCGGCCTCGGCGGACTCCTGGTCTTCCCCCTGCGGGCCGGCGCCTCCTCGGTCCTGCTGGAACGGCCGCGCCCCGAGACCCTGCTCGACGCGGTCGCCGAGCGGGGCGTCACCGTCCTGTTCACCGCGCCCACCGCCTACCGCGCCATGCTGGGCCGCCTGGACGGGCACGACCTGTCACGGCTGCGGCGCTGCGTCTCGGCGGGCGAGCACCTGCCCGCCGCCACCTGGCACGCCTGGCACGAGGCGACCGGCCTGCGCATGCTCGACGGGATCGGAGCCACCGAGATGCTGCACATATTCATCTCCTCCACCGACGAGCACACGCGCCCCGGCTCCACCGGCCGGCCCGTGCCCGGGTTCGCCGCGGCCGTCCTGGACGACGACGGCCGCCCCGTTCCCGACGGCCAGCCCGGACACCTGGCCGTGCGCGGCCCGGTGGGCTGCCGGTACCTCGACGACGACCGCCAGCGCGACTACGTCCGCGACGGCTGGAACCTCACCGGCGACACCTACGTGCGCGACGCGGACGGCTACCTGTGGTACCGGGCGCGCAGCGACGACATGATCGTCACCGCCGGGTACAACGTCGCCCCGGCCGAGGTCGAGGAGGCCCTGCTCACCTCCCCGGACGTGGAGGAGACCGCGGTCGTGGGCGTGCCCGACCCCGACCGGGGCCAGATCGTGCGCGCCTACGTCGTGCTGCGCGACGGCCTCGCCCCCGACGACGACCGCGCCGAGCGGCTCCGCGAGCACGTGCGCTCGCGCATCTCCCCGTACAAGACCCCGCGCTCCATCGAGTTCCGCGCGCGGCTGCCGCGCACCGCGACCGGCAAGCTCCAGCGGTTCCGACTGCGCGACGAGCGCTGACCGGCACCGGCACCTCACCGACAGGAAGGCGGACCGCATGCGCATCGCGTGTGTCGGGGCGGGCCCCGGCGGACTGTACTTCGCCGCACTGGCCAAACAGCTCGACCCCGACCACGACATCACCGTGTTCGAACGCGATCCGGCCGAGGCCACCTACGGGTTCGGGGTGGTGTTCTCCGACGAGACCCTCGGCGGGATCGAACACGCCGACCCGGCCGTGTACGCCGCGCTGACCGCGGAGTCCGCCCGCTGGGACGACATCGACGTCCACCACCGCGGCGCCGTCGTCACCTCCGGAGGCCACGGATTCTCCGCGATCGGCCGCCGCGCCCTCCTGCGCATCCTGCGCGCACGCTGCGCCGACCTCGGCGTACGCGTGCTCACCGGCGCGCCCGCACCGCCCGCCGCCGACCTGGCCGCCGCCCACGACCTGGTGGTGGCGGCCGACGGGGTCCGCAGCAGGACCCGCGCCGCGTACGCCGACGCCTTCGGCACCGCACTCGACCACGGACGCAACCGGTTCATGTGGCTGGGCACGGACCGGGTGTTCGACGCGTTCCGGTTCCACGTGCTGGAGACGCCGCACGGTGTGATGCAGCTGCACTGCTACCCCTACTCCACCGAGGCCAGCACCTTCCTGGTCGAGGCCCACGAGGACGTGTGGCGGGCGGCCGGGTTCGCCGACCTGGCCGGGGCCTGCGATCCCCGCCCCGGCCACAGCGACACCGGCAGCATCGCCCGCTGCGCGGAGCTCTTCGCCGACGTCCTCGACGGCCACCGCCTGCTCCCCAACAACTCCCGCTGGCAGCGGTTCACCACCGTGCGCAACCGCTCCTGGCGCCACGGCAACGTCGTACTGCTCGGCGACGCGGCGCACACCGCCCACTTCTCCATCGGCTCGGGCACCAAGCTCGCGATGGAGGACGCCCTGGCCCTGGCCGCGTGCCTGCGCGAGAACCCGGCCCTGCCCGCCGCCCTGGCCGCCTACGAGGCCGAACGCCGCCCGGTCGTCGCCAGCGCCCAGCGCGCCGCCCAGGCCAGCATGGAGTGGTTCGAGGGGATCGGCCGCCACGTCGGCCAGGAGCCGGTGCAGTTCGCCTTCGACCTGCTCACCCGCAGCCGCAGGGTCACCTACGACAACCTGCGCCTGCGCGACCCCGAGTTCGTCGCCGAGGCCGACCGCTGGTTCGCCGGCCGCGTCGGCGCCGACCGGCCCCGGCCCCCCATGTTCCACCCCGTCCGCCTGGGCGGCCTGGAACTGGCCAACCGCGTGGTGGTCTCGGCCATGGACGTGTACTCCGCCGTGGACGGCACCCCCCAGGACTTCCACCTGGTCCACCTCGGCGGCAGGGCGCTGGGCGGCGCGGGACTCGTCATGACCGAGATGGTGTGCGTGTCCGCCGAGGGCCGCATCACGCCGGGCTGCACCGGCCTGTACCGGACCGAGCACGAGACCGCCTGGCGGCGCGTCACCGACTTCGTGCACGCCCACACGGGGGCCCGGATCGGCGTCCAGCTCGGCCACTCCGGACGCAAGGGCTCCACCCGCCGCATGTGGGAGGGCATGGACGAGCCGTTGCCCGACGGCAATTGGCCGGTCGTGGCGCCCTCGCCCGTGCCCTACCGCGAGGGCGTCAACCAGGTGCCGCGCGAGCTCGACACCGCCGCCATGGCCGCGATCCGCGACGAGTTCGTCGCCGCCGCGCGCGCCGCCGACCGCGCCGGGTTCGACCTGTTGGAACTGCACTGCGCCCACGGGTACCTGCTGTCCAGCTTCCTGTCCCCGGTCACCAACCGCCGCACCGACGCCTACGGCGGCACGCTCGCCGACCGTCTGCGCTACCCGCTGGAGGTGCTCACCGCCGTGCGCGCCGCGTGGCCCGGCGGCAAACCGCTCACCGTGCGGATCTCCGCCACCGACTGGGTCGAGGGCGGCACCACCGCCGCCGACGCCGTCGAGGTCGCGCGGGCCCTCGCCGACGCCGGAGCCGACGCCGTCGACGTCTCCACCGGCCAGGTCACCCCCGACGAACGGCCCGCCCACGGCCGCAGCTACCAGGTGCCGTTCGCCGAACGGATCCGCAGGGAGACCGGGATCCCCGTCATCGCGGTCGGTGCGATCTCCTCCCACGACGACGTCAACTCCACGATCCTGGCCGGGCGCGCCGACCTGTGCGCGCTCGGCCGCCCCCACCTGTACGACCCGCACTGGACCCTGCACGCGGCGGCCGAGCAGGGGTACGAGGGGCCCGGCGCCGTCTGGCCCGTCCCCTTCCGCGCGGGCAGCCGGAAACCGCCCGACGGCCGTACCGACGGACCCCGGCCCAGACTCGACCTGCTACGTTCCCCGGGAGCCGACGCCACCCGCCACCGCCGCTGGCGGCCCGGCCCGTGACGCCCGAGGAGGAGAGGCCCGTGCCGAGGACCATGACCTACGGGGACCACCCCAGCCAGACCGTCCGCCGGTGGGCGCCCGCCGGCGGCGCCGGCCGGCCCGCGCCCGTCGCGGTGCTGCTGCACGGCGGATGGTGGCGCGACCGGCACGACGCGCGGCTCATGGAACCGCTGGCCGAGGACCTGAGCGCGGCCGGGTGGGACGTGTGGAACGTCGAGTACCGCCGCACCGGCGCCGACGGCGGCGGATGGCCGCACACCCGCGACGACGTCGTCAGCGCCCTGGACCTGCTCGCGGAGACCGCGCGCCGTGAGGACGGCCGGCTGGACACCTCGCGCGTGGTGTCGATCGGCCACTCGGCGGGCGGGCATCTGGCCCTGCTCACCGCCGCGGACACGCTCGTCACCTCCGTCGTGGCGCTCGCACCGGTCACCGACCTGCGGCGCTGCGCCGAGGCCGGGCTCGGCGAGGGCGCCACCGACGTCTTCCTGCGCCCCGACGCGGATCCCGCGCTGTACGCGGCCAGCTCGCCCCTGCACCGGGTGCCGCACGGCGTGCCGCAGCTGGTCGTGCACGGCGACGCCGACGACCGCGTGCCGGTCGAGCACAGCCGCGACTACGTGGCGGCGGCGCGCGCGGCCGGGGACGCGGTCGAGTACCGGGAGGCGGCCGGGGTCGACCACTTCGCGGTCATCGACCCCGGGCACGCCGTCTGGGGCGTGGTCCGCGACCACCTGGCACGGTCCTGACCCGCTCCGGTCAGGACGAGCTGGACGAGTCCCGCGAGGACCCGTTGCGCCAGCGGTCGGCGACGGTGTCGAAGAGCTTCCCGCCCGCGTTGGCCGCGCTCCCGGCGACGTCGCGCAGGGTGCCCAGCAGCGGGTCCTCCGAGCGCTCCCACGCCTCCTTGTAGTGGTTGGCGGCGTTGCGGGCCTCCTGGCCGACGCTCGCGTCGCGGTCCGAGGCGCGGCGCGGGTAGTCCCCGCCCAGGATGCGCTGGTAGGCGCCGCTCTCCACCCACCGGTGCAGCTCGGCCAGGCGCACCACCGCGAACGGGTGGGTCTGGCCGCTGAGGCTGAGCAGCTTGAGGAGGCTGTCGCGCGCGTCGCCGCCCCGCTCGTACTCGCGGGCCTGCTCCAGGAAGGAGTCGGGGTTCATCTCGGCGAGGGCGGAGCCGCCCGCCATCTTCATCAGCGCGCGCTTGCCCGCCTCGGGGTCCTGGCAGGCGAGGACGCCCGCGCGGTCGCAGGAGAGCTCGGACTTGCGGTACCACTCCTCCAGGGCGGCCACGATGGCGCGGATGCCGATGTAGCCCAGCGGGATCCACGCCACCCGTGCGGCGAGCTGGATGAGGGCCAGCAGCATCGTCCTGTACACGGCGTGGCCGCTGAGGATGTGGCCGACCTCGTGGCCGATCACGAACCGCTGCTCCTCGGCGTCGAGCAGGTCGAACAGGCCCGTCGTCATGACGATGAACGGCTTCTGGCTGCCGATCGCCATCGCGTTGGGCCGGGGGTTCATCTGGATGTAGAGCTCGGGGACCTCGTCCAGGTCGAGGACGTAGGCGGCGTCGCGCACGTAGTCGTGCACGTGGGGGAACTGGGTCGGTCCGACGCGCACCGCGCTGGACAGGAACATCAGTCGCAGCGCCCGCTCGTTGAAGAGCCCGGACATGCGCTTGAACACCTCGTCGAACCCGCGCAGCGAGCGCAGCGCGACCAGGGCGCCGCGGTCGGCGGGGTGCTCGTAGGCACGGGGTGAGATCTCGGAGAGCCGGACGCGTACGCGGTCTGGTGAGTTCGCCATACCGGCATGCTATGCGCCGGATCGGCGCTTGGCCACGGTTTGGGGCAATCGAGATATGACGCGATTCGCGGATCCTTCGGGAACGGTCGGGAAGGTTGCCGCGCCGCCGCTCGTTGATCCAGTGCGAAGGACGAACCGGGATCGAGCGCCGTCAGTGGTACACCCCGTCGGCTACTCTCGGTGGGCCGATCCCGGCAACGACCACGACCACGGCGAAACGGAGCGCACAGTGGCGAACGAAGCGACCGGCGCGCCCAGACGGGCCGGAGCCGCCCCCACCAAGGTGGGCATCATGGGCGGCACGTTCGACCCCATCCACCACGGGCACCTCGTCGCCGCCAGTGAGGTGGCGCACCTCTTCGACCTCGACGAGGTCGTGTTCGTCCCCACCGGCCAGCCCTGGCAGAAGGACCCCGACACGGTCACCCCCTCCGAGGACCGGTACCTCATGACGGTGATCGCCACCGCCGAGAACCCGCAGTTCCGGGTCGACCGCATCGAGATCGACCGCTCCGGTCCCACGTACACGCTGGACACCCTGCGCGAGATGCGCGCCTCCTACGGCCCCGACGTGGAGCTGTACTTCATCACCGGAGCCGACGCGCTCGGCGCCATTCTGAGCTGGCACAACGTCGACGAACTGTTCGACCTCGCGCATTTCGTAGGCTGTAACCGACCCGGGCACCACCTCAGTGACACCGGGCTGCCCGAGGGCAAGGTCTCGCTGGTGGAGGTTCCCGCGCTGGCCATCTCCTCGACCGAGTGCCGCGAGCGGGTCCGCAAGGGCGAACCGATCTGGTACCTGGTCCCCGACGGCATCGTCCGCTACATCAACAAGACCGGGCTCTACCGAGAGAGCTGAAAGGCAGCAAGCACAACGTGACAGCCACCGACAGGGCGCTGGAGCTGGTCCGGGTCGCGGCCGAGGCCGCCTCCGACAAGCTCGCGCAGGAGATCATCGCCTACGACGTCAGCGACCAGCTCGTCATCACGGACGCCTTCGTGCTGTGCTCGGCGCCCAACGACCGCCAGGTCCGCGCGATCGTCGACGAGGTCGAGGACCAGCTCCGCCTCAAGGCCGGAGCCAAGCCGGTCCGGCGCGAGGGCGAGCGGGACGGCCGCTGGGTGCTGCTCGACTACGCGGAGATCGTCGTGCACATCCAGCACGAGGAGGAGCGCGGGTACTACGGCCTCGAGCGCCTGTGGAAGGACTGCCCCGAGATCGGCCTTCCCGAGAGCGCGCGCGGCGCCGAGCGCACGCCCGAGCAGTAGCCGCCGAACGGGAAGAGACACCACCACGTGAGCGACACGACCCCCCGCGTGCTGTTCTGGCGGCACGGCCGCACGGCCTGGAACGTCGAGAACCGCTTCCAGGGACAGACCGACATCGGACTCGACCGCGTCGGGCACGCCCAGGCCGAACGGGCGGGGAAGGTGCTCGCCAGGCTCGACCCCGACGTCATCGTCGCCTCCGACCTGCGCAGGGCGGCCGACACGGCCGGATACCTCAGCCGCGCCTGCGGGGTCGGCGTCGAGTACGACAAGGGGCTGCGCGAGCGCTACGGCGGCTCCTGGGAGGGGCTGACCGGCAAGGAGCTGTCCGAGCGCTGGCCGGAACGGCACGCCCGGATGGACATCCCCGACGGCGAGCACATCTCCGAGGTCGGGGACCGGATGGTCGCGGCCGTCGACAGGGCGCTGGCCCGGACGCCGTCGGGCGGGCTGCTCGTCGTGGTGAGCCACGGCGCGGCCGTGCGCGCCGGGATCGCCCGGATGCTGGGGATCTCCGACGAGCAGCGGGAGGTGCTCGGCCCGCTGAGCAACTGCTGCTGGTCGGTGCTCCAGACCCGGCGGGGAGGATGGCGGCTGATGGAGCACAACGCGGCGAACCTTCCGGAGCCCGTGGTGCTCAGCGACGACGCCTGAGGATTCGTTTCGACGAAATCGCCGGATTCCGCTATCGTTCTGGGAGTCGGAGGGCCCGTGGCCCCCACGACTCCCACACGGGGCTATGGCGCAGTTGGTAGCGCGCCTCCATGGCATGGAGGAGGTCTGGGGTTCGAATCCCCATAGCTCCACGGACTCAGGGCGACCCTGCTCGCGCGTGACCGCGCTCGCCGGGTCGTCCTTCGTGTTTCCCGGGGGGAGACCCCCGGACCCCCGATACGCCTCGAAGGGCCCACGCGGTTTCCGCGTGGGCCCTTCTCTTTACCGGAGGCCGCGTGGTGTGCCATACCCCACCTGAGCCTGATGTATAGCATTTGTGAAGGTTAGGCTAATCTAACTCGCGTCAAGGAAGGTGGCCTCGCCGGGTGGGTGGGTCAGGGCGAGAAGGGCGGGTCGGCGATCGTGGCAGTGCGCGCACATTTCGCTACTGTGGGTTTGTCTGTCTTGCTGGCGGCTTTGACGGGGTGCGGTGCGTCCGAGCCCGTTCCGGAGCAGGCAACGGTCGCCGGTGAGGGAGAGACGACATATCCGCTGGTCGTGGAGAACTGCGGTCAGGAAGTGACGTTCGACGCCGCGCCGCAGCGGGTCGTGTCCCTCGACCAGGGATCGACGGAGATCCTGCTGTCCCTGGGTCTGGAAGACCGCATGGTGGGGACGGCCTCGTGGACCGACCCCGTGCGGGAGAACCTCGCCGAAGCGAACGACCAGGTGCCCCGGCTGGCGGAGGAGGCCCCGACCTACGAGGTGGTCCTGGGCACCGAACCCGACTTCGTGACGGCGTCGTTCGGACGCCACTTCGCCCAGGGCGGGGTGGCCGAGCGGAACCGGTTCGCCGACACGGGGATCGAAACGTACCTGTCACCGACGGACTGCGATGGCGGGACGAGCATCAACGCCGGCGGTACCCGCACGAACCCGTTGACGGTCGACTCCCTCTACCGGGAGATTCGCGAACTGGCGCAGATCTTCGACGTCCAGAGCAGCGGCGAGGAACTGATCTCCGATCTGGAGGAGCGCCGTCAGGCGGCGTTGGACGGCGTCGACGCCTCGGATTCGAGCCTGGCGTTCTGGTTCGCGGACCTGAGGACGCCCTACATCGCCGGAGGATTGGGGTCGGCGAACCTGCTGGCCACCGAGGCGGGCGCCACGAACGCGTTCGCCGACCTCGATGACGACTGGCCAGCCACGACCTGGGAGGCCTTCGTCGAACGGGATCCTGATGTCATCGTCCTGGGGGACCTGAGCCGCGAGCGCTGGCCGGGAGACCAACTGGAGGAGAAGATCGACTTCCTGCAGACCGATCCGGTCACCAGGGATCTCACCGCGGTCCAGGAGGAACGGTTCATCGCCCTGCACGGAGCCGAGCTGAACCCGTCGGTCCGGATGATCGACGGTCTGGAGGCCCTCGCCGACGGACTGCGCTCCTTCGAGGAGACGCGGTGACGCTCAGCCCCTCCCGGCCGAAGAGCATCGCCTCCCAGCCGTCTACGGGCGGATCACGGCTGCGGTTCCTGGGCGTCGGAGCGGGCGCGCTGGCGCTGCTGCTCCTGTCGATCGGGGTGGCGATCACCCTGGGACCGGCTGACGTGTCCCTGGTCAATGTGCGCGACATCGTCCTCAACCACCTCGGGATCACGGACATCCCGGTACGGGTGTCGGAGGACGCGATCGTGTGGCAGGACCGCCTGCCCCGGTCCCTGGTGGCCGCGGCCTGCGGTGCCGGGTTGGGTCTGTGCGGAGTGATCCTGCAGTCACTGCTGCGCAACCCGCTGGCCGATCCGTACGTCCTGGGGATCTCGTCGGGTGCCTCGACCGGTGCCGTCGTCGTCGGGATCCTGGGGGTCGGGGGAACCGCGCTCGGGATCTCCGGCGGTGCGTTCATCGGCTCCATCGCGGCCTTCGCCGTCGTCCTGCTGATCGCGCGCCTGAGCGGTGGCGGCAACGACAAGGTGATCCTGGCCGGGATCGCGGTGACGCAGTTGTTCTCCGCGCTGACCTCGTTCGTCATCTTCGCCTTCGCCGACTCGGACGAGACCCGGGGCGTGATGTTCTGGCTGCTCGGCTCCCTCGAAGGGGTGCGGTGGAACGACGTCGCGCTGTGCGGCCTCGTCGTCCTCGCCGGGATGGTCTTCTGCCTCCTGCGGGCCCCGGTCCTGGACGCGTTCGCGTTCGGCGACGAGGTCGCGTCCTCACTGGGGATCTCCGTGCGGCGGGCGCGCTTCACGTTCATGACCGTCACCGCGCTGCTCACGGCGACGATGGTGAGTGTGGCCGGCGCCATCGGGTTCGTCGGCCTCGTGCTCCCGCACGCGGCCCGGTTCCTCACCGGGCCCCTCCACGCCCGCCTCGTGCCCGTGACCGCGCTGACCGGAGCGGTCTTCATGGTGTGGGTCGACGCGGTGTCGCGTGTCGCCTTCTCACCGTCTCCGCTACCCGTCGGTGTCGGTACCGCCCTGGTCGGCGTGCCCGTGTTCATCGCCATCATGTTCCGTCGTAGGAGGACCCTGTGACACTCCGGACCCGAGAGGTCACGTGGAACCGCGGCGGTCGACTCGTCGTCGACGGGATCACCCTGAGCCCGCGGCCCGGTGAGACCATCGGACTGCTCGGCCCCAACGGATCGGGCAAGTCCTCCCTCATCAAACTGCTCTCCGGCGCCGTGCGGCCGACCTCGGGCGCCGTCATCCTCGACGACACGTCGCTCACGGACCTCTCCCGACGGGACGCGGCTCGCGCGATCGCCACCGTCACCCAGCACGCCGACACGGCCGTGGACATCACCGTCCGTGACATCGTCGCCCTGGGGCGCATCCCCCACCGGGGTACCTTCGGTGGGAACCGGGAGGCGGACGCCGAGGCCGTGTCCGACGCGCTGGAGCGGACCGGGCTCGTCCACAAGGCGGGGGAGCTGTGGCACCGGCTCTCCGGCGGCGAGCGGCAACGAGTCCACATCGCCCGCGCGCTGGCCCAACGCCCCCGGGAACTCCTCCTCGACGAGCCCACGAACCATCTCGACATCCGTTACCAGCTCGACCTGCTCCAGCTCGTCACCGAACTGCCGGTCACCACGGTCGTGGCCCTCCATGACCTGAACCTCGCGGCGATGTTCTGCGACACGCTCCTGGTCCTCAAGGACGGTCGCGCCATCGCGGCCGGACCCCCGGCCGACGTCCTGACACCGGAACTCATCGCCCGTGTCTACGAGGTCAACGTCGCCATCCGCGTCGATGACGTGACGGACCGTCCGGTGATCACCTTCAGTCCGGGCCGCGTTCCGAGCACGACCCCGGCCCAGGGCGGATGAGAGGGCGGCACACCCTCGCCGTGGGAGTCCCGGCCCCGAACTCCGTGACCAAGTGCGCCACGAGGAGCTCAGCGGACGCTTCATCGGTCTCGTCCGCCACAGGTCCCGGAGGACGGGGCGGGCTGACGGCAACTTCGGGTCAGCCCGTGCGCCGCTCGCGCCTCCAGCGGACGTAGCCGCCCCGCAGACTGCGCGCGCGGCGGCCCGTGGCGTTGATGAGGCGGACGGCGCGGGGCGACACCACGCAGTAGGGGCCCTGGCAGTACGCGACGACCGTGGTGTCCCAAGGCAGTTCGGCGATCCTGTCCTCCAGCTCCCGAGACGGGACCGAGACCGCGCCGGGCACATGACCCTGCGCGAACTCCCGCGGCGACCGCAGGTCCACCACGACCGCCTCGCCGCGCCCCACCATCTCCGCCAGTTCCCCGGCGGTGACCGCGCCCGAACCGCCCTCCTGCCCCAGGTGCCGCTCGACCTCCGCTCTCAGGTCGCCCATCCGCTGTTCGGCGAAGTCCTGGAAGTGCCCCAGGAACCCCGACACCTCGTCGTCCCGCAACGCGTAGTGGACGCGGGTGCCCTCGCGCCGACTCGTCACCAGACCCGCCGCGCGCAGCTGCTGGAGGTGGGCCGAGGTGTTCTTCAGGGGGAGCCCGCCTCGGCGCGCCAGCTCCTCGACCGTGCACTCGCCCTGGTCCAGCAGGTCGAGCAGTCGCAGCCGCACCGGCGCGGCGAGCGCCTTGCCCACCCGGGCGAGGTGCTCGTAGATCGCGGCTTCCGGGAAATCCGTCATGCTCTAGTCATACTTCGGCAGGTCGCCGCGCAGGAAGGACACGTACCGGTCGGCGTCGCGCAGGAGGACCTCCTTGGCGTTCGCGCGCACGCTCAGGTCCCACCATCCGCCGTGGATGGTGTCGAACTCCAGGTCGCGCACGGCGTCGACGACGCGGCGGACGAGCCGTTCGGGCAGCGGGAGCCGGTTGGGCGCGCTGTACAGGAAGGTCACGTGGTCGCGGCCGGGGGTGACCATGACGGTGTCCCCGGTGAAGAGGGCGCCGGCGCCGTCGGCCAGGTGCAGGACCGCGCTGCCGGGGAAGTGGCCCCCCGTCTGGACGAGGGTCAGGCCGGGCAGCGGGACGAGGGTGCCGTTCCACCGGCGCACCCGCGCGCTGGGCCACGGGAGCCACGGCTCGTCCGCCTCGGGCAGGACGATCTCGGCGTCGAGGAGTTCGGCCCACTCGACGGCCGCGCCGTACATGTGCGGGTGGCTGGAGGCGACGACGGCGGCGCCGCCCAGCCGCTCCACCTCGGCCACGGCGTCGTCGTCGAGGAAGACCGGAGGGTCCCACAGGAGGTTCCCGGCCTCGGTCTCGACGAGGACGCCGCGGTGCCCGACGCCGATCCCGGGCTCCGTGCCCAGCCCGGTGACGCGGTCCTGGACGGGACGCGTCACGACCCGGAATCCCTCGGCGGCGAGCGCGGCGCGGGTGGCGAAGTCGGGTCCGGTCGGCGGGACGTACTGGCGCTCGTCCACGCAGATCGGGCAGGAGTCCGGCGCGCTGGGCGCCGGTGGGAACACGGCGCCGCAGGCGCGGCAGGCCCAGTAGTCCCTCGGGGTGCGCGGTGCGGGGGCGGTTCCTGACGGGCCGGACATGGCGTGTCTCCTTTATCCAGTAATCTAGTGATCTATAGAATATTCCCAGGAGTGGCAGGCCACAAGGGCCCGGTCACCGGAGGAGGAGTCCTCCACCGTCGGTAGGAAGAGTGCGGTCAACGGAACGCGCCACCACCAGGGAGCGGACATGGAACTCACCGTCAACACCTTCGTCAGCGGCATGCAGGGCCCGGGCGGGTGAACCCCCTTCGACGGCCCGGGGCGGTCGGGGATTCCGTCCAATCCCCGAGCCGCACGGACCCCCGTCGGGTGGCCTTGTGGTGACCGGGGGTCAGACAGGCGGCTGGTCGGGCCGATGGGCGCGCGACGTCGGCCGCCGAAGGGGGGCAGGACGCAAACCCTCCCACCACGGTCACCCCAGGGGGTCGAGGTTCACCATTCCCGGGAGCTCAACTCCACGGGGTTGGGGGTGACCGTCCCTCATGGGCCAACCACTGGGGGGTTGGGTGGTCCGGTTCTCGGGTCCACTGGGGGTTGGGTGTGGTGTTTTCTTGCCCCGGTCACCACGGGGGGTGTGGCTCGTCCGGAGGGCGTGTTCGCGGAGCGAATTCGTTCCGGAGGGCGAGGTCCCTCACCTACCGTCACCCCGGACGGTCCACAGATATGCAGAAGGCGGCCACCACGTGGGAACGTGATTCCGAAGTGATGACACCCCCGGCCCCAGGAGCGGGGGGTGGACGGTCCAGGGAACATCGGCCCCAAGCCCCACACCGGTCCGCACGTCCGTCACCGGAAAGGGGGTCTACACCCTCCCAGCCCGCCCAACCACAGGGGGGTTGGACGGAAACCATGCGCGCCCAGGGTCACCGAAGGGGGTCAAGGGTCACCGTTCCTGGGTGTTCGACCACACGGGGGTTCGGGCACGCTCGACCGTGCGGGTCACCGCAGGGGGTCAAGGGTCACCGTTCCCGGGCGGTCGACCCCAGGGGGTCGACCGCAAACCCTCCCACCGCGGTCACCGAACGGGGCTGGGGAAAGCACCCCCGCCCCGCCCAGCCACGGGGGGTCGGCCCGGAACCCTCACCGGCGTCACGCGCGAGGGCGGCGCAGCCACACGGCGCCGTCGCCCGGCAGCGCCCGGTCCAGGCCGGTGCTGGCCACCATCACCTCGCCCCGCGGCAGATCCACCGGGTCGGGGCCGGTGTTGACCAGCACCAGCGCCTCCGGCCCGCGCCAGAACGCCAGCACGGCCCCGCGGTTCAGGTCCGGGTCCCAGGCCAGGGCCGGCTCCGCGGCGAAATCGCCCCGCCGCGCCAACGCCCGCCGGTACAGCGACAGCGTCGAGTCCGGATCCCCCTGCTGGGCCTCGACCGACCACCGTCCCCACCCCTCGGGCTGCGGCAGCCACGAGCCGCCCTCCCCGAACCCGTACGACGGCCCGTCCGGCGTCCACGGCAGCGGCACCCGCGCACCGTCCCGGCCCTTGTCGGTGTGGCCGCTGCGCCGCCAGCGCGGGTCCTCCAGCGCGTCGGGCGGCAGGTCGGCGACCTCGGGCAGCCCGAGCTCCTCGCCCTGGTACAGGTAGGCCGAACCGGGCAGCGCCAGTGCCAGCAGGGCCAGTGCCCGGGCCCTGCGGGCGCCCAGGTCGAGGTCGGGGAGCGGGTCGCGGCCGTCGGCGAGCAGCCAGGCGCGCAGGTCGGTGCCCGGGGGCAGACCGAGGAGCGACACCCGCCGCACCAGGTCGTGGTTGTTGGTCACCCACGTCGGCACCGTGCCCACCGCGGCGGCGTCGGCGATCGAGGCGTCGATCACGCGCCGGTAGGCGTCGGCGTCCCACGGCGTGAGCAGGAAGTCGAAGTTGAAGGTCTGGTCCAGTTCGTCGGGACGGGTGTACCGGATCCGCCGCTCGGCGGGCAGCCACACCTCGCCGACCGTGGTCGGGGGCGGGTCGAACTCCGCCAGCACCCGTCGCCAGTCCCGGTAGACCTCGTGGACCCCGGGCCGGTCCATGAGGGGGTGGTCGGGGTTGGCGGCGATGTCCTCGTTCCGGCCGCCGTCCACCAGGACCAGGTCGCGCAGGGGATCGTCCAGGTCCTTGACCAGCCCGTAGGCGACGTCGATCCGGAACCCGTCCACCCCGCGGCGGCTCCAGAACCGCAGGATGTCGCGGAACTCGTCGCGCACTCCGGGGTCGTTCCAGTTCAGATCGGGCTGTTCGGGGGCGAAGAAGTGCAGATACCACTGTCCGTCGGGCACCCGGGTCCAGGCCGGGCCGCCGAAGGTCGACCGCCAGTTGGACGGCGGCAGGTCCCCGTTCGTCCCCCGGCCGTCGCGGAAGACGTACCGGTCCCGCTCGGGCGACCCGGGCCCGGCCGCCAGGGCCGCGCGGAACCACGGGTGGGCCTCCGACGTGTGGTTGGGAACGATGTCGATCACCACCCGAAGGCCGCGCTCGTGTGCCGAGCCCACCAGGGCGTCGAAGTCGTCCAGGTTCCCGAGCAGCGGGTCCACGTCCCGGAAGTCGGCGACGTCGTAGCCGCCGTCCGCCCACGGCGAGGGGTGGAACGGCGTCAGCCAGATTCCGTCGGCGCCCAGGTCGCGGATGTGGTCCATCCGGGCCGTGATGCCGGGGAGGTCGCCCACCCCGTCACCGTCGGAGTCGGCGAAGCTGCGCGGGTAGACCTGGTAGAGGACCGCGTCGCGCCACCACTGCTGCATGGGTTCCCCCTGTGTTCGGGCGTGCGTTCACGAGGACAGCCCACGCGCGCCCCTGGGAGCCGCTGTGGAGTGCCGCAGGATGATCTGGGTGGGCATCTCGATGTGCGTGTCGGGGCGTGCCGTGCCCGCCAGGATGTCGACCGCGAGCCGCCCCGCGGTCAGTCCCGTGTCGTACGGGGACTGGTCGACGGTCGTCAGGTCCAGGACCGAGGCGGCGTCGTGGTTGTCGAAGCCCATGAGCGAGATGGCGCCGGGCACCGGGACGCCCGACCGCCGCAGGGTGCGGTGGGCGCCCATCGCGATGCCGTCGAACTCGGCCAGGACGGCCGTGGGCGGTTCGGCCGCCGACAGCAGTTCGCCCATGGCCAGCTCCCCGCCCTCCTGGTCCGGGGAACGGACGAGGCTCCACGGTTCGAGGCCCGCCTCGGCCATGGCCGCCCTGTGGCCGGCGAGCCGGTCCCGGGCACTGCCCCTGAACCACTCCGGAGTCCGCGATCCGATGTAGGCGATCCGGCTGTGCCCCAGGTTGAGCAGGTGACGCGTGGCCGCCGCCGCGCCCGCCCGGTCGTCGATGAAGACACCGGCCCGCCCCGGCACGCTCTGGCCGGTGAGCACGACGGGCACCCCGACGTCGTCCAGTCGGCGGCACTCCTCCTCGGACAGGTCCATGGACACCGTGACCACCGCGTCGGCGTTGCGGCGCAGCGGCACCGCACGCGTCCAGCCACGGCGTGAACGGACCTCGCCGACCTGGTAGACGAGCATGTCGAGATCGGCCGCGCCCAGGGCGTCGCCGAGCCCGGCCAGGACACCCCCGAAGAACCAGGGACGCAGTGTGGGAGCGACCACCGCCACCCGGCCGGTGCGCCCCGTCACCAGTCCCGACGCGTTGCGGGAGACGACGTAGGACAACGCGTCGGCCGAGTCCTGCACACGTTGGCGCACCTGCGGGGCGACCCCTGGCGCGCCCCGCAGAACCCGCGAGACCGTCGACAGGGAGACCCCCGCGTGCTGGGCGACGTCGCGCATGCTCGCGGGTTTGTCGGACATGGGGTCAACGGTAGAGAACTCCGGGGCTGATGGCAACGTTTTCATGCCGTCGTTCGTCTCCATGTCAGACCCTGCGGCCATTGCGCACGGATGCGCGATCGGACTGTTGACTGTGTCACATCCTTGATGGCATCGTTTTCGCACAGCCGGTCGGCTGATCCACGACGAGCTCGACACTGCGCGCGCGACCCCGGTCGGCGCGAAAGGAGAGTGCTATGTCCGTAATCGCACGGCGCCGAGGGTCGGCGGCCCGCACCTGCGCCGCCGGATTCGGAGCACTGGCCCTGGCCCTCGCCACCGCGTGCGGGGAACCGCCGGGAGAAGGAGGCGACGGCGCCGGGGGCGACACCGCCGGGCTGTCCGACGACCCGCAGTTCGTCTGGGCGGTCACCGGAGCGGACCGGCAGATCCACGAGGACGTCGCCCGGCTGTGGAACGAGCAGAACCCGGACCGCCAGGTCGACATCTTCTTCCTGGCGCCCACGGCCGACGAGCAGCGCCAGGCCCTGTTCCAGGACCTGCAGAGCCAGGCGGGGGAGTTCGACGTCCTCGGACTCGACGTGATCTGGACCGGCGAGTTCGCCGAGTTCGGCTACATCGACAGCCTGGAGGAGCTGCGCCCGGAGGTCGAGGGCGGCAGCCTGGACGGCGCGGTCGACAGCGCCCAGTGGCAGGAGGAGCTGTACGCGCTGCCCTACTCCTCCAACGGCGCGCTCCTCTACTACCGCACCGACCTCGTCGACGGGCCCCCCACCACCTGGCAGGAGCTCTACGACACCGGCACCGCGGCCGCCGAGGAGGCGGGCATCTCCGCCTACGTCGGCCAGGGCGACCAGTACGAGGGCTTCGTCGTCAACTTCCTGGAGTTGTACTGGTCCGCGGGCGGTGAGCTGTTCGACGACGCCCAGGAGACCAGCACCTTCCTGGAGGGCGACGCCGCGGAGACCGCCCTGGACTTCATGACCGAGGCCTACGAGACCGGCTTCTACGCCGAGGGCTTCGACTCGATGGTCGAGGACGACGCCCGCGCCCTCTTCCAGGCCGGCGAGGCCGTCTACATGCGCAACTGGCCCTACGCCGTGCCGCTGCTGGAGGGCGAGGGCGACGAGGAGAGCGCGGTCGCCGGGAACTTCGCGGTGGCTCCGCTGCCCACCTTCACCGGCGAGGGCACCACCAGCGCGCTGGGCGGGCTCAACAACGCGGTCAGCACGCTCAGCGACACCCCCGACCTGGCCCGTGAGTTCGTTCTGTGGGCCGCCACCGACGCCGACGCCCAGGCGATCCTGGCCGACAACAGTCTGCCGCCGACCCTCCTCAGCGCCTACGAGGGCGCCGACGACCCCAACTTCGAGCTGCTCGGCGAGGTCCTCGCCCAGGCGCACGCGCGCCCGCCGGTGCCGGGATACAACGCGTTGTCCCTGGCCATGCAGGACAGCCTGCACCCCGCCTACCTCGGGCAGGGGGACCCGGCCGAGGCGTTGGCCGCCGTCGACGAGGCCGCCCAAGCCGCGCTCGAGCAAGAGTAGGGCCATGGCCACGACCTCGAGCGTCCGCACACGCCAGGGCCTGGGAGAGCGGGCGATGGGGCGGGTCTTCCTCGCCCCGTCGTTCGCCTTCATGGCCGTGATCGCGCTCTTCCCGGTCTGCTACGCGATCGGGATGAGCCTGTACGAGATCCGGGGGTTCCGGCGGGAACCCGTCGGCGTCGACAACTACGTCCGGGTGCTCAGCGACTCCGGCTTCTTCAACGCCGTGGGCAACACGTTGGTGTTCACCGTGGCGTCGGTGGCGCTGGAGTTCGTCATCGGGATGGCGTTCGCCCTGATCATGCACCAGGTGTTCGTCGGCCGGGGGCTGACCCGGGCGGTCATCCTGGTGCCCTGGGTGATCCCCACCGCGGTGGCGGCCCAGGTGTGGCGGTACATGTTCGACCGCAACCCGGGCTTCGTCAACGCCGTGCTCGGCACGGACATCAACTGGCTGCGCGACCCGGCGTGGACCATGGTCGCCATCATCAGCGCCGACGTGTGGAAGACGGCGCCGTTCGTGGCCCTGCTCCTCCTGGCCGGACTCCAGACCATCCCCAAGGACTACTACGAGGCCGCCAGGGTCGACGGCGCCAACGCGGTCCAGCGGTTCCTGCACATCACCCTGCCGCTGCTCCGTCCGGCGATCGTGGTCGCGCTGCTCTTCCGGACGGTGGACGCGCTGCGCATGTTCGACTTCGCCTACGTGTTCGCCGGGTACTCCAACTCGATCGCGACGCTGTCGGTGTACGCCCAGCGGTTCCTGGTCGCCGACCCGCAGCTGGGGTACGCCAACGCGCTGTCCACGGTCACGTTCGTCGTGGTCATGCTCGTCGGACTGGCCTTCATCAGCCGGATGGGGCGGCACATGGTCGGCGACGCGGTGCGGAGGGAGACGCGATGACGGTCGAGACGGCGGCCCCGCGGGGAGCGCGGACCGGACGGCGCCGGGGCACGCCCCCGGCGGTGGCCACCGCGTTCAAACTGCTGGGGCTGCTCCTGGTGCTGGGCTGGTGCCTGTTCCCGTTCGTGTGGATGGCCATGACCAGCCTGCGCACGGGATCGGTGGCGCTGACCAACCCGAACATCCTCCAGGGGCCCTTCAGCCTGGACAACTACCAGCAGGTCATCGACCAGGGCTTTCACTTCGCACTGCGCAACTCGTTGATCGTGGCGGCCGTCACCACGGTGATCTGCATCCCGGTCGCCTCCCTGGCGGGGTACGCGCTGGCCCGGCTCCCGCTGGCGGGCAAGTTCGTCATCCTGGCGGCGACCCTGGTCGCCACGCTGTTCCCGCCTGTCGCGCTGGTCAACCCGCTGTACCAGATGTATCTGCAGTTCAACCAGTGGACGGGGATCAACCTGCTCAACAGCTACGCGGGCATGGTGATCCCGTACGTGGCGCTGACCCTCCCGCTGTCCGTCTTCATCCTCACCACCTTCTTCTCCGGCATCCCCAGGGAGATCGAGGAGTCGGCGAAGGTCGACGGAGCCACCCCGTTCCAGACCTTCCTGCGGGTGGTCGCGCCGCTGGCCGCGCCCGGGGTCGGCGCGGCGGCGATCCTCACCTTCGTCTACGCCACCAACGAGTTCCTGCTGGCCTTCTCGTTCGCCCCGAACGACCTCAACGTCCAGACCGTCCCGGTGTTCGTGGGCACCTTCGAACGGGTCGGCTACGAGAACCCGATCGGGCAGATCATGGCGGCCTCCGTGCTGGTCTCGATCCCGCTCATCCTCTTCGCCCTGGTGCTGCAACGGCGGATCGTCGCGGGCCTGACCTCGGGCGCCGTCAAGGGGTAGGCGGAGGCGACGGGCGGACCCCGGGAGCGGCCCCGCCGTCCCCGGGGCCCACCCGTTCCCGGGCGGCCTCCGGGGACGGCACGCCGTCACCCGGCCGGCGCGGCCTCGGGCACGCCGGGGTCGGACTCCGGCACCTCGGCGATGCGCAGCGCCGCGACCAGTTCGCGGTACAGCGCGTCGTCCGCCAGCAGTCCGCGGTGGGTGCCCTGGGCCCGCACACGGCCGTCCTCCATGACGATGATGCGGTCGGCCCCGATCACCGTCGACAGCCGGTGCGCGATGGTCACCACCGCGGCCCGGTCGGCGTGGCGGCGCACGCTGTCGGTGACGGCCGCCTCGGTGATCGCGTCCACCTGCGAGGTCGCCTCGTCCAGCAGCAGCACGTCCGCCGAGCACAGCAGGGCACGGGCGAGGGCGACGCGCTGGCGCTCGCCGCCGGAGAACGAGGTCGCGTCCAGCGGGGTGTCCAGTCCCTCCTCCAGGGCGTCGACCCGGTCCGCCAGCCGCACCTCGTGCAGCACCCGCCGGATGTCGGCCTCGTCCGCGTCCGGGCGGCCGAACACGAGGTTCTCGCGCAGGGTCCCGGGCACCACCGGGGTGTCCTGCTCCACGTAGGCGAAGCGCTCGCGCACCTGGGCCGGGCTCAGCTCGGAGTACGGTCGGCCGTCGAGCAGGATCCGGCCGCCCTCGGGCTCCAGGAAGCGCAGCAGAAGGGAGAAGACGGTGGTCTTGCCCGCGCCCGACGGGCCGACGATCGCGGTGTGCCCGCGCCGCGGCACCGCGATGTCCACCGCGTCGAGCGCCGCCCGCGTACCGGGCGCGTAGCGGGCGGTCACCCCGCGCAGTTCGAGGATCGCGTCGCCGGGGACCCCGGGGCCCGCGGACGCCTTCACCGGGGTGTCCGCGCCCGGTTCGAGCGGGATGCCGGTCACCTCGCGGATCCGGCGTGCCGCGGCGACGCCCGACTGGAGGGCCGTGACGCTCTGGGAGAGCTCCGTCACGGGGCCCATCAGGGCGAACGCGTAGAGCAGGAAGGCGACCAGGGTCGAGACCTCGATCGCCCCGTCGGTGGCGCGCACGGCGCCCAACCCGAGGATGGCGATGATCGCGAGTTGCACGCCGCTGAAGGCGACCGTCAACGCGACGGCCTGGCGGCGCACCCCGCGGACGCTGTGCCGGGCCGATTCCTCGGCGTCGCGCACGACGCGGGCGCCGATCCGTTCCTCCGCACGGCTCACCTTGACCGTGCGCATCGCGCGCAGGGCGCCCTCCAGGACGCCGCCCATGGATCCGAGCGCGGCCTGGGCGCGTTCCTCGTGCCGGGCGATGCCGGGCATCAGGGTCAGGAAGAGCGCGGCCACGACGATGACGGCGACGACGGTGGTGCCCAGCAGCACCGGGTCGAGCAGGGCCATCATGACGAGCGTTCCGACCAGCAGCACCGTCCCGTTGACGAGGGCGACCAGACTGCGCCCGACGGCCTCGTTGAGGAGCACGGTGTCGGAGGTCACGCGGGTGACCAGTTCGCCGGGGGGCCGCCTGGTCAGCGGCAGCAGCGCGGCGCGGAGGTAGCGCTGGACGATCGAGGTCCGTGCGTCCAGGACGATCCGCTCGGCCATCGTGCCGAGGACGATCCAGTGCCACAGGCCCAGGACCGCCCCCACCAGGAACAGGCCGAGGAGGAGGGCGATCGGCATGGCCAGGTCCCCCGCGTCGGCCACGGTGTCCAGGACCAGCTTGATGACCATGGGGCTGGCCAGTTCCAGGGCCGAGCCGAAGAGCGCCAGGATCAGGCCGAGGACGAGTGTGCCCCGGTGCGGGTGCACGAACGACCAGAGCACGCGTAACTGGGCGAATCGGGGTTCGCCCTCATCCGACGTGCGGGCATCAGAGTCCGTTAGTTGAGCAGTCATGCTCTAAATTAGGTCATACATGACCGATTCTCGTCAAATGAATACCCATCGGTCTAGGATGGTGGGCATGGAGAACAGGGCATCTGCGATGGACGAGACGAGGACGCGCGCGCGCACCCGCCGGGCGATCCTCGAAGCGGCGATCGAGGTCCTGGGGGACAACTCCTCGGCGCCGCTGTCCGAGGTGGCCAGAACCGCGGGGGTGGCGCGGAGCACACTGCAGCGCTACTTCCCCGAGCGCTCCGACCTCAAGTTCGCTCTGGGGGAGTACGTCGAGGAGCTGGTCAACGAGGCCACCGAGCGGGCGCGCACCACCGAGGGCACCGCCATCGAGGCCTTCTCCCGGCTGGTCGCGGAGTACTTCGGGGTGCGCAAGGGGATCCTGGCCGCCTTCGGAGACCAGGACGCCACGCAGGAGTCGGCCGAGTGCGAGAGCGAGAGCGGTCCCGCGGACCTCGCCCTCTTCGACCTCATCGAACGAGGACACGAGGACGGCACGATCGATCCCAGGATCACGCCCCTGTGGGCTCAGCAGTTGCTGTGGTCGGGGTTGTACGCCGGAGCGGTCTACGCCAACGTGGCCCGCGTTCCGGCCTTCGAGGCGCTCAACATGTGCTTGCTGTCCCTGGTCAAGGCAGTGTCCGACGACAGGCGGGTCTGACCGGGACGGGTCAGAGGTAGAGGCCGGTCCCGCGCTCGGGGGACTCGTTGGCCACCGCGTGCACGTCGCGTTCGCGCAGGATGACGTAGCGCTCGCCGTTCAGTTCGACCTCACCCTGGTCCTCCGGGTCGAACAGCACACGGTCGCCCGTCTTGACGTGGCGGGCGCCGGTGCCGGCGCCGCAGACCTCGCCCCACGCGAGCCTGGTCGCCAGCTTCACCGTGTCCGGGATGACCAGACCGGCGCTGCTGCGCCGCTCGCTCTTGTCCGGGACCGCCCTCACCAACAGGCGATCGTGGAGCATCTGGATTTCAAGCTTCGATTCGGGCACCACTCCAGGGTATTCGGCTCCGGCCGGGAGTACTCCCCGCTCAGGGCCGGGCGATGGCTCGACCCGCTCCCGGACTCCGGTAGAGTGTTCCCAACGCCGAGCGGGGGAACCGCCCGGCACACCAGGGGCTATGGCGCAGTTGGTAGCGCGCCTCCATGGCATGGAGGAGGTCTGGGGTTCGAATCCCCATAGCTCCACGGACTCGGGACGACCCTGCTCGGGGGCCTTCGGCCGCCTCGCCGGGTCGTCCGTCGCGTTTACCGGGGGGAGACCCCCCGAACCCCCCGAGGTACCCCCCTGCGGCTGAGGTCGCGCAGATCGGTGAGGTGAGTGGGGGCCTCTCTTGCAACGCGAGGCTGCGCCTCGTGGGTTGTAGTTGGCTTGCCCAGGGTCCACGGACTCGGGACGACCCTGCTCGGGGGCCTTCGGCCGCCTCGCCGGGTCGTCCGTCGTGTTTCCCGGGGGGCGACCCCCAGACCCCCGGACGGACTCGGGGCGGCCCTGCTCGCGCGTGACCGTGCTCGCCGGGTCGGTCCACCCCTCCCTGTCCGGTAGACTCTTCACCGTTGCATCACCAGGGGCTATGGCGCAGTTGGTAGCGCGCCTCCATGGCATGGAGGAGGTCTGGGGTTCGAATCCCCATAGCTCCACGGACTTAGGGCGACCCTGCTCGCGCGTGACCGCGCTCGCCGGGTCGTCCTTCGTGTTTCCCGGGGGGCGACCCCCGGACCCCCGGACGGACTCGGGGCGGCCCTGCTCGCGCGTGACCGCGCTCGCCGGGTCGTCCTTCGTGTTTCCCCGGGGGCGACCCCCGGAAGCGGCCGTGTGGTGGACCGCCGGGCGGGAAAGCCCTTGCCGCTTCGTCAGAGTGCAGGTTTGCCCCGCTCGGGCGCCGGGGTCCGCTCCGCCGGGTCGGCGGGGCGGGCCGGACGGTCGCGCGATCGGAAAATATCGATGCCTGCGTCGGCGGCGCAGACCGGTGATTCCGCAGGACACCGGGGTGGAGGGCGATCGGGGTCCTCGGCCCTCCCCTCAATGGTTCCACTAACCCCCCTTGACGCGGAAAGCGCTTTCTCTACGCTCGGAATGAGCATGCTCATTCCCATGCCCTACGACGAAGGGTGAGTAGTGAGACGATCAATGGCGCGTCGGCTCATGTCGACGCTGACCGCCGCGGCCCTGGTGGCGGCGGGTCTGTCACTGCCGACGGCCTCGGCGTCGGCGCAGACCGGAGAAGCCACGGGCTACGCGACCCAGAACGGCGGGACCACCGGTGGCGCGGGCGGACAGACGGTTCGTGCCACGACCGGGACGCAGATCCACGAGGCCCTGTGCAACCGGCCCAGCACCAGCACCCCGATCATCATCGAGGTGGAAGGAACCATCGACCACGGCAACACCTCCAAGGTGTCGGGCGACGGCTGCGACACCGCCGACGACGTGATCGAGCTCAAGAGGATCAGCAACGTCACGATCGTCGGCACCGGCAGCGGAGCCGTGTTCGACCAGCTGGGCATCCACATCCGCGAGTCCCACAACATCATCATCCAGAACGTGACCGTCCGGAACGTCAGGAAGTCCGGCTCGCCCACGTCCAACGGCGGTGACGCCATCGGGATGGAGAGCGACGTCCGCAACATCTGGGTCGACCACGTCACCCTGGAGGCGTCGGGCGGGGAGTCGGAGGGCTACGACGGCCTCTTCGACCTGAAGAACAACACCCAGTACGTCACCCTCTCCCACAGCGTCCTGCGCGACTCCGGCCGCGGCGGCCTGGTCGGGTCCAGCGAGAGCGACCGCTCCAACGACTTCATCACGTACCACCACAACCTGTACGAGAACATCGACTCCCGAGCCCCCCTGCTGCGCGGCGCCACCGCGCACATGTACAACAACCACTACGTGGGGCTCCGGGAGTCCGGCATCAACTCCCGCGCCGGGGCCAACGCGAAGGTGGAGAACAACTACTTCGAGGACTCCAAGGACGTCCTGGGCACCTTCTACACCAACGAGAGGGGCTCCTGGGAGGTCAGCGGCAACGTCTTCGACAACGTGACCTGGTCCGGCGAGGGCGACGAGAACCACCCCGCCGGACCCGACCCGCGGTCCAACACGACGGTGAGCATCCCGTACGCGTACGAGCTCGACGACGCCGGCTGCGTGCCGGAGGTGCTGGAGCAGATCGCGGGCGCGGACCAGGGCAACCGGGTCTCGGACGGCGACTGCGAGGCACAGAACCCCACCGACCCGGACCCCACCGACCCGGACCCGACCGACCCGGACCCGACCGACCCCCCCGACGGGACCAACCTCAGCATCGGGGCCGGCGCCGACGGCTCCAGCAAGGCCTCCGGGACCAGCTACGGCAACGTCGTCGACGGCGACATGGGCACCTACTGGTCGCCGAGCGGCTCGACCGGTCGCATCTCGGTCAAGTGGGGCTCCGACACCACGGTGTCCGCGATCAACATCCGCGAGGCGGCCGGGGCCGAAGGCGACATCGGCTCCTGGCGGGTCGTCGACCACGGCACCGGCGACGTCCTGGCCACCGGCAGCGGAGCGGGTGTGATCACCTTCGCCCCGACGGCGGTGCGCAAGATCGACTTCGAGATCACCGGCTCGAACGGCACCCCCCGCGTCGCCGAGTTCGAGACCTACGCCGCTTCGCCGACCGGCGGGGGAGGCGACACCCCGCCGTCCGGCGGAGGCGACACGCCCCAGCCCTCGGGCGACGAGCTCTTCGCGGCTCCGGGCGGAAGCGACGGCGCCTCCGGCACCGAGTCCGACCCGACGACGCTCACCTCGGCGATCGACCGAATCGAGCCCGGCGGGACGATCTACCTGCGCGGCGGTACCTACGACCTCTCCGAGACGGTTCACATCGAGCCCGGGAACGACGGCCTGTCGGGGGACCGCAACGAGCTGTTCGCCTACCCGGGTGAGACCCCCGTGCTGAACTTCTCGGCCCAGAGCGAGGACTCGTCCAACCGGGGACTCGCCATCGGCGGCGACTGGTGGCACGTCAACGGCGTCATCGTCGAGCACGCCGGAGACAACGGAATCCTGCTGGGCGGCAACGACAACGTCATCGAGCGGGTGACCACCCGGTACAACCACGACAGCGGGCTGCAACTCTCGCGGTACACCGCTGGGGCTCCCCGGTCGGAATGGCCCTCGAACAACCTGATCGTCAGTTCGGTCTCGCACGACAACGCCGACTCCGACGGTGAGGACGCCGACGGGTTCGCCCCCAAGCTCACCGTCGGGGAGGGGAACGTGTTCCGGTACACCGTGGCGTACAACAACATCGACGACGGCTACGACCTGTTCGCCAAGTCGGACACGGGCCCGATCGGCGAGGTGACCATCGAACACTCGCTGGCGTTGGGCAACGGCTCGCTCTCGGACGGCTCCCAGCACTCGAACGGCGACCGCAACGGGTTCAAGCTCGGCGGTTCGGGCATCGAGGTGGACCACCGCATCCACCACAGCATCGCCTTCGGGAACGGCAAACACGGGTTCACCTACAACTCGAACCCCGGCAGCATGACGGTCTCGGACAACCTGGGCGTCGGCAACGGGGAGCGCAACTTCCAGTTCGACGGCGGCTCGTCGGTGTTTCGCGGCAACACCTCCTGCGACGGCGGTTCGACCGACCGGTACCAGGGTGACGCCGATGGCTCGAACCAGTTCTGGGAGGGTTCCAACGGTTCCCGGTGCTCCCAGTACTCCGGGTCCCTGGACTGGCGCTTCGACTCCGACGGCCGCCTCGTGGTGACCATCGGCGGCACCGAGGTCAACCTGTAACCTCTGGGCGGCGACGCCGGAGCGACCGAGGAACGGTCGGTCCGTCCGGGCGAACCGGGCGGACCGACCGTTCCGGGTGTGGACGCCGGACCGCGCACCGATGCGGGTGGGGGAACCGCCGGTCCCGTGGCGCCGCACGGCCCCGCCGACGCCTCCGCGGTGCTACCTCGCGGTGCCCCGGTGGACGAGCGCACGAAGGAGTGCGTCCACCGGCCCCCGGCGGCCGGTGCGGTCCATCCACGCCGCGACGCCGACGGCGAGCAGCCACACCGCGAACGCCGTGCACAGCGCACCGAAGGCGCCGACCCGCGTGCCCAGCCCGCCCAGGTCCGGATGCAGGACCACCGCCACCAGCACCGAATTGGCCAGGTAGAAGGTCAGCGACCGCTGCCCCACGGCGGCGACCGCCCTGACGACCGGACCCCGCCGATCACTCCACCGCAGGCCGAGCAGACCGAACACCGCCGCGTATCCGGCCCCGCCGAAGACGCCGGTGAGCACCTGGAGCGCCAGCACCAGTCCGGTGGACGCCGCGCCCGGGGACAGGACGCCCACGGTGACCAGGGCGGCGGGCAACGCCCCCAGCACGGAGACCGTGACGCCGACCACGGCGACACGGGCCAGCAGCGCACGGTGCGCCCCGGGATCGTCCAGGAGCCTGCGACGACCGGCCCAGAAGCCGAGCACCACGAGCAGCAGCAGCGGGTAGGCGAACGCGATGAACAGCGGGGTGAACGGCACCCCGGACAGCCGGGCCGTCCAGTCGTCCGCCGTGGTGTAGCCCGGCAGTCCCCACTGCGCGGCGTCCTCGCCCTGCCCGCCGGACGCGACCGCGAGCATGCCCAGGGTCACCGTCACCGCGTAGACCGGGGCCAGGACCGCGACCGCGCGGGTGATCGCGCGGTCGGAGCGGAACAGCAGCCAGCCCAGGACCAGCCCGGCCAGGCCGTAGGAGGCGAGGATCTCCCCGGGGAAGACCAGGAACGCGTGCACCGAGCCGAACAGCAGGAGGTAGAGGCTGCGCCGCCGCATCAGTCGCCGCGCCTCGCGTTCGCCGGTCCCGGCGTTGAGCTGACGGGCGACGAGCCAGCCCATGCCGTAGCCGTAGAGGATCGCGAACATCGGGAAGGCGCGGTTGTCCAGGACGAGCACGGTCAGGAACCGCGACGCGTCGTCCAGGGGTGAGGACTGCTCGGCCGCGGCGCCGAAGGACACCCCCGCGTACACCCCGGCGTAGGCCATGGCGATCAGCAGCAGCATCGCCCCCCGTGCCAGGTCGGGTGCGAGTTTGCGCTCGGCCGCGGGCGTGGCGCCGCGGGGCGTCGGAGCGGGTCGGGTCATCGTGTCGCCCTTTTCGTCGTGTCGTGCTCGGTCCGCCCGACTCTAGAACCCGTCGAGGTCACTTTCTGTCCTAGATTCAGCGGCGGGCGGATCGGCCGGCCGAGGAACCGGGTCGGCGTCGCACGCGTCCAAACAGACAAATCCCCATACTCAACACATTCGGGGTGCTATGCGCAGTCTGTGGAACCTGATCCCCCTTCCCGCTTTCCTCCGCCGCGCCGATACGGTCGCGCCCATCCCCTGCCCCCGCTGCGCGCCCGCGCCCGCCGCCTCCGCTCCGGTCGCCCCCCGGTCCGGAGGCCAGCCGTTCACCCCCGCCGAGTGGGGCCAGGTGGTCCGCGTCGCGGTGATCGACAAGATCGACGAGGTCCTGTCCGAGAGCTACGCCCTCCTCGCCGTCCACACCCTGAGCGAGCCCGCCGACTCCCCGGACCTGGCGCGGATCCGCCGCATCCGCACGGGCCTGACCGCGCTCGCCGAGGACCTCGGGCCCCGCGCGCGTACGGTCGGGCCGGGCGAGCGCGACTGGATCGAGTCCGAACTCCTGCCGACCGTGCTGAGCGCGGAGACGGAGATCGGCCGCCTGTTCGCCGGGCTGCGCTGAGCGCTTCCCGAGACTCCCTTCCGAGCCGCGACCGCCGCCCTCCCGCCGGCGGAGGACCGCGACGGCACAGTCGCCCCGGGAAGGGAGACCGGCGTGGTCCCGTCCGAGGAGGCGTCGGCGAGGATCCCCGTGGACCCGGCGCCGCCCGGGCCCGTCCACCGGCCCGGGCGACGGGGCCTGTGGACGACGCTCCGCCTGTCGCCCGCGGCCGGTACTGTCGAGCCGTGGCAGATCTTCCCGACGTTCCCACCCTGCTCGACGCGGCCGTCGACGCCCTGGGCGGCAGCCCCCGCGAGGGCCAGTCGACCATGGCCGGCGCCGTCGCCGAGGCGGTCGACCGGCGCGAGCACCTCGTGGTCCAGGCCGGAACCGGCACCGGCAAGTCCCTGGCCTATCTCGTGCCCGCGATCAGACACGCGATGGCCGCGGAGAGCACCGTCGTCGTCTCCACGGCCACCATCGCGCTCCAGAACCAGCTCATCGACCGCGACCTGCCGCGCCTGGCCGCCGCGCTCGCGCCGCTGCTGCCGCGCGAGCCCACGTTCGCGGTCCTCAAGGGGCGCCGCAACTACCTGTGCCGCAACCGCCTCAACGCCGCCGGCGACGAGGCCGAGGACGCCGAGCTCTTCGACCCGCGCCAGCTCTCCTCGCTCGGCCGCCAGGTCGCCCGACTGCACGAGTGGGCCGAGGACACCGTGAGCGGCGACCGCGACGAGCTCGCCCCCGGCGTCAGCGACCTCGCGTGGCGCCAGGTGTCGGTGGGCGGCAACGAGTGCGTCGGCGCCCGGGTCTGCGCCTTCGGCCAGGAGTGCTTCGCCGAGTTCGCCCGCGAGGCCGCCCAGGGCGTCGACGTCGTGGTCACCAACCACGCCATGCTCGCCATCGACATGACCCAGGGCCGCCACATCCTGCCCGAGCACGACACGATCATGATCGACGAGGCGCACGAGCTCGTCGACCGCGCCACCTCCGTGGCCACCGAGAGCCTCACCGAACGCGCCGTCACCACCGCCGCCAAACGCGCCGGACGCCTCGTCGAACCCGGGATCGGCGAGCGGCTCGCCGAGTGCGCCGACGGCCTCGGGCTGATGCTCGCCGACGTGCCCGACGGCCGTCTCGACCACATCGACGACGGTCTCGCGGGCGCCGTCGCCGCCGTGCGCGACGCGGCGTCGGCCTGTGTCAGCGCCATCGGTCCCTCCCCCGGGGAGCTCGACCCCGACACCGCCTCCGACCGCCGCCTGGCCCTGTCCGCCCTCGGGGAGGTCCACGACGCCGCCGTGAGCGTCCTGGAGTCCTTCGAGCCGGCCCTGCGCGACCGCACCGACGTCGTCTGGCTCACCCGGAGCCCGTCCCGGCCACCCTCCCTCAACGCGGCCCCGCTCGGGGTGGGCGGACTGCTCCGCGAGAAACTCTTCGGCGACCGAACGGTCGTGCTCACCTCGGCCACCCTCACCCTCGGCGGCTCCTTCTCCGCCCTGGCCCGCCAGTGGGGCCTCGGCCGCGAGGTCGCCGAGGAGGCCGCCGAGCGCGCCGCCGCCGGGAAGGCCGGTCCCGCACCGGACCAGGCCCCCGACCCCGACGACGACGGACCGCACCGCGCCGCGGGCGAGCCCCGCTGGCGCGCGCTCGACGTCGGCTCGCCCTTCGACCACGCGCGCAGCGGCATTCTCTACGTGGCCACCCACCTGCCGCCGCCGGGCCGGGACGGTCTGGCCGACGCCTACCTGGACGAGATCGCCGAGCTGATCGAGGCCGCCGACGGCCGTGCGCTCGGACTGTTCTCCTCCATGCGGGCCGCGCAGAGGGCCGCCGAGGAGCTGCGCGCACGCCTGGAGCACCCGATCCTGTGCCAGGGGGAGGACTCCACCGGCCAGCTCGTCCGCCGGTTCGCCGAGGAGGAGCGGGCCTGCCTGTTCGGCACCCTGTCGCTGTGGCAGGGCGTCGACGTGCCCGGATCCTCGCTGCAACTGGTGATCGTCGACCGGATCCCGTTCCCCCGCCCCGACGACCCGTTGGCCTCGGCCCGCCAGCGTTCGGTCGCCGCACACGGCGGCAACGGCTTCCTCTCGGTGGCCGCCACCCACGCCGCCCTGCTGCTCGCCCAGGGCACCGGTCGGCTCCTGCGGTCCACCGACGACCGCGGCGTCATCGCCGTCCTCGACCCGCGACTGGCCACCGCGCGCTACGGGGGGTTCCTGCGCGCGTCCCTGCCGCCGTACTGGGGGACGACCGACCCCACGGTGGCCCGGTCGGCGTTGCGGCGACTGTCCGGAACGGCGGAGACGGCGCCCGCGGCGGGCTGACAGAGAGCGGTCGGGCCGACGACGTGCGGGACGGGTGGTCTCCGCGGGCCCGGTCCCGTTCGTGAACGCGGCTCGCGGGGGCCGTCCGTTCACGGGGGAGCCGCCGGGCCGGAGGCCGCCCGCGAGCGGGTGGCGCCGCGCTCGGAGGTTCCCGTGGAGGGGTGAGCCCGTGCGCCGGGGCCCATGGGGGCGGTGCTGCTGCGGGTGGATCCGCGGGACGGTCCCACGGGACGGGGGAGGGCGACCGGAGGGGAAGACCCGTCCGTCGCGGGCGCCTTCCGAGTGTGCCGGGGGACGGGGCGGCCCGAGGCGCGGGCGCGCACACGGTCTAGCGGCGGTCCCGGAAGCCGAAGAGGCGGATCGCGTAGCCGGGGGAGTCGTCCTCGGGCTCCTGGATATACCAGCGGTCGTCGTGCTCGCCGACCAGGAGTTCGTTCCACATCATGTCGATGAGCTTGAGCCGGGACACCACCGAGGCCGCGGGGTCCAGCACGATCGAGTAGGTCTGGTCGGTGAGCCGCTGCGTCACCATCCCCACGGACTGACCGTCCCAGATCGCCGGGACGGGGGCGTGACCGACCTCCACCCCGCACAGCCGCAGCTGCTCGACCTCCTCGTCCAGCGCCTCGGCGGCCAGGGCGCCGTCCAGCCGGAGCGCGTCCTCGAGTTCGTCGCGGTCCACGTCTGCGCGCAGGTAGGCGTGGTAGGTGCGGTAGCCGCACGTGCGGCACTTGCGCCAGACGACGCAGCGGGCCACGCCGTAGGCCGACTGGGCCTCGCCCACGCTCTGGTAGTCGCTCACCTCGCGGATCATGCCGCACTCGCAACACAAGGCAGTGAGATCCTGCTTCATCAGAGTCCCCCCTCCCAGGCGAGTATGCGATGGATGACGCCCGTTAGGGAACCCGTTCGGCGAGGAAGTCGCGGCAAGGTGTCGTCATCAATGCCCAAAATGACCCGGTCGGGGGTTTCGACCGGACCCGGGCCGGAAGGTCGCCGTGTCGGATCTCATTCGTCCAGGGACAGCCCGCGCTTGTTGCGGGCGCTCCAGTCCCGCATCCGCTGCGGGTACCCGACGATCTGGACGTCGTAGGCGGGGGTCGCCAGACGCCCGGCCACCTTGCGGATCACGTCGGGGGAGCCGCACCGGCGGCGGATCCACTCCCCGTCGGTGGCCACCGCCACGGCCGTGGTCCGGGTGGCGAAGGTCTCGGGTTCGACGAAGAACTCCACACCGACCCGGCTCTTGGCGAACTCGATCAGCGCCTTGATGTCGTCGTCCTCGGCGGCCCTGTCGAAACGGGCCTTGCCCTTGCGGTTGGCCTTGCGCAGTCCGAAGCGGTCTCGCCATCCCATCGGCGCTCATGTCCTCACGTGTCCAGCGGGCGGATCGGCCCCGGTGTCGCTCCCGGAGCCCGGGGACATCGCGGCTCGGCCCGATTCTAGTCACGCGGCCGACCGCCGGTGGGGCGCAGATACCCCGGAGCGCACCGGTTTCACGCGTTTTCCGGACAGGGGAGTCACCGCGCTGCTACTTTCTGTTCGCACGCGGCGTGATAGGGGGAGTCATGATGCCGATGTGGTCATGGGCGGGGGAGACCGCGCGTCACCTGCGGTCGGTCGGTCAGGTCGACCTCGCCGAGGCGGTCACGAGTCTGCCGCAGCTGTGCGAGGCGGGGGAGGCGGTCCGGGTGGAGGCCGTCGCCCGCTCGGCGCTGCGCACGGCCCGACGGCTGGTCGCCGAGTCGGGCGGCGACCGCGCCGAGGTGCCGGGGGTGCTCGGCCCGCCGACCCTGCTCTTTCTCGCGCACTGGCCTCTGGCGGTGCGGGTGGGCGCACTCGCGGAGGGGCGGCGCGCTCTGGAACACGCCACGGCCGCGGCCGACGGCGTGCCCGATCCGCGCGCGCACGGACCGCTTCCGGTGTCCGCCCTGGAGACGCTCGTGCGCTGCCACGCCAACGTCGACGCGGGCGGCACCACCGCCGAGCGCGGCGAACTGCTCTCCTCCCGGCGCCTGGCCGGATGGGAGCAGTCGCCCGCCTGGCCCGCCTTCTGCCTGGCCCGGGCCCAGCTGTTCATCGACGAGGGCAGGCCCGACCGGGCCGAGGCCGACCTGCGCCGCTACGAGCACACCGCCACCGGTCCCGCCCTGCTCGGAGCGGAGGGAGTCTTCACCCTGGTCCGCGCGCTGCGCCACCAGGACAAGCACACCGACGCCCTGGAGGCGCTGGACCGGTTGGAAGCCGAGATCGCGCTGGCGCCGGACGCCCACGGCGGACGCCGCGTCGCCTTGCGCCGCCTGGCCCGCTTCGAACGCGCGCGGCTGCTGTCCTGGCTGGCGCGCCTGGGCCTGTACCCGTCCCGCGACGCCATCGTGCCCCTGCCGACCGTGGAGGAGGCCGAGGCGTACCCGAGCCTGCGGCCCGCCTGGGTGGAGGCCGTGGAGAACCTCGTCTGCCAGGGCGCGGTCCGCAACGACTGGCGCCTGGGCGTGCGCGTCACCACCTGGTCGCGCTACTTCGAGCGGGTCGGGGCACCGCGCCGGGGCGCCGAACTGGCCCTGGCCGCCGCACGGCTGGCCGCGGGCCGGGGCGCCCGCTGGGTGGCCGCCTGCTCGACCCGGCGCGCCGAGCGCCTCATCGGGGAGCTGGGCGCCACCGAGGAGATCACCGGGGACCTCGACGAGGTCCGCGCCATGGTCGCCGCCATGCCCCCGGTCCAGCCCCTGGCGCCCGCCGACCGGATCCTGGAGTACCTGCGCGCACAGCCCGCGGAGGAGGTCGACCCCGAGCGCCAGGCCGAACAGGTCAACGCGGCGCTGTCGGACGTACCGCACGACACCCCGCTGCTGTCCGCGCTCGGACAGGTGGGCCGCACGCTCATGCTCTCCGACGCGGCCACGGAACCGCAGTGGCGCCACGTCCGGGAGCGTCCCGGCGACCAGCGGGCGGCCCTGTCGCTGCTGGAGACGCTGATGCACGACAACGACACGGCCGGGGTGCGCGATCTGGTCCGCACCCTCGCGGCGGGTGCGCTGCACGCGGACGACTACCGGACCGCCCCGGAGGTCGGGGCCGCGGCGGCCAGCGCCCGGCCCGCCGGGTAGGCCAGCGCCGCGGCGGGCAGCCTGGCGGGGCGACCGCTGGCGAGCACGGTCACCCGCCCACGCCGATCGCCCGGCGGGACGGCGCCGATCCGGCGCAGGGTCTGCGCGGCGACCGCGTCGGCCGCGGTGAACGTCCGGGCCGCCGGGCCCAGCGCGGCCGTGACGCGCTCGTCCACCAGGTCGTAGTGCGTGCAGCCCAGGACCACCCCGCGCACGTCGTCGGGGGTGCGGGCGACCGCGTACGCCACGGCCTCGTCGATCAGGCGCGGGTCGGCCGACTCCACGGCCTCGGCCAGACCCACGCACGCCACCGGGGTCACGTCGACGTCGGCGGCGAAGGTCTCGACGAGCCGACGCTGGTAGGCGCTGTGCGTGGTGGCGGTCGTCGACCAGACGGCGATCGGCCCCCCGGCCGCCACCGCGGGCTTGATCGGCGGAACCGTCCCGATCACCGGGATGTGCGGCTCGAACTCGGCGCGCAGATCGGCGAGCCCGTGCACGGAGGCGGTGTTGCACGGCACGACCACCGCGTCCAGACCGTCCGCACCCGCGGTCCCGCCGGCCGCGCGCGCTCCCGCCAGCGCGCGCCCGATGATCTGCGCGGGCGTGCGAGCGCCCCACGGCATGTGGTCGGGGTCCATGGACAGCACGAGGTCGGCGTCCGGTCTGGCCGCGTGCAGGGCGGCCGCGGTGGACAGCATCCCGATGCCGGAGTCTACGAGAGCGATGCGCACGGTAGCCGATTCTAGTCGCGGCCTCCCCCCGGACCGCCCTCGCGTGGCCCACGCCACAGCCCGGAGGTTTCGCGCACTCCGCCCAGGTCGGAGACGCCCGTCGGCGACACGTACGGAAATGGGGTGGCACCGAGGCATTACTCGTAGGTAGAACTGAGGGCATCGGCCCGTCCCCGCTCGCGCGGGCCCGGGTCGGACGACACCGTGCGGCACGAGCCGAGACCGGAAGCGGGAACATGGCAACTCGACAGCAGGGGACGGACAGGGCCACCGGAGAGCGGTCGGGACTGGCGGCACACATCGCGGCGGTCCAGCGCCTGCGCCGCGAGTACCGGGCACTGCCCGCGGACGGGCCCGTGCGACTGGCCAAGCCCACCTCCAACCTCTTCCGCTTCCGGGAACCGGCCACCGCCCCACCGCTGGACGTGTCGGCCTTCTCCGGCGTCATCTCGATCGACCCGGTGGAACGCCTGGCCGACGTCGGCGGGATGACCACCTACGAGGACCTCGTCGCCGCGACCCTCCCGCACGGGCTGATGCCGACGGTCGTCCCGCAGCTGCGCACGATCACCCTCGGCGGGGCCGTGACCGGCCTCGGCATCGAGTCCTCCTCCTTCCGCAACGGACTCCCGCACGAGTCGGTCCAGGAGATGGAGATCCTCACCGGCGGCGGCGACATCGTCACCGCCACCCGCGACAACGAGCACGCCGACCTGTTCCACGGCTTCCCCAACTCCTACGGCACCCTCGGCTACAGCCTGCGCCTGCGCATCGAACTGGAACCCGTCTCCCCCTACGTGCACCTGCGCCACCTGCGGTTCCACGACGCGGCCGAGGCCATGGACGCGCTCGCGCGGATCTGCGCCGCCGCCGAACACGACGGCCAGCCCGTCGACTTCGTGGACGGTGTCGCCTTCGGCCCCGACGAGCTCTGCCTCTCCCTGGCCCGCTTCACCGACCAGGCGCCCTGGGCCAGCGACTACACCGGCACCGACATCTACTACCGGTCCATCCAGCGCCACTCGGGAACCGGCCCCGGCGACTACCTCACCGTCCACGACTACCTGTGGCGGTGGGACACCGACTGGTTCTGGTGCTCGCGCGCCTTCGGCACCCAGCACCCCCTCGTCCGGCCGCTGTGGCCGCGCTCCCTCAAGCGCTCCGACGTCTACCGCAGGCTCGTCGCCTGGGACCGGCGCACCGACTTCTCCCGCCTGCTCAACCACTACCGGGGCAGGCGCCCCCAGGAGCCGCTCATCCAGGACGTCGAGGTCGGCGTCGAGCGCGGCGCGGAGTTCCTGGAGTTCTTCCACACCGAGATCGGCATGACCCCCGTGTGGATGTGCCCCCTGCGGCTGCGCGAACCCCGGCCGTCCGGGGCGGGCGAGGGCGACCACGTCTGGCCGCTCTACCCCCTCGACAACGACCGCCTCTACGTGAACTTCGGGTTCTGGGGGCTGGTCGACATGAAGCCCCGCCAGCGCCGCGCCCACCACAACCGCCTGGTGGAGGAGGAGGTCGCGCGGCTCGGCGGCCACAAGTCGCTGTACTCGGACTCCTTCTACGCCGAGGACGAGTTCTGGCGCCTCTACAACGGTCCCGCCTACGCCCGTCTGAAGGAGTCCTACGACCCCGGAGGACGGCTGCTCGACCTGTACGCCAAGTGCGTACGCAACCGCTGACACCGCACAGACCGGGCGGTCCCCTCCAGGGTCGCGTCCGGGAGAGGGAGGACGAGAACATGCGGCTTGCCGAGATCTTCGAGCGGGTCGTCGGTCCCGACGCGCCCATCCGCTTCACCGCCTACGACGGCAGCTCCGCCGGGGCCCCCGACTCCGACGTCGCCCTCCATGTGCGCACGCCGGTCGCCGTCAACTACCTGGCCCAGTCGCCGAACGCGGTCGGTCTCACCCGCGCCTACGTCTCCGGCCATCTGGACGTCGAGGGCGACATGTACACCGTCCTGCGGCGGATGTCCGACTTCGTCCTCGCGGAGGGGGTCAACCTGTCCTTCGGCGACCTCGCCGCCGTCGTCCGGTCGGTCGGCTGGGTCAAGTTCGTCAACCGTGTGGCCCCGCCGCCGCAGGAGATGCGCCGGGGCAGACTCGCGGGCCTGGGCTGGCGGCACTCCAAGAGCCGCGACGCGGAGGTCATCCACCACCACTACGACGTGTCCAACGACTTCTACGAACTGGTCCTGGGCCCGTCCATGACCTACACCTGCGCCGTCTTCGACGAGGAGGACGGCGCCCTGGACCGTGTCGGGCGCTTCGAGGGCGCGCTGGAGAGCGCCCAGTTCCGCAAGTACGAACTGGTGTCGCGCAAGCTCGGCCTGGAGCGCGGCATGCGCCTGCTCGACGTCGGCTGCGGTTGGGGCGGCATGGTCATGCACGCCGCCCGCGAGCACGGCGTCAAGGCGCTGGGCGTCACCCTGTCCAAGGAGCAGGCGGACTGGGCGGCCAAGCGGATCGCCCAGGAGGGGCTGTCGGAGCTGGCCGAGGTCCGGCACATGGACTACCGGGACGTGCCCGACGCCAGCTTCGACCGGATCAGCTCGATCGGGCTGACCGAGCACGTCGGCGCGCGCAACCTGGACTCCTACTTCGCGTCGCTGCACGCCAAGCTCGTCCCCGGCGGCCGTCTGCTCAACCACTGCATCACCCGGCCGCGCAACGACCTCAAGCCCCTGGACCCGAAGGGCGTCATCAACCGGTACGTGTTCCCCGACGGCGAGCTGGAGGGGCCGGGCGCCATCCAGACGGCGATGAACGACGCCGGGTTCGAGATCCGCCACCAGGAGAACCTGCGCGAGCACTACGCGCTCACCCTCCGCCACTGGGGCGCCAACCTCGAACGGAACTGGGCCGAGGCCGTCGCGCTGGTCGGTGAGGGCACGGCCCGGGTCTGGCGCCTGTACATGGCCGGATGCGTGCTCGGCTTCGAGCGGAACGTCGTCCAGCTGCACCAGATCCTCGGCGTCCGACTGGACGGCACCGACGCCCGCGTGCCGCTGCGTCCCGAGTTCTGACCGCTCCGGTGCCCCCTCCTGTTCGCCGGGAGGGGACACCGGCCCGTCAGGCGCCCGCGGCCGGTCCGGTGACGGCATGATGGAAGCCGTCACACCGGCCCGACGCACCGTGAAGGGACCAGCCAGTGTCCTCCGACGAGAACGCGCCCCAGAGCGACGAGTCGCCCGCACCCGACCTGCCCGACCACGTCAAGCACACCGCGATCGCGCTCGTGGGCGCCTACGCCGACCGCAACCGGGACGAACTCGAGGAGGCGGTCCCCGGGGCGGCCGACGCCGTCGACGACGTCCTGTCGGAGCTCAAGGTCATCGCCGCCTTCCTGAGCCGCCGCGTCCAGCAGACCGGTGTGGTGTGGAAGCCCGCGGACTCGCGGGAGGCCGTCGCCCGCACGGTCGCCGAGATGCTCCCGCCCGAGCTGGAGTTCGCCGTCAGCACCACCTGGGAGGCGCACTCCGTCGGTGAGGAGGAGGCCGCCGAGCGGATCTCCCAGGGCGACCCCATGGTCTTCGTGCACATGCTCGCCGCGTTCAGCGCCGCCATCGGCCTGGCCGTGTACCGGCGGCCCGAACTGGTGTCCACGCTCCGCCAGGTGACCGGGCTCGCCGAGGACTGACGGCGTTCGCGCCTACCCGCCGGGCCACCGTCTGCTCACGACTCGGCCACAAGGGCGCGTTGTTTACTTCACATTGGAGGCTTCATTACGTAGGTTTCCTACCATCCCCCTGGGGGCCCTCGAATGGAACGGGAGGCGCGCCGATGGCACGCAGACGGACCCACACTCACGTTCAGATCCCCACCGCTGCCCTGGCCCTGGCCCTCACCGCGACCGCCTGCGGCGTCGGTACGGGCGGCGCCCCCGCGGCCGACCCCCTGGTCGTCTGGATCATGGAGGGCACCAACCCCGACGCGACCACCTACTTCGAGGCCGCCAACACGGCGTTCACGGAGCGGACGGGCGTCGAGGTCGAGGTCGAGTTCGTGCCGTGGAGCGACGCCCAGAACAAGATCTCCACGGCCATCGCCGGAGGCACGGTGCCCGACGTGGTCGAGCTCGGCACCACCTTCATCCCCGAGTTCGCCGACTCCGGCGCCCTGTACGACCTGTCGGCCCACATCGACGACCCCTACCTCTACACCCAGAGCATGGTCCGCATGGGCCAGATCGAGGACCGGATCTACGGTGTGCCCTGGTACGCGGCCATCCGCTCGATCGTCTACCGCACCGACCTCTTCGAGGAGCACGGCCAGGAGGTCCCGGAGGACTGGGCCGAGCTGCGCGAGACCGCCATCGCGCTCTCCGAGGCCGAGGAGGACATGATCGCCTTCCCCGTCCCGGGAGACGCCCAGTACTCGGTCATGCCGTGGATCTGGGGCGGCGGCGGCGAGCTCGCGGTGCGGGGACCCGACGGCACGTGGGAGTCCGAGATCGACAGCGAGGGCGGCCGTGCCGGAATGTCCTTCTTCACCGGCCTCGCCCTGGAGGACGGAGTGTCCACCACGGGCGCGGTGAACTGGAACGAGATCGACGTCATGGAGGCCCTGGCGGAGGAGCGCGCGGTCATGGCGATCTCCGGCAGCGCCAACCCCAAGGCGATCCTGGAGTCCAACCCCGGTCTCGAGGGCCGTCTGGGCGCCTTCCCCATCCCTGGCAGGGAGGGGGGCTACACCGACTCCTTCGCGGGCGGATCCCTGCTGTCCGTGTTCGCGGGGACGGGCCAGGAGGAGACGGCCTGGGAGTACGTCGCACACCTGACCGGGGACGAGTTCTCCATCCGCTGGTCGGAGGAGACCGGCTTCTTCCCCGGGCGCGCGGCGGCGGTGCGCACCTTCGCGGAGTCCGAGAACCCGCTGGTCCGACCGTTCGCCGTCCAGCTCGAGGCGGCCAGCCGCGGAACCCCCGTCACCCCGGCCTGGGGTCGGGTGGAGGCCGAGAAGGTCATCGTCGCCATGCAGCAGGACATCCTCAACGGCGACGCCAGCGTGGAGGAGGCCACCGAGCACGCGGCCGACGAGATCGAGCGCATCCTCAACGGGGACTGAACGTGGGCACACCGGTCGGAATCAGTGAGGCGCGGCGGCGGACCGAGCGGGTCGGCCGCGCGGCGGTCCCGGCCCCGGCGCGGCAGCGAAGGCGCCGCCGGGCGCCGCTCCTCAGCGGGGGCACCCGGCGGGCGCTCCTGCCGTGGGGGCTGCTGGCCCCCGCCCTGACGGTCATCGGGGTGCTCCTGCTCTTCCCCCTCGGGCGCGTCGTGTGGTTGTCCTTCCGGGATTTCCACCTGCGCAACCTGGTCACCGGAACCTCGGAGTCCGTCGGCCTGGACAACTACGCGGCGCTGCTGGGCGACCCGTACCTGTGGCGCGTCGTGCTGCCCAACACGGTGGGGTTCGCCCTGGTCGCGGTGGTCGCGACGGTGGTGCTGGGCACGCTCGTGGCGCTGCTGCTGTCCACCCTGCGGCCGCTCCCGCGCGTCGTCGTCGTCTCGTGCGTGATGGTGGCCTGGGCGATGCCCGCCGTGAGCGGCACGTACGTGTGGATCTGGATCTTCGACGTCGACCACGGCATCGTCGCCCGGGCACTGACGTCCCTCGGAGTCCTGGGCCCGGACGGGTACAACTGGTTCGCCGACCGCCTGTTCTTCTACGCCGTCGTCACCCTCAACGTGGTGCACAGCGGGTTCCCGTTCGTCGCGGTCACCGTGCTGGCGGGGCTGCTGACCGTCCCGCGGGACCTGCACGAGGCGGCGATGATCGACGGCGCGGGCGCCTGGCGGCGGTTCTGGCACGTCACCTTCCCCGTGCTCCGCCCGGTGTTCGCCGTGGTGACGGTCCTGTCCACGATCTGGGACTTCAAGGTGTTCGCGCAGATCTACCTCATGCCCGGCGGGGACGTCGGCGGTTCGGAGATGCTCAACCTCGGCGTGTGGGCGTACGTGCGCTCCTTCGGCCACAACGACTACGGGACGGGGGCGGCTGTCGCGGTCCTGCTCACCCTGCTCCTGCTGGCGATCACGGTGCTGTACCTGCGCGCCCTGTTCAGGGAGGACGAGCTGCGATGACGGGGAGGACGACGCCGCCGGGGGGCTCCGGGCACGCCCGGTCAGGCGAGTGCCTCGATGAGTTTCGCGCGGACCCGGCGCCAGTCCACGGCGGCCAGGGGCCGGTGGTCCAGGTCCTCCAGGACCGCGTCCATCGTGCGAAGGTCGTAGGACCCCAGGGGGCGGCCGTCGTCGTGGCTCCGGTTCACGAGGTTGTTGACGTACACGAACAGGCGCTGGCCGCTCGGGTCGGCGAGCGCGTGGCGCACGGCGCGGTCGCGGAAGCGCGCGTCGTGCGGGATCCAGCTGATGACGACCTCGGTGGGGGAGGGCCCGACGGACTCGTTCACGGCGTCACGCCACCGTTTCCGACGACCACGTCGACACGGCCATCACCCCTCAACCGTCATCGGGGCGCCGTGAGCACCCCCGCACGAACAGAGCAGGATTCTAGCCCTCCCCCTTCCCCGGCCCGCCACCCGACCGGGTCCGGCGGCGGACCCCGGTGAGAGGAGCCCCGATGCGTACGAGCACGGCCGTCCGGAGCACGGCCAGGGCCCTCGGGGTGGCGGTCCTGCTGGCCTTCACCCTGTTCCCCGTCTACTTCATGCTGGTCAGCGCGTTCTCCGATCGGAGTACCTCCGGGACCGGCGCGCTGCTGCCCACCGATCCCACGTTCGGCAACTTCGCGTACGTGATGACCGAGGGCCAGTTCTCCGTGTACCTGCGCAACTCCCTGGCGGTCGCGGGCATCACCGTGGCGGGGGCGTGCCTGCTGGCGCTGCTGGCCTCGGTGGCGGTCGCGCGGTTCCGGTTCCGCTTCCGGACCACGGTGCTGGTGCTCATCCTCGTGGTGCAGATGGTGCCGCTGGAGGCCCTGGTCATCCCCTTGTTCCTCCAGGTGCGTGACCTGCGGATGCTCAACACCGTGCTGGGGTTGGGCGTGGTGTACGTGGCGCTGTCGCTCCCGCTGGCGGTGTGGATGATGCGCGGTTTCGTGGCGGCGGTTCCCCGGGAGGTCGAGGAGGCCGCCTACATCGACGGCGCGTCGTGGCCGCGCATGTTCTGGTCGGTGCTCTTCCCGCTGGTCGCCCCGGGCCTGGTGGCCACGGCCGTCTTCTCCTTCATCGTGGCGTGGAACGAGTTCGTGCTGGCCCTGACCTTCATGCAGCAGAGCGACAGGTACACGGTCGCGGTGGGCCTGCGTCAGTTCTTCGGCCAGTACGCCAACGAGTGGGGGCACGTCATGGCCGCGTCCACGATCATCACGGTCCCGGTGATGGTCTTCTTCATCCTCGTCCAGCGCTGGCTGGTCGCCGGGCTGGTCCAGGGGGCCGTGAAGGGGTGAGGCGCCGCCGGGGCGGCGCGGCGCCCCTCCACCCGGGCGCGGGACGGGCGGAGGGGCGGCCGCGGGTCACCTGAGCTCGCGCTTGAGGATCTTGCCGGTGGCGGTCATGGGCAGCTCCGTGCGGAACTCGACCTGGCGGGGGTACTTGTACGCCGCGAGTCGCTCCTTGGCCCAGTCGACCAGCTCCTGCTCGGTGAGGGCGGCGTCGGCCTCGCGGATCACGAACGCCTTGGCCTCCTCGCCGTGCGTGGCGTGCGGCACGCCCACGACGGCGGCCAGGCTGACCCCGGGGTGGGTCATCAGGACCTCCTCGATCTCCCGCGGGTAGACGTTGTAGCCGCCGCGGATGATCATGTCCTTGGACCGGTCGACGATGAAGTAGAAGCCGTCCTCGTCGCGGCGGGCGATGTCACCGGTCCGGAACCAGCCGTCCCGGATGACCTCGTCGTTGACCTCGGGGCGGTTGTGGTAGCCCTTCATCACGCAGTGGCCCCGCACGGCGATCTCGCCCTCGTTCTCGGCGTCGTTCCACTCGGAGTCGATCAGCTTCATCTCCACGCCCCACACGGGCAGGCCGATCGAACCGGTCTTGGCCCGGACCCGGGGGTTGTTGAAGGAGACGACGGGGGAGGTCTCGGACAGGCCGTAGCCCTCCTTGATCTCCACGCCGAAGGTCTTGGCGAAGTCCTCGGCGAGCTGGCCGGGCAGGGAGGAGCCGCCGGAGCAGGCGTCGACGATGTCGCCCGCGATCTTCTCCAGGTCATAGGTGCCGGGCTCGGCGGCCTGGACGGCGTTGAGCAGGCCCCAGTACATGGTGGGCACCCCGGCGAATCCGGTGACGCCCTCCTTGTCCATGAGTCTGAGCGCCTCGTCCGGGTCGAAGCGCGGCATGAGGACCAGGGTCCCGTGCCGGTACAGGGAGGCGTTGAGCATGACCGTCTGGCCGAAGATGTGGAAGAGCGGCAGGACGGTGAGGGCGACGTCGCGGCCGTCGGGGTGGGCGTTGACCAGTTCGGCCGAGATGATCGCGTTCGTCATCAGGTTGTGGTGGGACAACTGGGCGCCCTTGGGCTGACCCGTGGTGCCGCTGGTGTAGATGATGACGGCGGTGTCGTCGGCGTTGGCCTGCACCGTCTCGAACGTGCCGGGCTGGCCGTCGAGTGCCTTCCACAGGGTCTCGGCCCCCTCGACGGCGGACTCGGTGGCTCCGGCGGTGGCGGGCAGGTCGATGTAGGTCTCGCAGGTGTCGACCTGCTGGAAGGCCTCGAAGGCGCGCTCGCCGAGGGGGAGTTCGGGGGTGCCGGTGAAGGCGAAGAGCGCCGTGGCTCCGGAGTCCTCCAGGTGGTAGGCGATCTCGCGCGGTGTGAGGAGCACGTTGAGGGGGACGACGACGGCTCCGGCCTTGAGGGCGCCGAAGTAGACGAAGGGGAAGTAGGGAAGGTTGGGGCTGGCGAGCGCGACCCGGTCGCCGGGGCGCACACCGCGTGCCACGAGGAGGTTGGCGACCTGGTTGGCGATCATGTCGGTCAGGGCGTAGTTGAGGCGCAGGTCGCCGAAGACCAGGCATTCCTTGTCGGGAACCGATCGGGCGCCGTCCTCCAGAAGCACGGACAGGTTGAGCATGGGGGCCTCCCGCTACGTGTGAGTGACGGACCCAGGTGTGGTCTGGGTCTCGTGGTCTGCGTCACGTGACGGCAGAGTAACAAACCAGCTGGTCGGTGTGGAGGAGTAGGTGCGATTGAAACCTAACAGTGTTCGGAAAACGTGATCCGGGCGCCCCCGTCCATCGCCCCGGAGCCGGGACGCGGACCGCCGCGGAGGCGGGGCGCGAGGCCGCGGCCCGTGGCTCGGCGCGGCCGTGGCCGCGGGCTGTCCACAGGGAGGCGAACGGGTCCGCGGCCGAGGGCGGGTACCGCTAACCTGGGAACTGCACGCGTGGACGCCGGGCCCGACCCGGCACGTCCGCGTGCGACCGACGTGAGAGACCGGCTAAGGAACTTGCAGCGATGACAGCGGTAGACGGCGACCAGAAGACGGGCGACACCTACGACGCCCGCGCCCTCCAGGACAAGTGGCAGGCGCGCTGGGCCGCTGAGCTTCCGTTCCAGGCCAGCGAGGACCCCGGCGACACCCGGCCGCGCAGCTACGTGGTCGACATGTTCGCCTATCCCTCCGGCGACCTCCACATGGGCCACGCCGAGGCCTACGCCATCGGCGACGTCATCGGCCGCTACCGCTTCCAGCGCGGCGACAACGTCCTGCACCCCATCGGCTGGGACTCCTTCGGCCTGCCCGCCGAGAACGCGGCGATCAGGAACGACTCCCACCCCGCCGAGTGGACCTACGCCAACATCGAGACCCAGGCCTCCTCGTTCCGCCGGTACGGCATCGGCGTCGACTGGTCGCGTCGCCTGCACACCAGCGATCCCGAGTACTACAAGTGGAACCAGTGGCTGTTCCTGCGGTTCTTCGAGCGCGGGCTGGCCTACCGCAAGGACGGCCAGGTCAACTGGTGCCCCCAGGACCAGACCGTGCTGGCCAACGAGCAGGTCGTCCAGGGCCGGTGCGAGCGGTGCGGCGCCGACGTCGTCCGGCGCAGCCTCAACCAGTGGTACTTCAAGATCACCGACTACGCCCAGCGCCTGCTGGACGACATGGACCAGCTGGACGGCGGTCGCTGGCCGGACGAGATCCTGGCCATGCAGCGCAACTGGATCGGCCGCTCCGTCGGCGCGGACGTCCGCTTCGCCATCGAGGGACGCGACGAACCGGTGACCGTGTTCACCACGCGGCCCGACACCCTGTACGGAGCCACGTTCTTCGTCGTGGCCGCCGACGCGGACCTGGCCGAGGAGCTGTGCGCGCCCGAGCAGCGGGAGGCCTTCGACGCCTACCGTGCCGAGGTCGCCAAGCTGTCCGACATCGAGCGCCAGGCCACCGAGCGGCCCAAGACCGGTGTGTTCCTGGGCCGGTACGCGGTCAACCCGGTCAACGGGCAGCGCATGCCCGTCTGGGCCGCCGACTACGTGCTGGCCGACTACGGCCACGGCGCGATCATGGCCGTGCCCGCGCACGACCAGCGCGACCTCGACTTCGCCCTGGCCTTCGACCTCCCCGTCAGGGTGGTCGTGGAGACCGGTGAACCCGACCCGGCCGAGACCGGTGTGGCCGCCGCGGGCGAGGGCACCCTGCGCGACTCCGGGCCGCTGGACGGTCTGGCCAAGACCGACGCGATCGACCGCATCATCGAGGTGCTGGCCGAGCGCGGCACGGGCGACGCGGCGATCAACTACCGCCTGCGCGACTGGCTGCTGTCCCGCCAGCGCTACTGGGGCACCCCGATCCCGATCGTCCACTGCCCCTCCTGCGGTGAGGTGCCGGTCCCCGACGACCAGCTGCCGGTCACGCTGCCCGAGCTCAAGGGCGCCGAGCTGGCGCCGCGGGGCGTGTCGCCGCTGGCCGCCGCCACCGACTGGGTCGAGGTGGACTGCCCCTCCTGCGGCGGCCCGGCCAACCGCGACACCGACACCATGGACACGTTCGTCGACTCGTCCTGGTACTTCCTTCGCTACTGCTCCCCGCGTCTGGACACCGCGCCCTTCGACACCGAGGCGGTCGACACGTGGGGCCCCGTCGACCACTACATCGGGGGTAAGGAGCACGCGACCCTGCACCTGCTGTACGCGCGCTTCTTCACCAAGGTCCTGCACGACCTGGGCATGCTCTCCTTCACCGAGCCGTTCCGCCGCCTGACCAACCAGGGCCAGGTCATCAACGAGGGCCGGGCGATGTCCAAGTCCCTGGGCAACGGCGTGGACCTGGGCAAGGAGATCGAGGCCTACGGCGTGGACGCCGTCCGCCTGACCATGCTCTTCGCCAGCCCGCCCGAGGAGGACGTCGACTGGGCGGACGTGTCCTGCACCGCCGCGCAGAAGTTCCTCAACCGCGCGTTCCGTGTGATGAGCGAGGCGGGCGCGGCCAGCGCGCCGGGGACCGACGCCGCCGCCGGGGACACCGACCTGCGCCGGATCACCCACCGCACGATCGACCAGATCACGACCCTGGTCGAGGCCCGCAGGTTCAACGTGGCCATCGCGCGCACCATGGAACTGGTCTCGGCCACGCGCCGGGCGATCGACACCGGCCCCGGCGCCGCCGACCCGGCCGTGCGCGAGGCGGCGGAGTTCGTGGCCGTCGCGCTGTCCCTGTTCGCGCCGTACGTGGCCGAGGAGGGCTGGGAGCGGCTGGGGCACACCGGCAGCGTGGCCGTCGGCAACTGGCGCGAGGCCGACCCGGAACTGCTGGTCCAGGAGTCGGTGACCTGCGTGGTGCAGGTGCAGAGCAAGGTCCGCGACAAGCTGTCCGTGGCGCCCGACATCGACCCGGCGGAGCTGGAGCGGCTGGCGCTGGCCTCGGAGAAGGCCCGGGGATTCATCGGTGACAAGCAGATCCGCAAGGTGATCGTGCGCGCGCCGAAGCTGGTGAACATCGTCGTCGGCTGATCCGGCGACGGAGGCGGCGGTCGCGTCCGGCGGCCGCCGCCTCCGTATGACGAGCCGGAGCGAGCGACGACCGACAGGGAGGCGGTGGGCGGGTGTCCCCAGCGGGTAGGGCGGGCGGCGCGCTGGTGCGCGGCGTCGTCATCGTGGGCGGCGCGGCGGTGCTCGCCGCGGCGGCGATCGGCGGCGGGCTGGTCCTGGCGGGCGGCGACCCCGACGTTCCCGGGGAGGACGACGTCCACACCTCGGCGCCCGACTGCGCGGTGGTTCCCGAGGACGCGGTGACCGAGGCGCTGCCCGACGCGGTGGTCGAGTCCGCCGAGTCCGGGCCGAGGCCGGGCGGGCACACCACCGTGTGCGCGTGGACCTCACTGGGCCGCGCCGACGCCCCCGGAACGCTGCGGGTGGAGTTCTCCGCGCTGTTCACCGACACATCGGGCGAAGAGCCGGTCTCGGGCGTGCAGCACGCCGAGGGCGCGCTGGCGGCGGTCGTCCCGCACAGCGTCGACGAGGTCGCGCTCGGGCCGGACGTCGCGGCGCACGTGTGGGAGGAGCAGGCGCCGGGCACCGCCGACCTGGTCTTCCAGAGCGACAACCTGCTGGTCAGGGTGGCCTACTCCGGCGTCTCCGGAGACGGTCCGGTGGAGCGGGAGGACGCGCGCGAGGCGGCGGTGCGCGTCGCCGAGCGACTCGTGGAGGCAGTGTGAACCCCGAACACCCCCGTCCGGTCGTCTCCTCGGCCCAACCCCAGAGCCGGGGCTGCGCGGTGGCCGGCGTGGCGGCCCTGGCCCTGGTCGTCGTGCTGGTCGTGGCCGGAGGAGTGTGGTTCGTCGTCAACCGCGACACCCTGGAGTCGGGCGATTTCGACGCCGCGCCCGCGTGCGCGGTCGGGGAGACCGACGTGCTCGACGAGCTGGTGCCCGCCCACACGCTGGAGCTGGAGCAGCCGGTGGGGAGCGAGCAGGACTCGTTCGGCACCGGATGGCAGTGCCGGTGGTCCACCCCCGAGGGACCGGGCGACGCGGTTCCTTCCTTCGCGACCCTGGTGATGGTGGCCGCGCCCAACCCCGGCGGGATCCGGACGGCCGCCGACAACCTGCGGAACACGACCGCGAACCAGGGAGCCGGCCGTGTCGAGGGCATCGGCGACGAGGCCTTCTCGTGGACGGACGCGTCGGACTTCCCGTTCGCCTGTGTGGGCGCGCGGGTGTCCAACCTGTACGTGGAGACCTGCTACGGGGTGGCCGCGGACTACGCGGTCACGCGCGCGGCCGAGCCTGAGCGGGGACTGGAGACGGCCGAGGAACTCGCGCGGGCCGTGGTCGCCGACCTGCCCTCCTGATCCTCACCAGGCCTGGGCCAGGAAGTCCTCCAGGGCCGGGGCGACCTCGGGGGCGAAGGGGCGGTCGGCGTCCAGGACGGCGGCGCCCGGCCGGTCCCGGAATTCGCGGAACACGTGGTCGGCGTCGGGGATGTCGACGCGCTCGGCGTCGGCGAAGCCGGTCATGAGCCGGTCGATGTCCGAACGTGGGATCTGGGCGTCCTCCTCGCCCCACAACACCAGCACGGAGGTGTCCTCGGGGACGTCCTCGGCCAGGTCGACGGGGTCGAAGGCGTCGATCCAGCCGAGGAAGGCCGCGTTCTGCTCGGAGTAGACGGTCTCCAGCAGCGGCGACAGGTCGTCGGGCAGATCCCGTCCGCCGCGCAGGGCGGCCCGTCCGGCCCGTGCGTCGGAGAGCACGGTGACGCTGTCGGTCTCACCGATCCGGCCCTGAGCCTCGCCCACACGGATCCGCTCGGTGAGCTGGCGGTCGATGAGATCAAGGTAGCGGGTGCCGGGCGGGGCGGCGAGCACCAGGGCGGGTGACGTGTCCAGGAGGTCGTGCGCGCGGAGGGCGAACAACGCGCCCTCGCTGTGCCCGACGACGACCGTGCGGTCGGGGTCGACCCCCGGTTGGGCGGTGAGCTGCTCGTAGGCGGCCACGAGTTGGCGGTCGTGGACCTCGGGGTCGATCGGCGCCTCCGGATCCAGGTCGCCCAGACCGGTCTCGCCGCTGCCGAGCTTGTCGTAGCGGAGCGAGGCCACCCCGGCGTCGGCCAGCACGCGGGCGAGGTTCAGATTGGTGTCCGCGTCGGGTCGGGTCTGTGCGTTGCCGTCCCGGTCGGTGGGCCCGCTGCCGGAGACGATGAGGGCGGCGGGAACGGCGCCCGCGGTGTCGGTGGGGGCCGTGAAGGTCCCGAACACCCTCGTGCCGTCCACGGTGAAGGACAGGTCCCGCTCCGAGCCGCTGACCGCGGGCGGGGGAACCGAGGGGGCCTCGCCGGAGCAGGCCGTGGCGAGCAGGAGACCGGTGGCCGCGCCGACGGCCGCGAGCAGGCGTCGGCGACCGGTCACGGGAGAGGAGGTGGCTGTGGACACGCTCCTCAGCGTAGCGGCCCGGCCCGGGAGCCCGCGGCGCCCTCCCGGACCGGCCCGGCGCCGCCTCAGACCCGGCGCATGACGGCGACGACCTTGCCCAGGATGGTGGCGTCGTCACCGTTGATGGGCTCGTAGGCGTCGTTGCGCGGCATGAGCCACACGTGGCCGTCGTCCGCGCGGCGCAGCACCTTGACCGTGGCCTCGTCGTCGAGCAGGGCGGCCACGATGTCGCCGTTGTTGGCCTCCGGCTGCTGCCGGACGACCACCATGTCGCCGTCGGTGATGGCGGCGTCGGTCATCGAGTCACCGACCACGGTGAGCATGAACAGCCGGCCCTCGCCGACCAGCTGACGCGGAAGGGAGAGCACGTCCTCCACGGACTCCTCCGCGAGGATCGGTCCGCCCGCGGCGATCCGGCCGACCAGCGGGACGGCAGCCGCCCGCGAGGCGTCCGCGGTGAACTCCGCCGGGTCCACCTTGGCGCCGGACGCACGGCCGGGCGTGCGCAGTTCCACCGCGCGCGGGCGGTTCTGGTCGCGGTGCAGGTACCCCTTGCGCTGGAGCACCTTGAGCTGATGCGCCACGCTGGAGGGACTGGACAGGCCGACCGCGTCGCCGATTTCCCTTATCGAGGGCGGGAAACCGCGCTCCCGTACGTACCGCTGAATACAGTTCAGCACACTCTGCTGACGCGCCGTGAGTTTGGGGGCGTCGGGCTTCGGCCCGCCCGTGTCGCCCACGGGCGAGAGGACGGTGGTGCTTCCGGGGTTCTCCTCCGGCACGGCCGGGCCTCCTCGGCGTTCGGTTCGGTCAGGGCCGTCTCGGGTGACTGCCCACCTCCGGTCCGCGCCAACGCCGACGAAACCGGAGTGAAATCAACGTCAACATTAGTCGTTGCAGACGGTGATATCAAACAAGCGTTCGAGGCCGTCGATAATGGCCCGCGTGTTTTCGCGGTCAATTACCGGCCTCCACTTACGTGTACACGTGTACTCCCGCCGCTGTCCCCGGAATACGCGAACACGTCGGCGCCGGTGCCGGTGTGGGTCTGGTCTCTCCGGGGCCGCCCGCGTCGCGAACCCCCTGCGTACGCGGTCGTCGGCCATTCCCCGACCCCTGGGGCGCGGTGTTCGGGGGCCGTTCGGCGGTATCCTTGCAACCGGATTTCGGGCGGACCGCGACCCTCCCGCGGACCGTCCGCCGACTCTCCCCGTTCCCTCGTGCGCCCTGACGGACCCGCCCCGTCCGGGTCCGCCGTCCCGTGGGCGGGACACGCTCCGGACAGGTTGCGGGACGCCGCGTGGCGGTCTAGGTTCAACCACAACATCTAGGAGTCGCGGAGGGGCGAAAGCCCAGAACTTGTGGTTAAGTGGACGTACGGGTCGTCGTGAGGAAGCAGGTGAACAGGGATGCATTGTCCGTTCTGCCGACATCCGGACACCCGGGTGATCGACAGCAGGTCCACCGACGACGGGGCGGCCATCAGGCGCCGCCGGTCCTGTCCCGTGTGCGAGCGCAGGTTCACCACCCAGGAGACCGTCCTGTTGATGGTCGCCAAGCGCTCGGGGGTCACCGAACCGTTCAGCCGCACCAAGGTCATCGCCGGAGTGCGCCGGGCCTGCCAGGGCCGCCCGGTCTCCGAGGACGCGCTCGCCAAGCTCGGCCAGCGCGTCGAGGAGGAGATCCGCAGCCGGGGTCTGGCTGAAGTCCCCGCGCACGAGATCGGACTGGCCATCCTCGGTCCGATGCGCGAACTGGACGAGGTCGCCTACCTGCACTTCGCCAGCGTCTACCGCGGGTTCGAGAGCCTCGCCGACTTCGAGGCCGAGATCGCCAGCCTGCGCCAGGACCACCAGGCCGACACGGGGCCGACCAGCGAGTAACACCCTCCAGACGCATTCTCGGGGGAGATGCCGTCATGACGGAGAACACCGGCGGGAAGTCCGGACACGAGGGGCTCCGGATCGAGCGCGTCCACACCGCACCCGGCGTCCACCCCTACGACACCCTCGCATGGGAACGCCGCGACGTCGTCATGACCAACTGGCGTGACGGGACGGTCAACTTCGAGCAGCGCGGTGTGGAGTTCCCCACCTCCTGGTCGATGAACGCGACGCAGATCGTGGCGAGCAAGTACTTCCGCGGCGTCCCGGGCACCCCCGAGCGCGAATGGAGCCTCAAGCAGCTCGTCGACCGGGTCGTCGGCGTCTACACCGCCACCGGCCGGGCCCACGGCTACTTCGGGGACGACGCTGACGCCGAGGTCTTCGACCACGAACTCAAGTACGCCCTCGTCCACCAGCTCTTCAGCTTCAACTCCCCGGTCTGGTTCAACGTCGGCACCACCTCGGCGCAGCAGGTCAGCGCGTGCTTCATCCTCTCCGTCGACGACACCATGGAGTCGATCCTCGACTGGTACAAGGAGGAGGGGGTCATCTTCAAGGGCGGGTCCGGCGCGGGTGTGAACCTGTCGCGGATCCGCTCCAGCCGGGAACCGCTCTCGTCCGGCGGCATGGCCTCGGGGCCCGTGTCCTTCATGCGCGGCGCCGACGCCTCCGCCGGAACCATCAAGTCCGGCGGAGCCACCCGCCGGGCGGCCAAGATGGTCGTCCTGGACGTCGACCACCCCGACGTCGGGGAGTTCGTCGAGACCAAGGCGCGCGAGGAGCACAAGGTCCGCGCCCTGCGCGACGCGGGGTTCGACGTCGACCTCGGCGGTGCCGACACGTTCAGCGTCCAGTACCAGAACGCCAACAACTCGGTGCGGGTCTCCGACGCCTTCATGCGCGCCGTGGAGACCGGCTCCGCATTCGGACTGACCTCCCGGACCACGGGCGAGGTCGTCGCCACCGTCGACGCCAAGGACCTCTTCCACCGCATGGCCAGGGCCGCGTGGGAGTGCGCCGACCCCGGAATCCAGTACGACGGCACCATCCAGGACTGGCACACCAACCCCGAGAGCGGCCGTATCAGCGCCAGCAACCCCTGCTCGGAGTACATGTCCCTGGACGACTCCTCGTGCAACCTGGCCTCGATCAACCTGCTGAAGTTCCTGTGCGAGGACGACACCTTCGACGTGGAGTCCTTCGTCCGGCTCACCGAGCTGGTCGTCACGGCGATGGACATCTCCGTGACCTTCGCCGACTTCCCCACCGACACGATCGCGCGGACCACCCGCGCCTACCGCCAGCTCGGCATCGGCTACGCCAACCTCGGCGCCCTGCTGATGGCCACCGGCCACGCCTACGACTCCGACGGCGGGCGCTCCGTCGCCGCGGCGGTCACCTCCCTGATGACGGCCGCCGCCTACCGCCGCGGCGCCGAGCTGGCCGCCGTGGTCGGCCCGTACGAGGGGTACGCGCGCGACGAGCGGGCCCACCGCCGGGTCATGCGCAAGCACGTCGCCGCCAACGACGACCTGCGCGCCGTCGGAGCCCTGGAGGAGCCCGTCCACGAGGCCGCCACCCGTGAGTGGGCCGAGTGCCTGCGCCTCGGCGAACGCGACGGCTGGCGCAACGCGCAGGCGAGCCTGCTCGCGCCCACCGGCACGATCGGCTTCATGCTCGACTGCGACACCACCGGAGTCGAGCCGGACTTCTCGCTGGTCAAGTTCAAGAAACTGGTCGGCGGCGGCTCCATGCAGATCGTCAACCGGGCCGTCCCGCGCGCCCTGCGCACCCTCGGTTACCGGGACGAGCAGATCGAGGCGATCGTCGAGTACGTCGCCGGGCACGGACACGTGGAGGACGCTCCCGGCCTGCTCCCCGAGCACCACGAGGTGTTCGACTGCGCGATGGGCCGCCGCCACATCGAGCCGATGGGCCACCTGCGCATGATGGCCGCGGTGCAGCCCTTCCTGTCCGGAGCGATCTCCAAGACGGTCAACGTCCCGGAGCAGGCCACCGTCGCCGACGTCGAGCACCTCTACTTCGAGGGCTGGCGGATGGGCCTGAAGGCGCTCGCCGTGTACCGCGACAACTGCAAGGTCGGCCAGCCGCTGTCGACCGGCGCCGAGAGGGGCGCCTCCGCGGCGCCGCGCTCCGCGGAGGCGGCCCGCCCGGTCCGCCGTCGCCTGCCCAAGAAGCGCCCGAGCGAGACCACGTCGTTCGCGGTGGGCGGCGCGGAGGGCTACATCACCGCCGGCTCCTACCCGGACGGCGGCCTGGGCGAGGTGTTCCTGAAGCTCGGCAAGCAGGGGTCCACCCTGGCCGGGGTGATGGACGCCTTCTCCATCGCGGTCTCCATCGCCCTCCAGTACGGCGTCCCGCTGGAGACCTACGCGCAGAAGTTCACGAACATGCGCTTCGAACCGGCGGGCATGACCGACGACCCCGACGTCCCCATGGCGCAGTCCGTGGTGGACTACATCTTCCGGCGCCTGGCCCTGGACCACCTGTCCTACGACGAGCGCGCCGCGCTGGGCGTGCTCTCGGCGGACGAACGCGCGGCCCGGGTGGCGGGCGAGGATCCGGCACAGGTCGCGGCCGAGGTGGAGTCCTACGCCCAATCGGCCCCGACCCGGGAGGCCGAGGGCTCCGGCGCGGCGCGGGAGGAGGCTCCGCCGAGGGAGCCGCACTCCAGCACGGAGCTGTTGGAGCTGCGGCAGGGGTTCGTCGCGGACGCGCCGCTGTGCATGACCTGCGGCACCAAGATGCGGCCGTCGGGCAGCTGCTACGCCTGTGAGGGCTGCGGCGCCACCAGCGGGTGCAGCTGATACCGGCGGTGGTCGCTGGGGGAACTCCCGGGGTGGGGGCGGTCGAACCGCCCCCACCCCGTGCACGGAGAGCACGCGGATGGTCCAGACCTGTGGTTGGCACGCCGGAAGAGCGGGTAACCCTTCGGGACCGAGCGCCCTTCAGCGGAAGGTGGTCCCCATGCTGATCGCCGCGATCCTCCGGTCCAAGGGGCCGGAGGTGGTCAGGGTCGCCCCCGACGCGACCATCGCGTTCCTCCTCACCGAACTCGCCCGCCACGACATCGGCGCCGTCGTCGTCGCCGAGGACGACCGCGTCGTCGGCATCGTCTCCGAGCGCGACGTCGTCCGAGCCCTCCAACGCAGCGGCCCCGAACTCCTCTCCGACCCCGTCTCGGCCATCATGACCAGGGACGTGTTCACCTGCTCCACCGAGGACACCGTCGAGGACGTCAGCGAGGCGATGACGCTTCGGCGGTTCCGGCACATCCCCGTCCTCTCCGGGGGCAGGCTGGTGGGCATCGTCAGCATCGGCGACGTCGTCAAGAGCCGTCTGAGCGTGCTGGAGGACGACCGCGCCGCGCTGGAGGCCTACATCCAGGGGCGCCGTGCCTGACCAGGAACGGAAGCACGGTCGGGTGCGGGCGCGACGCAGCGGGCGCACCTCGGCGGCCTACTCCCCGCACCGGTCTCCCACCGCGACGGCCACCGCCGCGGTCGCCGCGGTCACCCCCAGCACGGCGGGCCAGGAGCCGACCTTCCTGGCCAGCGGGTGCGCCAGCCCGAACGCCCCCACGTACACCGCGGTGAGCGCGACCGCGGTGCCGAGCCCCGACCGCCGACGCCACGTCTCGAACGCCGCCGCGCCGAAGGCCGCCAGCACCACCCCGCCCAGCGGGCGGTTGCCGGTGGCGCGGGCGGTCGCGTAGCCGCCGATCAGCCCGGCGGTGGTCAGCGCGGCACTGGGTACTGCGGTCATCGGGGGCGCTCCTCCTCGTCGCGGCCGGTTCTCGGCCCGTCCTCCGCACGACGTTAGCCCCCGTCCCCGCGCCACCGCCAACCGGCACGCACGCGGGGACACCGCGAGGGGACCCGCGTCCGTTCCGTCCGCCGCGTCTGGGCAGATCACGCTCAGGACACGATTGATGGGTTCCGGTTCGAGGCCGTGCCACAGTTATCCCTGTCCGTTATCGCCGCTCCCGCCCTCCCACCCGCTCCCACCTGGAACCGGATGGGCGTACGCGGCGTCGAACCCGATAGTTCCCCGTCCTCGCCAGCAAGGAGTCCACGCCTATGTCGTTCGCGCAGACCGTGCGCGGCGCCGCCGACGCCATCGTCCAGGGAGGCGATCCGCGTCAGGCGATGGCCAGCGCCGTCCAACAGGTCTCGGACCGGACCCAGTCCGACGGAGGAGGTGGCCTGGACCCCCGCGACTTCATCGCCGCCCGCGAGCAGGGCGAGTCCGTCGGCACCCGGATCGAACAGAAGACCACCTCGCTCAACAACGCGGGCGAGGCGCTCAACCGCAGCTACGTCGACCGAGGCCGGGGCGGCGCCGTGCACGTCATCTGCCCCATGGTGATCCCGCGAGGCCGCACGTTCCTCACCATGCTCCCCGCGATCCTGCTCGTGGTCCTCGGCGTCTTCGGCTCCTTCGCCGTCCTCATCCCGTGGTCGCTGGCCGGGGGCAACCCCCTGCTCAACCCCCTCTTCGGCATCCACTACTGGATCATCACCGCGGCCGTCTCGGCCTTCATGTGGTGGCGCCAGGGCATGGTGATGGTCCCCGAGGGCTGCGAGGCGATCGTCACGCGCTTCGGCAAGCGCGAGGACAACTTCAAGCCCGGGCGCGTCACCCTGTTCAACCCCTGGAAGCGCGTCTCCTACATCGTCAACACCACGCGCGAGTACCCCTTCAACGCCCCCATCCGCTCGGCCCCCACCAAGAGCGGGGTCCAGGCCTCGGTCGACCTCTTCGTCCAGTTCCGCATCGAGGACGCGACCAGCTTCGTCTACACGCTGGGCGGCGTGCAGGGCTTCCAGGAGAAGCTCAACAACGCGATCAGCGAGACCACCCGCAGCCTCATCTACGAGCAGCAGGCCTCGGCGATCTACGACATGGTCGGTGAGAGCACGCACACCCTGCTCGACCAGCTGAACAGGCAGTTCGGCGGCATCGTGGTCCTGACCAACGCCAACATCACCCACGCCGAGCCCTCCAGCCAGGAGTACCGGATGGACCTGGCGGCGCCGGAGATGGTCCGCGTCGCCAAGGACGCCTACACCTTCGAGTACGAGCTCCAGCTGCGCAAGGAGCAGAACGAGGGCGACCTGAACAAGGAGCTGGCGACCCTCAACGAGACCCTCTCCGCGATCCAGGCGGACATCGCCCAGTACCAGGCGCAGATGGACACCGCCCTGGAGCGGGAGACCAACCGGGCGCGCGCCCTGGCCCGCCAGCGCTTCGTCGAGGCCGAGTCCGAGGCCAACGCCAACGCGGCCCTGCTCCAGGCCCAGGCCCTGGACATCCGCGCGGTCAGCGCCGCCGAGGCCCCCGAGATCCTCAACTACCGCTTCCGCGAGAACCTCCTGGACAAGCTGGAGGCGGTCGCCGACAGCCTGCCGCAGGTCCTGCGGATCGGCTCGGGCGACACCGCCTCCGTCGACTACCTGCGCATCGCCCAGGAGATCATCGGCCAGACCGACACCGCCCTGTTCTCCGAGGCCGACATGGAGGCCATCCGCGCCCGCCTGGGCGAGATCTCCGCCCGGATCGCCGAGCGCGAGCAGGAGATCAGCTCCCTCGTCGAGGACGCCGACAGGGCGCGCCGCCAGCCCGAGGGCGGGGACCCCGGCCAGGACCTGGTCGAGGAGATCCGCCAGTCGGTCTCGGAGGAGGCCATCGACGAGCGCCTCGCCGAGACCTCCGCGGACCCCGGCGAAGCCGCCGAGCCCACCGCGACCTCCGCCGCCCGGCCCGCTCCGGCCGCCGACCCGTCCTCCACCATCGACCCGCAGTACCAGCAGCACCAGGCACCGCCCCCGCCTCCGTGGTCGCAGCACGGCCCTGAGGACCTCGGCCCGAACCAGGGAGGTTTCGCCCGATGAGCCAGCCCGTGAACACCGGCAGCGGTTCCAGCATCAAGGAGTCGCTCGCCTCCTGGGGGGACCTGGCCGGTCTGCTGCGCGGCGGCGACCAGGGCGCCCTCGTCCCCGTCGTCATCCCCCGCGACACCCGCGGCCTGCGTTGGACCGTGCTGCTCTGGTTCGGCCTCTTCGCCCTGTGCTCGGCTCTGATGATGGCGGTCAACGCCGCCATCGGCGGCGGCGTGGTCGGCTACACCCTGCTGGCGGTCCCCACACTGCTCGTCGGCCTGCTCAGCATCGTCGGCGCGGGTCTGTGGTGGTGGCGCGGCTCGATCATCGAGATCGAGGAGGGCACCCACGGGATCCTCACCCGCTACGGCGCGATCGTCCGGGCGATCGGTCCGGGCCGCCACTACCTGTGGCACCCCTGGTCGCGGGTGGACTTCGTGGTGGACACCCGCACGGAGATCCCCTACACGGCACCGGTCCTGGCCTGCCCGACCCGCGAGAACGTGCCGCTGAAGTCGATCGAGTTCTTCCTCAAGTTCCAGATCATCGACCCGATCCGGTTCGTGACGATCATCGGCGCCAGCAACTTCGACCTGGTGCTCTCCAGCGCCGTGCAGGACGCGATCCGCCAGCGCAGCCGCCTGGTCAACACCGAGTCCGCCTACGACCTGCGCGGATCCAACGTCGAGGACATGCGCCGCCTGCTCAACTCCCAGCTGGAGAAGTACGGCGTGCGCATCACCGGCTGCAACATCCCCGACGTGCAGCTGCCCAACCAGTACCAGCAGCACCTGGCCACGCGGGAGCGGGTCGCCAAGGAGCTCGTCGCCTACGAGCAGGAGTGGGAGCTGACGCGCAAGCGCCGCATCGACACCCTGCTCATGGACATCGAGCGCTCGAAGAAGACGCGCGACGCCAAGATCGTCGAGGTCAACGCCGCCCTGAACAAGGCGCGCAAGGACGTCGCGCAGATGCTGGAGGAACAGGAGACCGAGGCGCAGCGGGTGCGCTACGAGATCGAGACCCGCGGCCGCGCCGACCTGGTCGCCGCCGAGAACGAGGCGAAGGCGCAGCAGCGTCTGGCCACCGCCTACCGGGACAACCGGGCGGTGCTGGAGTACGAGCTGGCGCGCCGCCGCCTGGACGTGGGCGCCGCGCTCGCCGAGCGGGCGCCGCGACCGGTCGTCGTGCAGACCGAGGCCGGATCCGGCGACTCCTCGGCGCTGTCCACGCTGCTCACCGCGCAGCTGCTGCCGCAGGTGCTCAACGGAGCGGCGCCGGGCTCCCGCGGGGTCTCCGCCGCGGCGTCGGCGGGCGCCCAGGAGATGGCGGAGTCCGCCCAGGGCGCGATCGCGGCCGCCGCCGAGCGCCAGCAGCACATGGCGGACGAGTACCAGCGCCAGCAGGACGTCGCGATGCGCCAGCAGTTCGAGCGCGGCGAGGGCTACGGCCGCCGCTGACCTGCCGGAGCCGACGGGGATCCGCGACCGCCGTGGTCGCGGGTCCCCGTTCGTGTGCACGGGTCCGGCTCAACCCGTGACGGACAAGGAGGCGTACGCCGCGGCGATGTCGATGCCGTTGCGGACGGCGATCTCGACGAGGTCCTCGACCTCGCCCGCCAGGGAGCTGGCGAGGTCGTCGTCACCGGTGGCGTGCGCCCGGCGCAGCGCGGTGATCGCGTCGTGGATCCGCAGGTGGAGGGTCAGGGCGAACTCGCGCATGGGGCGACTCCTCGGGCTCGGTGCTGCGGTGGGGGAGAGGTCGGAGACCCTTCCCCGGGGGCGGCACCTGTCTACCGGCCGAAGGTGAGAGCGGGGTTGGAACCGGCCGACGGGGGGCGGAACGGCGGGAAAGCCCCGCGGTACGCCGGTGACCCGGTCCGCGCGGTCAGTGGCTCGCCCAGGCGTACCAGTCGCCGGACACGTGCTCGTAGACGCGGGAGCCCTGGCCGGGGACGAACACGCCCACGGGGATGTCCTCGGTGCTGTGCGCCAGCCCGGCGGAGGGGACCAGGACACCGGCGCCCTGGACGGTGTAGTGCGTGATGTCGCCGGAGACCGAGACCTCGGCCAACGGGTAGGCCCCGGTCCAGGAGCCGTCGCGTGCGACCGTCTCCCCGTCGTCGACCTCGTCGCCCAGCGCCCGCAACTGGTCGGTCGACGCGGCCGTCCGCAGCTGGAGCGGGATGTCGGCGCCGGACACGCCCAGCGCGGCGGCGGCGATCAGCGGCGCGGAGATCCACCGCAGCCAGTAGTACCGGATCATCGGCCGGGCGACGGCGAGGGCGATGCCCAGCCGCAGCGCGCCCATCGCGGCCAGCAGCAGGCCGCAGACCAGTCCGACCGCGAAGGTGGGCAGGTGTCCGGCGGGGACGCTGTCCTCGAAGACCAGGACGAGCGCGACGACACCGCAGGCGGGGATGTAGAGCCGTCCGGGCGGGCGCGAGGCCCAGCTGATGAGCCGCTGGCCGAGCGTCGGCTGTTCGGCGATCTCGATCAGCTTGGCCACGGACCCGTGGGGGTCCGAACCGGTACCTGCGGCGGACATACGTTCCCCTCCGTGGAATCCGCGGATGCGACGGACCGGTGGGCATGCCGAAGGGGCGGGCCGGCCGCGTCACAGTCGAGACGGCCGTCGGAACGCGGCCTCACCGACAGGATAGAGCAGTGGCGGAGCGTGTTCGGGGAGACGGCGGGAAAAGGCGGGCGCACGAGCGGTCGCGGGTCCGACCGCGCGCACCGTACCCGGCCGTCGGCCGGTGCGGCCGGAGGACAGCACCAGATGGTCCCAGGACCACCGCCCGCCGCTGACCGCCATGAGCACGCACACCGCTGTGACCAGCACCGTCGTGGGCCAGGGGCCGAACGGCGCCAGGTCCGGAGGCCCCCCGCCGCCGACGGCGAGCGCGCCCAGGATCGCCGTCGCGGCCAGCAGGGGGCCGGTCAACCACGTGAGCAGGCCCACGGCGAACGCGACGGACAGCGCCACGAGCAGCGCGGGCAGGGCGGGACTGAGGACGCCCGCCACCGCGGAGCCGGGGTCGGGCAGCCGCGCGGACACCGCGTCGGTCCGCCCGCGCATGTCCAGGCCGTGCTCGACGAACATCCACCCGACGCCGACGCGGGTGAGGGCGGAGACGACGTCGTACAGGCGTCCCCGAGAGATCCGGGGTCGACTCCTGGCGGCCCGCATGTGCACCCCTGTGGTCCGATCGTGGCGGTGCTGACAAGCGGAAACTACCGAAGGTGCCCACGTGCGGCGTGTTGTCACGCGCGGTGAGTCGCCAAATGGCGCGTTCCCCGGCCCCGGGCCGCGCCGCACGCGCGGCACCCTAGGGTGGAGGTGTGACCACGACATCCACGGGCGCCAGCCCGTCCGCCGCCCCCACGTTCGAGGTGGAGGACGAACTCCGCGCCCGCGGCGCCCGTGTCGTGGCGGGGGTGGACGAGGTCGGACGCGGCGCGTGGGCCGGTCCGCTCCTGGTGTGCGCCGCCGTGCCCGGCGAGGGCGCCCCGCCCGCCGGGCTCACCGACTCCAAGCGCCTCACCCCCAAGCGCCGCCGGGACATCGCCGCGCGGCTGGGGCCCTGGGTCGCCGACCACGCCTTCGGCTGGTCCGAGCCCGCCGAGATCGACGAGGTGGGCATGACCGAGGCGCTGCGCCGTGCCGCCCGGCGCGCCCTCGACGGCCTCACCGCGCGGCCCGACGCGGTCATCCTCGACGGCCGGCACGACTTCATCGGCCGGCCCTGGCGGGTGCGCACCCAGGTCAAGGGGGACCTGGTCTGCGTGAGCGTGGCCGCCGCGGCGGTTCTGGCCAAGGTGCGCCGGGACGCGTTCATGGCCGAACTCGACGCCGACCACCCCGGCTACGGCTTCGACCGCGCCGCCGGGTACCCCTCACCGGCGCACCGCGCGACCCTCGCCGAGGCCGGACCCACCCCGCACCACCGGCTGAGCTGGTCCTACCTCGACGCCCTGCCCCGCTGGAAGCACCTGCGCAGGCACCGCGTGGCGCCCTCCACCGCAGGCGGCGGACCCGGTGACGAGGGCGAACAGCTGTCCCTGCTCTGACCGCCCGCGGCGCGGAGCCCGCCCGGCGAAGGGGGACGGCGCCCCACCCGGTTCCGGGACCCACGGGCCGCGACACGCCGCACCGCACTGGACATCCACACCACTTCGGGCAAGGCTGGTTCCGTAGCCATGCCGTACACGTCGGTCCCCCCGACACCACCCGGCCCGGCCGTCACGGTCTGGAGAGCCGACCTCCCACGCACCCCCAGGCAGGAAGGGTATGGATGACGCGCGAGACGCACTCCGCCGCCGCCGCGGAACCGGGACGCGCGTCCGGGCTGTCCCGTCTGCGCGCCCGGTACCGCAGCGTCCCCCTCGCCAGACGGCTGGTGGCCGCGCTGGTCCTGGTCACGGTGGTGGCCGTCGTCGCTCTGGTGGCGAACCTCCCCGTCCTGGGCGCGCTCGCCGCCACCCTCGCCCTCCTCCTGCTCTTCGCCGCGCTCATGCGCTCGCTCGACGCGTTCGTCACGGTGACGGTGTGCGTCGTGTGGCTGACGGTCACCTTCCCGCTCTTCCAGATCCCGCTCGCCGGTGAGCCCGTCACCCTCCTGCTCGTGCCGGTCCCCCCGCTCGTCGTGCTCGCCGCGGGCCGGGTCCGCGAGTTCCCCGTCTGGCACACCTCCGCGCTGGCCCTGACCGCGGGGCTGGTCGCCGGGTACTCCCTCGCCCTGGCCGGGATGGTGGTCCCGGCCCTGTCCGCGGCGTGGGGCGTCGCCCTGCTCTACGCCGCGGCCGGGGCCTGTCTGGTGTGGCGGCTGACCGCCTCCCGCCAGATCATCAGGGAGAGCGCCGACGCCCGCGCCACCTCGGCCTCCGCTCCCCGCCCGCCCTCGGGCGCCGACCGCGCCGCCCGAGTCCGTCCCGAACCCGTGCGCGGGCGCGCCGACGGGGCCCCGCGCCCCGGGCGCGGCCGGAGCGCCGCCGCCGACGACGCCGAGCCCGTCCCCGTCGACCAGGCCCTGGCCGAACTCGAGTCGATGATCGGCCTGGACCCGGTCAAGCAGCAGGTCCGGGGGCTGGCCGCCTCGATCGAGGCCGCCCGCCTGCGCGCCGACGCGGGGTTCCCGGTCGAACGGCCCCTGCGGCACCTGGTCTTCTCCGGGCCTCCCGGCACGGGCAAGACCAGCGTCGCCCGCGCCCTCGCCACGATCTTCCACTCCTTCGGCCTGCTGCCCAGCGCCCACGTCGTCGAGGCCCAGCGCGCCGACCTGGTGGGGGAGTACCTGGGCGCCACCGCGATCCGGACCAACGAGCTGATCGACCGCGCCCTGGGCGGGGTGCTCTTCATCGACGAGGCCTACTCCCTGGTCAACGAGGGCGACGGCCAGCCCGACCGGTTCGGCAACGAGGCCGTGCAGACCCTGCTCAAGCGTGCCGAGGACGACCGCGACCGACTCGTGGTCGTCCTGGCCGGGTACGAGCAGGAGATGGACGCCTTCCTGGCGTCCAACCCCGGTCTGGCCTCGCGCTTCGCCACCCGCATCACCTTCCCCAGCTACACCGCCGACGAGCTCTTCCGCATCGCCGAGACCCTCGTGGGCCAGCGCGGCGACAGCCTCGACCCGGGAGCGGCCACGGCGCTGCGGCGCGGGTTCGACCAGGCGGTCCGGATCGAGGCGGTGGACGAACTCGGCAACGGCCGCTTCGCGCGCTCGGTCGTGGAGAAGGCGGCCCAGGCGCGCGACGTGCGCGTGGTGACCTCGGGCGTGCGGGGCGAGGAACCGGCGCCGCGCCCGGAGGCCGAGGACCTCATCACGGTCCGCGCGGCGGACGTGGACACCGCCTACGCCGAGCTCACCTCGCACCTGCCCGGCTTCGGCGAGGCGCCCGGCATCGAGGAGGCGATGGCGGAACTGGACGCCATGATCGGACTGGAGCCGGTCAAGGAGCAGGTCCGCTCGATCGTCGCCCAGCTGCGCGTCGCCAAGCTCCGCGAGGAACAGGGGCTGCCCAACCAGGCGCCGATGCGGCACTTCGTCTTCTCCGGGCCGCCCGGCACCGGCAAGACCACGGTCGCGCGCGTGCTCGGCCGGGTCTTCTCCGCGCTGGGACTGCTCGGCCGCGCCGAGGTGGTCGAGGCCCAGCGCGCCGACCTGGTCGGCGAGCACCTGGGCGCCACCGCGATCCGGACCAACCGGCTGGTCGACCGCGCCCTGGGCGGGGTGCTGTTCGTCGACGAGGCCTACTCGCTGGTCAACCCCGGGTACAGCGGCGGGGACGCGTTCGGGACCGAGGCCGTGCAGACCCTGCTCAAGCGCGCCGAGGACGACCGCGACCGGCTCGTCGTGGTCCTGGCCGGGTACCCCGACGAGATGGAGCGCTTCCTCGCCTCGAACTCCGGGCTCTCCTCACGGTTCAACGTGCGCGTGCGCTTCCCCTCCTACACCGCGGACGAGCTGACCGCGATCGCCGAGGCCGTCGCGGCGCGCACCGGCGACGCCTTCGACGGCACGGCACGCGAGGACCTGCGCAGCATCTTCACGCACGTGTGCGCGACGGGCTGGATCGACGAGCTCGGCAACGGGCGCTTCGCCCGCTCGCTGTTCGAGAGGGCGTGCTCCCACCGCGACCTGCGCGTGTCCCGGGAGGTCGGCGAGGCGGCGACCGCGGCCCAGCTCACCGTGGTCACCAGCGCGGACGTCCGGCTGGCCTACGCGGACGCGACGCAGCAGGCCTGAGGGACGCGGCCCCGGAGGCCGTGCCCGCGACTGCTAGGGTCCGACCCATGACCGCGACACCCTCACCTTCCGCGCCCCCCGTCACCCAGGCGCTCATCCTCGCCGGCGGCCAGGCCACGCGGCTGCGGCCCTACACCGACACCCGCCCCAAGGCCATGGTCGAGGTGGCCGGACGGCCGATCGTCGACTACCAGCTGGAGTGGCTCGCCTCGCACGGCGTCGAGCAGGTCGTCGTCTCCTGCGGCTACAAGGCCGAGGTCCTGCGCGACCATCTGTCGGACCGCGCCGGGGGTCCGGAGATCTCCCTCCTGGTGGAGGACGAACCGCTCGGCAGGGGCGGTGCCCTGCGCTACGCCGCCACGGGCCTGCGCGACCCGGAGGCCCCCTACTTCGCGCTCAACGGGGACGTGCTCACCTGGTTCCCGCTGGACGAGATGACCGCCCACCACCGCGACCGCGGCGGTCTGGCCACGTTGGCCCTGGCCCAGTTCCGCACCACGTGGGGCATCGTCGACGTCGACGACCGGGACCGGATCGAGGGCTTCACCCAGAGCCCGCTGCTGCCGGTGTGGATCAACGCGGGCGTGTACCTGTTCGAGCCGGGGATCACCCCGCTGCTGCCCGCCAAGGGCGACCACGAGTCCTCCACCTTCCCCGACCTGGCCAAGGAGGGCCGCCTGACCGCCTACCGCATCGACGGGTTCTGGCGCGGGGTGGACACCGCCAAGGACGTCAAGGAGGCGGGCGAGGCGATCGCCGCCATGCGCGGGGCCGACCGGGAACGTTAGATCGGTCTTCCCCGGTTCGTCGGATGCCCGCCGATCCGGCGCTGGGGCGGATGGGTATCGTCACGAGCGTGACAAGAGACGGATTCCTCCTCCCCAGCGCCCCCAACTTCCGTGACCTCGGCGGACACCGCACCACCTCGGGACACACCGTCCGCACCGGGGTCCTCTTCCGTTCCGACGCCCTGCACTCGGTGGCCGACGAGGACCTGCCCGTCTACCACGGCCTGGGCATCCGCCAGCTGGTCGACCTGCGCACGGCCCACGAGCGCGAGCGTCTGCCCGACATCACCCCCGACGGGGCCGAGTACGCCGCCGTGGCCGTCCAGGACGCGGACGCGGCCGGGGCCAACTTCGCCGACGTGCTCGCCGACCCCGAGTCCGCCCGCGCCATGTTCGGCGACGGCGCGGCCGAACGCTTCATGCACGCCGTCTACCGGGAGCTGGTCACCGACGCCACGGCCCTGGACGGCTATCGCGACCTGGTCGAACGCGCCGCCACCGGCCCCACGGCCCTGGTCTTCCACTGCAGCGCGGGCAAGGACCGCACGGGGTGGGGCGCGGCGTTGCTGCTGCGCCTGCTGGGGGTGGACCACGACACGGTCGTCGCCGACTACCTGGTGAGCAACGGGCGCCAGGAGAGCACCGACCGGTGGATGCGCCGTCTGTCGGCGAACAGCGGGCTCGACTGGGCGGACCTGGTGCCCATGACGCGCGTCCGTCCGGAGTACCTCGCGACCGCGCTGTCCCGGATCGACGAGGTGTACGGGTCCTTCGACGGCTACGTCGCCGAGGGGATCAAGGTGTCCGAGGGCACCGTCGAGCGCCTGCGGGAGCGGATGCTGTACTGACGCGCGCTCACAGGCTCGCGTCGCGGCTCGGGGTGCGAGGCGCGCGCTCGTTCCCCTGGGTCCCGGCGGTGCTCAGAGCGCGTCGAGGCGGCGGCGCAGGTCCGTCTCGTCGGAGGCCGCCTCCAGCTGGGCGTTCAGCGCGGCCAGCACGGAGGGCCGGTCGACGCCCCGGTCCAGCAGGCGTCTGGCGGCCCGCCACAGGTGGACGGGCCGTCCGTGCCACAACCGCTCGGCGAGCCGTTCGTGCCGGTCCAGTTCCCGCTCGCGTTCGGGGTCCGTGCGCGTCACCGGCCGGTACCAGTGGTCCTGCCCGCTGGAGTGTCGGCCGCTGTGCGGCGTGGCCGCCTCGTACTCGCCGTAGTGGTCGAGCCGCAGCAGCGCCCGCCGACCGCGCGGGGCGGCGGGGTCGAACTCGTCCGGTGCGCCCGCGACGATCTCGCTGGCCAGCAGCGGGAAGGCGAACATCCGGCGGGCGAGCGCGGCGAAGTCACCGTCCGGCAGCAGTCGGCGCACCGCCTCCTGGCGCAGGCCCAGCGGGCGCGCGGGGTCGCGGTAGGTGCGCACGAACGCGCTGGTGCACTCCCACACCGCGTCGAGCGTGGCGCCCAGGGCCACCTCCGGCAGCCGGCAGACCGCTGCCGCGCCCGGGCCCCCGGCGCCCACGGCCGACGCCTCCGGCGCGACCCGGCCGGCCCAACGCACCCACGCCGCCAGGACGTGCGGCATCGCCTCCTGTTCCTCGGGCAGCAGCACGACCCGCCCCGGGAGCCAGTGCAGCAGGAACGACTCCACCTTGCGGGGGCTGACGCGCAGCGGCCGGCCGGCGTCCACGTCGCAGCCGTGCGCGATGATGTGGTCGACGCACCGGCTGGCGGCGTAGGAGTCCGAGAGCCCCGCCGCCTCGTCCGAGGCCAGGAAGCGGGCCGCGAGCACGGCGCGGCCGTCGCGCCGCCACACCGGGACCGGGGCGGCGTCCGCGCCCGTCGCGGGCAGGGTCCGGATCCGTGAGCGGACCAGGGCGTAGTGGGCGGCCAGGGAACCGCCGGTCAGGTCCGCGGCGGTCAACCCGACGGCCTGCACGGTGGGGCCCGCCCCGGGATCGCTGGACGCGCCTCCCACGACCAGGTCGGTCCGCTCCAGGGCGCGGGTGAGCAGGGCACGTGCGGCCCCGAGCCCGATCGGTGCGAACCGGATGAAGTCATCCTTCTCCGCCCGTTCCCGGCACTGGTCGAGCAGTTGGTCGACCTTGGCGGTGACCCACACGTCGCGCAGCAGCCCCCCGCCGTTGTGGTCGACCACCAGGATCACGGCGTGCTCGGGCGGCGGGGCGCCGGTGCCGTCGGACCGGCCGAACACGCAGACGACGTCGTCGGTGTCCCCGAAGCGGTCGCCGTGGACGTGGGCGGCCAACGGGGTGACCGCGCCGAGCTTGGAGGCCCACTCCGGCACCTGGAGGCCGCGCTCCCTGAGCGCGATCACCCCCTGTTCGGCCAGGTGCCGTTGCGGGCGCGAGGTCCCCAGCGCGGCGACCGCCGCCAGCACGCCCAGCCCGGCCGGGGTGCCGGAGGCGGTGGCGTGCGCGATGAGGCCCTCGCCGAGCAGCCGTTGGACGTCCACGCCCGGGACGCGCTCGCCCCACCACGTTCCGAGCAGTTCGCTGAAGGCCAGCTCGGCGTCCAGGGGCTCGCGCATGGCCAGCAGGGCCCGGGCCGCGCGCAGCATCTCGTCGAAGACGGCGCCGGGCACCGGCTCGGGTCCGGGGGGAGGCGTAGGGTTGGACACCACCTGAGGGTATGCCAGCGCCGCCGGGCGTGGTCCCGGACGACGGCCCGCGGGGGTCGGCGGCGGACCGCCGGTGCGGTCAGCGCGGCCGTGGGACCGCCCCGTGCCCGTACCCGGGGCCGTGGTGGCCGCGCACCGCGCCGATCTCGGACGGCGGGACGGAGTTGACCATGGCCTCCAGGTGTTCCCGGGCGACCCTCTCGACCAGGTGCGGGGTGACCGCGATCCCCAGGTGCTCGACGCAGTTCCACGTGTCACTGACACAACGCTCGACACAACGATGGGACAGGTTGCTGAACTCGTCGTGGAGCCTCGCCGAGATCCGCCTGAGATCCTGGACCGGGAAGGTCTGGAGCATTCTCGCTCACACCCCTTGCTGGAAGATGGCCTGGACGGTGACCTCCACCCATTCCACTTGTTCTGGACGGACTGTCAACCCCCGTTCCGGTGCGCTGTTGTCAAAACCTCGAGGGGACGGCGTTTACTCTGGTCTCCCCATCAACGCAGGTCAACGGTACAAAATGGACTTTTCCGCCATATAACAGTCTGGTTTCGGAATGTGCGGCGGAAACCGGTCAGGTGCGGCGGTCATCGGTAATGGTGGCAAAACACGGACGGAAAACCGCCGGTTGACCGTCCTGCGGCCGACGGGTGGCCCGTTGATGACCTTCGGTCTCCGTGGTACTCCGTCCACAGGGCCCGTTGCGTGAGGACGGGTGTGTCTTATGCTTGGGCGGTGACAGCGGCCGAGAGGAGTCCTGGAGTGTGACTCCCGAGGGCCGCGAGCCCCCGTACGTCATTCGCGACTGGCCCCGGGCACGCGCCGTGGCCGGTTCGCGTGCTTCACGGGGGTCATGCGGTCCAGGCAGCGTCCCCAGCGAAACACGGGTGGGGAGTCCGACGGTTCCGGAGGTGTCGAGCAGGTGAGCGCCGAGACGTCCATTCCGCCACCCCGGATCGAGGGGGCCGAACTGCCGGACGCGGTCAGATCGCTCCTCACCGACGCCCCCATCGGATTCGCCCTGGTCGATTCCGACGAGCGTCTGACCACCGTCAACCAGCGCCTCGCCGCGCTGTTCGGCGCCGCGCCCGCCCAGTGCCTCGGCCGGACCCCCTCCGACCTGTTGGAGGAGGCCGGGGACCCGGCCGGGGCCGCCGCCCAGCGGGCGGCGCTGCGCGCCGTGCGGGCCGGGGGCGGCGCCGTCCGGGAACGGTTCCGCGCGCCCAGGGGGCAGGTCTGGGACCTCACCTGGTTCCCGGTGACCGATCCCGACACCGACGAGGAGCGGGTCGGCCTCATCGCGGCGCCCGAGCACGAGGCCTCCGTCGCCCGGCGCGACGAGCGGCGGCTGCGTGCCCTGCTCCAGGCGGGCCAGCAGATCGTCTGGGCGGCCGGGCCCGGCGGCGACATGCAGGAGGACTGCCCCCAGTGGCGGTCGCTCACCGGTCAGGAACCCGACGCCTACCTCGGCCGGGGATGGCTCGGCGCCGTCCATCCCGACGACCGCACCCGCGTCGAGCGCGCGTGGAACGACGCGGTGCTCGACGTGACCCCCTTCGACGCCATGTTCCGCGTGCGCACCCGCTCGGGCGGTTACGACCATTACCGGGCGCGCGCGAACCCCATCAAGGACGGGACCGAAACCGTCGAGTGGATCGGCACGTTCGTCGACGTCACCACCGAACGCGAGGCCGACGAACTCCGCCAGCGGCTCAACCAGCAACTGAGCGAGGCGGCCATGCGCACCGCCCGGCTCCAGAAGGCCACCTCCGACCTCGCCGAGGCGCTCACCGTCGACGACGTCGTCAACGCCATGACCGAGATCGGTCGCTCCGGAGTGGGCGCCGACCACGCCCACGTGGTCCTGTTCGACCGTGACCGCCTGCGCCTGCGGACCATGGCCGCCGAGCGCACCCACCCCCTGCCCAGGGCCTCCTTCCCGCTCGAACACCCCGACCCCGCCGCCCGCGCCGTGGCCGACCAGGCCCCGTGCCTGGCCGCGAACCCGGCCGAGCTGCGCGCCCTGTTCGAGGACGCGCCCGAAGCCGACGAGCTGGTCGAGACCACGCCGGAACGCTCCTGGGTCGCCCTGCCGATGAGCATCGCGGGCCGCACGATCGGCGCCCTGCGCCTGGCCTTCACCGCTCCGCGCGAGGTCACCGACGAGGAACGCGTGTTCTTGGAGGCCCTCGCCGGACAGTGCGCCCTGGCCGTCGGCCGCGCCCAGCTCTACGAGCGCGAGCACGACACCGCCCAGGCCCTCCAGCACAGCCTCCTGCCCGAGGAGCTCCCGGTGGTGACCGGCGTCCGGCTGGCCGCCTACTACCGCTCGGGCTCCCAGCACGTCCAGGTCGGCGGCGACTGGTACGACGCCTTCCCGCTGCCGGACGGCCGCGTGGCCGGGGTGCTCGGCGACGTCATGGGCAAGGGGATCCCGGCCGCCGCCGGGATGAGCCGGATCCGCAACGCGCTGCGGGCCCTGGCGTTCAACATGCCCGAACCCGCCGACGTCCTCACCGGGCTCGACCGGATGTTCGCCGCCACCGAGGGGCTGGACCAGGTGACCACCCTGGTCTACTTCGTGCTGGACCCGGTCACCGGGCAGCTCGACCTCAGCAACGCGGGGCACCTGCCGCCGCTCGTGGTCGCGGGAAGCGCCGGTCCCTCCCTGCTGGAGGGCGAGCCCGACACGCCGCTGGGCGTCAGCGCTCCCAGGGGTCACCACAAATTCTTCGTGCAACCCGGTAACACCGTCGCCCTCTACTCCGATGGACTGGTTGAGAACCGCAAACGGTCCGTCGCCTCCGGGCTCGACGAGTTGGTCCACGTGGCCGCCTCGGCGCCACCCGAGGCGGTGGGCGACCCACAGCAGATGCTGGAGTACCTTGTTGAGAGCATGCTCGAAGGGTACGAGCAGGACGACGACGTCACTCTGCTCGCCGTTCAGCTTCCGGTGATCGACTCCGCGTCGGAGCGGTAGACCGTACGAACAAGTCCATTGCCTTGCCTACAGTGAAGAAGCCGTCCCGGCCCGCGACGCGGGGGTGATCCTCCAGGGGGATGACCTCCGGGAGCGCATACGCTTGATAGACAAACGGCTTCCCCGCCCCAGTGGGGACGATCCCAGGCCGCAGGTGGGAGAGGGCGCGCGCCCGGTCCCGGCCAGGCGGACCACCGGGTCCGACAATCTCGCCACACGTCCGTTCGAGAGGTGTTTGTGTCATCTGCCAGTTCGACTCGCTCGAAGCAGTCCGAGTCACTGCAAGAGCCCGTCATTCAGCAGCTGATCGAGCGTGGGCGGTCCCAGGGCTTTCTTGAGCCCGAGGACGTGCGCCGTGCCTTCGAAGAGGCCGAAATCCCGATGTCGCAGGCGCAGTCCGTGCTTCGCAGCCTCGCCAAGGAGGGCGTGACCGTGCTCGTGCCCGAGTCGGCCTCCTCGCGGCGCAAGGCTCCCAGGCGCAAGACAGCGACCACGCGGTCCACCTCGACCAGGTCCGCCAAGACCACCGCCACCGCCAAGCCCGCGGCCACGCGGTCGGCCAAGCCCGCGGCCACGCGGTCGGCCAAGCCCGCGCGTGCCGCGGCGGCCCAGGAGCAGCCGGAGACGGTCACCGCGGTCGTCGACTCGGGCGACCCCGAGGACTCCTCCGGCGGGAACAGCGCCGCCGGCAGGCCCGCGGCCAAGAAGCCGGCCGCCGCCAGGAAGGCCGCGCCGAAGAAGGTCGCGCCGAAGAAGGCGCCGGCCTCCGCCAAGAAGGCCGCCGCCACCAAGAAGACGGCCAAGAAGGACCTGGAGCTCGCGCCCGCCGCCGAGTTCGAGGACGAGGAGGGTCTGGACGACCTCGAGCACACCGGCGCCGAGCTGGAGCTGGTCGAGGACACGCCGGAGAAGGACGTCAAGCCCGTCAAGCCCGAGGCGGTCGGCGCGCCCACCGCGCCCAGGTCCGAGGACGAGTCCTTCGTCCTGTACGACGATGACGACGACGCCCCCGCCGCCCAGGTGGTCGCGGCCGGTGCCACCGCGGACCCGGTCAAGGACTACCTGAAGCAGATCGGCAAGGTGCCGCTGCTCAACGCCGAGCAGGAGGTCGAGCTCGCCAAGCGCATCGAGGCCGGTCTGTTCGCCGAGGAGAAGCTCGCCGAGGAGGGCGAGGTCCTCACCTTCGAGCTGCGCGACGAACTGGAGTGGATCGCCGAGGACGGCGGCCGCGCCAAGAAGCACCTGCTGGAGGCGAACCTCCGACTCGTGGTGTCGCTGGCCAAGCGCTACACCGGGCGCGGGATGCTGTTCCTGGACCTGATCCAGGAGGGCAACCTCGGTCTGATCCGCGCGGTGGAGAAGTTCGACTACACCAAGGGCTTCAAGTTCTCGACCTACGCCACCTGGTGGATCCGTCAGGCGATCACCCGCGCGATGGCGGACCAGGCGCGCACCATCCGTATCCCGGTGCACATGGTCGAGGTCATCAACAAGCTGGCCCGCGTGCAGCGCCAGATGCTCCAGGACCTGGGCCGCGAGCCCACCCCGGAGGAGCTGGCCAAGGAGCTGGACATGACCCCGGAGAAGGTGGTCGAGGTCCAAAAGTACGGCCGCGAGCCGATTTCCCTGCACACCCCGCTGGGCGAGGACGGCGACAGCGAGTTCGGCGACCTCATCGAGGACTCCGAGGCGATCCAGCCGGGCGAGGCGGTCAGCTTCACGCTTCTCCAGGAGCAGCTGCACTCGGTGCTCGACACCCTGTCCGAGCGCGAGGCGGGCGTGGTCTCCATGCGCTTCGGTCTCACCGACGGCCAGCCGAAGACTTTAGACGAGATCGGCAAGGTCTACGGGGTCACCCGTGAGCGCATCCGGCAGATCGAGAGCAAGACGATGTCGAAGCTCCGTCACCCGTCGCGTTCGCAGGTGCTCCGTGACTACCTGGACTAGGCCGGTCCGGGCAGTGGTGAACTGAGCGGCTGTTCCCGGTGTGCCGTCCCGATCCCTCGGGACGGCACACCGGTCCGCTGACGCCCCGCCGCCCGCGGGTGTGGCGACCCCCGCGTGTCCTCGGGCGCGTGGGGCGAGTTCCCCCTTGTGTTCCAGGGTGTGTCGACGTCCATCCGACGGCAGCCATGCTGTCACCCCGGGTGTAGGTGCGGGATAAAGCCTCGTGCACCGGGGAAAGGACCGACCGCCGCGGTCGGCCTCTCCCGTGCTCGTCGGGGCCCGGTCAGCCCCGGACGACGACGTCCATGGTGCGGGCGGTCCCCGGCCTGGCCGCGGGCTGGAGCTCCACCGTGTGGCCGAGATCGCGCAGGGCGGCCGTCAGCGCGTCCGGGGTGGCGGCGTCCACGCCCTCGGCCAGCAGCACGCGTGCGATGTCGCCGCGCGTGGCCTTGGCCATGTGGCTGACCACGGAACGGCGCGTCTGACCGTCCACCACGCGCTCGCTCAGGACCCGGACCGCGACGGTGCGCTCCGCGGCCGACCCCTTCGGCCGGAACGCGGCGGCGTAGGCGGCCGAACGGCAGTCGACGATCAGCCGCTCCTCGGCCAGCTCGCCCATCGGGCCGTTCACGGCGCGCCGCCAGTACGGGCCCAGCCCGCCCAGCGGGGGCAGTGCGACCCCCATCGACAGGCGGTAGGGCGGCAGCCGGTCCTCGGGGCCGACCACGCCCCACAGGCCCGAGAAGACCAGGACCCGCTCCCGTGCGCGTCCGGCGGCGGGGGAGTCGAGCAGCGAGGGCAGCCCCAACCGGTCGTAGAGCACGCCCGTGTACAGGTCGGCGGCGCGCAGCGTGGGCGCGGTGGCCAGGTCCAGGTTGCGTTTGAGGGCGTCGGCCTGCCCGGCGGACAGCCCCAGCACCTCCAGGGCCGTGTCCTCGGGGCCGGAGCACACCTCGGCCAGCGCCGCCGCGACCTCCTCACGGGCCCCGGTCAGCTCGGGGAGCGTCAGCGAGGACGGGTCCAGGCGCGGCCCCTCCCCGGAGGTGGCCTTGCCCTCGGAGGGCGGCAGCAAGATGAGCATGGTGGGACTTTCCTGGTACTGCGGGTGGAGAGCCGGATGCGGCCCTGCCATGGTACGGGGTGGTGGCGGGGTGTGCCCTGGCACCATCGGACCGTCGGAGTCGTCGAAGGGACCCGGATGCACGCGTGGGCACGGAGGATCTCCAGGGACTGGCCGCCGGAGGAGGTGCGCGTCACCCGCGGATGGCACCTGGGCTTCGCGGGAGGGGTGACCTTCCGAGCCAACTCGGCGGTGCTCCTGGACCCGGAACGCGCGGACCCGGAGGCCGTCGAACACTTCTACCGGGAGCGGGGCGCTCCTCCGGCGGTCCAGGTCTGGGACGGGATGGACGACCTCGACCGGGACCTGTCCGCGCGGGGCTACCGTTCGGTGCACCCCGCCCTGGTCATGGTGCGCGACCTGGACGGCGTCAAGGGTCCGGGGGACCGGTTCGAGGTCCTGCCGCGCCCGGACGGGCGCTGGCGGGCGCTGTGGTCGGCCGAGGGGACCGCCGCGCGGGTCGTGGAGGGCCAGCACCGGATCATGGACCGCGTTCCCGAGATGGCGTACGCGGTGGAGACCGCCGGGGCTGCGCGGGGCTGCGCGTCCCTCGCGGACGGCTGGGTGGGTCTGTACGCGATGCTCACGGCGCCGGAGGCGCGGGGCCGGGGGCTGGCCGCGGGGATCGTCGACGCGCTGCTCGCCTGGGGGCGTGACCGGGGCGCCGAGCGCGCCTACCTGTGCGTGATGGACGGGAACACGGCGGCGCTGCGCGCCTACGGGAGAGCGGGCTTCACCCGGGCGGACCGCTACCACTTCCGGGTGGGCGAGCCGTAGCCGCGCGGCTGGGCGACGCCGCGCCGGAGGCGTCGGATGAGGCCGGTGGTGCGCGCACGACGAAGGGCGGCGGCCCCTTCCGGGTCCGCCGCCGTACGTCTGTGTTCCGTGTGAAGTTGTCGTCCCGCGGCTAACGCTCGTCGGCGGTGGCCTTGCTCGCGGTGAGCCGCTCCGTCTCGTCGTGGATGTCCGAGGCGATCTTGCGGAGGGACTCGTCGTGCTTGCGCATGTGGTGCGCGCAGAAGAGAAGCTCGCCGCCGGAGTTCAGGAGCACCCGGACGTACGCCTGTGCACCACAACGGTCGCAACGGTCGGCAGCCGTCAGCTGCTGGGTGGGGGCAAGGGTTCCAGTCACTTCGCCATCCTCAATACTCGGCGTTAGTCACCTCTGACAACATCTAACCGGCCGCGGACGTTCCCAACCGGCTCGGGAGTACGCCGACAGCGGAATCCGCCCGGTTGGTTCCTTGGGGGAACGATGTGGGGGTTTTGTGGTCCGCTGTCGCTTCCCTACCTTCCTGATACCCCGTGCGGACCTCCGGCATCCCCAGAAAGCGGGAGTATCCAGGTCGCATCCACAGGAGGTGGTAGTCTCGCGCGGGGCAGCACCCGTCGCCGCGCTCCCGCGGCCCCGCACGGGCGACCCCCGGCGACGACGCCGGCCGCCGCTCAGGCGGCGCGCGACCCCGCTACCCCACGACGTGGAATCCGGCCGGCACGCCGTGGCCTGCCCCCTATCGTCGGTGCGGCGCGGTACAAAGGGCACGCACCGCATCAGAGCTCCGATGGCCCTCAAGACGCAGGAGATGTCCGAGTGACCGCCTTGACCGCAGCCGTCCACGACCCCGAGGATTACTCCGCTCGGCACCTGTCGGTCCTGGAGGGCCTGGAGGCGGTACGCAAACGGCCGGGCATGTACATCGGGTCCACCGACAGCCGCGGCCTCACCCACTGCATGTGGGAGATCATCGACAACTCCGTCGACGAGGCGCTGGGCGGCTTCTGCACCCGGATCGACGTCACGCTCCACACCGACGGGTCGGTCTCGGTCAGCGACGACGGCCGCGGCATCCCCGTCGACGCCGAGCCCAAGTCCGGCCTGTCCGGCGTCGAGCTGGTCATGACCAAACTGCACGCGGGCGGCAAGTTCGGCTCGGGCTCCTACACCGCCTCGGGCGGCCTGCACGGCGTCGGCGCCTCGGTCGTCAACGCCCTGTCGTCCCGGGTGGACGTCGAGGTCGACCGCCAGGGCCGCACCCACGCGATCAGCTTCCGCAGGGGCATCGCCGGCCGCTTCGCCGGAGCCGGACCGGACGCCGAGTTCACGCCGGTCTCCGGCCTGGAACAGGTCCGCAAGGTCGCCGCCACGATCACCGGGACCCGGATCCGGTTCTGGCCGGACATGCAGATCTTCCTCAAGGACGCGGAGATCGCCCGCGAGTCCCTCCTCGACCGCGCCCGCCAGACCGCGTTCCTCGTGCCCGGGCTGACCATCGCCGTGCGCGACGAGCGTGCCGAAGGCGAGCCCGCCTACACCGAGGAGTTCCGCTTCGACGGCGGCATCGGCGAGTTCTGCACCTTCCTCGCCCCCGACGAGCCGGTCAGCGACGTCCTGCGCATCCAGGGCTCGGGCACGTTCACCGAGACCGTTCCCGTCCTGGACGACGCCGGGCACATGGTCCCCGCCGACGTCGAGCGGCGCCTGGACGTGGACGTCGCGCTGCGCTGGGGTACCGGCTACGACACCACCGTCCGCTCGTTCGTCAACGTCATCGCCACGCCCAAGGGCGGCACGCACCTCAACGGCTTCGAGCGCGCCCTGGTCCGGGTGATCAACGACCAGCTGCGCGCGACCAAGCTGCTCAAGAACAGCGACGACCCCGTCACCAAGGACGACACGCAGGAGGGCCTGACCGCGGTCGTCACCGTCCGCCTGCCCGAGCCGCAGTTCGAGGGCCAGACGAAGGAGATCCTCGGTACCTCGGCCGCCTCGCGGATCGTCTCCCAGGTGGTGGGCAAGGAGCTGCGGGGCTTCCTCGCCTCCACGAGGAAGACGGAGAAGGCCAAGGCGCGCACCGTCCTGGAGAAGGTGGTCGGGGCGGCCAAGGCCCGGCTCGCGGCCCGTCAGCAGCGCGAGACGCAGCGCCGCAAGAACGCGCTGGAGAACTCGGCGCTGCCCGCCAAGCTCGTGGACTGCCGCAGCGAGGGCCTGGACCGCAGCGAACTGTTCATCGTCGAGGGCGACTCCGCGCTGGGCACCGCCAAGCTGGCCCGCGACTCGGAGTTCCAGGCGCTGCTGCCGATCCGCGGCAAGATCCTCAACGTGCAGAAGTCGTCGGTCTCCGACATGCTCAAGAACGCCGAGTGCGCCGCGATCCTCCAGGTGGTCGGCGCCGGGTCGGGCCGGACGTTCGACATCGACGCCGCGCGGTACGGCCGGGTCATCCTCATGGCCGACGCCGACGTGGACGGCGCGCACATCCGGTGCCTGCTGCTCACGCTCATCTACCGGTACATGCGGCCGATGCTGGAGGCGGGCCGGGTCTACGCCGCCGTGCCGCCGCTGCACCGGATCGAGCTGACCAACACCCGGCGCAAGCGCGGAGCGCGCCCCGAGGACCGCTACGTCTACACCTACTCCGACGCCGAACTGGCGCGCACCCTGCTCGACCTGGAGAAGCGGAAGATCTCCTGGAAGGAGCCGGTCCAGCGGTACAAGGGTCTGGGCGAGATGGACGCCGACCAGCTGGCCGAGACCACCATGGACCCGCGTCGGCGGACCCTGCGCCGGATCCGCGTGGAGCAGGCCGAGGAGGCCGCCTCGGTGTTCAACCTCCTCATGGGCAACGAGGTGGCGCCGCGCCGGAAGTTCATCCAGGAGGGCGCCCAGGAGCTGGACGTCGCCCGGATCGACGCCTGACCGAGCCTCGTGGGGCCCCGCCGCGCTTCGGCCCGCCCAGGAACCTAGCTCCCGGGCGGGCTCGGCGGGTCCCAGTCCCCGGTGTCGAGCAGGCGGTCGACGGCCGCCCGGTACGGCGCGGGGTCCAGCCCTCGCCCGTCCACCCACGCGTCGTCGTAGTAGCTGTGCTGGTAGCGCTCGCCACCGTCGCAGATCAGGGTGACCACGCTGCCCCTGCGCCCCTCACGGAGCATCCTGGCCACCAGGTGCCACACCCCCCACAGGTTGGTGCCCGTGGAGCCGCCCGCGCACAGCCCCGTGACGTCGTGCAGGTGGCGCATCGCGGCGATGCTCGCGGCGTCGGGCACGGGCATCATCAGGTCGATCACCGACGGGACGAAACTCGGCTCCATGCGGGGGCGGCCGATGCCCTCGATCCGGGACGGCATCCCCGTGGCGTAGTCGGCGGCTCCGGTCACCCACCCCGGGAAGAACGCCGAGTTCTCCGGGTCCACGACCGCCAGACGGGTGCCGAGGCGACGGTAGCGCAGGTAGCGGCCGATGGTGGCGGAGGTGCCGCCGGTGCCGGCGCCGACCACGACCCACTCCGGGCACGGGTAGCGCTCCATGGAGAGCTGCTCGAAGATCGACTCGGCGATGTTGTTGTTGCCCCGCCAGTCGGTCGCGCGCTCGGCGTACGTGAACTGGTCCATGTAGTGGCCGCCGGTCTCCCGGGCGAGCCGCTCGGCCTCGGTGTACATGTCCGGCGGGGAGTCGACGAAGTGGCAACGGCCCCCGTACCGCTCGATCAGGGCGATCTTCTCCGGGCTCGTCCGGCGGGGGAGGACCGTGACGAAGTCCAGTCCGACCAGCCGCGCGAAGTAGGCCTCGGACACGGCGGTGGAGCCCGAGCTGGCCTCCACGATCGTGGTGTCCTCGGTGATCCATCCGTTGGCCAGACCGTAGAGGAACAGCGAGCGCGCCAGACGGTGCTTCAGGCTGCCGGTGGGGTGCACCGACTCGTCCTTGAGGTAGAGGTCGATGCCCCACTCCGGCGGCAGCGGGAACACGTGCAGGTGGGTGTCGGCCGAGCGGTTGGCGTCGGCGACCACCTTGCGCACCGCCTCGTCGGCCCAGGCCCGGGCACGCTCACTGGTGCGGTCCACGCACGCGGAGCGGTCTGAGGGGTCGGGGCCGTCGGCTGCTGAGGGACGTGGCATGTGCAGCAGCGTAGCCGCTGCCGGTGAGCGCCGTGACCCGGCCGCGGACCGGGACGCCGTCACCCTGAGCGTCCGTGCCGGACGGACGCTCGGGGGTGCGCGGCGAAGGCCGCGCCGGACCGGTCAGTCGAGCGATCCGCCGGACATCGCGGCGTGCATGCGCCGGTAGGTCGCGGCCTCCTCGTGGCGGCTCTGGCGTTCCAGGGTGCGGGCGAGCGCGATGTGCGCCCAGTTGTCGACCGGGTCCAGTTCGATGATCCTGCGGAAGGTCCGTTCGGCCTTGTTGAGCTGTGCGGAGAAGAAGTAGGCGCGGCCGAGCAGTTCCAGGAGGGAGCGGCTGTTCGGCTCGTGTTCGACGATGGGCTCCAGGGTGCGGGCGGCGTAGATCGGGTCGCCCAGCTCCATGAACATGCGTGCTCGGTTGAAGGTCTCGTAGGTGTTCTCTTCCACGGTGCTCCTCTCGACGGCGCGGCCGTCCCGGATCACAACGGCCACCGGAGTGACCGCATTCCCAGGCGAGACACGGGCGCGGGAGGTGCTCGGCGCGCACTCGTGGAACGCCGCACCGCACCCGCCCCCATAGGTAGGGATCCCCGGACCGCGCGGTGCGCACACACGTGGGCCCGGCCGCCGGCGTCCGGCGACCGGGCCCACCCGGTGGCGTCAGAGGTCGACGGGGTTGACCCGGCCCGACTCCACGTCGTAGATCGCGCCCGCCACGGGCAGTCCCGCCGGCAGCAGGGGGTGGTGGCGGATCCGTTCCAGATCGTGCCTGAGCGCGCCGAGCTGGTCGCTGTTGGTGTGGAACTCCAGGCTGCGGGTGTCCACCCCGTACTCCTCCTGGATGAGGTCGTGCACCACGTCGTCGTTCTCGACCGAGGCCATCTTGCAGCGCGTGTGCGGCAGGACCAGGACCCGGTCCACGCCCAGCAGGTACACGGCCAGGACGAGCGTACGCAGGGTGTCGTCGGTCACCCGGGCGCCCGCGTTGCGCAGGATCTTGGCGTCGCCGGGCTTGAGGCCCAGCATGTCCAGGGGCTCGATCCTGGAGTCCATGCAGGTCACCAGGGCCAGTCCCCGGGCGGCCAGGGGCTTGAGGCCCTCGAGTGCGAACTGGGCCGCGTACGCGTCGTTGGCGGCGAACACGTCGTCGAAGGCGCCCGGCGCGCGGCTGGGGTCGATGGACTCACTCACGCGGGTTCACTCCCTGTCTCCATGGTCATGGGCCGTGTACATGGAACCAGGCCCGTGTACACGGCACGTTGCAACACGCTCAAACGCTCTGTCCGGGTGCTGTGAGTCCCACGTCGGTACGACCGGTGCCCACCGTGGTGATCGCGCGCGGCAGGGTCTCTCCCGAACCGTCGCGGCGGTCGGTGGTGTCGGGCAGACGCACCGGCTTGCCGTCCTCGCGGGCGGCGCGGGCGGGCGCCCGGCCGATCCAGCCGAACAGCAGCGTGTCCTCCCCCTTGAGGTACCGATGGCAGCGTACCCCGCCGGTCGCGCGCCCCTTCGAGGGGTAGGCCTCGAACGGTGTGACCTTGGCCGATCCGGCCTGGGTGCCCTCCAGGGCGTTGCTGGAGCCCGAGACGGTCACGACGACCGAGTCCTCGGGGGAGGGGACGGCGCCGAACCACAGGACGCGCGCCTCCTCCGACAGGCGGATGCCCGCCACACCGCCCGCCGGACGGCCCTGCGGGCGCACCGCGCCCGCCGAGAACCGCAGCAGCTGGGCCTCGGAGGTGACGAACGCGAGGTCCTCCTCGCCGGTGGACAGCTGCGCGGCGCCGACCAGCCGGTCGTCGTCCTTGAGCGCGATGATCTCGAAGTCGTCCTTGTTGGGCGGGTAGTCGGGGGCGATCCGCTTGACCACGCCGCCCTGGGTGCCCACGACGAAGCCCGGGCCCGAGGCGTCCATCGCGACCACCGAGACCACCCGTTCGTCTCCGTCGAGCTGGACGAACTCGGACACCTCCAACCCCGAGGCCAGGGGTGGGCGCTCCTCGCCCTCGTCGGGGAGTTCGGGCAGCTCGACCACCGGGACGCGGATCATCCGGCCCAGGTCGGTGACCAGACCGACGTCCGACCGCGAGGTCGTGGGGACCGACGCGGCGATCGCGTCGTGCTTGGTGCGCAGCCCCTCGTACATCGGCGGCGGGGCGGCGCCCCGGCTGCGGCCGACGGTGCCGTCCACGCCGAGCAGGACGTGGCAGGGCTGGTCGGCCATCTCCAGGGGGATCACCGCGCCCCGGGCGGCCCCGTCGCTCTCGCGCAGCTGGGTGCGGCGCGGCGTGGCGAACCTCTTGGAGACCTCGGCGAGTTCCTTGGACACCACACGGCGCAGCTTCTTGTCCGACTCCAGGATCGAGGTGAGCTCGTCGATCTCCTTGTTGAGCCGGTCCCGCTCGGTCTCCAGCTCCAGGCGGTCGAAGCGGGTCAGGCGGCGCAGCGGGGTGTCGAGGATGTAGCGCGCCTGGATCTCGGACAGGTCGTAGGCGCCCATGAGCGACTCGCGGGCCGCGGCGGTGTCGTCGGCCGCGCGGATCAGGGCGATCACGCGGTCGATGTCGAGCAGCGCGACGAGCAGGCCGTCGACCAGGTGCAGGCGCTCCTGGCGCTTGCGGCGGCGGAACTCGCTGCGGCGGCGGACCACGTCGAGGCGGTGGTTGACGTAGACCTCGAGCAGCTCGCGCAGACCGAGGGTCTGCGGCTGTCCGTCGACCAGGGCGACGTTGTTGATGCCGAAGGACTCCTCCATCGGCGTGAGCCGGTAGAGCTCCTCCAGGACCGCCTCCGGGTTGAAGCCGTTCTTGAGCTCGATGACCAGGCGCAGACCCTGGTTGCGGTCGGTGAGGTCCTTGAGGTCGGAGATGCCCTGGAGCTTCTTGGACTGCACCAGCTCCTTGATGCGGCTGACGACCTTCTCCGGGCCCACGTTGTAGGGCAGCTCGGTGACGACCAGGCCGGTCCGGCGCGCGGAGACCTTCTCGATGGAGACGGTGGCCCGCGTCTTGAACGTGCCCCGGCCCTTGCGGTAGGCGTCGCGGACGCCGTCCAGCCCGACGATGGTGCCGCCGGTGGGCAGGTCGGGCCCGGGAACGAAGTCGGTGAGTTCCTCCAGGGTGGCGTCGGGGTGGGCGATCAGGTGGCGTGCGGCGGCGACGACCTCGCCCAGGTTGTGCGGGGCCATGTTGGTGGCCATGCCGACCGCGATGCCCGAGGCTCCGTTGACCAGGAGGTTGGGGAACGCCGCCGGGAGCACCTCCGGCTCGGTCTCCTGGCCGTCGTAGTTCGGCTTGAAGTCGACGACGTCCTCGTCGATGGACGAGACCAGGAGTTCGGCGCTGTGCTCCAGGCGCGCCTCGGTGTAGCGCATCGCCGCCGGGGCGTCGTCGCCGCCGAGCGACCCGAAGTTGCCGTGTCCGTCGACCAGCGGGACGCGCATGGCGAAGGGCTGGCTGAGACGGACCAGGGCGTCGTAGATGGCGCTGTCGCCGTGGGGGTGCAGCCGGCCCATGACCTCGCCGACGACGCGGGCGCACTTGACGTGACCGCGGTCGGGGCGGAGCCCCATCTCGTTCATCTGGTAGAGGATCCGCCGCTGCACCGGCTTCATGCCGTCGCGGGCGTCGGGCAGCGCGCGCTGGTAGATGACCGAGTACGCGTACTCCAGGAAGCTGCCGCGCATCTCCTCGGAGACGTCGATGTCGATGATCTTCTCGGCGAGATCCTCGGGGGGACGGGAAGTTGTACGGGCCATGACCGTAATTCTGGCCTGTTCCAGAGACTGAAACGTACGCCGGCCGGTGGTTGGCGCGGTGTGACCCGCGCGACTGAGGGAGTTTTGGGCACGCGTGCGGGGGTTTCCGCCCGTGCGCGCGGCGCGGGCGGAAACCCCCTGCCGTCCCGGGGCCGGGCCCGCCGGGACCGGCCCGCCGTCAGTCGGTGAAGGGGATCGTGACGGTCGCGCCTTCCCCGGCCCCGGTCAGGACCGTCGAGGCGGCGTCGCCCAGAGCGCTCCACAGCTCGACGCGGACGGATCCCCCGTCCAGGTCGCCCAGCGGCCCCCCGGAGTCCGCCAGCCCCTGGCCGTGGGTGTAGTCCTCCCAGCCGTCCAGGTCGTCGGTGGCGAAGTAGCGGTAGGTCTCCACGCGGTCGTCCGTGCCGTCGCCGTCCAGGTCGTAGACCACGCGGACCTGGACCGCGTTGGCGACCGCGGCACCGGAGTCCACGGGCAGGGAGAAGGCCGTCGAGCCGCCGGTGTACGAGCCCGTCAGGCCGTCGGCGGCGAGGACCACCCGGTCCTGGGGCGGCCGCCCGTCCTGGTTGGCGCCTCCGGCGGAGGGCACGGTGATCCCGCCGGCCGGGCCCTGCGGGGAGCCGGAGAGCCCGGCCGGGGTCAGGTGGAGGGTTCCGTCGCCCACGTTGCCGTCCCCGTCACCGGGGTCGCCGCCACCCCCCTCACCCGTGGTGGAGGCCAGTGAGCGCGGGTCCGCCCTGAGCCGCGTACCGTCGGAGAACGTGACGGTCAGCGGGGTGTCGGACGGGTTGAACGCGACGTGGGTGCGCTCGTCGCCGTCGTCGAAGACCGCGTAGTGCGCGGTGTCGGCCGTGACGGAGGTGTCCACGGTCCCCACCTCGGCGAGGGTCGACACCCACTGGTAGGTGTGCGGCTTGGACTCACCTGCCTCGGGCTGGTAGGAGCTCCACTGCTCCTCGAAGCGCTGGAGCGCCAGCGGGCCGTCCGAGAGGGCCAGGTGCTCCCAGTGGATGTCCCGCCAGGTCTCGGGGCGGCGGCCGAGGCGGTCCTCCAGGGACCGGTCCAGCCGTCCCGCGTGCGCGGCGTCGTACCCGAGGTAGAGGGAGCCGGCGGTGATCGGCAGGTAGTTGATGCCGTAGTGCTCCTCCGGGGTTCCGTTCCACCAGATGCGGTAGTCGGCGCCGTCGCCCCAGACCATGGCGGCGATGTCGTTGGGGTAGTCGTCGGGGAAGGTCTGGCCGCCGTGGTCCTGCCAGTAGCGGGCGACGGTGGAGGCCTGCGTGGTGTGCAGGTACACGCCCAGGTCGCGCAGCTCGTCGTCGCCGGTCAGGGAGCCGAACAGGGCGGTGGCGGCGGCGAAGTGCATGCCCTCGGAGGAGGACTCCTGGTTGTTGCCCGCGGCGAATCCCGCGTGTCCCGACGCCCAGCCGTGGCCGGCGTAGGGGGAGAACGACCGCAGCCGGGGGAACATGTCGCTGTCGGGATCGGTCTCGGCGACGTCGCGGACGAGCAGGCGCACCATGCCGCCCCAGGCGTCCTCGGCGGCCCAGTCGGCGTCGTAGCGGGCGACGACGGCCGCGGCGGAGACGAAGTAGCCGTAGTGGAAGTCGTGGTCGTTGACCTCGGTGGCGGCACCGAAGCTGTCGGGGTAGCCGAGCAGGGTGCCCCAGTCCGGCTCGTAGTGGAACCGCCGCTCGCCCCCGGCGGTCAGCCACTCCTCCAGGCGGGACCTGACCAGGGACAGGAGTGCGTCGCGCGCCTCGGTGTGGCCCACGGAGTCGGCGATCGGGACCAGCTGGGCCAGCCTGCCCAGCGCCTTGCCGTCCCAGTAGGTGTCGCCGGGGGTGGGGAAGTGCTCCTGCTCGGCGAGGACCTCGTCCAGGAGGAGCCGCATGCGGTCGTGGTCGGCCGCGTCGACGGTCGGCAGGCTGGGAAGGATGCCCTGGGTGGTCAGCTCGGTGGTGAAGCCCGTGCCCTCCACGACGCGCATCTCTCCGCGCGGGGAGACGTAGGAGAGGTCGGTGACGGGTGTGGTGGCCGCTTGCCAGTGGTGCGGGTAGAGCGCGGTCAGGGTGCCCCGCCCGGCCCCCTCCCGCGGTTCGGTCTCCAGTCGGTAGGTGCTGGTCAGGGTGGCCGAGGCCGGGTCGTGGTCGTAGGAGACACGGGACCCGGTGACGAAGGAGTGGGCGTAGGGGGCGAACGTGCCCAGGTCGTCGGGCGAGGGCAGGAGGGCGACGGAGTAGTGGCCGCTGGCGCCGGTGGCGGCGGTGAAGGTGCTCCCGGAGCGGGACCAGGCGGTGCCGGAGGGGGCGAACAGGGCGTAGTGCCGGCCGTTCACGCTGGCCCCGACCACCGGGCCGTCCTGGTGCCAGACCTCGGGGGCGCCGGTGAAGGCGACGCGGGCGTCGCCGCCCGCGGTGTCGGCGTAGGCGAAGGGCAGGCCCTGGCCGATGGTGACGCGGAGGGTCCGCCCGTTTCCCTCCCAGTGGGGGGTGACGGTCCAGTCGCCGTGGTCGGCGACCCGGGTGTCGGGCGAGGCGAGCCCCTCGACGCCCAGGGAGAGGTCGGCGGTGTGCGGGTACTCGTACTTGAGCCCGTCCGCGACGATCCTGTGCTGGTCCGGGTAGCCGACCTCCAGCCCCTCGGAGTGCGGCCGGAAGCTCAGGGGGTGGGCGAACAGGTTCTCGCCGTACGGGTTGTCCGGGTAGCGCTGGAAGATCAGCGACGACCACCACTCGTTGGTGGGGGCGGGGCCGTCGAAGTCGTCGGTGACCTTGGGGTCGACCGGCGTGCCGTCGAGGTCCGAGGGGCCCGGGGCGCCCGCGGGCAGGCCCTCGGTGTAGCCGCCCGAACCGACGGGGACGTCGGCGGCGGAGGCGGGTGGTGCGGAGACGGTGACTCCGACGGAGCAGAGCAGGGCGCCCAGGGCGAAGAGGGTGCCGAGGCGCGCGCGTGCGGGCAGCGCGCGCCCGGTCGGCGGCGTGGGTGGGCGTGGGGTGGGCATCGGGGATCTCTCCTCGTGAGCGGGTGAGCTGAGGTGAGGACGGGGCGCGAGGGAGTGGGAGCGCTCCCAGGCTTCCGGGGTCGAGTGTGGGACGGCGAACGCCCGGTGTGCAATGCGGGGACGCCAATACGTTACGTGTTCGTTGCGAAGAGGAATCGCCGTCGGAGGGGCGGAGGGGACGGGACGGCGGCCGGCGTGGAACGGCTTGGGAGCGGCCCCGCGGAGACCGGCCCTGTGGACAGTCGCTCCGACCCCCCTTCGCTCTGGTACCAAGGAACGCATGGCGACATCTGCTGGCGGCGCGCACGCCACCGCGACCCACCCGGACGACTCCACGGCCCACGACGCCCCCCGCGACCGCTCGCGTTCCCGGGGCCACGGGCCGGCGCCTGGCGGCGCCCTGCGCGAGGCGGCAGAACGGCACCTGCGCGCGCTCGCCGGGGAGTCGGCACGGCTGCGCGAGGACCAGTGGACCGCCATCCACGCCCTGGTCGCCGACCACCGCCGGGCCCTGGTCGTCCAGCGCACCGGCTGGGGCAAGTCCGCGGTCTACTTCGTGGCGACGGCCCTGCGCCGGGCCGAGGGGGCGGGCCCCACCGTCATCGTCTCCCCGCTGCTGGCGTTGATGCGCAACCAGATCGCCGCCGCCGAGCGCGCCGGGATCCGCGCGCGGACCGTCAACAGCGCCAACACCACCGCGTGGGAGACCGTCTACGCCGACGTGGCCGCCGGGGAGGTGGACGTGCTCCTGGTCAGCCCCGAGCGGCTCAACAACCCCGAGTTCCGCGACCGGGTCCTGCCCGAACTCGCCGCCGGGGCGGGGCTGGTGGTCATCGACGAGGCGCACTGCGTCTCGGACTGGGGGCACGACTTCCGGCCGGACTACCGCAGGATCCGCTCCCTGCTGCACGACCTGCCCGACGGGATCCCCGTCCTGGCCACCACCGCCACGGCCAACGAGCGCGTCACCCGCGACGTCGCCGAGCAGCTCCAGGCCGGGGACACCCGCCAGGACACCCTCGTCCTGCGCGGTTCCCTGGAACGGGAGAGCCTGCGGCTGGCCGTGGTGGACCTGCCCGACCCCACCGCCCGGCTCAGCTGGCTGGCCGAGCACCTGCCCCGGATCCAGGGTTCGGGCATCGTCTACACGCTCACCGTCAGCGCCGCGCTGGAGACCGCCCGGTTCCTGTCCGAGCAGGGGCTGGACGTGCGGGCCTACACCGGTCAGACCGATCCGGACGAGCGCAGTCGGGCCGAGGACGACCTGCTGGCCAACCGGGTCAAGGCCCTGGTGGCCACGAGCGCGCTCGGGATGGGGTTCGACAAGCCCGACCTCGGGTTCGTCGTCCACCTGGGGGCGCCCCAGTCGCCCATCTCCTACTACCAGCAGGTCGGACGGGCGGGGCGAGGCGTGGAACGGGCCGAGGCGGTCCTGCTGCCCGGCCGCGAGGACCGGCAGATCTGGGCGTACTTCGCCGGGCTGTCCTTCCCTCCGGAGGACACCGTCCGGGAGACCCTCGGCGTCCTGGCCGCCGAGGAGGGACCGATGTCCGTGGCCCGGTTGGAGACCCGCGTGGACCTGCGGCGGACCCGACTGGAGCAGATGCTCAAGGTCCTGGACGTGGACGGCGCGGTCCAGCGGGTCCGCGGGGGCTGGATCGCCACCGGGCGGCCCTGGGAGTACGACGCCGAGCGGTACGCCGCCGTCGCGGCGGCCCGTGAGCGCGAGCAGCGCGCCATGCTCGACTACCTGTCCGCCGACACCTGCCGGATGGAGTTCCTGCGCCGCCAGCTCGACGACACCGCGGCCGAACCGTGCGGCCGGTGCGACGTGTGCACGGACGAGCACTGGCCCACGGAGGTCGACCCCGCGCGGCGCGAGGCCGCCGCCGACCACCTCGACCGGCCCGGCGCCCCGGTCTCCCCCCGCCGCCAGTGGCCCACCGGCATGGACGCCCTGGGGGTGAACCTGTCCGGGCGCATCGCCGAGGGATCGCGTGCGGGCGAAGGGCGGGCGCTGGCCCGGTTCACCGACGTCGGCTGGGGCACCGAGCTGCGCCGGATCCTCGCCGAGGACGCCTCCGACGAGCCGGTGAGCGATCGCGTGCTCCAGGGGGTCGTGCGGGTGCTCGCGGCCTGGGGGTGGCAGACCCGCCCGGTCGGCGTGGCCGTGATGCCCTCGCGCACCCGGCCCACGATGGTCACCGACCTGGCGCGGCGGCTCTGCGACCTGGGCCGTCTCGCCCCGGTCGGCGCGCTGGGGTATCGCTCGGAGGACGGGCCGGGCCCGCGTCGGCACAACAGCGCACTGCGCCTGCACCAGGTGTACTCGGAGTTGGTCCTGGGCGACGACGTGGCCGTCCGACTGGCGGAACTCCAGGCGAGGTCGCCGGGGCCGGTGCTGCTGGTGGACGACTACACCGACACAGGGTGGAGTCTGACGGTGGGCGCGGCGCTCCTGCGCCGGGCCGGTGCCCCGGAGGTACTGCCGCTGACCCTGGCCACGATGGGCGGTTGAACCGCCCCGGACGGGGGCTGAGTGCGGGAACGGATCCGTCGGGGCACGGCCGCGGTCCGTCCGGGGCACGCCGGGGCGGCCGACCGGGCACGCCGTACCCGAACCACCCGCGTCCCCGGGCGTCGGCCGACACGGGGCGTCAGCGCAGCCGCTGTCCGCGCGGGGCGCCGCGTCGGACCGGCTGTCCGTCGCCCAGGTCGGGGCGGGCGCCCGGCTGGTGCAGGGCGCGTGCCGCGAGCCGGTGTCCCCGGCCCAGGGCCTCCTTGGGGTGGCGGCCCGCCAGCCACTCGGGCAGGAACCCGGCGATGAACGCGTCACCGGCGCCGACCGATCCCGGCTTCGGGTCGACCGGCTCGGCGGGCGCGGACACCACGCCCTCGCGGGTCTTGGACGCCCACAGGCCGCCCTCCCCGCCGAGCTTGAGCACGACGTTCGGGTAGTGGGCGGTCAGCACCCTGGCGGCGGCCTCCGGTTCGTCCCTGCCGGAGAGCACCTTGGCCTGGTCGAGGTTGGCGAAGAGCAGGCGTGCGCCCTGCGTCCACTCCAGGAAGTTCTCCGCGCCCGCGCGCTCCAGCGGCGCGTGGGAACCGCCGTCCACCGAGATGGACATGCCGCTCTCGCGGGCCATGCGCAGCGCCACCCGGGCGGCGCGCCGGGAGTCGGGGTTGATCAGGGTGTACCCGGACACGTGCAGGTGGGAGTCGGGCGCGAACACGTCGCGCGGCAGGTCCTCCGGCTGGAGCCGGGCGTTGGCGCCCGGGTCGCTCAGCATCGTCCGGTCGCCGCGGTGCGTGATCATGACCACGCAGGTTCCGGTGGGCCGTTCCGGGTCCATCACCATGCGCGAGTCGAGGCCGTAGCCCATGAGCTCCATCTCACGGGTCCGGCCGGTGATGTCGGAGCCCCGACGTCCCACGAACGTGGTGTCGACGCCCTCCACGGCCAGCCACGAGGCGATGTTCGCGCCGGAACCGCCGCCGTACATGACCACGGACGCAGGCGTGTCGCTGCCGCGGGCCAGGGGGTGGAACGCCTGCGCGACGGCATCGGTCATGAGGTCACCGATTACGACCACTCGTGTCATCGTGTTCCTAGGGTGGGACCCCTCGCGTTCACGCGAGGGAGGAAGCGCGTCTGTGGGAAAGGCTGGGAGGCGGCGGATGAAGCCGACCCCCAGCGGTGCCCTCGCGGGCGGTGGGCCGCACGGCCCGAACCCCCTTCGGCGGACGGTGTCCGCCTCCGGGGTGACGCCACAGGGGGCAGGTGAACCCCCGGCGGTCTCCCCTCGCCCGTGTCCCGCACCGGTTGCCGTAGCGCCCGTGCCCCGTTTCGTGCCTGATCCCGGGCGTGTCTGCTGACACGGGTTCCAGAGCCTGGGACTGAGGAAGCATCCCAGGATAGGTCTTCTCGCCTGTGCGGAACGTAGCCAACGTCGGTCACCTCCTGACTGCGCGTCGGCTCGGGCTGGTCATGGCGTGCCCCAACCACGGAGGTTGGGGGCCCGGTCCTTCCGGACCGGAATCCCGTTACCTCGCCAGCCACCACCGAGGCAGCGGGAATCCGTGCTCGCACGACGTTAACAGGTTAACGATCAGCGGCGTGTAACGAAGTGACGGCGCCACGGGTACGTGACCGGGTACGGAAGGTGCCGCTCCGCCGTCGGAACCTCCCGCCGCCGACCGCGGGACGGCTCACACCGGCGGCGGCATCTCGGGGCTCCCGCACGGACTTTCCCCAGATTCGACCGAATGTCGTCTAGTCTCGCTGTCGTGCAGTCCTACCCGAACCACTGGGAAGCCGACGTCGTCCTCACCGACGGAGGCACCGCGCACCTGCGCCCCATCACCCCCGACGACGCCGACCTGCTCCGGGAGTTCCACTCCCGCCTCTCCCCGGAGACGATCTACTACCGGTTCTTCGCCCCCTACCCCCGGCTCTCCGACCGGGACGTGCGGCGCTTCACCACCGTCGACTACGAGGACCGCGTCGCGCTGGTGGCCACCATCTCCGACGCCCTCGTGGCCGTCGTGCGCTACGACAAGGTCGCCCCGGAGGAGGCCGAGGTCGCCTTCGTGGTGGAGGACGCCCACCAGGGCCGCGGGCTCGCCTCGGTCCTGCTGGAGCACATCGGCGCCGCCGCGCGCGAACGCGGGGTGCGCCGCTTCATCGCCGACGTCCTCCCCGAGAACCGGCGGATGATCAACGTCTTCCGCGAGGCCGGGTACACCGCGCAGCAGACCTTCGACGAAGGGGTCATCCGGCTCACCCTGGACCTGCAGCCCACCGACGACGCCAGGGAGGTCATGCAGGCCCGCGAGCAGCGCGCCGAGTCGCGTTCGATCGCCCGTCTGCTCTTCCCCGAGTCCGTGGCGGTCATCGGCGCCAGCCGGACCGCGCACACCATCGGCCAGACCGCGCTGCGCAACCTCCTCACCGGGGAGTTCCAGGGTCCGGTCTACCCGGTCCACCCCGAGGCCAAGGCGGTCGTGGGCGTGCGCGCCTACCCGTCCGTGCTCGACATCCCCGACCAGGTCGACCTCGCCGTCGTCGCGGTGCGGGCCGAGGCCGTCGCCGAGGTCGTCGAACAGTGCGCCGAGAAGGGCGTGCACGGGCTCGTCGTGGTCAGCTCCGGATTCGGCGAGGTCGGCCCCGAGGGGCGCGCCCGGCAGGACGAACTCGTGCGCACCGCCCGAGCCGCCGGGATGCGCGTCGTCGGCCCCAACTGCCTCGGCATCGCCAACAGCGATCCGGCGGTCTCGCTCAACGCCACCCTCTCCCCGGACCTGCCTCCGCGTGGACCCATCGGCTTCTTCTCCCAGTCGGGCGCCCTCGGCCGCGCCATCCTCCAGCGCGTCGCCGAGCGCGGCATGGGTCTGTCCACCTTCGTCTCGGCGGGCAACCGCGCCGACGTGTCCGGCAACGACCTGGTCCAGTACTGGCAGGAGGACCCCGCCACCGAGGTGGTGCTCCAGTACCTGGAGTCGCTCGGCAACCCGCGCAAGTTCACCCGCCTGGCCCGCCGACTGGCCAAGCAGAAGCCCGTCGTGGCCGTGCGCAGCGGCGGTTCGGCCCGGGCCACCCCCACCGGACACGCCGCGGGCGGGCTCGCCCTGCCCGACTACGCGGTCACCTCGCTGTTCCAGCAGGCGGGCGTGGTGCGGGTGGACGACATCACCCAGATGTTCGACGCCGCCCAGGTGTTCGCCTACCAGCCCCTGCCCGACGGGCCCCGGGTGGGCATCATCGGCAACTCGGACTCCCTGGAACTCCTGGTCAAGGACGCCGCCGTGCGCCAGGGGCTCAAGCCGCACGAGCCCGTCAACCTGGGGCCCCAGGCCACCGCGGAGGACTTCGACCTGGCCCTGGAGACCGCGCTGGCGGCCGAGGACGTGCACTCGGTCGTGGTCGTGTTCGTGCCCGCCCTGCAACCCATCGGCGACGACGTCGCCCGCGTGCTGCGGGCCCGCTCCCTGGGGTCGGACAAGCCGGTGGTCACCACCTACCTCGCCCGGCAGGGCATCCCCGAGGAGCTGCGCCACGTCGGCGACCGGGGCGAGACCCTGCGCGGATCGGTGCCCTCCTACCCGTCGCCGGAGGACGCGGTCAGGGCGCTCGCCCACGCCACCCGGTACGCCCAGTGGCGCAACCGCAAGCCCGGCCGCCACCCCGAACTTCCCGACATCGACCGCGCCCGCGCCCGCGCCACCATCACCCGCGCGCTCAAGGGCGCGCCCGCGGAGAACTCCGTGGCGTGGTTCGGCGGCGAACGCCGCTACGACGAGGAGACGGCGATCTCCAGCGCCGACGCGCGCGAACTCCTGGCCTGCTACGGCATCGCCGCCTACCCCGACATCCCGGTCACGTCGGCCGACGCGGCCGTGGTCGCCGCCGGCGAGCTCGGCTACCCCGTCGTGGTGAAGGCCGACGCTCCCGACCTGCGGGTCCGCGCGGGCGGCACGTTCGTCCGCGCCGACCTGCGCACCCCCGACGACGTGCGCAGCGCCTTCCTGTCCCTGCACGACCGGTTCGGCGCGGAGGCGGGGCTCGTCGTCCAGCGCATGGCCGCGCCCGGAGTTCCCACGGTGGTCCGCGCGGGCGACAACAAGTCCTTCGGCTCGGTCGTCTCCTTCGGCCTGGCCGACGTGACCGCCGAACTGCTCGACGACCGGGCGTTCCGGCTCGCGCCGCTGACGGACATGGACGCCGCCGACCTCATCCACGCCGTGCGCGCGGCGCCCCTGCTGTTCGGCCTGCCCGCCGGCGCCACATCGCTGGCCGAGCAGCCCAACGTGGAGGCGCTGGAGGAACTGCTGATCCGGGTCTCGCGCCTGGTGGAGGCGTTCCCGGAGATCGGCTACGTGGATCTGGACCCGGTCCTGGTGAACGCCACCGGAGCGCACGTGCTCGGAGCGCGCATGTGGTTGCGCGAGGCCCCCGAGGTCCGGCCCGACGCGGGGCCCCGCCGCCTGGGAGGGGTGACCTTCTGATCATGGGCTGGCCCGCGCGTTGGCCGTCCCGGTCGCGAAGTGTCGCCCGGAGAGGGCAGGATAGGGGCATGAGGAAATCACGTGCCGTGTCCACCGACTGGCGGATGGAGATCGAGCGGAGCGGGTACTACCCCGCGCTGGTGATCGACGCCGTCGCCACCGCCTTGGGGGACGAGGACGCCGAGGCCTTCATCGTCCACCACGAGGCGACGTTCGACCCGGCGATGGAGATGCGGCGGCACATCACCGTGATGCTGCTGACCGCCACGCGGCTCGTGGTGTGCCACACGGACGAGCACCCGCCCACCGAGCCCGGCGGCGCCTCGCACGCGTCGACCACCACCGACAGCATCCAGATCGGCAACATCCAGTCGGTCGCGCTCACCCGGGTGGTCGCCAACCCGGCGCAGTACACGCCCGGCAGCCTGCCCAGTGAGCTGGTGCTGAGCGTCAACCTGTCGGTGAACTGGGGCACCGCCGCCCACATCGACCTCGAGCCCGCCGCGTGCGCCGACGAGACCTGCGAGCTCGACCACGGCTACACCGGCGCGATCACCGCGGAGCCCCTCACCCTGCGCGTGAGCGAGGCCGCGGACGGCGCCGCGGCGGTCGCGGCGATGATGCGGTTCGCGGACGCGCTCTCGGCGGTGACGGTCCGGTAGCCGGCGCGGGCGGGCTGCGTGCCGGACTCCGTGCGGGCGTGGAACGCGGGCGTGACAGGGACTTAACGAACACGGTGTCGAGAGGCGTGGTGCCGTAACAATCCGGCCGTCTAAGGTTGAACCGGATTCGTGCATACCGCCACAAGCGAGACGTGCCAGGCCACAAGCCCGGCGCGGGCGCGCCGTGTCGTCAGGACCAGCGCGCGATCTCACGGAGAAAGGTCAGCCTGCGATGACGCAGCACCCGTCACCGGCGTCCCCGGACGACGCCCCCCTGGTACGCCTGACCGTCGACCGCGCCATCGCCACGGTCACCCTCGACTCCCCCCGCAACCGCAACGCGCTGTCCGCCCGGCTCCGCTCCGAGCTGTCCAAGGCCCTGTCCGACGCGATGGCCGACGACGACGTGCGAGGCGTCGTGCTCACCGGAACCGGCCCGGTCTTCTGTGCGGGCGCGGACCTGAAGGAGGTCGGCGCCGTGCTCCGGGGCGAGCCGGTCGAACCCGCGCCCGAGCTGCCCGCGGTCTTCGAGCAGATCATGGGCGCCCCCAAGCCCGTCGTCGCGGTGCTCAACGGCGCCGCCCGCGCCGGAGGGATCGGGCTGGTGGCCGCGGCCGACATCGCCCTGGCGCCCAAGAGCGCGACGTTCGCCTTCACCGAGGTGCGGATCGGGGTCGTCCCCGCGATCATCTCCGTCCCGGTGTCCGCACGCATGCACTCGCGCCAGCTCAGCCGCTACTTCCTCACCGGGGAGCTGTTCGACGCCTCCGCCGCGGCCAGGGCGGGCCTGATCACGCAGGCCGTCCCGGACAGGGAGATGGCGCACGCCGTGGACGCCGTGCTCCAGGGCATCCGGGGTTCGGCGCCACGCGCCCTCTCGCGCACCAAGCAGCTCCTCGACGAGCTCGGCTCCGGCGCCCTGGCGGCGTCCGAACGCCGTGCCGAGGCCTTCACCAGGATGGGTGAGCTGTCCGCCGAGTTCTTCGCCGGTGAGGACGCCGCCGAGGGCCGGGCCGCCTTCTTCGACAAGCGCCCGCCCCGCTGGGCCCAGTAGCCGTAGTCCGAGGACCCCTCTCGCCCGCGGCCCCCGTACCCGCACGCGACCAGACGTCGGACGCCCCCGTGATCCGGGTGTCCGACCCGTGTCGCCCGGGTACACGGCCGTCGACGGAGAGGCCACAATGGAGAGGTGAGCTACTCCGGAGATACCAGGGTCGGCGGCCCCGCCGACCTGCGCCAGCTACCGCATCTGACGATCGCCAAACTCGCCGTCGGCCCCATGGACAACAACGCCTACCTGCTGCGTTGCACAGCCACGGGCGAGGGACTCCTCATCGACGCCGCCGCCGAGGCCGACCGCATCCTCGACCTCATCGGTGAGCGGGGACTGGCCCGCGTGGTCACGACCCACCGCCACCAGGACCACTGGCAGGCCCTCGCCGAGGTCGTCGGCCAGACGGGCGCCCGCACGGTCGCCCACCCCGCCGACGGGGACCGGCTCCCCGTGTCCGTGGACGAACCCGTCGAGCACGGGACGCGCGTGCCGGTCGGAGAGTGCTTCCTGACCGTGATCCACCTGCGCGGGCACACACCCGGGTCGATCGCGCTGCGCTACGACGATCCCGAGGGGCACACGCACCTGTTCACCGGTGACAGCCTCTTCCCCGGCGGGGTCGGCCGCACGTGGAGCGACCAGGACTTCCGCTCGCTGTTCGCCGACGTCGAGGAACGCGTGTTCGCCGAGCTGGACGACGACACCTGGATCTACCCGGGGCACGGCCGCGACACGACGCTGGGAGCGGAACGCCCCAAGCTGCCGGAGTGGCGCGAGCGCGGCTGGTAGCCGTCCGGGTCCGGTCCCCGGTCCCGCGCCGGTCCGTCTCCGGCCGGACACGATCGGCCGCGGACGAGCCCCTCAGGCGCCGAAGCAGCAGAAGCCGGCCCGTCCGAGGTGGAGCGCCACCGCCTCGGACACCGGGACCCCCTCCGCCACGGCACGGTGGAAGCGCACCATCGCCCCCTCCGCCTCGGCGTCCCGTACGGGGACCGGGCTGGCCACCACCGTGCGCACGCCGCGCGCGTGCAGGGCGCCGACGAAGCCCGACGGGGTCCCGGTGACACCGCCGAAGCCGCGCCCGTTCCAGCAGGTGGAGAGCGCCACCAGGCCGGGCGCGGCGGTGAGGCCGCCCAGGTCGCGGGCGAGCAGGGGGCCGTCCACGAGGTCGACCGACGCGAGGAGCGGAACGCGGTCGGGCACGTGGCCGTGACCGGCGAGATGGACGACGTCGGCGTCGGCGAACCCGTCCACCACCTCCGCCCGTCGGGCATGGTCCCCGTCCAGCACCCGCGCCCGCGGGTACACGCGCGACAGCGAGGCCACCTCCCGACGGGCGCCCCCGGGGGCGGGGGCGGCCACGAGCAGCACGCGCCCGGTCGGCGGGTGCGGGGTGCCGGTGCGCCCCGGCCGCCACCGGTCGGAGCGCTCCACCCAGAACCGGGCGGTGGGCACGAGGTTGACCGGACGGCCGCACAGCGCGGGCAGCATCCCCCACGGCGGGTCGCCCAGGCACGGGTCGGCGGCCAGCACGAGCGGCCGGTCCCCGACCAGGGGTAGGAGCGGGGCCAGGAGGATCCGGGAGACCTCGGCGGAGGCCGTCCGCACCTCCGCCGCACGGGGGCGGCACGCCGGTTCGGGGAGCGAGTGCGTGAAGCGCGCCAGCGCCCGGACGGCGCGGGTGACCGGCCCCAGCTGTCGGGCGTGGATCCGCCCGGCCACCGCCACGAGCGCGACGGCGTCACCTCCGGCCCAGGTGAGGTGGACGAACGCCAGGTCGGATCCGAGCCGGGCGAGCAGCTCCCCGGTCACCGGCCCGGACGGCGCGGCGGGTTCCGTCACCGAGGCGGCGCGGCACGCACGCCACCGGGCCGCCTCCCACAGCCGCGCGTGGTGCGCCGTGGACGGTCCCCGGCCCAGCGCCAGGGCGGCGCGGTAGTGTCCGGCGAGCGCGGTCAGCGCCGGGGTGTCGGGTTCGTGCGGCCCCGGCACACGCGGCTCGGCCCAGGTCCGGGTCAGCTCCGCCCATTCCAGCGCGGTCGCGGGCGTCCCCGCGCGCAGGGCGCTCTCCAGGCCGGCGCGGACGACGTGGGGGTCGTGGGCCGCGGCGCCCAGCCACCGGCCGGGCACGGGCACGGCGGCGTGCGCGGCGCCGCCCGCCAGGACGTCCAGCGCCCGAAGCGAGGCGGGGTACCCGGTGTGGGTCGCGGCGCCGGGGAGCCGGATCCGCAGGCGGTCCCTGGCCCGGCTGACGGGTTCCGGTTCCGCGGCTGTGCGCCCGGGTGGGCTGGCGGCCAGGGCGACGCGTTCGAGGCGGCTGGCCAGCCGGAACCACAGCGAACCCCGACCGAAGGTGCGGCGCACCCGCCGGGTGAGTTCGGCCGCGTGTCGGCGGTCGCCCTCCAGGAAGCGCAGTTTGGCCTCCACGAGCAGGGCGGTGGCCGTCGTCGAGCCGTCCTCGGTGCACGGGCCCTCGTCCAGCGCGGCGGCCGCCTCCTCGACCAGCCCCTCCGACAGCAGCGCCTCGGCCAGGTCCACGTGCAGGGCCTCGCTCCGTTCGGGCGGCAGTTCGGGCAGCAGGGAGAGGAAGGTGTCGATGGCGGCGGCCGTGTCGCCCCGGTAGAGGGCGAGGCACCCCTGGTTCTGGCGGGCGACCATGCCCAGGAGCGGGAGGCCGTGCTCGCGGGCCAGCGCGTGCGCCTCGGCGAGGTGGTCGTCGGCCTGGCCGAACCGGCCGCACATGGTCTGGGCCAGCCCCAGGTTGACCAGGACACCGGGCAGGACGGGCGCGACCTCGGCGACGGGATGGCCGCGCAGGCGGCGGTGGGTGTCGTCGAGGAGGTCGGCCGTGGTCTCGAACAGACCGCTGCGGGCCAACCGCACCCCGCGCCTGACCCGGGCCAGGAGGAGACGGCCGGAGGGTGGGACGGGTGGGGTCACGTGCCCGCCTTTCGCGAGGTGAACGCTCGGTCCACAGATAGCAGCGGCCGGGCGCGCGCGGCAGCCCCCGGCGTCGATTCGCTGTCGTCGCGCGGGTGCGAACGCGGACGAAGGGGGTGAAGGCGGGTGCGTCGGGCCGGGTTCGTGAGTGATCCGAACCCGTATTCGGAGTGTCCCGATCTGTGGCGCGCGGTGCTCAGACGGTGAACCAGTCAGTGACCACGGGTGGTCGGCCGGTGCGGCGGAGGGCCAGGCTGACCGGGCCGCGCGCGAGGTCGGGCGCGAGGAAGCCGCCGTCCGCGCCGACGCGCAGTCGGACGGTCGCGGCCGGGCGGCGCAGGTCGACGGCCGCGAACCCGAAGTCTCCGCTGACCAGGCCCGACAGCGACCTGCGGGGGCCGTCGGCACGGACGCGCAGGTCCAGGACGAGGCCGTCGTGGTCGAACCGCAGGGTGGTCAGCAGGGTGCCTCCGCCGGCGCGGGAGTCCTCGGGGACGGGCGGCGTCTGGACGGTCAGGGCGGCCAGGGCCGCGCCGTCGTCGCGGCGGTCGAAGGCGGCCAGGGCCGCGGCGCGCCCGTCCATGGCCCACGGTGGGCGGGGATCGGCGTGTTCGCTCACTGCTGGTCCTCCAGGATGCGGCGGAGCCGGCGCTTGACACGGCGGCGCTGGTTCGCGGCGACGCGCGGGCCGGTCGGGGCGTTCGGGTCGTGCGGGGCGTCCTCCAGCAGACTCAGGGCCACGAGGCGGTCCTGGGGGTCGAGGTGGCGGATCGCGCGGTACAGTCCCTCGATTCGTTCCCGGTCCAGGTACTGCGACTCGAGATCGGGAGCGTCGGGGAACGGGAGCCGCGTGAGGGAGTCCGGGTCGACGGGGCTCTGACGGTCGGCGTGACGGCGCTGCCGCGCGCAGACGTCGTTGGTGACCCGGCGCAACCAGGCGCGGAGCCGTTCGGGCGCGCGGAGCCGGGGCAGATGCTGGTTGAGCGTGAGCCAGACGGTCTGGACCGCGTCCTCGCGGTCGGGAGCGGACAGGCGGTAGGAGCGGGCGATCGCGTTGACGAGCGGGAGGTGGCGGTCGACGATGCCCTCCCAGGCCCGGGTGTCCCCGTCGCGGGCGCGGTGGACGAGGTCGGCGTCGGGGTGTTCGGGAAGGGCGGACCCCGGACCCGAAGTGGCCGGAACCGGCAACGCGGAAGAGGTTTCACACCCGGTATCGGTCGGAAGTACGGTTCCCCGGGAGGGAGAGGGCCTGCTCGCGCCCTCATACGGCTGGTCTGGCACACCCGCCCCCACTATGATCAGACTCCCTGTCCGCTTCTGGGGCTCACGCTAGTCTCTGGGTGTCCCGTGCGCGGTGGGAACACGGCAAATGCTGGTGTTACCGCTGGTTCCCAGGGTGCCCTTGGGGCACAATGGGGCGAAGGTGTTCAGGCGGGTCTGCAACCTTCTCGTGGATACGAGGGCGTCGGGGAAGCGCACTCGTTCGTATCAGGAGGTTCGGTGTCCGCACGTGGCGTCTTGTACGTCCACTCAGCGCCCGCGGCGCTGTGCCCACACGTCGAGTGGGCGGTCGCGGGCGTCGTCGGCGTGCCCGTGAAGCTCGACTGGGTCGCCCAGCCCGCCGCTCCCGGCCACCACCGTGCCGAGCTCAACTGGCAGGGCAAGCCGGGGACCGCGGGCGAGGTGGCCTCGGCGCTGAACGCGTGGCAGCGCCTGCGCTTCGAGGTGACCGAGGAGGGATCGCCCGGGTGCGACGGCGTGCGGTACAGCTACACGCCGTCCCTGGGCATGTTCACCGCGATCACCAGCGCGGCGGGGGAGGTGCTCGTCCCCGAGGGCCGTCTGCGCGACGCGATGGCGCGCGCGGCGGCGGGCGGCACGGACCTGGCCGCCGAGGTCGAGCGCCTCATGGGGCGGTCGTGGGACGAGGAGTTGGAGCCGTTCCGGTACGCGGGCGACGGCGCGCCGGTCCGCTGGCTGCACGCGGTGGGCTGAGACCGCGTCCGGGCCCGGGGGTCCCCCGCTCTCCAGCCTCCCCGCTCACGGGCGGACCCGCACGGCGCCCCCGTCGGCCTGTGGACCGCCCATCGGCCCTGGTCCGTCTCGCCGAGGCACCACTCGCACGGTCGTGTCCACGGCCGGGCGGTCTCGCGGCCGCGTCAGCGGGACTCCCGCGGCCCCTCCCCGCTGGGCCAGATCGCGGCCGCCAGCAGCACGGCGCCCCAGATGCCCAGCGGCACCAGCGGCCAGTACGGCACGGGTTCGCCCGCCATCAGGCTCACCACCGCCCACACGCCGGTGAGGATGACCGCGACCCCCGTCCACCACCGCCACTCGTCCCCCCACCCGTGCGCGGACGCGGGCAGGGAGAGCTCTCCGGCGGAACGGTGCTCCCGGTCGGGGACCGGACGGGGGCCCGGGACGCCGTCCCCGGTCCGCGGGAGGTCCGCGGTCAGCGACCACAGCTCACCGACCAGGACCGAGGACAGGGCCAGGCCCACCCGGCGGTCGTACTCGTCGAGGTCCAGGCGGCCCTCCACGAACGCGACGGTGAGGTGGTCGACCGTCCGGTCGCGTTCGGTGTCGGAGGCGCGCATCCGGTAAGGCGGCAGACGTCGGCCTTCCACATCCCACCCCCACAGGCGCGGTCGGTGACCACACCCTACGCGCCGCTCCGGGCCCGGGGAAGGGCCTGCGCGGACCCGTTCGCGACCACCTTCGGCGGTCCGGTGCCCCTCGTGGCCGCCGCGGGTCAGAGCGCCAGCCATCGGCTGACGGCGCGGCCCGTCGCGGGGTCGGCGGCGCCCACCAGCCCCGTGTGCTCGTAGCTCCCCCGATAGCCGAACGCGGCGCCGTCCAACCGCGTCACCGATCCGCCCACCTCCTCCAGCACGAGCGCGGGCGCCGCCACGTCCCAGTCCCGCACCGGTACGTCCTTGACGAACAGGTGCGCCGCACCCTCGGCGATCCGGCACAGCTTCAGCGAGATGCTCCCGCTCTCCAGGTACCCGCGGTATCCGAAGCGGTCGCGGACCCGACGGGCGATCCCCTCGGGCTCGGGGGTGTTGTCCGTGAGCACGCCCGCCCCGGGCGGCGGCTCCGCGCACCGCTCCAGAGGGAGCCCGTCCCGCCTCGCCCCGTGGCCGCGGACCGCCGTGAACAGGGTCGCGGTCTCCGGGGCGTACACCGCCGCCGCCTCCGGGCGTCCGCCGACCACCAGCGCGGCCTGCGTGACGTAGCCGGCGAACCCGTGGGCGTAGCTGGCGGTCCCGTCGATGGGGTCGATCAGCCAGTAGCGCGGCGGCCGCTCGCTGACCAGTGACGCGGGGTCCTCCTCGCTGACCACCGGGACCGACCCGTCGACCGCGGCCAGCCGTTCGGCCAGCGCCCGGTGCGCCAGGGCGTCCGCGCGCGCCTTGAACTGGCTCCCCTCCCAGGCGCCGCCGATGACGGAGGGATCGGTGCGCCACTCCCGGAGCAGCGCGCCGACCTCGGTCACCGCCTTCGCCGCCGCCTCCGACATCGCCTGGGCGCCGGTCACCGGGCCACCAGCTCGCTCGCCGGGGAGAGCCCGTGGGCGGTGAACTCCTCCTCGGTGAGGAACTCGTCCGTCCACCGGCGCACCATCGCCACGCCCTCGCGCCAGGTGTCGGCCAGCCGCGGCCCGTCCGCGACCGCCTGGCGCAGGAGCCCGGCGATCTCGTCGACCCCGGCCGCCGCCGTCAGGGCCGCCGTGGAGGAGAACCGCGGGTTGATCTCGAAGATCCGGGGCCGCCCCTCCCCGTCGAGCCGCAGCTGAACGTTGAACGGTCCGTCGGCGCGCAGGGCCTTCTGCACGGACAGACAGGCCTCCGCGACCGCCGCCGCGCGCCTCGTCACCGCGAACCGCGTGACCCCCCGCTTGAGGACGACCTCCTTGGGCACGACGGCCTGCACCTCCCCGTCCCGCCACACCACCACCGACACCGTGAACTCCGGTCCGGTGACGCGTTCCTGGACGATCAGTTCCCCGGGCGCGTACCCGCTCTCCGCCACCGCGCGCGGCAGGCCCTCCCGGGAGCCGACGACCGCCACGCCGCGGCTTCCCCGGCCGCTGCGGGGCTTGACGACGAAACCGTCCGGCGCGGCGGCGTCCTCGGGCGGCCCGTCCGCGGCCGGCCAGGTGCGCGGCACGCCGATCCCGGCCTGGTCCAGCCGGTGCATGAGCACCGCCTTGTCCAGGCATGCGGTGACGAAGTCCGCGCGGGGCAGCAGCACGGCCACTCCGTCGTCGGCGAGCGCGGCGACGCTCACCAGCTCCTCGTCCACCAGGGGCACCACCGCCGCCGCGCCCTCCCGCGCGCACAGCTCGCGCATCCGGGGCAGGAACGCGGGGCTGTCGCCGCCGGGGACCAGGTACCCCCGGTCGGCCAGGTACAGTCCCGGCGCCTCGGGGTCCACGTCGGTGGCGATCACCCGGAAACCCGAGGCGCGCAGGTGGAGGATGGTTCCCGGGGTCGGGGCCGAGCCCGCCGTCGTCACCACGACCGTCGGTCGCGTCGCTGTTCGCTGGGGCACCGCGCATACCTCCCGTGGGCGTGGGGACGGTCGGGGGACCGTGCGCCGAGCTTAGACGCCCGAGGGCGGCCGGGCCCCGGAAATGGCCGAATCCGGCTGCCGCGTCAACCGATCGGGCCGCTCGCGCGTGTACCCCACGCCCCCGGGAGGGAGAGGGGCGGGGGCGGGTGCCCCGGCGTCGCCGAGCACCCGCCCCCGATCACGTCGGCCGGTCCTCAGCTCCGCTCGTACACGGGCGCGATGACCGCGCGCGCGATGGCGTGCGAGAACAGGTTGAAGCCGACGAAGGCGGGGCTGGCCGAGGGGTCCACGTCGAGGCGGGGCACGTCCACGGCGTGGACCGCGAAGATGTAGCGGTGCGGTCCGTGGCCGGGGGGCGGCGCGGCGCCGACGTAGCGGTGGCCCCCGGCGTCGTTGCGCACGGTGACGGCCGATTCCGGCAGACCGGAACCGTCCCCGGCGCCCGTCGCCAACTCGGTCACCTCGACCGGGATGTTGCACACCGCCCAGTGCCAGAACCCGCTGGTGGTCGGCGCGTCGGGGTCGAAGCAGGTGACGGCGAAGCTCCGCGTCCCCTCGGGGAAGCCGCTCCAGGACAGGTGCGGCGAGACGTCCTCGCCGCCCGCACCCATGATCCCGCTGACCTGGGGCTTGGGCAGGGTCTTCCCGTCGGCCACGTCGTCACTGGTCACGGTGAACGCCGGCAGCTCGGGCAGGAAGTCGTAGGGGGAGGGTGGCATGGCCACGATCAGGTCCTCCTTCGTTCGCGGGAGTGGGTCCGGTGCCCGTCGGGCACGACGCCGTCCCGGTACGTCGGTCCGTACCGGGAACGGTGTTCCGTCAGGCTCTACGAACATACGCCCCACGGGGATACCGCGTCTCCCTCCGGGTGCCCCCTGTCGCACGGGTCGCCCGGGGGAGACGACATACCGACCGCGCGGTATGGTCGGGGCGACAGTGGACACACACCGGATCCGGTATCCGATCGACCCACAGGGAGTCGCCATGACCAGTCGCTGGGGCATCACCATCCCCCTGGAAGGGGTCCCCCTCCCGGAGCAGCGGTCCGTCATCGCCAGGATGCCGGACCTCGGCTACACCGACGTCTGGTCGGCCGAGGCCAACGGCGCCGACGCCTTCACCCCCCTCGCCCTGGCCAGCGTGTGGGCGCCGAGCCTGCGCCTGGGCACGGCCATCGTCCCCGTGTACACGCGCGGCCCGGCCACACTGGCGATGAGCGCGGCCGCGCTGGCCTCCGCCGCGCCCGGACGCTTCGCCCTGGGCATCGGCACCTCCTCGAACGTCATCGTCGAGCGGTGGAACGCCATCCCCTTCGAGGAGCCCTACAAGCGGATCCGCGACACCCTCCGCTTCCTTCGCACCGCGCTGACCGGTGCGAAGGTCAAGGCCGAGTACGACACCTTCTCCGTCCAGGGGTTCACCCTCGCCACGGTTCCCGAACACACCCCGCCGCTGCTCGTCGCGGCGCTGCGCCCGGGCATGCTGCGGCTGGCGGGCCGCGAGGGCGACGGCGCGATCGTCAACTGGCTCTCCGCCGAGGACGTGCGCACGGTCGTCCCCCACGTGCGCGACGCCGCTGAGGACGGCCGGGAGCGCGAGGTGGTGGCCCGGATCTTCGCGATCCCCGACACGGACCCGGACACCGCCCGGGGCATCGGTCGCTGGGCCATCTCCGCCTACCTCAACGTGCCCGTCTACCGGGCCTTCCACGAGTGGCTGGGCCGCGAGGACCTCGCCCCCATGTGGAAGGCGTGGGAGGAGGGCGACCGCAAGGGCGCGCTGGAGGCCATCCCCGACTCGGTGGTGGACGAGCTGATCGTGCACGGACCGGCCGAGTACTGCCGCGAGCGGATCCGCGCCTACGTCGACGCCGGGGTGACCACCCCCGTCATCGCCCCCCTCGTCCCCGGTGACCCGGTGGCCGCCGTCCGCGCGCTCGCCCCGACGGACTGACGCCCGCGGTCCCGTCGTCCGCGCTCAGGTGGACTCCAGGGGTCCCAGCAGGCGGCGGGCCCGCAGCACCAGCTCCAGCTCGAACCGGGCGCCGGGCTCACGCATACGCGGGCCGAACAGCTCGTCCAACCGGCGGATCCGGTACCGGACCGTCTGCGGGTGCACGCGCAGGCGATCGGCCGCCTCGTTGGCGTTGAAGCCCGACTCCAGCCACGCCAGCAGCGTGTCCGCCATCCGGTCGCGCTGGGGCGGCGGCAGCTCCGCCATCGGGGCCAACCGCTCGCGCGCCAGCTCCGCCACCAGGTCCGTGTCGCGTGCCAACAGCAGCGTCGACAGGTGGTCGCCCCACCGCACGACGCCCCCGCCCGGCACCACACCCGCGCGCACCAGGTCCGCCAGTTGCCGGGCCCGTGCCAGCGACACGGGCGTCCGCGCCGGGACCACGCTCGGACCCAGGACGGCCGTGCACCCGCGCAGCGCGCGTCCCAGCAGGCGCGTCCGCCCGGGCCCGTCCGGATCGGGGACCACCGCGTGGGGGTCGTCCCGTTCCGTGTCGACCAGGATGTCGGAGGGCGGGGCCGGAGCCCACGCCCTCCCCTCCGGCAGCAGTATCGCGACGGCCACCCGCTCGGGGACCCGCCAGCGAGCGGCCCGGGCCAGCGACGGCACCGACGCGGCGTCCGCGCCGTCGAGCAGCGCCTCCAACAGGAGCGACCGTGCGCGTTCCCTCAGTTCCCCCTCGGTTCTCCGCACCTCGGCGTGCCCCTCGGCGGCGGCCGTGGTGAGCTCCTCCTGGAAGGCGAACAGCGCCTCGCCCAGGACCACCACGTCCCGCCGGGTGAACGTGTCCGTGACCGCCAACCGCCGCCACGCGATCGCCACCGCCGTGCGCATCCCGGCGTGCAGGAGCTCCAGCGTCCGACCGCCGCGGGCCTCGTCGGCCCCGAACGCGCGGAACTCCTCGGTGACGCCGGTCGGGCCGCCGAGGGGGAGGTCGCCCTCCACCCGGTCGACGAACGCGTACGCCGCCGACGCGATCAGCTCGTGCCACGCCTGGGCGTCACCGGGCTCCAGGGACGGGCCGTGTGCCTCCGCGCGGCGTCGGACCGCCTCGACCGCGCTCCGGGCGAGCCCCGGCACCAGGGGGCGCAGCCGCGCGCCCACGTCCGGGGGAAAGCCGGAGTACGGCTCCGTCGGAGTCTCCCCCCACAGCGGATACGACATGCCACCTCCGGTGCGGACGCACGGCGACGCCGGTCGCGGCACGCCCGCGCGGTCTCCGTGTGCCGGAGACTCCCCGCCGTGGACGCGGCCCGCCGGACCCGGGCGACCGCCGTCCCATCCCACCAGAGCACCGCCCCGCCGACAACCCCGGACCGGCCGGGCGCCGGCCGGCCGCGGAGGGTCCGGGCCACGGCGGCTACAACGGGTGCAACCGGGTGGCCGCCGCCGCGCGCACCCCCTCCGACACCCGGTCCAGCAGGGGCGACCGCAGGTTCCAGCGCTGCCAGTACAGCCGTACGTCCACGGGACGGCCGGGGGCGAGTGCGACCAGCCGCCCCCGCGCGATCTCCTCCTGGCACTGCCGCTCGGGCACCACGCCCCATCCGAGCCCGAGCAGGATGCTCTGGGCGAAGTCGGTCGACGCCGGGATGAAGTGGCGCGGGGCCTCGGGCGCGCGTCCCGCCAGCCCCCGCAGGAACTCGTCCTGGAGGTCGTCCTTGCGGTCGAAGTTCACCACGGGAGCCGTCGGGAGCCGGTCCAGGTCGACGGGGTCGCCGAGGTGCCGCGCGGCGAAAGCCGGGCCGCACACCGCGAGGTAGCGCATGACCCCGAGCCCCTCGACCGTGCAGCCCTGGACCGCCTCGGGGGTGGAGGTCACCGCGGCCATCACCGTTCCCGAGCGCAGCAGGGACGTGGTGTGCTCCTGGTCCTCGCGGTGGACGTCGAACACCGCGCCCAGATCCTCGGGCAGCTCCGCGAGCGCCTCCAGGAACCACGTGGACAGGCTGTCGGCGTTGACGGCGAGCGGCACCGACACCCGTCCGCCCTCGCCCTCGCCCTCCCGCAGCTCGGCGAGGACGTCCCCGTCCAGCAGCACCACCTGGCGGGCGTAGCGCAGGACCACGTCGCCCGCGGGTGTGGGCGTGACCGGGTTGGTGCGCCGCACGAGGACCTTGCCCGCGGTCTGCTCCATCGTCCGGATCCGCTGGGAGACCGCCGACGCGGTCACGTGCAGCCGCCGGGCGGCGGCCTCGAAGGTGCCCTCGTCCACGAGAGCGGTGAGTGTGCGCAGGTGGTCGAACTGGAAGGGCATCCTAAGCCTTTCTTAGGTGATCTAAGAAAGTTTAGCTTTACTGTAGATGCCTGTGCTCCTAACGTTCCGAACGTGAACGCATCCCTGCTCGCGGCGGTGCTCGGTCTGGGTACCGGGCTCGCCCTCATCGTGGCCATCGGCGCCCAGAACGCCTACGTCCTCCGGCTCGGCATCGACGGCCGTCCCCGCACGGTCCTGGCCGTGGTCCTGGTCTGCGCCCTGTCGGACGCCGTCCTCATCACCGCCGGAGTCCTCGGCGTCGGCGCCGTCATCGAGGCGATGCCCTCCGCGCTGGTCGCCGTGCGACTCCTCGGCGCCGGGTTCCTGGTGGTGTACGGACTCCTCGCCGCGGCCAGGGTCGTGCGCCCCGGAGCGCTCACCGCCGACGGGGCGCCGAGGTCGCGCCGGCTCGGCCCCGCGGTCGCCACCGCCCTCGCCCTGACCTGGCTGAACCCGCACGTGTACCTGGACACGGTCGTCTTCCTCGGTTCCATCGCCAACCAGCAGGACGGGGAGGCGCGCTGGTGGTGGGTGCGCGGCGCGGTGACCGGGAGCTTCCTGTGGTTCTTCGCCCTGGGCTTCGGGGCGCGACTCCTGCGCCCGGTGTTCGCCCGGCCGGGCGCCTGGCGCGTGCTGGACGGGATGATCGCCGTCGTCATGCTCACGCTCGGCGTCCGGCTCGCCGTCGGCGGATAGCGCGCACACGCGCCGACTACGTCGAGGGGCGACGCGGGTCCCGCTTTCCGACGTAGCGGAACGCGTTCGGGAAACGATGTGCGGCCGGGGGTCCGGTTCCTATGTTGGTGCCATGACCGATCAGAAGAGGGCCGCCCTCGGCCTGTCGCTCCCCGTGCTCGTTCTCCTGGCCCTGCTCGCGGTACCCCGGGTGGTCCTGCACGACCTGTCCGTCATCGCGCCGGGCACCTTCGTCAACTGGCTGCTCGTCTTCGTGCCGCCGCTGGTGTGGATCGCCGTGGTCCTGGTCCAGCGGGTGCCCAACCCGTTCGTGACCCTGCTGGTGGTCGGGATCATCTACGGAGTCTTCCTGGCGCTCGGACACCAGCTGCTCTGGAGCCTGTCGTTCGGCGACGACCAGCCCACCCTCGGCGGCAACCTCTCCGACCTGGCGCCCGGCGCCCAGGCCGTCATCATCCGGGGGTTCTCGGTGCTCAGCAGTCTGGTGACCGGGACGATCGTGGGCGCGCTGTCGGGCCTGGTCGCCCTCGTGGCGCAGCGCCTCCTGCACGTGCGGACCTGACCGCCCGACGCCGCTCCGGGGCCCGTCCGTCCCGGGCCCCGGAGCCGGTGCGGGGGCGTCCTACCAGCTCGACTTGGTCACGCCCGGCAGTTCGCCCCGGTGGGCGGCCTCGCGGAACCGGATCCGGGAGAGTCCGAACCGGCGCAGGTAGCCGCGCGGACGGCCGTCCACGGAGTCCCGGTTGCGCACCCGCGTCGCGCTGGCGTCGCGGGGCTGGCGCCGGAGTTCGCGCACGGCGGCCTCGCGTTCGGCCCGACCGGTTCCCGGGGCGGCGATGATCCGCTTGAGCTCGGCCCGCCGCTCGGCGTAGCGGGCCACGACGTTCCTGCGGTGGTCGTTCCGCGCGATCTTGCTCTTCTTGGCCATCTCAGACCCTCTCCCCGCGCGCCCGGATCTGGGCGACCACCCGTTCGATGCCCCGGGCGTCGATGACCCGCATGCCCTTGGCGCTGACCCGCAGCCGGACGTAGCGGTTCTCGCTGGGCAGCCAGTACCGCTTGGTCTGGATGTTGGGGTCGAACCGGCGGCGGGTGCGCCGGTGGGAGTGCGAGACGGCGTTCCCGAAGCTCGGGGCCCGGCCCGTCACCTGGCAGACACGTGACACGGTGTTTCCTCCTCTGGATGCCCGGTCAGGGTTTCCTGGACGCGGGGGTGTTGGACGGGTAGGGCAGCAGGGCCGTCTCGCGGGCGTTCTTGATCGCGGCGGAGACCAACCGCTGCTGCCGGGAGGTGACCCGGGTGACCCGGCGGCTGCGGATCTTGCCCTTCTCGGAGATGAACTTCCGCAGCAGGGCGACGTCCTTGTAGTCGACGTGGTCGGCGTCGCCGAGGGGGTTGGCGAAGCGGGACGGGTTCCGTCCGCCGGACCGTCGGGGGCTGGCGCTCATCGGCGTTCCTCTCTCACAGCGCGTCGGCGAAGGGGTCGGTCCGCAGCGGCCGACCGGACTCCTCCTCGGTGATCAGGCAGGAGTCCAGGAGGGCGACCAGCCCCTGGGCGTCCATGTCGATCCCGGTGAAGGCGAGGTGCTGGCCGCGGTCGCCCACGACCGGATCCCAGTCCAGGCGGGCGGAGGCCCGCCGCGCCTCGGAGACCATCTCCACGGCGGCCCCGGGCAGGGCGTCCAGCCACGGGCCGCCGCTCTCCAGGACCAGAGCGTCGCTGTGGGCGTCCCAGACCAGGAGGGTGTCGGGGCGGCTGGCCAGCCAGATCCGGCCCCGGCTGCGCAGGCTGGACGAGACCAGCCGCTCCAGGGCCTCGTGCGTGCGCTCGGGGTGCAGCGGACGCCGCCGGGACCAGGTCACGGTGGTCACCCTGCCGTCGGTGCGCGGGCAGTACTGGGCCCAGGCCGGGTTGGTGCGGTTGGCCGCGGCCTCGGGGTCGAACCGGCCGCGCGTCAGCTCGGCCAGGGTCGGTCCCGGCGGCACCACGGCGGCGGCCGGGTTGAACTGCTCCAGCAGCGACCGCGCCTCGTCCCGGTGACGGGTGCCGTGCAGCGCGATCGCGGTGGGGTACTCGATCTGGTGCGACAGGACCTCGGCGACCGTGCGGTCGTCCTCCACGGCGATGTCCAGCGCGCGGTCGCGCAGGTCGTCGTGGGTGGCCAGGTCGGGCAGGAGGCGGTCGGCGTCCACCGCGGCGACGACGGCGGCCAGCTCCAGCTCCCGCTGGGCGGCGATGATCTCGGCCACCTGCCGGGGTTCGACCACGTCCCAGGCCTCCACGACGCACAGGGCGTACTCGCCGTCGGCGGCCATCCGCAGCAGGGCGGGCACGAGGTCCTCGCGCAGGGTGCACGAGGCGCACAGGTGGTCGAGGCGGACCGGGGCGTGGTCGACGGGACCCCAGCGGTCGCGGGTGACGCGGTGGACGTTCCCCTCGCTGATCTCCCCGAGGTCGTGGTGGACCGCCACCGACCTCGGCACCGCGGCGAGCAGCGCGTCCACCGTCCGTCCGCGCGCCGCGCGGTGCAGCCCGGCGACCACGACCACGCGCATGGGGCTTGTCGGCTCCATCGGGGACGACCTCCGTTCTTTGAATGGAAACGATAATCATTATCGTATCCTACGCGCGGAGGCGCCGGGAGCACGAGGGCACGGGCGCGGAGGGAGCCGGGGGAGGAGCGGAGCGCGGACCGCCACGCCCACGGGCCGTCCCCCGTGGGCGGCCCGGAGGACGTGGCGGCCGTCTCACCGCGGGAGGAGGCGCGGCCCGGCCCGGGCCGCGGTCCCCCGCTGGGAGCTCAGCGGTTCGCCTGGGCGGAGCTGATGTCGGCCAGCGCGGAGTGCTCGTCGACCGCCTGGGCCAGGTCGCCGATCGAGATGATCCCCACGAGGTCGTCCTTGTCCACGACGGGCAGGCGGCGCACCGCCTTGGACCGCATCATGTCCACGGCCTCCGAGACGCGGCACTGCGGCGGCACCGTCGCCACGTGCTCGCTGCACGTCGCGCCCGCGGTCATGGCGTCGGGGTCTCCCCCGGCGGCCAGACAGCGCACGACGATGTCGCGGTCGGTGAGGATGCCCATGAGCGAGCCGTCCTCCCGGGTCACGACCACGTCGCCCACGTTGTTGTCCCTCATGATCCGGGACGCGGCGCGCAGGGTGGCGTCCGGCCCGACCGTGCGGGCGGGGCTGCTCATCAGCTCGGAGATGGTCTTCGCCATGATCCTTCTCCCTCCGTTCGGTGTGTGCCCTGCACTGGACACGTAGCCGTTCCCGGATGGGTCAAACGTGCGAGGGGCGGATGTTCGCGCTGGTCGGCGCCGTTGGCCGTGCTCGGTCGCCAGGCCGGTCGAGCGCCACCGGGGCGTGTGCGGTGGAGGGCGACGCGCGGCAGGGCGGGTGTCCGGCCCGCATGTCCTAGCATCGGCAGCACCGAGGCGCGGGGCGGTGAGGGGACGAGATGGCGGAATCCGGGAACGCGGGCGGGCCGGCGGGCGGGGCTCCGCCCAGGCGGCCGACGATGGCCGACGTCGCCGCCCGCGTCGGGGTGTCGCGCCAACTCGTGTCCCTGGTGATGAGCGACCGGCCCGGCCCGAGCGCGAAGACCCGGCAGCGGGTCCTGCGGGCCGCCGACGAGATCGGCTACTGCGCGGACAGGACGGCCCGGCTGCTGCGCCGCGCCCGCAGCCGCCAGGTCGGGGTGCTCTTCACCATGGAGCACCCGCTCGACGTCCACCTGGTCGAGGCCGTCTACTCCGCCGCCGCCGAGTCGGACTACGGGGTCGTGCTCAGCGCGCTGCTCTCGACCAGGGGAGAGCGCGAGTCCATCGACGACCTGCTCGGCCTGCGCTGCGAGGCGCTCATCCTCATCGGACTGTCCGCGGCGGCCCCCGCCCACCTGGCCACGATCGCCGCACAGGTCCCCGTGGTGGAGATCGGCCAGCGCACGGGGGTGGAGGGCACCGACAGCGTGCGGACCGCCGACGCCGACGGGGCACGCCAGGCGGTGGACCACCTGGTCGGGCAGGGACACCGCGCCATCGTGCACGTCGACGCGGGCGACCTGCCGGGCGCCCCAGAACGCAGGCAGGGCTACACGGACGCGATGCGCGCGCACGGTCTCGGCGCGCACGTCGAGGTCATCGGCGGCGACTACTCCGAGGAGGCCGGGGCGCGGGCGGCGCGTGGACTCCTGGCGAGGGACCGCCCGCCCACCGCCGTGGTCGCGAGCAACGACCGCTGCGCGCTCGGACTGGTGGAGACGCTCGTCCGGGCGGGCGTGCGGGTGCCCGAGGACGTGTCGGTGGTCGGCTACGACGACAGCCGGACCGCCCGCCTGTCCTTCCTCGACCTGACCTCCGTCCGCCAGGACGCGGTGCGGATGGCCGGACTCGCGGTGGCGTGCGCGGCCGAGCGGCTCGACGAGGGGCGCACCACCAGCAGGCACGTCGTCCTGGCGCCCACGCTCGCGGTCCGGGGGAGCACCGGTCCGCCGAGGTCCGCCGCGGACTGACCGGCCCGACCGTCCCGGACGGAGCCGTTCCGGGCCCACCGCGAGCGAGATCACACGCCGTGCGGGTTGGGGTCGGCCCCGGGGAGCTGGGATCCTGGAATTAGCACGTGCTAAACGTGTCTGGCCACGGCGTTCGGCCGTACCCTCCACACCCTCCGTCAACGGGTTCCATCCCCGCTCCACCGTCGTGAAAGGGGGCACACCCATGCCTCTGGCCCTGCTCGCCCTGGCCGTCGGGGCGTTCGCCATCGGGACCACCGAGTTCGTCATCATGGGACTGCTCCCCGAGGTGGCCGCGGACCTGGACGTGCCGGTCTCGACCGCCGGCTACCTGATCTCCGCGTACGCCGGGGGCGTGGTGGTCGGCGCCCCGCTGCTCACGGCGCTCAGCACCCGTGTGCCGCGCAAGACCGTGCTCCTGCTCTTCATGGGGCTCTTCCTGGTCGGCAACCTCGCCACCGTCCTCGCCTCCTCCTACGGCGCGGTGTTCGCCGCCCGGGTCCTGGCGGGCCTGCCGCACGGGGCCTTCTTCGGGGTCGGCGCCCTGGTCGCCGCGTACACCGCCCGTCCCGACCGCAAGGCGACCGCCGTGGCGCGCATGTTCCTCGGCCTGACCGTCGCCAACATCGTGGGCGTTCCCGCGGGCACCTTCCTGGGCCAGCTCCTGGGGTGGCGGGCGGCCTTCCTCGCCGTGGCGGCCATCGCCGCGCTGGCGCTCGTCGGAATCGCCGCCTTCGTCCCCCGCGTGCCCCGGGCCGCGATCGGCGGGGGCGGGCTCCGCCGCGAACTGTCCGCCCTGGGCGGGCGGCAGGTCGTCCTCGGGCTCACCACGGCCGTCTTCGGGTTCGCCGGGGTGTTCGCCGTCTACAGCTACATCACGCCGATGATGACCGAGCTCGCCGGAATGGCGCCGGGCGGTGTGCCGTTCGTCCTCGCGCTCTTCGGCACCGGGATGACGCTCGGCTCGCTGTTCATCGGTCCGCTGGCCGACCGGGCGCTGCGGCCGACGATCCACTGGTCGCTCGTCGTGCTCGCCGTCGTGCTCGCCGCGTTCGTCGTCACCGTGCACAACCCCTGGACCGCGGCGGTCACCGTCGTGGCGCTGGGCGCGGCCGGCTCCGCGGTCGTGACGCCCCTCCAGGTGCTGGTGATGAACGAGGCCTCGGCGGCGCCCTCGCTGGCCTCGGCCTCCAACCACTCGGCGTTCAACCTCGCCAACGCGGGCGGCGCGTGGCTGGGCGGACTGGGGATCAGCCTGGGGCTGGGGTACACGTCGCCCGCCGTGATCGGCTCGGTCCTGGCCCTCGTCGGGCTCGGGATCGCGCTGACCGCCACGAGGCTGTCTAGATTCCGAGATGCGGAATCCAATATCTGCATTACGGATACCCCGGTGGAGTTCGCGACATCGGCGCGCGATACACAGGTCACATGAGGATCAGCATCTCCTGGACCGGCGGTTCGGTGACCGCCACACTCGACGACACCCCCACCTCCACGGCGCTCTGGGACGCCCTGCCGATCGAGGCGTCCGCCAGCACCTGGGGCGAGGAGGTCTACTTCGGCGTCCCCGTCGAGGCCGACCGCGAGGACGGCGCCACCGACGCCGTCGCCCCCGGCGCGGTCTGCTACTGGCTGGCGGGGTCCGCGCTCGCCCTGCCCTTCGGCCGCACGCCCCTCTCCGTCGGGCCGGAGAGCAGGCTCGCCAGCGCGGCGAACGTGCTCGGCCGGATCGACGGCGACCACCGCGCGCTCGCGGCGGTCGGTGACGGCGACACGGTGCGGGTCGACCGGGCCGGGTGAGGGCCCGCGGGCCGGCTCGGGGGCGCCGTCGCACACACCCCCGGGCCGACCCGCGTCAGTGCCGGAAAGCCCGGCGCGGTGGGGGATCCGGCTTGCGTGCCGTGGTCCGGGGGCACGAGAATGCAGCCCGGACCACTCCATCCTCGCGAAGGGCGCCCATGACGGACACTCCCCCCATCGACACGAGCGCGGCCCACTCGGCGCGCGTCTGGAACTACTGGTTGGGTGGAAAGGACAACTACCCCGTCGACCGTGAACTGGGGGCGCAGATCGAACAGGCGTTCCCCGAGATCGTCGAGATCGCCCGGGCCGAACGGGAGTTCCTCATCCGGGTGGTCACCCATCTGGCGCGGGAGCACGGGGTCCGCCAGTTCCTGGACATCGGCACCGGGCTGCCCACGGTGAACAACACGCACGAGGTCGCCCAGTCGGTCGCCCCGGACGCCCGGGTGGTCTACGTCGACAACGACCCCATGGTGCTCGCCCACGCGCGAGCCCTGCTCACCGGCGTCGCCCCCGGGAGCACCCACTACATCGACGCCGACCTGCGCGAGCCCGGGCCTCTTCTCGCCCAGGTGCGCGAACACCTGGACTTCGAGCAGCCGATCGCGCTGACCATCCTGGGCACCCTCGGCCACCAGCCGACCGAGGAGCGTACCTACGAGATCGTGCGCGCCTACCAGGACGCGCTCCCCTCGGGGAGTTTCTTCGCCATGTGCGACAGCACGAACACGGGACAGGCGATCGTCGACGCCACCGAGGCCTGGAACGAGGGCGCGGCCGTCCCCTACCACCTGCGCAGCGTCAAGGAGATCGAGGCCTTCTTCGACGGCTTGGAGCTTCTGGAGCAGGGCGTGTGCTCGATCCCGTTCTGGCGTCCGGACCCGACCGAGGTGGGTGTGCGCCGCGAGATCGCCCAGTTCGGCGGTGTGGGCCGCAAGCCCTGACCCGGCGCGCCCGGTGGCGGCCGTGACCCCGCCGCCCGGCGGATTTCATTGCTAACGGAATATTGTTATCGCTACTTCGTTATCACTGGTGTAGTCAGTGGCGTATCACCGATATCGAGCGGGTGGTGCGCCGACCCGGGACCCCGGGTCACCAGCGAGTCCACGGAGTAGTACATGAGAGCCGTTCAGGCGACCACACCCAACGGTGCGTTCACCGTCACCGACGTCCCCACGCCCGTGCCCGGGCCCGGCCAGGTCCGCGTGCGCGTGCACGCCTGCGGGGTCTGCGGCGGGGACACCATCGCCCGCGCCGGGCTGCTCGGCGTCCGGCTGCCCCGGATCCCCGGGCACGAGATCGCCGGTGTCGTCGACGCCGTCGGCGACGGCGTGAGCGCGTGGAACCCGGGCGACCGGGTCGGCGTGGGCTGGCACGGCGGGCACTGCTTCACCTGCGACGCCTGCCGCGCGGGCGACTTCGTCAACTGCGTCGACCGCCGCATCGTCGGGGTGCACTCCGACGGCGGGTACGCCGAGTACACGGTGGTGCCCCAGCACGTGCTGGCCCGTGTGCCGGACGCGCTCACCCTGGAGCAGGCCGCGCCGCTGATGTGCGCCGGGATCACCACGTTCAACGCGCTGCGCCACGGCGGCGCCCGCCCCGGCGACACCGTCGCGATCCAGGGCATCGGCGGCCTGGGCCACCTGGGCATCCAGTACGCCCACCGGATGGGCTTCCGTACCGTGGCCGTCAACCGCGGCACGGCCAAGGAGCGGATCGCCCGGGAGCTGGGCGCGCACGAGTACGTCGACAGCACCCGGGGCAGCGTGGGCGAGGCGCTCGCGCGGTTGGGCGGGGCGGTCTTCGTGCTCTCCACGGTGGGCGACAGCCGGGCGCAGGGCGACCTGGTCCAGGGGCTGGCCCCGAACGGCCGTCTGGTCGTGGTGGCCTCCGAGCACACGCCGATCCCGGTCGGGCCGGACCCGCTGGTGTTCGGCCGCCGCTCGGTCGGCGGCTGGTACAGCGGCCACGCCAAGGACAGCGAGGACGCGATGGACTTCGCCGCGCTGACCGGAGTGCGCCCGATCGTCCAGACCTACCCGCTGGAGGCGGCCGAGACCGTGTACCAGTCCATGGGCAAGGCGCGGTTCCGCTCCGTCCTCACGCTCTGACCGCGACCGCCCGACCGACACGGGGTCCGCTCCCGCCCGGGAGCGGACCCCAGCGGATCTTTGCGGGATATTGCCATCCACTGGGGGTCGTCCACACGCGCGGGACACATCGGGTTGAGAGCATCCTCAGGAGTCGTCCGTGGCGCCACAGCACCAGCGTGACCAGGGGGATCGCAATGAGCACGCACCACACACCGCTCCCGAGGGGGCTCCGATGAACCCGCGCACCAACCAGACCGGAACCGTCGCACCCAGCATCCCGGAACAGGCCAGGGGGGTCCGCCCGAGGGAGGCGGAGATCGGGCCGGAACCGGTCGACATCACCCTGACCGTCAACGGGACGCCGCGCCCGCTCCGCGTCGAGCCCCGCGTGAGCCTGCTCGACGCGCTGCGCGAGCGCCTCGACGTCACCGGCACCAAGAAGGGCTGCAACCAGGGCGCCTGCGGCGCCTGTACCGTCCTCGTCGACGGCCGCCGCGTGGTGTCCTGCCTGACCCTCGCCGTCGCGTGCGAGGGGCGGGAGATCACCACCGTCGAGGGACTGGCCGACGGTGACCGGCTCCACCCGATGCAGCAGGCCTTCGCCGACCACGACGCCTTCCAGTGCGGCTACTGCACGCCCGGCCAGCTGATGTCGGCGGTCGCCCTCATGGACGAGGGGCACGCCTCCGACGACGCGGAGATCGCCGAGTGGATGAGCGGCAACATCTGCCGCTGCGGCGCCTACGCCAACATCCGGTCCGCCATCCGGCAGGTGCGCGACGGCGGCACCCGGGAAGGCGGTCGGTGATGCGTTCCTTCGCGTACAAGCGCGTGTCCGACATCGCCTCGGCCATCGCCGAGGTCGGCGGCGACCCCGGCAGCGAGTTCCTCGCGGGCGGCACCACCGAGGTCGACATGCTCCGGATCCGGGTCGCCCGGCCGCGCCGCGTGGTCGACATCAACGACCTGCCCATCGCCGCGATCGAGGAGCTCGCCGACGGCGGGCTGCGGATCGGCGGACTGGCCAGGATGAGCGAGGTGGCCGCGCACCCCGCCGTGCGCGAGCGCTTCCCCGTCATCGCCCAGGCCCTGGAGAAGGGGGCCTCGGCGCAGCTTCGCAACATGGCCACCATGGGCGGCAACCTCATGCAGAAGGTGCGCTGCTCCTACTTCCGCGACGTGCACCAGGCGTGCAACAGGCGCGACCCCGGCACCGGCTGTTCGGCGATCGACGGGTTCAACCGCACCCACGCCGTCCTGGGCGCCAGCGAGCACTGCATCGCCACGCACCCGTCCGACGTCGCCGTCGCACTGACCGCGTTGGACGCCGTCGTCCACATCCAGGGCCCCGACGGCGCGCGCACCGTCGACCTCGACGACTTCTTCCCGCTCCCGGGGGACGCACCCGAGCACGAGCACCCGATCGCGCACGGGGAGCTCATCACCGCCATCGAGGTGCCCGCCGACACCGCGGCCCGCACCTCGCACTACCTCAAGGTGCGGGACCGGGAGTCCTACGAGTTCGCGCTCGCCGCCGCCGCGGTGGTCCTGCGCGTGGAGGGCGGGATCGTCACCGAGGCCCGGATCGGGCTGGGCGGGGTCGCGACCAAACCGTGGCGCGCCCGCCGCGCCGAGGCCCACCTCACGGGCGCCCCGGCGCGCGAGGAGGCCTTCGAGGACGCGGCCTCCGAGGAGATGGCGCAGGCCGTGCCCCAGAGCATGAACGCCTTCAAGATCACCCTGGCCCAGCGGACCATGGTGCGGGCGCTGAGCACGGTGGCGGCCGGGCAGGGAGGGAACGCATGAGCACCGGACCCCAGATCGGACGGGACGTCGACCGGATCGACGCCCACGCCAAGGTCACCGGCAGCGCCCGCTACTCCGCCGAGCAGCACCCGCCGGGCACGGCGTACGCGGTCCTGGTCGGCGCGCGGATCGCGCGCGGACGCGTCACCGGCATCGACACGTCCGCGGCCCTGGCCGTCGACGGCGTGCTGGCCGTGCTCACCCACCGCGAACTGCCGCGCATCGCCACGAAACCGGTCGTGATCCCGTCGCTGGCGGGCACCAGCGCGCACGGACAGAGCCTGTTCCCGATGCAGGACGACCGCGTGCACTACGCGGGACAGCCCGTGGCGATGGTCGTCGCCGACACGCTCGAACGGGCCGAGCACGCCGCCGAACTGGTCGAGGTGGACTACGCCGAGGAACCCTCGGTCACCACGATCGAGCAGGGCCGCGACGACGCCTTCGAACCGGAGCGGATCTTCGGCGGGATCGTGCCGGGCCGCACCGAGCGCGGTGACGTGGACCAGGGGATGCGCGAGGCGGACGTGGTCCTCGAACGCGTCTTCCACCTCGCGGCCAACCACCACAACCCGATCGAGACCTCCGCGGCGACCGCCGTGTGGGAGGACGCCAAGCTCACGCTGTACGACACCACCCAGGGCCCCACCGCGACCCGGCTCAGCGTCGCCGAACTGCTGGGGATCCCGCCGTCGGACATCCGGGTGGTCAGCGAGTTCGTCGGCGGGAGCTTCGGTTCCAAGGCGATGATCTGGTCGCACCCGACCCTGGCCGCGATGGCGGCCCAGTACGTGCGCGCGCCGGTCACGCTGTCGCTGTCCCGGGAGCAGATGTTCACCGGGTCCGGGCACCGCGAGGAGCAGGAGCACACCCTGACCCTGGGCGCCCGCCAGGACGGGACGCTGACCGCGCTCCGCCACCGGAAGCTGTCGCCGACCTCGCCCTACGACGACTGGGCCGAGCCGTCGATCAGCCCCGTCTCGCAGCTGTACACCTGCCCGAACTTCCACGGGGTGTACAACCTGATCCGGGCCAACACCATGACGCCCACCTTCATGCGCGCGCCCGGTGAGGCCTCGGGCGCCTTCGTGGTGGAGACCGCGATGGACGAGCTCGCCTACGAGCTCGGCATCGACCCGATCGAACTCCGGCTGCGCAACCACGCCGACACCGACCCGGAGACCGGCCAGCCGTGGTCCAGCAAGGGCCTGCGGGAGTGCTACCAGCGCGGTGCCGAGCTGTTCGGCTGGGCCCTGCGCGACCCGATCCCGCGGTCGCGCAGGGACGGGAACTGGCTCGTGGGCTCGGGTATGGCGAGCGCGCTCTACCCGGTCTACACGCCGATGAGCCCGCAGCGCGCCCGAGCGCGCGTGTACGCGGACGGGCGGGCGGTCATCGAGACCGGTGCGTCCGACTTCGGTACCGGTGTGGGCACCATCATGGGGCAGGTCGCGGCCGACGCCCTGGGGATGGAGACCGAGGCGATCTCCGTCCGCTACGGCGACACCGACCTGCCCAACACCGTGGCCGCGGTCGGCTCGGCCGGTTCCGGCGCGGTGAGCGCCGCCGTGCACACCGCGGCGACGGCGCTGCGGGAGCACCTGGTCGCGCAGGCCGTGGCGGACCCGGAGTCGCCTCTGCACGGGGCGGACCCGAGCCGCGTCCAGGTGTCCGAGGGACGCATGTTCCTGAGCGAGAGGCCGGCCAACGGCGAGTCCTACACCGACCTGCTGCGGCGGCACATGATGTTCGACGCCGAGGCGCTGGGGGAGTGGGAGCCGCCCGGACAGGACACCGGGTACGGGATGGCCACATTCGGCGCCCAGTTCGCCGAGGTGGGCGTGGACCCCGACCTCGGGCTGGTCCGGGTGCGCCGTCTGACCGGCGTGTTCGCCCCCGGGCGGGTGCTCAACCGCAAGACCGCGCGCAGCCAGCTGTTGGGCGGCATGCTCTGGGGCGTGGGCCAGGCGCTGCTGGAGGCCACCCACATGGAGCCGAGGCAGGGGCGCTGGGCCAACGCGAGCCTGGCGGAGTACCTGGTGCCGGTGAACGCCGACGCGCCCGACATCGAGGTGGAGATGATCGAGGTCGAGGACCGGGTCGTCAACCCGCTCGGGGTCAAGGGCATCGGTGAGGTGGGCCAGGTCGGGGTCGCGGCGGCGATCGCCAACGCGGTGTTCCACGCGACCGGCCGGAGGTTCCACGATCTGCCGATCACCATCGAGTCGGTCCTGGCGAGGATCTGACCGGAGACGGCAGGGGGCCGAAGCGCCGCTCCGGCCCCCTGCCCGCCGCCCGGAGCGCGCGGGTCAGCCCTCCCCGACCACGAGGACGAGCTTGCCCGTCACGTGCCCGGTCTCGCCGATCCCGTGCGCCCTGGCCGCCTCGGCGAGCGGGAAGGAGGCTTCCACGTGGGCGCGCAGGGCGCCCCTCTCCACCAGGTCCGCGATCGCCGCCATCCCGGCGTGGTCGGCCTCGACGAGCATCGTCTCCACCCGGACGCCCAGCCGCGCCGCCTTCTCCGCCTCCTCCGGCGACCCGCCGGGCAGGATCGACACGAGGACTCCGCCGGGCCGCAGCACGTCCAGGGAGCGGGCCCGGGTGTCGCCGGACAGCGGGTCCAGCACCACGTCGACGCCGTCGACCGTCTCGGCGAAGTCGACGGACCGGTAGTCGATCACCTCGTCGGCTCCGATCCCCCGCAGGAAGTCGTGCTTGGGCGCGCTCGCGGTGCCGATGACGTAGGCGCCGTGCGCCTTGGCGATCTGCACCGCGAGGTGGCCGACGCCCCCGGCCGCGGCGTGGACGAGCACCCGCTGCCCCGGGGCGAGGCCCGCTGTGTCGACGAGCGCCTGGTGGGCGGTGAGGGCCGCGAGGGGGAGGGCGCCCGCCTGGACGTGGTCGATCCCGGCGGGCTTGCGGGCGAAGGCGCGCGCGGGGCCGACCGCGTACTCCGCGTGGGAGCCGACGCCGTGCGGATAGGGCAGCATGCCGAAGACCTCGTCGCCCGGTGCGAAGAGGGTGACGCCGAAACCGACCTCCTCGACCACCCCGGAGACGTCCCACCCCAGGACGAGCGGGAGCCGGTCGAGGAACAGGGGGTTCGCGCGGTGCTTCCAGTCGGTGGGATTGAGCCCGGCGGCGCGGACCGAGACCAGGATCTGGCTGGGGCCGGGCGAGGGCCGCGGAATCCGGACCTCGGTGAGGACGTCCGGGGAACCGTGGGCGTCCTGGCTGATCGCCCGCATGGTCGGGGCGCTGGCAGCGGCGTCGTTCGTCGTCATGCGCCCATCCTGTCCGCCGCCGACCCGGAGGCGCCATGGCAAGATTGCCATCTTTGGATAGGATCCTGCCATGACCGGTATCCATCGCGTCGCCGTCCTGGCACTGGAGGGCGTCTACCCGTTCGAACTGGGGATCCCGAGCCGTGTCCTCGGCGCCGCCTCCGACCGGTACGAGCTCGCGACCTGCACCGTCGACGGGCGGCCGGTGCGCGGCAACGCCGATTTCTCGATCGCCGTCGAGCACGGGCCGGAGATCCTGGCCGCGGCCGACACCGTGGTGATCCCGTCGTTCGACGCGACCCGCCTCACCCGCGAACCCTCCCCGGCCGTCACGGAGGCGCTGGCGACCGTGGCGCCGGGGACGCGACTCGTGTCGATCTGCACCGGGGCGTTCGTCCTGGCGGGGGCGGGCCTGCTCGACGGCCGACCCGCCACCACCCACTGGCGGCTCGCCGACGTGTTCCGCGCCTGGTACCCGGCGGTGGACCTGGACGCGGACGTTCTGTTCGTCGACGACGGCGACGTGCTGACCTCGGCGGGCGCCGCCTCGGGGGTCGACCTGTGCCTGCACCTCGTGCGCCGCGACCACGGCAGCGAGGTCGCCAACCGCGCCGCGCGGGTCTGCGTGGTCCCGCCGTGGCGGGACGGCGGTCAGGCCCAGTACATCGAACGACCGGTGCCCGAGGACCCTGGCCACGGCACGGCCGCCACCCGGCAGTGGGCGCTGGAGCGCCTCCACACGCCGCTCACCCTCCCGGAACTGGCCGGACACGCCCGCATGAGCCTGCGGACGTTCGCCCGCCGCTTCAACGAGGAGGTGGGCCTGAGCCCGGGGCGGTGGCTGATCCAGCAGCGCGTCCTACGGGCCCGTCACCTGCTGGAGTCCACCGACCTGCCGGTGGACGAGATCGCCGGGCTGGTGGGGTTCGCCACGGGCACCTCGCTCCGCCAGCACCTGCGCGCCGCGATCGGCGTCTCCCCGCTCGCCTACCGGCGGACGTTCCGGGGTCTGGCGGGTGCGGCCGCGTCGGCGTAGCGGCGGGCCGCGGTCAGGGCACGCGCCGCGTTCTCCCTGACGCCCGTGCCGGGCGATCGGAGGGCGCACCGTCCGCGCAGGCCGTGTACGTCCATGTGCGTAGTCGCGATGACGTCCTCGGGGTGACGACTTCGGGGCGCCACCGGCGCACAGTGGGTGCCATGGCTACCCCAACGACCACGCCCACCCGAAGCCCGGAGCGCCGGCCGCGGCGCCTGCCGCCCGGCGTCCGCAAGGCCGTCCTGTCCGTCCACGTGATCGCGTCGGTGGCCCTGCTCGGCGAGGTGTGGGTGCTCGTCGTCCTCAACACCGCCGCGGCCACGACCGACGACGCCGGGCTGGCGCTGTCGGCGTACCGCCTGATGTCCGTGCTCGTCTTCGCGGGCGGGATCCCCCTGAGCACGACCGCCCTGGTCACGGGGCTGATTCTCGCCTTCGGCACCGCGTGGGGCCTGCTCAGGCACGCGTGGGTGTTCGCCAAGCTCGTCCTGCTCGTCGCCGTCGTCCTGATCGGGATGTTCCTGTTCACCCCGGAGCGGATGGCGGCCGAGGCCGCCGCGGGTCCGCTCGCCGACGCTGAGCAGTGGGTCCAGACCGCCGTCGTCGCGACCCAGGCCGTCCTGCTGGTCGTCGCGACCGCGCTGTCCGTGTACAAGCCCCGCAGGACGCTCCAGGCCGGTCGGGGCCGATCCTGACACCGACCGCGCGAGCCGGAGGCCACGGAGACGCCCGGGAAAACGACGGAACGCCCCTGTTCAGAGGCCTGATGGCTCTGAACAGGGGCGTTCCGGAGTCGAGTGGGCGATACAGGATTCGAACCTGTGACCTCTACCGTGTCAAGGTAGCGCTCTAACCAACTGAGCTAACCGCCCGTGTGAAGCATGGGAGGTGGAGACGGGATTTGAACCCGTGTAGACGGCTTTGCAGGCCGCTGCCTCGCCTCTCGGCCACTCCACCGAGACACGCGGGGCGCCGTGACGACCCGCGTCTCCTCCGAGCGGACGACGGGATTCGAACCCGCGACCCTCACCTTGGCAAGGTGATGCTCTACCAGCTGAGCCACGTCCGCTTGCCGCTCGGCCCGACCCCGTTCCCGGTGGCCTCCGCCGTGCTGCTGGTAAGAACTCTAGCGGAAAGTCCGCAGACGGCAAATCGGCCCAGCGCGTGGCAGGCGGGCCCCGCCCCGGCCGGGCCCGCACCGCCGTGTGAGCGGCGGTTAACGCTCACGTCATCCCGAGGGGTGAACAATGGAAGGCACCTGCGCGAACGACGGGGAGGCGGCATGGACGGGACCGGGGGCGTCCCCATGGTCGGAGATCCGGGACACGGCGCACAGCGGTCGTGGCCGGAGGCCCGGGAGACGGCGCGTCGGCTCGGCCGCGCACTCGCCGTCCCGCCGCGCGAGGTCCCCCTGGACGAGGCCCTGGGCGCCGTCCTCGGCGACGACGTGCGCGCCCTGGTCGGCCTGCCCGCCTACGACGCGTCGGCCATGGACGGGTTCGCGGTGGCGGGGGAGGGGCCCTGGCGGCTGATCGGCACCCAGTTGGCCGGCGCGCCCGCCGCGCACGCGGGACTGCGCCCCGGCGAGGCCGTCGAGATCGCCACCGGCGCCCACGTGCCCAAGGGCACCGAGGCGGTTCTGCCCTACGAGCGGGCGACGGTCGCGAAGGGCCGGGTCGAGGGCGACGCCGTACCGGGGCGGCACGTGCGCTGGTCGGGCGAGGAGACCGCCCCGGGCGAGACCGTTCTCACACGGGGAAGCGTGGTCACTCCGGCCGCGCTCGGCCTGGCCGCCAGCCTCGGCCACGAGACCCTGCCCGTCCGCCGGCCCCGGGTGGCCGTCATCGTCACCGGCGACGAGGTCGCCGACTCCGGGCTGCCCGGGGAGGGCACCGTGCGCGACGCCATCGGGCCGGTCCTGCCGGGGGTCGCGCGGTGGGCCGGCGCACGGGTCACGCGGGCGCGCCGCCTCGGCGACGACCGGCGGGCCCTGCGCGCGGCCGTGGCCGGGGAGGACGCCGACGTGGTCGCCGTCTGCGGCTCCTCGTCCAAGGGGCCCGCCGACCACTTCCGCGCGGTCCTGGACGAGGTCGGCGCCACGGTGATGGTGGACGGGGTCTCCTGCCGTCCGGGCCATCCCCAGGTGCTGGCGCGCGTCGGCGGCACCGCGTTCGTGGGGCTGCCGGGCAACCCCGGAGCGGCCCTCGTCGCCGCCCTCACCCTTCTCGTCCCGCTGGTCAGCGCCATGGCCGATCGTCCGGACCCGGGCCGGGTCGCGGTCCGGGCGGTGCTGGAGGGCGACGTTCGCCCGCACCCCCGCGACACCCGCCTCGTGCCCGTGCGCGTGGCGGAGGGGCACGCCCGCCCGGTGGGCCACGACCGGCCGGGCAGCCTGCGCGGAGCCGCGCTCGCCGACGCCTACGCCGTGGTGCCCCCGGGCTGGGACGGCTCCGACGTGGAGCTCGTCCGCCTGCCCTGAACCCGGACACACGTCGGCCCCGGGGAGGGTTCCCCGGGGCCGGGCGCCGTGTCGACTAAGCGCGCGCCCGCCCCTCGGAGCGCTCACGCGGCTCCGGGCCCGCCCCCGCGGTCCCGGGGTTCTGCGCCGCCATGGCCGGGGAGGTCTCCCCGCGCAGGAGCACCCACGCCTGGACGGCGGCGGCCAGGACGATCAGCGCGGCGACGGCGCTCGTCACGTGCATGCCGCTGGTGAACGCGGTCCGAGCCGCGTCCATGAGGCCCGCGCCGGCCGTGCCGCCCAGGTCGGCCGCGGCGTCGGCCGCCCCGCCCAGGGTCTCGGACGCCCGCTCCATGGCGTGCGGTGGAACGCCCTCGACGCCGGTCAGCGCGGACTGGTAGTACCCGGTCAGCACGCTGCCCAGGACCGCGACGCCGAGCGCCCCGCCCAGTTCGTAGGCCGTCTCGGAGATCGCCGAGGCCGCACCGGCCCGCTGCGGCGGGGCGGCGGACATGATGGCCCCGTTGGTGAGGGTCTCGGCGAACCCGGCGCCGGTCGCGATCAGTCCGAAGCCCACGGCCACGACCAGCACGCCGGTCGCCGCGTCGTGCTCGGAGGTGAACACCAGCACCGCGAAACCGGCCGCGGTCACGACGAGGGCCGAACCGATCACCGCCGCCAGGCTCAGCCGACGCGCGGCCCGCACGGCGACGAAGCTCGCCAGCACCGACAGCACCAGTCCCGGCAGCAGCACGTACCCGGCGCGCATCGGCGACACCCCCAGCACCAGCTGGAGGTACTGCGTCAGGAAGAACAGCGACGCCACCAGCGAGAAGACGATCATCAGGTTCGTGACGACCGCCACGCTGAACACGCGGGACCGGAACAGCTCCACGTCGATCAGCGGGTCCTGCAGGACCATCTGTCTGCGGACGAACGCGGCGCCGAGGGCCAGGCCGACCAGCAGGGACACGGCCGGAACGACCGCGAGCCCCTCCGTGGCGAGCTTCTTGACCCCGTACACGGCGGGCAGCATCGTGGCCATCGACAGCACGACGCTGGGCAGGTCCATCCGGCCCGGCCGCGGGTCGCGCGACTCGCGGACCAGGATCGGCACGAACACCAGGATCAGCGCCATCACCGGCAGGTTGACGAGGAAGACCGAGCCCCAGAAGAAGTGCTCCAGCAGCCACCCGCCCAGGATCGGACCGAGCGCGGCGCCGGCCGAGAAGCCCGACGCCCAGATGGCGATGGCCAGCAGCCGCTGGCGCGCGTCGAGGAAGGTGTTGCGCAGCAGGGACAGGGTCGAGGGCATCAGCGACGCGCCCGCCACGCCCAGCAGTGCGCGGGCCACGACGAGCACCTCGGCGTTGGGTGCGAACGCCGCCGCCAGGGACGCGGCGCCGAACGCGGCGGAGCCGACCAGGAGCAGCCTGCGGCGGCCGACGCGGTCCCCGAGGGACCCCATGGTGATCAGCAGTCCGGCCAGGATGAAGCCGTAGATGTCGATGATCCACAGCAGCTGGCCGGCGCTCGGCCGCAGTTCCTCGCTCAGCTGGGGAACCGCGAACCCGAGCACGGTCATGTCGACGGAGATCAGGATGACGGGCAGGACCAGAACGGCGAGCGCGGCCCACTCACGCGGGCCCGCGAGCGCGGGGGCGGCCCCTCGGGGGCCGAGCGTGGGGATGGGGCGGGCGGAACTCATCTTTCCTCGTTACGTCTCGCGGGTGGCGCGCCGCACGGAAGCGAGGGCGCGGTGCCGCCGGGCGGGAACGCGGGTTCCGGGCCGACGGGGGAGGGCGGTCGACCGGAGGGCATACTCCGCGACTCTTGAACCGTCCAGACGGTACAGTACCGTCCAGCCGGTACAGTGTCAATCGTGAACGCATCGAACACCCGCGACCGCATCCTCGACGCCCTCCAGGACATCCTCATCAACGAGGGCTACTCCGCCGTGACCCTGGAGGCCGTCGCCCGTGCCGCCTCGGTCTCCAAGGGAGGGCTCCTCTACCACTTCCCGTCCAAGACCGCGCTGCTCACGGGCCTGATCGACCGGCTGAGCGCGCTGGCCGAGGAGGAGTTCCGCGAGGCCCGGGAAGGCGGCGAGGGCGTGGTCCGCGTCTTCCTGCGCACCTCGCTGCCGCAGAGTCCGGAGGAGCGCGAGCTGTACTGGGCGGTCATCGCCGCACTGCGCGGCCAGGAGGACCTGTCCGAGGAGGCGGCGGGGCTCGTCCAGCGCCTCTTCACGCGGTGGGGAGAGCTCCTGCACGAGGAGCTCGCCGACCCCGTCCTGGCCGAGATCATCCTCCGCGCGGGCGACGGCCTGTACATGGCGGCGATCGCCGGTCTTCCCCAACCCGACCCCGACCTCCGCCAACGGATGTTCGACCGCCTGGTCGAGGCCTCCGACAAGGTGCGCCGACCGCGCTGACCAGCGGCGGGCCGGTGTGTTCGCCGCCCCTCGCCGGGAATGACCACCCACACGGGCCCGCCGGTCGCCCGGGCGCCGCGACCGTCCCGGGCCCGTGCCGGGGGAGTGACCCTGTGGTGCTGTTCACAGCGCCACGATCGTGGTTTACTTCCCAGTAACTTCGTGGCCGCCGTCGGGCCCCGCGGTCGTCGGGTGCCCGCCTACCTGGCGAGGTGAAGTGTGCACTACCTCAGTGAGTGGGGTGCGCCAGGTCGACCCGGGCGCCGTGCTTCGCGAGACTGGTCCCGCCTCGCCGGAGCGTCCACGGGGTGAGAACACGCAGACGGGAAGGCGGGGAGCCGATGCACAGGCTCACCAACCAGGTACGACCGTACGCCTGGGGTGCGCGAACCGCGATCCCGCGGCTCCTGGGCACCGAGCCCGACGGCACGCCCCAGGCGGAGCTGTGGTTGGGCGCCCACCACGGCGCGCCCAGTACCGCGCACTGCGACGACGGCCCCAGACCCCTGCCGCGCCTCATCGCCGACGACCCCCACCGCGTTCTGGGCCGCGACACCACCGAACGCTTCGGCCCCCGCCTGCCCTTCCTCCTCAAGTTCCTCGCCGCCGAGGCGCCCCTGTCGCTCCAGGTGCATCCCGACGCCGAGCGCGCGCGGTCGGGCTTCGCCGCCGAGGAGCGCGCGGGCATCCCCGTCGACGCGCCGCACCGCAACTACCGCGACCCCCACCACAAACCCGAACTCCTCCTGGCCCTGGAGCCCTTCGAGGCCCTGTGCGGCTTCCGCGAACCCGCCGCCGCCCGCGCCGACCTGGCGGGCCTGGACTGCGCGCTCGCCCACCTCCTCCGGGACGACCTCTCCGCCCCCGACGCCCACGACGCCTTGCGCTCCGCACTCACCCGCCTGCTCACCCTGCCCGAGGCGGACCGCGAGCGGCTGATCGGCGAGTTCGTCGCCGAGTGGGCCGCCTCCGGTGGCCGCGGCGCCCACGCCCGGGTGCTCGCCGAGCTCGCCGACCGCTACCCGGGCGACCCCGGCGCCGTGGCGGCCCTGCTGCTCAACCGGGTCACCCTCTGGCCCGGTCAGGCGCTCTACCTGCCCGCCGGGAACATGCACGCCTACCTGCGGGGCACGGCCGTGGAGGTCATGGCCAGCTCGGACAACGTGCTGCGGGCCGGGCTCACCTGCAAGCACGTCGACGCCCCCGAGCTGCTCGACGTGGTGGACTTCTCGGTCCTGCCGATCCCCTACGCCCGGCCCCGCCTCCTGGACGGGCGCCGCGAGTTCCGTCCGCCCGCCCCCGAGTTCGCGCTGCACGAGATCGGTCCCGGGCGCGTGGCCGCCCACCTGCCGGGGGAGGGACCGACCGTGGTCCTCGCACTGCGGGGCGAGGTGGAGCTGGTCGCCGAGGTCGGTCAGGGCGTCACGCTCCAGCGCGGTGAGTCGGTGTTCGTCCGGGCCGGCAGCGGCCCGATCAAGGTCGAGGGGCACGGCCACGTCGTCGCCGCCTCCACCGGTGGTCAGGGGCGCTGACGGCCCGTTCGACCCGACGGGTCGGGACACCCGCCGCGAAGGACCCGCGAGCGCCGATACCCTGGGCCCTTCCTGATCATTGTGACGACACGAGGGGGACCACCATGGCGCTTGAGCGTCCGGACGTCGACATGCCCGACGGCCCGCCGCCCGCGGAGCTGGAGATCACCGACATCACCGTCGGCGAGGGGACGCAGGCCGGTCACGGCAGCACCGTCGACGTCCACTACGTCGGCGTCGCCCACTCCACGGGCGAGGAGTTCGACGCGAGCTGGAACCGCGGCCAGACGCTGGGCTTCAAGCTCGGCGCCGGTCGGGTCATCCCCGGCTGGGAGCAGGGCGTGCTCGGCATGCGCGAGGGCGGCCGCCGCAAGCTGGTCATCCCGCCGCACCTGGCCTACGGCTCCAGCGGCGTGGGCCCCATCAAGCCGAACGAGACGCTGATCTTCGTCGTCGACCTGGTGGCCGTCAAGTAGGACGCCGGGTCCGGCCCGCCGCGCTCGAGCGGCGGGCCGGAGACGCCGACGGGGCCCGGGCGGCGCGCGCGGGCGCGCCCCGGGCCCCGTCCCGTTCCCGCGCCTAGCCCAGGGTTGCGCCCACCGTGACGTGGCCCTTGAGCAGGTCGCGGGCGATCGTGCGGCGCTGGATCTCGTCGGTGCCCTCGAAGATCCGCAGCAGCCGCAGGTCGCGGTACCAGCGTTCGATCGGCAGCTCGCGCGTGTAGCCCATGCCGCCGTGGATCTGCAGGACGCGGTCGACGATCTCGTTGGCCTTCACACCGCCGAAGAGCTTGGCGACGGACTGCGCGTGCCGGGAGTCGCGACCCACGGAGACCTGCCAGGCGGCGTGCAGGACGAGCAGCCGCAGGGCCTCGATCTCGGTCTGGGAGTCGGCGATCATCCACTGGATCGCCTGCCGGTCGGCGATCGGCGCGCCGAAGGTCTCCCTGGTCTTGGCGTAGTCGATGGCCATGGTCAGAAGGCGCTCACAGCCGCCCAGGGCGCGGGCGGGCAGCAGGTAGCGGCCCTTGCCGATCCACTGCATCGCCAACGCGAAGCCGTGCCCCTCCTCGCCGAGGATGTTCGCGTGCGGGACGCGCACGTCCTGGAAGACCAGGGCGGCGGGGCGGCGCTCGCCCATGGTGTCGATGGGCTCGGAGGTCCAGCCCATGTCGCGGTCGACGAGGAAGCAGGTCACCCCGCCGTTCGCGCCCTTGCCGGGGTCGGTGACGGCGAAGACCATCGCGAAGTCGGCCTCGTTGCCGCCGGTGATGAAGGTCTTCTCGCCGTTGATCACCCAGGTGTCGCCGTCGCGGACCGCGCGGGCGCGGATGGCCTTGGCGTCCGACCCCGCACCCGGCTCGGTGATGGCGAAGCAGGACCGGCGCTCGCCCTCGATCGTGGGGAGCAGGTAGCGCTGTCTCTGCTCGTCGTTGGCGTGGTACAGGATGTTGTCCGCCTCGCCGCCGAAGCGGAACGAGACGAAGGAGCGGCCGAGCTCGATCTCGATGATCGCGGCCGAGACCGGGTCCAGGCCCATCCCTCCGTACTCCACGGGGGTCTCCACGCCCCAGAAGTCGGACTTGCGGGCCAGCGCGCGCAGGCCGTCGCGTTCCTCCGCGGTGAGGCCGGGGACGTGCCCCTCGCGCTCACGGCGCAGGACCTCGTTCTCCAGGGGCATGAGTTCCCGCTCCACGAAGGTCCGGACCCAGTCGCGGACGGCTCGTTGTTCGTCGCTCAGTGAGAAGTCGATCACGGCCTGCTCCCATAAACCTAACGCTGTTCGGTTAAGGGGAGCGTACGGCCATTCCCGCCCGGTACGCAAGGGGTCGAACCGCCACGGTTCGCACGGCGCCGTGGGATGATCGGGCAGCGGCGGGCGAAACGTCCGTCGCGGGAGTGGAGAAGGAGAGCCGTCCGTGGCCCGACCCAAGACGCCGATCCTGAGCAGGGGAGCCATCCGCGCCGCCGCTCTGGTCCTCATCGACCGGGAGGGGCTGGAGGGGCTGTCCATGCGCAAGCTCGCCGAGGAGCTCGACGTGCGGGCCGCGTCCCTGTACAGCCACTACCGGACCAAGGAGGAGCTGCTCGGCGAGGTGGCCGACGACGTGGTCTCCGAGACCGACGTCTCCGGGTTCGAGAAGGAGGACTGGCGCGCGGGGATCACCACGTGGGCCCGTTCCTACCGCGTCGCCCTCGCCGCGCACCCGAACCTGGTGCCGGTGATCGCCGCCGGGCCGGGACGCCGCGAGGAGGCGCTGCGCCGGGCGGACACGGTCCACGGAGGTCTCGTGCGCGCGGGCTGGCCGCCGCGCTACGCCACGATGATCGGCGCCTCGACCAAGTACCTCGTGGTGGGCGCGGCCACGCAGTCCTTCGCGCGCGGCTTCGACGCCGACGTGCGGGTGTACCGCGACCGCTACCCGAACCTGTCCCAGGCGCACCGCCTCCCGGACCACGCGGCCGAGATCGACGAGGCGAGCTTCGAGCTGGCGCTGTCCGCGTTCCTCGACGGCCTCGCCCCCCTCTTCGAGCGCGTCCGCGCGGAGGCCTGAGGCGCCTCCCGGCCCGTCCCCGGGGCAGGCCGCGCGCCCCGGTCAGGTGCGGGCCGCCACGGCCAGGGCGCGGGCGACGCGCTCGGCGTCCTCGCCCCGGGGGAGGGGCTCGCCGACGGCCAGTCGCGCCATGATCACCCCCGACAGCAGGTCCGCGACCAGGCGCGCGTTCCCGGCGTCGGAGAGCTCGCCGCGCGCCACGGCACGGTCGAGCACGCCGGTCACCATCTCCAGGCGCCGGCCGAGGACCGCTCGCAGTATCACGCCGCCCTCCCCGCTCTGGAAGGCCTCGGCGAGGGCGTGCCGGGCCAGGGCCTCGGTCCGGGGCTGGGAGAACACCCCGTACACCGTCGTCGCCGCCTCGACCAGGTCCGTCTCCAACGATCCCGTGTCGGGGACCTCGATGCGGTCGATGGTGATCCGCTCGGCCGCCGCGACCACGAGGTCCCGCTTGGTGGCGTAGCGCCGGAACACGCTGGTGCGGCCGACTCCCGCGCGCGCGGCCACGTCGTCGAAGGTCAGGTCGGAGCCGTGTTCGACCAGCAGTTCCACCGCCGCGTCGAGGATCGCCGCGTCCTTGGCCGGGTCGGGGCGCCGCCCGCCGCGCTTTCCGCTCATGGTCTCCCGCCTCCGGGGTCTTGACTTCAGTTCTGGTACTCGTAGTATCGGTACTAGAGATTCCGGAATCAAGAGTACCGGAACTCGTTCGCGCAGTACCGCACACCCCCCGCGAAGGAGCACGTCATGAGCGTCATCGTCGTCGGATCCGGCCCCACCGGACTCATGCTCGCCGGAGACCTGGCCGAGGCAGGGGTGGACGTCAAGATCCTGGAGCGCCGGGCCGAGGAGTCCAACCTCACCCGGGCCTTCGCCGTCCACGCCCGCACTCTGGAGCTGCTGGAGGTGCGCGGCATCGCCGACGAGCTCGTCGAGCAGGGCTTCGCCGTTCCCGAACTGCGCGCCAGCTTCGGCTCGCGCGGCTTCTCCGTCGACCTCGGCCGCCTCGACAGCCGCTACCCCTTCGTCCTCATGGTCCAGCAGGCGCGGACCGAGATCCTGTTGCAGCGCAGGGTCGAGCGGCTGGGCGTCCCCATCGTCCGCGGAGCGGAGGTCACCGGCCTGGCCCGGGACGACGACGGTGTCACCCTCACCGTCCGCACCGCCGACGGCGAGCACACCGAGCGGGCCGACCACGTCGTGGGCGCCGACGGGGCCCACAGCGCCGTCCGCGGCCTCCTCGGCGTCCCGTTCACCGGCCGCAGCTACCAGACGCACATCATGATCGCCGACGTCCGTCTGGAGGAGGACCTGCCCAACGCGATCAACCCGTTCATCGGCGCCGACGGCTTCGCCCTGCTGCCCCCCTACGGGGACGGATGGTTCCGCGCCGTGGTCTGGGACCGTACCCGCGAGGAGGCGCCCCTCGACGAGCCCGTCACCCAGACCGAGCTCAACGCCTCCCTCGACCGGCTCACCCGGGGCCGGATCCGGATCGCCGAGACGCGCTGGTCCACCCGCTTCCTCAGTGAGCGCCGCCAGGCAGAGCACTACCGCGTCGGTCGCGTCCTGCTGGCGGGTGACGCCGCGCACGTCCACTCGCCGATCGGCGGCATGGGCATGAACACCGGACTCCAGGACGCCGCCAACCTGGGATGGAAGCTCGCGGCGGTCGAGCGGGGCTGGGCGCCCTCCTGGCTCCTCGACTCCTACGAGGCCGAGCGCCACCCGGTCGGCCGAGCGACCCTGCGCCTGACCGACACCCTCACCCGGATGGTCGTCGCCTCCGGCCCGGTCCGCGCGCTGCGCCCCTACGTCGTGCCGCGCCTGGTCGCCAACGAGCGGGTGTCCCGCGCCCTGCTGGGCATGCTGTCCGGGACCGGGTTCTCCTACCCCCTGCCCGACTCCCTCCTCGGTTCGCCGGGCGCGGGGGAGCGCGTGCCCGACCTGGAACTGCGGGTCGACGGAGCGCCCGCACGGCTGTACCCCCTCATGGACCCCGCGCGCTTCACCCTGCTCGACGCCTCGCCGGACGGCGCCGCCGCCACCGCCGCCGAGCCCTGGGGCGAACGGATCCGCGTCGTCCGTGCCGAGGGCGCGCTGCCGCACCGGGCCGACGTCCTGCTGGTCCGCCCCGACGGCTACACCGCGTGGAGCGGCCGCGCCCCCGGTGCGGACGACCTCGCCCGGGTGCTCACCGAGTGGGCCGGGACGGCGCCCGTGATCCGGTGAGAGGCGTCGCCCCGCCACGGACACGCGACGGCGCCGGGCGACCGGTGCGCGTGTCCCGCCCGTTGGTAGCGTGGGCGCGGACTCTCCCCGCCGCCAGGGGTGGGGAACCGTCGCCGAGGAGGTCCCATGGCAGGGAAGCGTGTCGTCTGGTCCAAGAAGCTGCCCGAGGTGTACGGCAAGCTCGACGAGGTCGACACGATGGTCGGCGAGCACGTCGACCTCACCCTGCTGGAGCTGCTGAAGCTGCGCTCCTCGATCCTCAACGGCTGCGCGTTCTGCGTCGACCTGCACACGCGCCGGGCGCTCGACGCGGGGGAGACCCACCAGCGACTCTTCCAGGTGTCCACCTGGCACGAGGCCGGAGCGGTCTTCACCGACGCCGAGCGCGCGGTCCTGGCCCTGACCGACGAGATGACGCGCATGGGCGAGGGCGGCGTATCCGACGCCACCTACGACGCCGTGGCCGGGCACTTCTCCGAGGAGCAGGTCGCCGCGCTCATGACGGCCATCGCGATGATCAACCTCTACAACCGTCTGGCGGTCACCAGCGGCCTGCACCCGCGCAGACGCTGAGCCGCATCCGGCCCGCCCGGTCATCCGTCTCCGTCGCCGCCCTCGCCGGACGCCCGCACGCCCCGCGGCGCGCTCCGCACGCGCGACCGCCCGCCCGCGCTCGTACGCGGGCGGGCGGAGGGTGTTCGGTCAGCCGGTGGTCTGCTCCCGGCCGCTGGCCTTCTCGGCCGACCCCTGTGCCGACTTCGCGCCACGCGGGGCCTCGTGCGCGGCCTGGTAACCGCTGCGGTAGGCGGCCTCCTGCCGTTCGTGCTCCATCATCTCCCGCTCGGACGGCCAACCGGCGGTCATGCCGTAGATCACCAGGACGTTGACGGCGATCGCGACGATCGACCACATCGGCATGGCGACGAGGAAGACCAGCTGGGCGAGGATGTTCAGCGAGGCGAGGACGACGCCGAACACCCGGGCCCAGGTGCTGCCCGACAGCACGGCGAGGCCGGCGATGACGAGGACGGCGCCCCACAGCGCGAGGAGCAGGCCCCAGCCACCGTACTCCCACACGAGCATGCCGGTTTCCGTGACCGCGTAGAAACCGGGGGTAAGCAGCGCGACCACGCCCTGCACGATGTTGACGGCGCCGATGACGATCATGAGTGTCGCGACGAAGAACTGCCAGCCGTTGGCGGATGTCGTCCGCATGGCGTGCTCCTAACCGGCCGTTCCGGGTGGATGTCGGACCCCGGGCACGGCTCCACGGGTGTCACAGCCGGGCGCGCACGACGCGTGCCCCCGATCATCATCGAACAGGGTCGGTCACGGGGACTCCTGAGTCCGTCACCGATCCGGCAAAGTTGCCGCGGCCGGGCTCCCGGCGGCGCGGCAGGCGGACGCTCCCGCCGGAACCGGCTCAGGCGAACGCGTCGACCCCCGTCAGTTCGGCGGAGAGGGCCCAGAGCCGCTCGGCCTGACCGGGGTCGAGAGCGTGGTCCTTCACCCCGGGGCGGGTGGCGTCGGTGCCGGCGGGCACCGAGACGTCGCAGTCCTCGCAGTACACCCCTCCCATCCCGGCCAGCTGCGGCGAGGTGGCCGCCCACACCTGGGTGGCGGCGCCCTGTTCGGGGGTCTTGAACACGGGGTCGACCGTGTTCCCCTCCTCGTCGATCCACCCGGCCGCGACCATCTCCTCCGTGCTCATGTGCCGCTGCAACGGCGTGAGGATCGCCCCGGGGTGCAGGGAGAAGGCCCGGACCCCGGAGCGCGCGCCCAGCCGGTCGAGTTCGACGGCGAAGAGCACGTTGGCCGTCTTGGCCTGGCCGTAGGCCTTCCACCGGTCGTAGCCCCCCGCGAACCAGGGGTCGTCCCAGCGGATCGGCGAGGCGTGGTGGCCGGCCGAGGAGACCGACACGACCCGCGCGCCGCCGTCGGCGAGGGCGGGCCACAGGCGGTTGGCGAGGGCGAAGTGCCCGAGGTGGTTGACGGCGAACTGGTACTCCCAACCCGGTCCGGCCGTCCACTGGGGACAGGCCATGACCCCGGCGTTGGCGATGAGGAGGTCGACGGTGCGGCCGGTGGCCAGGAACCGGTCGGAGAACGCGCGCACGCTGTCCAGGTCGGCCAGGTCCAGGGCGTCGACCTCGACCCCGTCGATCCCCTCCACCGCGGCCGCGGCCGACTCCGGCCTGCGGGCGGGCACCACGACCCGTGCGCCGGCCCCGGCCAGCGCCCTGGTGGTCTCCAGTCCGATGCCGGAGTATCCGCCGGTCACCACGGCCGTCCGTCCGGAGAGGCCGAGCCCCTCCACGACCTCCTCCGCCGTGCTGCGCGCGCCGAACCCGGATCCGATCGTCTGTTGCGGTGTCGTCATGCCGAGAACGCTAGAGGCTGGAGCGCGCTCCAGGTCAAGGCGCGCCGACCGACCCGGACTGGCCGCGGCTGGGCATACCATCGTCCGAGCGTGTGTGGCGTCGGTGCCACCCCAGGTCACATCGGAGGTCGGGCGTGAGGGAGGAGTGGGAGGGACGGGAACGGTCGCGTCCCTCCCCCACAGGCAGGGGACTGGTCACCGGCGTCAACCGGCTCCTCCAGGGGTTGTCCGGCTGGGCGAAGCCGCCCCAGTTGACCGCCGGGGCGTTCGCCCTGGCCATCCTGGTCGGCACGGTACTGCTGTCCCTGCCGATCGCCACGGAGACGGGGGAGGCGACCCCGTTCGTCAGGGCGCTGTTCACGGCGACGTCGGCGGTCTGCGTGACAGGGCTGGTGGTCGTCGACACCGCCGGACACTGGTCCACGTTCGGCGAGGTCGTGATCCTCGCGCTGATCCAGGTCGGCGGTTTCGGCATCATGGCTCTGGCCACGGTGCTGACGCTCGTGGTCGGCCGGAAGCTGGGGCTGCGCATGGCCGTGCGCACCCGGTCGGAGGCCAAGGCCCTGACGCTGGGCGATGTGCGGCAGCTGACCACGGGCATCCTCCTCGTGACGGCCGTGGCCGAGGCCGCGCTCGCCGCCGTCCTGACGGTGCGCTGGTGGCTCGGCTACGGAGAGTCCCTGGGCCGCGCCGCCTACCTCGGGGTCTTCCACTCGGTGTCGTCCTTCAACAACGCCGGGTTCGCCCTGTTCCCCGACAGCCTGGAGCGGTACGCGGCCGACCCGTGGATCTGCGTGCCCGTGGCGCTCGCGGTCGTCGCGGGCGGCCTGGGCTTCCCCGTCTGGCTGGAGCTGTGGCGCTTCTCCCGTCGCTCCGGGTCGCGGGCGCGATGGGCCTGGTCGCTGCACACCAGGATCACGCTGACCACCACCGCGGTGCTCCTGGCGGTCGGGTTCGTCTCCTTCCTCACCCTGGAGTGGCGCAACCCGGCGACCATGGGCGGGCTCAACCTGCGGGGGAAGCTGCTCGCGGCGTTCTTCCAGGCGGTCATGCCCCGCACGGCCGGGTTCAACAGCCTCTCCTTCGGCGAGATGAACACCTCGACGCTCCTGGTCACCGACGTCCTGATGTTCATCGGGGGCGGCAGCGCCGGAACCGCGGGCGGCATCAAGGTGACCACCTTCGCGCTGCTCGCCTTCGTGGTCTACACCAACGTGCGCGGGGAGCCGAACGTGCACGTGGCCGGGCGCCGACTGAGCGCGGGGGTCGCCGAGCAGGCCATCACGGTGGTGCTGCTCTCCCTCGGGCTGGTCATGACCTCCACCCTGGCGCTGATGATCCTCACCCCGTTCACGCTGGACCAGATCCTGTTCGAGGTGACGTCGGCGTTCGGCACGGTCGGGCTGTCCACGGGCATCACGCCGGAGCTGCCGCCAGCGGGGGAGGTGCTCCTCGTTCTGCTCATGTTCGCGGGCCGCATCGGTCCGATCACGCTCGCGTCGGCCCTGGCGCTGCGCCGCCACCCGCGCCGCTACGACCTGCCCGAGGAGCGGCCGATCGTCGGCTAGACGGGTCGTCCCAGGGTGTCCGCAGAGGGGCCTTTCGTCCCGTTGACCACCATACCTCCCGGTCGGTATTTTGCGTTCCGGTGCGGTCCCAGCCCGTGCCGAGAGGAGACACGCGTTCCATGAACCACCACGACACCGCCGGGGGACCGGTGGGCCCGGGCGAGGCCCGTCGCGCCTGGCAGGCCCTGGAGCCCTACCACTCCATGATCTACTTCTCACCCGAGGCCAAGGCGGCCTACGAGGAGCTGGGCCTGAAGGCCTGGGCGGCCTACTTCGGCCCCCGTGCCGCCGCGATGGGGCCGGTGTCGGCCGAGGTCGTGGCCGCCACCTTCTACAACTTCAACCCCGAGGCCGTCCGTGCGGTCGTCCCCCAGCTCTGGGACTCCGCTCCGCCCGAGCGGCTGCTCGCCGCGCGCCACACGGCCGTCGACGTGACCCTGCGCCGCATCCTGGGCGACGCGGCGGTGGACTCGCCCGAGACGGCGCGCGCCGCCGAACTCGCCCGCCGCGCCGCGGAGGCCGTGGCGGACGACGTCAGCGGCCGACCGCTCTACGCCGCCCACGCCGCCCTGCCCTGGCCCGAGGAAGCCCACATGGTCCTGTGGCACGCGCAGACGCGCTTGCGCGAGTACCGCGGCGACGGCCACATCGCCGCGCTCGTCCTGGCGGGCCTGAGCGGGTTGGAGGCGCTGGTCACGCACTCGGTGACCGGGACCGCTCCGCCGGCGAAGCTGCTGAAGACCACCCGGGCGTGGTCGGACGAGGAGTGGGACGCGGCCACGGACCGGCTGCGGGAGAAGGGCTGGCTCACCGACGAGTCCGATCCGGCGCTCACCCCCGAGGGGCGGCGGCGCCGGGACGAGATCGAGGAGACCACCGACCGCCTCGCGCTCGCCCCCTACGCGGTCCTGGGCGCTGACGGCTGCGCGGAGCTGGCCGGGCTCGCCGCGCCGCTGTCCCGGACGCTGAGCGAGGAGCTCATGCCCTGGAGGGCGCCGAGACGGTCCTGACCGCGCCGGGAGACGGCGACCGGCGGCGGTCGGACACGGCGGGGGCGCGCGGCGGAGTCCTCCGGTGCGCGCCCCCGGGAGCGGAGGCCCCAGGGCGGTGCGGGCTAGCCGCCGAACACGGGGTAGTGGTCGGAGTAGTCCTCGTAGGTGTAGGACCGGCCCCACGACCAGACCGTCCACGGCTCGCTGTGCGCGTCGCGGGTCTCGTTGACGTAGGACGCGGGAGCGGCGGCGTTGCGGATCGGCAGGACGTGGTCGAGGTGCTCCGGCGACCAGTCCGGGTAGTTGTAGCCGGCGATGGAGTTGGTCCCGGTGTCCCAGGAGAACGGGGCGCCCGCGGGGGTCGGCTCGACCGCGTCGAGCCGTTTGAGCGCCCGGTCCCACTCCTGCCCGCCGCCGACGATGTTGAGGTCGCCCGCGAGGTAGACGGGCTCGTCGTCGGGGACGGTGGCGTCGATGAAGCCGCGGATCTGCCCCAGCTGATGGGTGCGGATCTCCTCGTCCTCACCGTCGGAGCACGCGCCGTCCTCGGACTGCATGTGGGTGCCCAGGACGTGCAGGGGACCCTCGGGGGTGTCGAGCTCCACGTAGGCGAAGCCCTTGTTGGCGAACCAGTCGGCCCCGCAGGAGCGGGTGAAGATGTGCTGCTCCCGGCGGGTGATCGGCCAGGTGCTGTGGATGCTCACCCCGCCGTTGGTCGTGGTGTGGGACCGGTATCCGGTCGTCGCGTCCCAGCCGTCGCGCGAGCGCCCGACCACGGGGGTGCCGTGCGGGTACTCCTGGGCGATCCCCCCGCGCAGGACCGCGGCGGAGGAGTTGTCGAAGAGCTCCTGCAGGACGACCACGTCCTGGCCGGACACGACGCCGTCCCGCACGATGAGGTCGGCTCGGATCGACTGGCCCCAGTTCGGGTACAGCGCCGTGGGCAGCAGGTACGCGTTGTAGGTGGCGATACGGGGTGCCCGTCCGTCGTCGGCCGAAGCGGGGGCGGCCGTGACGAGGAGGGGGATGAGTGCGGCGAGAATCATGGGGGCGATGCGTCTGTACACGAGGGCACAGCCTGACCAGCCCAGGACGCTATCCGGGCACCAGTGGGTTACTAGTCGGTAGCGAACACGTGCACGTTGGGCGCGTCAGGTAAAGATCAGCCCCGAACCGCACAACTCCGGCGGTCGTTCGGTGCTCCTCGCACCACGGTGGGCGACCTTCTTCTCAGGAGTCCCTGACTTCTCAGAGGTCCCTGAGAGCACTCGGGCCACGTCGCCCACCAGAAGGAACGGCCATGACGCGGATCAGACCGAGCACGGAGGACGACGACCCGGGGGCCCGCGCGCCGCGTCCCGGGCGCTGGCGGAGCCGGGGCGGCGCCCTCGCGGTCGCGGCCGCCGCGGTGGTCGTCCTGGGCGTCCTCGCCTCCGCGGCGGGCGCCGCCCCCGGGCTCGCCGACACCGCGCGGGAGGCGGACGGCCTGGAGACGGGGCGCTGGTGGTCGGTCCTGCCGCCGGTGCTGGCGATCGGGCTGGCGCTCGCGACCCGCCAGATCCTGCCCGCCCTGTTCGCGGGCATCTGGCTGGGGGCCTGGCTCCTGGAGGGGTTGTCGCCGTTCGGCCTCCTGACCTCGCTGCTCGACTCGGCCAGTGTGTACACCGTCGAGGCGCTCGCCGACCCCGAACACGTCATGATCGTGGTGTTCACCCTGATGATCGGCGGTCTGGTGGGGGTGATCCGCAAGAACGGCGGCACCGACGGCATCGTGCGCGTGGTGACCCGCTGGGCGAGCACCCCGCGCGGAGGACAGACCGTCACCGCGGGACTGGGCGTGGCCGTGTTCTTCGACGACTACGCCAACACGCTGGTGGTCGGCAACACGATGCGCCCGATCGTGGACCGGTTGAACGTGTCCCGGGAGAAGCTCGCGTACATCGTCGACTCCACGGCCGCGCCGGTGGCCACGCTGGCGCTGCTGTCCACGTGGATCGGATTCCAGGTGGCGCTGATCGACGACGCCGTCGCCGGGACAGGGCTGACCATGAACGGCTTCGCGGTCTTCGTCGAGTCCCTGCGGTACGCGCTGTACCCGATCCTGGCGATCGTCCTCGTCTTCGCGGTCGCCCTCTCCGGCCGCGACTTCGGACCGATGCTGGCCGCCGAACGCCGGGCGCGCGCCACGGGCGAGGTTCTGCGGGAGGGGTCGCACCTCGGAGCCGGGGCGGGCGAGACCGACGAGCTGACCCCCGACGAGGACGCGCCGCGCAGGCTGGTCAACGCGCTGATCCCGATTCTGGTCCTGGTCGTCACCACCGTGGTCGGCCTGTTCGCGACGGGTGAGGGGGAGACCGCCATCGAGGTGGTCGGCGACGGGGACCCGTTCTCGTCGCTGCTGTGGGGCTCGCTGCTGGGCCTGCTCGTCGCGGGGGCGATGAGCATGGGCCAGCGGATCCTCACGATGGGCGAGGTCGTCGACGCCTGGTTCGCGGGCGTCAAGTCCATCCTGTACGTGGTCATCATCCTGACGCTGGCCTGGGCGCTGTCCGCCCTCACCGCCCAGCTGGGCACCGCCGAGTTCATCGCGGGCACACTCGGCGAGGCGATCCCGCTCTTCCTCCTTCCGGCGCTGCTGTTCGTCATCGCCGCCGCGGTCGCCTTCGCCACCGGGACGAGCTGGGGGACCATGGGGATCCTGACCCCGCTGGCGGTCCCGCTGGCCTGGGCCGCCCTGGAGGCCCAGGGGCTGGCCGGGCCCGACGGCCACCCCGTCCTGTTCGCCTCGGTCTCGACGATCCTGGCCGGGGCGGTGTGGGGCGACCACTGTTCGCCGATCTCCGACACCACGGTCATCTCGGCCCTCGCCTCCCAGTGCGACGTCATCGACCACGTGCGCACGCAGCTGCCGTACGCGCTCTTCGTGGCCGGCGTGGTGATCGTCCTGGGGCTGCTGCCCGTCGGACTCGGTCTGCCCTGGTGGGCGGCGCTCGCCGTGTGCGGGGTCGCGGTCGTGGTGGGGCTGAGGTTCCTCGGGCGGCGCGTCGAGACGACCGGCGGCTGACCGGCGCCCGCCCGGCGCCTGATCGGGTCGCCCCCGCGACGGGGCGACCCGATCAGGCCGGTCAGACGCCCGCGGACCGCGCCGCCGCCGTGAGGTTCCCGGCCGCCAGCCGCAGCCCCTCCTCCTGGCCGAACTCCAGGTCCTCGTGCTCGATGTTGACCGCCATGTCCGGGTCGACCTTCTGCAGAGCGCTCAGGAAGCGCGCCCAGAACTCCTGGTCGTGCCCGCGGCCGACCGCCACGAAGTCCCACGAGGAGTCCTCGGGCCACCGGTTGAGCGTGTACCGGCCGCCGAGGTGCTCGATGGCGGCCACCGGGTCGATGCCCTGCCAGAACAGGTGGCTCGGGTCCATCTCGGCCCCCACGTGTGTGGCCCCGGTCGGACGCCCTGGCGAGGGAGGGCGTGGACGTGCCCGGTCAGGTGTCGGTGGCGGGCTACGACGACAGTCCGCTGTCGAGGCTGGTCCACGTGAACCTCACGACGGTCAGCCAGAACGCCGAGGAGCAGGCGCGGCAGGCGGTCGCGCGGGTGGTGGAGCGGCTCGACTCGGGTCGGGACGAGCCCGCCACCGTGGCCCTCGAACCCGCGCTCGTCGTGCGCGGGACGACCGGGCCGCCCCGCGCGGACTGAACCCGGGCGGGCAGCGGGCGCAGGGGAGTCGGTGGGTGCCACCGTCCCAGGCGAGGGCCCCGGACGCGTCCACGGGACGTTCGTTCCAGACGCCTCCGGTGCCGGGGACCTCCTCGGCCCGCCCTCCGCCGGCTGCTTCGACGCGGGGAGCCCGATGCGGTTCCCTGCCCTCGGATGGGGACGTCGTCAGCCGACGACCCGACGAAGACGGACTGCCGCCTGAGGTGTCCGAGGGAGGCGACGGAAGGCGCGTCGCAGTGGGGCGGTCTCGCGTTCTCCGAGAGACCGGGGCCCAGGGCGGCGTGGCGCTGCCGAGCGCGGGCACAGGGACGTCGAGGCCGGATTCCGCCCACTCCCGTCGGCGATCGCGCGGGCGAGGAACTGCCGGTCGGATGAAGCTCGCTCCCGGCGGTGGTTCACAGCAACGCTCCGCCGGAGGCGTCGATCCGCTGACCGGTGACCCAGCGGGAGTCATCGGAGGCGAGGAAGGCGACGATGTCGCTGACATCGGCCGGTTCGGCGACCCGGCCCAGCGGGGAGAACGCGGCCACCGTCGCACGGGCGCCGTCGAGCCAGGCGGCGTTCATGTCGGTGTCCACGACCCCGGGCGCGACGGCGTTCACGGTGATCCCTCGCGGGCCCAGCTGTTTGGCCAGGGTCGCGGTGAAGACGTCGACCGCGCCCTTGCTCATCGCGTAGGCGATCAGGTCGGGCTGCGCCGCTCCTCGCGTCAGGTGCGTCGAGACGTTCACGATCCGGCCACCGTCCCGCAGCCGCGACAGGCCCGCCCGGGTGACGAAGAACGGCGCGACCGTGTTGAGCGCGAGCATCCGCCGCAACCCGTCCGGCGTGGTGTCCTCGATCGTGCCGCGCACGTCGGCGACGCCGGCGTTGTTGACGAGCACGTCCACGCCGTCGACGGCCTTGTCGACCGCTGTCCACAGCGCCTCGGCCTCATCCTCGGGAGCGTCGTCGCCGAAGCGCGCGGCGATCGCGACCGCGTCGCCGCCGACCGAGGTGATCTCGGCGACGGTCTCCTCCGCCGCGGCCCGGGCGCCTCCGTAATGCACCACCACCCGGGCGCCCTCCGCGGCGAGCCGACGGGACACCGCCCGCCCGATACCGCGGCCTCCGCCGGTCACCAGCGCCGTTCTGCCCCTGAGGCGTCCCATACGGGCTCCTACAAATTCTGTAGTGGTCATTGCAGAATGCAACGTAGCAGATTCCGTAGTGATCGCTCTAGAATGTCGCCATGGCCACCAGGACCCGCGGCAGACCGCGCGGCTTCGACCGGGACGCCGCGCTGCACCAGGCGATGCTGCTGTTCTGGGAGCGGGGCTACGACGGGATCGGGATCAGCGAGCTCACGCAGACCCTCGGAATCTCGGCGACCAGCCTGTACGCGGCGTTCGGGGACAAGCGCTCGCTGTTCGAGGAGTCCGTCGAGGCCTACACCCGCGAGCACGGTTCCTACATAGCCGAAGCCCTCGAACAGGAGCCGACCGCCCGAGGGGCGGTGGGCCGCATCCTGGGCAGCGCCGCGGAGCGCCACACGCAGCCGGGCCTGCCCGCGGGATGTCTGCTGATCAACGGTGCGACGCACGACACCGCACGCTCGGCAGACGTGGCGGCCGGGCTGAGGCGGAGGCGAAACGAGGCGCGCCGCCTGATCGAGGCCAGAATCAGGGCCGATCGCGATGCCGGCGTCCTCCCGCCCACCGCCGACCCCCACGCGCTGGCCACGCACGTCGTCGCCGTCTGGCACGGGATGGCCCAGCTCGCCCGCGACGGCGCGACCCGCGACGACCTCCTGGCGGCGGTCGAGGCCGCGATGCGTGTGTGGCCCGCGGGCGGGGCCTGACCGAGGAAGGGCCCTCCTGGCCGCCGCGGTCGGCGTACGGGAAACCGGAGACGGCCAGGTGCCCGGCGGATCCAACGCTCACCGTCACTGGACGGGCTCCTCGCCCTGGCGCCGGAGCTCGAAGGGCATCCCCGGAAACGACGAGACGACCCGGCGAGCGCGGTCACGCGCGAGCAGGGTCGTCTCGGAGGCGAGTGGGCGATACAGGATTCGAACCTGTGACCTCTACCGTGTCAAGGTAGCGCTCTAACCAACTGAGCTAACCGCCCTCATCTGGGGGATGAGGTCCATGGAGCCGGAGACGGGAATCGAACCCGTGTGCAGGGATTTGCAGTCCCTTACCTCAACCACTCGGACACTCCGGCAAGGAAGGGCACGAGGGCCTTGCTCCGACCCGTGCGGGCCTCCTCGAGCGGACGACGGGATTCGAACCCGCGACCCTCACCTTGGCAAGGTGATGCTCTACCAGCTGAGCCACGTCCGCGTGTGGTCCGGGTCGGCCCCGGACCGGTGCGGTTCGCCCCGAAGGGGAACCACACCCGTTCCGAGCGGACGACGGGATTCGAACCCGCGACCCTCACCTTGGCAAGGTGATGCTCTACCAACTGAGCCACGTCCGCGCGGCGAGCCCTTCGGGTCCGGTCGGTCCTGCCGGCCGCCCCGCTCGCTGCGAGAAGAACTCTAGCGGATTCCCGGCCGAGCGCGAAATCGAGTATTCCCAGGCGTGCTCACGCCCCGCCGCGGCAGGACCCGTACCCCTGTCCCGCCCGTGCGGCGGCGCTCCCCTACTTCTCCACGTGCGCGGGCGTGGACGGCATGTCCGGACGCGGCGGCGCCGAGAGGTACTGGCCGACCCTCTCGATCACCTTGTTCATCTCGTAGGCGATGAGTCCGACATCGCTGTCGGCGTCCGACATCAACGCCATGCAGGCTCCCTCGCCCGCGGCGGCCACGAAGAGGAAGGCGCGGTCCATCTCGATGATGCTCTGACGGATGCCGCCGGCGGAGAACTGCTTGCTCGCCCCGCCCGCGAGGCTGTGCAGCCCCGAGGCGATCGCGGACAGGTGTTCCGCCGCCGGGCGATCCAGCCCACTGGAGGTGGCCATGAGGAGTCCGTCGGTGGACAGGACGATCGCGTGCTGCGTACCGGAGGCGCGGGTGAGGAGATCGTCCAGCAGCCAGCTGAGTTCTCCACGTGCAGTGCTCGGAGGGGTCATGGCTCTCTTTTGCTCTGTCAGTCGGTCGGGCGTGACGGGGACTCGCGCGCGGGGCGCGGCTGGCGTGCCTGGTGGGGGTGGCGTTCGACAGCGTGCGCCGGTCCCGCATAAGCGTTGCCCAGATGATAGTCATTCGTAACTTATCTGTCTGGACCAAAGTGTGTGACCGGGGTGGGCCAGAGAGGTGAGTCGCTACCCGCGACCAGTGGTGATGGTGCGTGTGCGGCGGTTTGGAAAGCGGACCGGCGGCCGGTGCCGGACACGGGGCTTGCCAACGCGCGTGCAGCGCGGGTACGGGTGGCCGCGGCGCGGGCCGGGCGGGAGTGGCAGGATCGACGGTGTGTCACCGCCCGCTCGGGCGCACGAGGACTTGGGGGTAGGGATGAAGGTGTGGATCGCGGGTGCCGGGTTCGGCCCCGGTGCGGTCGTGGACGAACGCGAGGCGCTCATCCCCGTGTTCGACCACGGGATCACGGTCGGCGACGGTGTCTTCGAGACCGTCCGGGCCCGGGAGGGGCGCCCGTTCGCGCTCACCCGGCACCTGCGCAGGCTGGCCCGCTCGGCGGTGGGCCTCGGACTGGCCGAACCGGACCTGGACCTGGTCGCGGACGGGGTGGGCCGGGCGCTGTCCGCCAACCCCGAGGTCACCGACGCCCGGGTGCGGATCACCGTCACCGACGGGACCGGGCCGCTGGGCTCGGACCGCGTCCCGGGTGAGCAGACGGCCGTCGTCGCCGTCAGCCCGTTCCCCGCGATCCCGCTCACGGCCGACGTCGCGCTCGCGCCCTGGCCGCGGAACGAGTTCGGCGCCCTGGCGGGCCTGAAGACCACCTCCTACGCGGGCAACGTGCGCGCGCTCGCGCACGCGAAGGAGAGGGGCGCCTCCGAGGCCGTCTTCCGCAACGTGAGCGGGAACCTGTGCGAGGGAACCGGCAGCAACGTCTTCGTGGTCCTGGACGGCAGGCTGATCACCCCGCCGCTGTCCGCCGGCCCCCTGGCGGGGATCACGCGCGAACTCGTCCTGGAGTGGTTCGGCGGCGAGGAGGAGGACGTGCCCATGGACCGTCTCCCCGAGATCTCCGAGGCCTTCCTGACGTCCACGGGGCGCGACGTCCAGGCGATCCTGCGCGTCGACGGCCGCGAGGTCTCCAGCGGGCCCGGTCCGGTCACCACGAAGGCGCGCTCGGTGTTCCTGGAGCGAGCCTCGGCCGACATCGACCCCTGAGGGGCCCGGACACGACTGGGGGGACGGCGCACCCGCGCCGTCCCCCCAGTCGTTCGGGGCGGAGGGTCAGGAGCCCAGGTGCCGCTGGATCTCCTCGTCCAGGTCCACGAAGGTGGGCTCCTGGCCGGCGGGCACGATCTCGTAGGTCCGGTGGAGGAACTCGGCCAGCGGCGAGACCTGGGTGTCGAACTCGGCCTGCCCGAAGGGGGAGGACAGCGAGATGCTCACGGTCCGGTCCCCGTTGTCGTCCTTGGAGGGCCACACGCGCACGTCGCCCTCGCCCACCGGGCGCACGATGCCGACGGTGAGGAGCTCGCGCGCGAAGATCCACTCGACGGGGTCGTCCTCGCCGGTGTGGAAGGCGACGCGGATCGCGTACGGGTCGTTCGCGCTGTAGTCGAGTCGCGCGACCAGGGGCACCGAGGTGCGTTCGGGGACCACGAGCCGCAGGCCCAGCTCGGCGGTGGCAGTGGTGTCGCTACTGTTCATGTTCGCCAAACCTTTTCTCGTCCGGCCCTGCTGTTGCGGCGCGGGTCGGTTGCCGTCTCACTCGCTCCAACGCGGCCGTCCGCGGACTATGACGAGAGTACGGAGACTTTCTTGGTCGGGTGGGACCGGAGGCCGCGCTGTCCGCTCTGTGGGGCCAGCGTGCCGCATGGCGGCTGCCCGATCCTTCGTCACTGTAATGACCAGGGGAAACCAAAGATTTCCCAATGTCGGGTGGCCCACGTCACGTCAGGGTAATGAGAAGGGGGTCCTCGTGGGTTCCTCGGGGGCGGGATCTCCTTCCGGGGGCGGGGATCGGCGTCGCGTCGCACCAGCGTCGCGCACACACGAGGACAAGAATGTGACCTCCATCACATATCGTGGTCCGGTGGGCGTGCGGGCGTGTGGGACGACCACCCCCGCGGATGCGCTAGAGTTTTTCTTGTCCGGCCGACAGGGCGGACAGGGCAGCAGCTCAGGGCGATTAGCTCAGTTGGCTAGAGCGCGTCGTTCACACCGACGAGGTCACTGGTTCGAGTCCAGTATCGCCCACACGCCGAAGGGACCGGCTCCGTGTCAGACGGGGCCGGTCCCTTCTTCCGTGTGACCCTCTCTTGACCTCACGCCTTTGCCTTCGCCGAGGTCTTCTCCCGGCCCGCAGGCCCGTGGGCCGCGGCGCGGGTGCCGGCGGCTAGTCGGGGTCCGGGGCGGCGAGCCCCTTCCTGACCGCGCGGCGGGCGCGCAGGCGGCGCAGGAGCTCCTCCCTGGCGCGGTTGCCGTACCGCTCGGCGCGGCGGAACCACGTGCGGGCCGGGCGCAGCAGACGGTGGGCCCAGTGGAACTCGGTGCTGAGGATGAACAGCCCGAGGATGACCGAGGCGGCTCCCGGTCCCGGGGCCACCATCATGGCGAGACCGGCGACGATGACCAGAACTCCGACCGTGGTGACGACGACGCGCCAGGTCAGGTGGAGGGCCGGGTGCGCGTGCATGTGTCGCCGAAAGAGTCGGAACCGCGCCCGAAGCCGCCGCCATCGGCGAACTCGAGCAGGGGTGGGGGATGTCTCCGGGGCCGGCGGACCTTGGGAAGGGCTCGGTGACATGCGCTCACAGTATTCGGTCGGAGTGAGTGGGCGGATTCGGGTCGGGCGAGGGCGGCGATCGGGTGTCAGCTGATTGTCACCGATCTCGGGGCCTTGATCAATGCTCCACAAGGGGGTCGTCACGGGGTCCGGGAATATCGTGACGATCTATGACAGATTCGGTGGGGATCGGACTTTGGGCTCCTTCCTCCACCTTCGTGCGGGTGCGTCCGAGCGTGGTCGCGGGTATCCGAAATCACGTGTCCGAATCCCCGACAGGTCCCCCGGCCGGGCCAGCGGACGGGGGGTGAGGTCGGTGCTCCCCGGCCTCGCCGCCGGGGGCGCGCCACGACCCGAAACCCACCGTGCCACCGCGTCCCGGGCGTCGCCAGGGGTCCCCGTCCGCCTGTGGACAACGCGAACCGCCGCCCACGCGGAGCCGATACCATCGGACGCGAAACGCCTGGCCGCCCCCAGGAGGCGGCGTCGGCGCAGACCAACGACCACGTATCCCTAGGAGTCACCGTGCCCGCCGCGCCTGAGCTGCACATCACCCTCGCCGGAACCCCGCGTGCGGTGGCGGCCACGACCACGGCGGGGGAGGCCCTGGAGGCCGACGGCAGGACCGTCGTCGCGGCCATGGTCAACGGCGAGCCGCGCGACCTCGCCCGGGAGTTGGCCGACGGCGACGTGGTCGAGCCGATCGCCATCGACTCCGAGGAGGGGCGGGCGATCCTGCGCCACTCCACCGCGCACGTCCTCGCCCAGGCGGTCCAGGAGCTCTTCCCCGAGGCCAAGCTGGGCATCGGCCCGCCCGTGGAGAACGGGTTCTACTACGACTTCGACGTCGCCGAGCCCTTCACCCCGGCCGACCTGAAGAGCATCGAGAAGAAGATGCAGCAGATCGTCAAGCAGGGGCAGCGCTTCGACCGCAGGGTCGTCTCCGACGAGGACGCCCGCGCGGAACTGGCCACCGAGCCGTACAAGCTCGAACTGATCGACATCAAGGGCAGCGACGCGGCACAGGCCGCCGAGGGCGCGGGCGTCGAGGTCGGCTCGGGTGAGCTCACCATCTACGACAACATCCACCCGCGCACGGGGGAGCAGTGCTGGAAGGACCTGTGCCGTGGGCCGCACCTGCCCACCACCAAGGTCATCCCGGCGTTCAAGCTCATGCGCACCGCCGCGGCCTACTGGCGCGGCAAGGAGACCAACCCCCAGCTCCAGCGGGTCTACGGCACCGCCTGGGAGTCCAGGGACGCGCTCAAGGACTACCTGACCTTCCTGGAGGAGGCGGAGAAGCGCGACCACCGCAAGCTCGGGGCCGAACTGGACCTGTTCTCCATCCCCGACGAGATCGGGTCGGGCCTGGCGGTCTTCCACCCCAAGGGCGGGGTCATCCGCCGGGTGATGGAGGACTACTCGCGACAGCGGCACGAGCGGGGCGGCTACGAGTTCGTCTACTCGCCGCACGCCACCAAGAGCGCCCTGTTCGAGAAGTCGGGGCACCTGGACTGGTACGCGGACGGCATGTACCCCCCCATGCAGCTCGACGGCGGACAGGACTACTACCTGAAGCCGATGAACTGCCCCATGCACAACCTGATCTTCGACGCGCGGGGGCGCTCCTACCGTGAGCTGCCGCTGCGCCTGTTCGAGTTCGGGACCGTCTACCGGTACGAGAAGTCCGGCGTGGTGCACGGCCTCACCCGCGCCCGGGGCTTCACCCAGGACGACGCGCACATCTACTGCACCAAGGAGCAGATGGCGGACGAGCTCGACTCGCTGCTGACCTTCGTGCTGGACCTGCTGCGCGACTACGGCCTCGACGACTTCTACCTGGAGCTGTCCACCAAGGACCCGGAGAAGTACATCGGCGACGACCACGTCTGGGCCGAGGCGACCGACACCCTGCGCCAGGCCGCCGAGAAGCAGGGCCTGGAACTGGTCATGGACCCGGGCGGCGCCGCGTTCTACGGCCCGAAGATCTCGGTGCAGGCCAAGGACGCCATCGGCCGGACCTGGCAGATGTCCACCATCCAGCTGGACTTCAACCTGCCCGAGCGCTTCGACCTGGAGTACACCGCCGCGGACGGCACCCGTCAGCGCCCGGTGATGATCCACCGCGCCCTGTTCGGCTCCATCGAGCGGTTCTTCGCCGTGCTGCTGGAGCACTACGCGGGCGCCTTCCCGGCCTGGCTGGCGCCGGTGCAGGCGGTCGGCATCCCGATCGCCGACGAGCACGTCCCGTACCTGCGCGAGGTCGAGGCCAAGCTGCGTGCGGAGGGCATCCGGGTCGAGGTGGACGCCAGCGACGACCGGATGCAGAAGAAGATCCGCAACGCCCAGAAGCAGAAGGTGCCGTTCATGCTGTTGGCCGGTGACGAGGACATCAGCAAGAACGCGGTGTCCTTCCGCTACCGGGACGGGTCGCAGAACAACGGCGTGCCGGTCGACGAGGCGGTCGCCGAGATCGTGGCGGCCGTGCGCGAGCGCCGCTAGGCACGGTGGCGCGGGAGGCGGGTGGACCGCCCACCGCGCAGGCGAACGCCCCTCCGGACCGGTCCGGAGGGGCGTTCGCCTGTCTCGGACCCGCCCCGCGACACCGGTCGGCGACGCGCGCCGGGCACGGGCGCGCGTACCCGAGGGAATCGCGCCCGAGGTTTCCGGCACGCCGTCGCCTGCCTCACCCGAGACGGGCGGTCGTCCTAGCGATCGCTCCGCGGCGCCCGCGGCTCGTCGTCGCGGAACAGCTCCTCACGCGAGATCTGGTGCGTGGCGTTGGGGTCCGGCGCGGTCTGTTCCTCGTCGTCGTCCCGGAAGAGCTCCGCCCGAGAGATGCGGTGCGTGGCGTTGGGGTCGCTCATGAGGGAAGGTACTCCTTGTGCGTTGGGGCAAGCCGGATTTTATCCCGCCTTCACACGCGGTACGGCATGGTCCGGCACACGTACACACCCCCGTGACGTGGCCGGGCACGGGTCAGCGTCCGGTCGTGCGTCCGTTCCACGCCGTCGACGGGACGCGGTCCACCAGTTCGATGAGGTAGTCGGCGGCGGTGAGCGCCCGATCGGGGTCCAGCCGCATGGGCGCCCAGGTCAGGACGTGGTCGCCGGAGAAGCGCACGGGGAGGGACCGGGACCGGGAGTCCGCCAGCAGCCACATCCGGGTGGCCCGGTCGAGCACCGCGCGGGTGAAGGCCGAGTCGTTGCCCGTGGTCTGGAAGGCGGTGTCGAACACCGCGTCGACGGGGTCGGGGCCGTCCCCGGTCGCGGATCGGGGCTCCACGCGCCGACGGATCTCCAGTTCGGCGTTGGGCCCCGGCGTGCGTACGGCCACGATCCGGTAGGTGTGCCGGGAGCGGCCGGTACCCCGCCGATCGGCCGCCGTCGCCGTGTGCGTGTACTCGAACGCGGTCACCAGGCGGGCCCCGCGCCGCCCGGTGAGCACGTGCTGGGACCGCGCGTGCTGGCCGTGGACCGTCCGGGGCAGCACCGAGTCCTCCAACGGGTGCGGATGGTGGTCGGTGTAGTGCCACCCGTTCGCGTGCGCCCAGGCCCGCAGCGCGGCCGCACGGTCCTTGCGGAAATGCGCGGCGACCGTGATCGCTCCGGCCGACACCACGACGGCCACCAGTGCGACCAGCGACAGAGCGCCTTCCATCCGGTGTCTCCTCCGGCTGGGGAACGTGGAACGACCTCGTACCCGTGGCGGGGGCCGCTGGACGCGGATCGGGCGTGGGAACCGGTCGGGTCCCCACGGGCCGTACGAGTCCATTCTGTGCCGATTGCGGGGGCTTGTCACCCCTTCCGGTCGCCCGTGCCATCCCCGGGCCCTCCCCATGACCGAAACCGGCCACGGGACGTGCCCGGCCCGGGCACGTCCCGCCCGGGCGACGCCGGCCCACGTGCGCGGCGGCGAGCGGTCCGACGCGGTCTCGGCCCGCCCGCCCGCACACCACGTCGGCCCTCGGACCAGCCGAACGGGACACAGACGGAACAGACCCCCGGAAACGCTGCTTCCGGGGGTCGGCCCACGTCCGCGTCAGGCGGGAAGTCCCAGCTCACGGGCGATGAGCATCTTCTGCACCTCGCTGGTGCCCTCGCCGATCTCCAGGATCTTGGCGTCGCGGTAGAACCTGCCCACCGGGAACTCGTTCATGAATCCGTACCCGCCGAACACCTGCGTGGCGTCGCGCGCGTTGTCCATCGCCGCGTTGGAGGCCACCAGCTTGGCGATCGCCGCCTCCTTCTTGAACGGCTCGCCCGCCAGCATCCGCGAGGCGGCGTCGTAGTAGGCCAGCCGCGCCGTGTGCGCCCGCGCCTCCATCTCCGCGATCTTGAACTGGATCGCCTGGTACTCCCCGATGCGGTGCCCGAACGCGCTCCGCTCGTGGGCGTAGCGCACGCTCTCGTCGACGCACCCCTGCGCCAGCCCCACCGACAGGGCCGCGATCGCGATCCGGCCCTCGTCGAGGATCCGCAGGAACTGCGCGTACCCGCGCCCGCGCTCGCCCACGAGGTTGGCCTCGGGCACCCGGCACCCCTCGAACACCAGCTCGTTGGTGTCTGAGGCGTTCCACCCCACCTTCGAGTACTTCTGCCCCACCGAGAACCCCGGTGTCCCCGCGGGCACCAGGATGGTGGAGATCTCCGGTTTGCCGTCGTCGCGCCGACCCGTCACCGCCGTCACCGTCACGAGCGCCGTGATGTCGGTCCCGGAGTTGGTGATGAACGACTTGGTCCCGTCGATCACCCACTCCCCGTCCTCCAGCCGCGCCGTGGTCCTGGTCGCGCCCGCGTCCGAGCCTCCGTCCGGCTCGGTCAGCCCGAACGCGCCCAGCGCCTCGCCCGAGCACAGCCTCGGCAGATAGGTCTTGCGCTGCTCCTCGGTGCCGAACCGGAAGATCGGCATCGCGCCCAGCGACACCCCCGCCTCCAGCGTGATGGCCACCGACGAGTCGACGCGGGCCAGCTCCTCCAGGGCCAGGCACAGGGCGAAGTAGTCCCCGCCCATGCCCCCGTACTCCTCGGGGAACGGCAGCCCGAACAGCCCCATCCGCCCCATCTTGGCGACGATCTCGTACGGGAAGGCGTCCCGCTCGTAGAAGTCGCCGATGACGGGCGCGACCTCGCTGCGGGCGAACTCCTCGACGGCGGCCCGCAGGTCCGCGTGCTCGGTCGACAGCTCATGGCGGTTCATCGTGTGGTCTCCTCGCTGGTGGCGGGGGTGGGATCGGACGGGTCGGCGGCGGTGGCCCCCGCCCCGTCGGGTTCGACGGTGACCAGGAGGGCGTCCATCGGTACGGACGCTCCCGGGCGGACCGCCACGTCGGTGACGGTCCCGTCGATCGGGGAGGGCACGGAGTGCTCCATCTTCATGGCCTCGACGACGGCCAGCGGCGTGCCCGCGACGACGCGCTGACCGACCTCGACCGGCACGGCGAGCACCGTCCCCGGCATCGGGCTGCGCACGGTGCCGTCGGCGGCGGACTCGTCGTCGCGCAGCGCGGCGGCCACGGGCTCCTCGTGCAGCGTCCACGCGACGCCGTCGGCGCCCAGCCAGCGGTGGGCGGTGGCCGGGTCGTGGGCGCGTGCATAGGAGCGCACCCGGCCCGCGTGGGTCACGGTCAGCCGCCGTCCGTCGGGCGAGCGGCGCGCGCGGGCGGCGACGGGGCCGCCCCGCCGTCCGCCGACGCCCGTGGGGGACGCTCCGCGCCGGGACGCGCCGCCCCCGTCGGCGGGCGCCTCCGGTGCGGCCCCCTCCTGGTCCACGCGAACCTCGTACGACCCCGGCGCCACACGGCGCACGTACACGACCGCGGAGTCGTGCCGCGGCGCGCGCAGCCGCCACCGCGTCCAGGCGGGACCGCCCATCCGCCACCCGTCGGGGACGGCGAACCGGTCGGCCGTCGCGCCGGGCTCCAGGTCCAGCTGGTGGTCCAGGGCGGCGGCGGCGTACACCTCCTCCGGCACGCGGTCCGGCGCGGGCTCGGGCGGGGTGGACTCGATCAGATCGGTGCTCAGGTCGCCGGCGGCCACGCGCGGGTGCCGCAGCAGGCGCCGCAGGTAGGCGGTGTTGGTGACGCAGCCGAGCAGCAGGTACCCGGCCAGGGCCGCGTCCATCCGGCGCAGCGCCTCGCCGCGGTCGGGCCCCCACGTGATCACCTTGGCGAGCATGGGGTCGAACGCTGAGGTCACCGAGCCGCCCTCGGCGATCCCCGAGTCCACCCGGACCCCGCGGCCGGAGGGCTCGGACAGAGCCAGGACCGGCCCGCCGCTGGGGAGGAAGCCCCGGTCGGCGTCCTCGGCGTAGATCCGCGCCTCCACCGCGTGCCCCTCGAAGCCCACGTCGTCCTGGCCGAACGGGAGCGGGTCGCCCAGGGCCACGCGCACCTGGAGTTCGACGAGGTCGACGCCGCGCGCGCCGCGGACCGTCACGACCTCCTCGGTGACCGGGTGCTCCACCTGGAGGCGGGTGTTCATCTCCAGGAACGAGAAGGACAGCTCGCCGTCGTCGCCGACCTCGGCGATGAACTCGACCGTCCCCGCGCCCACGTACCCGCACGCCCGGGCGGCGGCGACCGCGGCCCGACCCATGCGCTCGCGCTGGGCGTCGGTCAGCAGCGGCGAGGGCGCCTCCTCCACCACCTTCTGGTGGCGGCGCTGCAGACTGCACTCGCGTTCACCCAGGTGGACGACGGTGCCGTGGCCGTCGGCCAGGACCTGGACCTCGATGTGCCGGGGGCGCCGGACGAGGCGTTCGACGAGCAGCGTCGCGTCCCCGAACGACGCCAGCGCCTCCCGGCGCGCGGCCGCGGCGTCGGCCAGCAGCGTGTCGGGGGAGTGGACAGCCCGCATCCCCTTGCCGCCCCCGCCGGCGGAGGGCTTGATGAGCAGCGGGTAGCCGGTGGACTCGGCGGCCACGAGCAGTTCGTCGTCGGACATCGGGCGTCCGGGCTTCTCGGTGAACCCGCCCAGGACGGGCACCCCCGCCGCGGCCACGGTGTCCTTGGCGCGGATCTTGTCGCCCATGGCCTCGATCGCCGCGGCGGGCGGTCCGACGAACACCAGGCCCGCGTCCGAACAGGCCCGGGCGAAGTCGGCGTTCTCCGACAGGAACCCGTAGCCGGGGTGGACCATCGTCGCCCCGGACTCCAGCGCGGCGGCGACGATCGCGGGTGCGTCCAGGTAGCCGTCGACCCGGAGGGCCTGGTCGGCGGCCAGGGCGTGCGGCGCGTCGGTGTCGGCGTCGGTGTACACCGTCACCGACCCGATCCCCATCCGCCTCAGCGTGCGCAGGATCCGCAGGGCGATCTCGCCCCGGTTGGCGACGAGAACGGTCGGTACAGAGGTCGTGGTCACGGGTTCCTCACATCCGGAAGACGCCGTAGCCCACCGGCTCCAGGGGCGCGTGGCGGGCGGCGGACAGGGCCATGGCGAGCACCTCACGGGTGTCGACGGGGTCGATGACGCCGTCGTCCCACAGGCGCGCGGTGGAGTAGTAGGGGCTGCCCTGCTCCTCGTACTGGTCGCGGACGGGCGCCTTGAACGCCTCCTCGTCCTCGGCGGACCACTCCTCGCCGCGCGCCGTCAGTTGGTCGCGGCGGACGGTGGAGAGCACGGACGCGGCCTGTTCGCCGCCCATCACGGAGATCCGGGCGTTCGGCCACATCCACAGGAAGCGGGGGGAGTAGGCCCGGCCGCACATGCTGTAGTTGCCCGCGCCGAACGAGCCGCCGATGACCACGGTGAACTTCGGGACGCGCGCGCAGGCCACGGCGGTGACCATCTTCGCTCCGTGTTTGGCGATGCCGCCCGCCTCGTAGTCGCGGCCGACCATGAACCCGGAGATGTTCTGGAGGAAGACCAGGGGGATGCCGCGCCGGTCGCACAGTTCGATGAAGTGCGCGCCCTTGAGCGCCGACTCGGCGAACAGGATGCCGTTGTTGGCCACGATGCCGACCGGGTGTCCGTGCAGGTGCGCGAACCCGGTGACCAGGGTCGTGCCGTACTCCGCCTTGAACTCGGTGAACTCACTGCCGTCCACGATCCGGCCGATGACCTCGCGCACGTCGTACGGGGTGCGGGTGTCGGACGGGACCACCCCGTACAGCTCCTGCGGGTCCAGCACGGGCGGGCGCGGGTCGCGCGTCCGCCACGCCGGGGGTTCGGGCGGGCCGAGGGTGTCGGCGACGCGCCGTACGAGGGTGAGGGCGTGCGCGTCGTCGTCGGCGAGGTGGTCGGTGACGCCGGAGACCCGCGAGTGCAGGTCGCCTCCGCCCAGTTCCTCGGCCGTGACGACCTCGCCGGTGGCGGCCTTCACCAGGGGAGGGCCGCCCAGGAAGATCGTCCCCTGCTCGCGGACGATGACGGCCTCGTCGCTCATCGCGGGGACGTAGGCGCCCCCGGCGGTGCACGAACCGAGCACGGCCGCGATCTGCGGGATGCCGAGCCTGGACATGGTGGCCTGGTTGTAGAAAATCCGCCCGAAGTGCTCGCGGTCGGGGAACACCTCGTCCTGCATCGGCAGGAACGCGCCGCCGGAGTCGGCGAGGTAGACGCACGGCAGCCGGTTGTGCAGCGCCACCTCCTGTGCGCGCAGGTGCTTCTTGACCGTCATCGGGTAGTAGCTGCCGCCCTTGACCGTGGCGTCGTTGGCGACCACGACCACGGGGCGTCCGGCCACCCGCCCGACGCCCGCGATCATTCCGGCTCCGGGGGCGTCCTGTCCGTCCTTCCCGTAGAGTCCGTAGGCCGCCAGGGGGGCGATCTCCAGGAACGGGGAGCCGGGGTCGAGGAGGAGGTCGACCCGGTCGCGGGGCAGGAGTTTGCCGCGTTCGACGTGGCGGGCGCGGGTCTTCTCGGGGCCGCCCAGGGCCGCGGTGGCGATCCGCTCCCGCAGTTCCTGGGCAAGGGCGCGGTTCGCCGCGTCGTTGGCGGCGAACGCGGGCCCGGCGGTGTCGACCGCCGAACCGAGCACGGATGCCCTGCTCATGGTGTCCTCTCGTGGAGGGATGTTAATGCTCACTAACACCTGAGATGTTAATAACTACTAACATGGGTGTCCAGAGCCGGGGCGGCGCGCCGCCCCGAAGCCGACGAGAGGCGGGGTGGATGGGGCCGAAGCCGACGATCGAACGCCGGACCGCGATCCTGGGCGCGGCGGCCGAACTCTTCGCCGCGCGCGGCTACCGCGGTGTGACCATCGACGAACTCGGCCGGGCCGTGGGCACCAGCGGACCCGCGCTGTACCGGCACTTCCCGGGCAAGGAGGCCCTGCTCGGCGAGGTCCTCGTCGACATCAGCGAGCGGCTGGCCCGCCGGGGAGCGGAGGTCGCGGCGCGCGCCGCGGGACCCGAGGAGGCCCTGGAGCTGCTGCTGCGCGGCCACATCGCCTTCGCCCTGGACGAACCCGCCCTCATCACCGTCCACGACCGGGAGCTGGGCAACCTCACCGAGGCGGACCGCCGCCGGGTGCGCCGACTGCAGCGCGGCTACGTGGAGACGTGGGTCGACGTCCTGGCCGCCCTGCGCCCCACGGCCTCGCGGATCACCCTGCGCGCCGCGGTCCACGCCGCCTTCGGTCTGCTCAACTCGACCCCGCACAGCCGGGGCGACCTGCCGCGCGACCGGATGGCGGAGCTGCTGCTGGCCATGGGCTCGGCCGCGCTCACCGCGCCCGAGCCCGCTTCCACCCCCGCGTCCGCCGGTTGAACGTAGCTTGACCGGCCTCCGGGTAGACCGCGCCTGAGACGCCCCCGGGGTCGGGATCCCCGGGGGCGCGAGAGCGTGGACGAGGGGGAGAGATCCATGGTCGAGGGGCCTGGACGAAGCGGTGATCCGGTCACCACCACGAACGCGGGCACGCCCGTGGCCAGCGACGAGCACTCGCTGAGCGTGGGCAGGGACGGGCCGTTGGTCCTGCATGACGCGTACCTGATCGAGAAGATGGCGCACTTCAACCGGGAGCGCGTCCCGGAACGGGTGGTGCACGCCAAGGGCAGCGGGGCCTACGGGTTCTTCCGGGTGACGGCCGACGTCAGTGAGTACACCCGGGCGGACGTGTTCCAGCCCGGCACGGAGACGCCGGTGCTCGCCCGCTTCTCCAGCGTGGCCGGTGAGCTGGGCAGCCCCGACACCTGGCGGGATCCGCGCGGGTTCGCGCTGAAGTTCTACACCCGCGAGGGCAACTACGACATGGTCGGCAACAACACTCCGGTGTTCTTCATGCGCGACCCCCAGAAGTTCCAGGACTTCATCCGCTCCCAGAAGCGGGACCCGCGCACGGGCCTGCGCGACAACACGATGCAGTGGGACTACTGGTCGCTGTCCCCGGAGTCCGCGCACCAGGTGACCTGGCTCATGGGCGACCGGGGCATCCCGAAGAACTTCCGCCGCATGAACGGCTACAGCTCGCACACCTACATGTGGGTCAACGCTGCGGGCAGGCGGGTGTGGGTCAAGTACCACTTCGTCACCGACCAGGGCGCCGACTTCCTCACTCAGGCCGACGCCGACCGGATCGCCGGGACCGACGCCGACTTCTACCGGCGCGACCTCCACCACGCGATCGAGCGCGGCGACCACCCGTCCTGGACGCTGAAGGTGCAGATCATGCCGCTGGAGGACGCGGCGGACTACCGGTTCAACCCGTTCGACCTGACCAAGGTGTGGCCGCACTGCGATTACCCGCTGGTCGAGGTCGGACGGATGACGCTGAACGAGAACCCGGAGAACCACCACATCCACGTCGAGCAGGCCGCCTTCGAACCGTCCAACCTGGTGCCCGGCGTCGGGCCGTCACCGGACAAGATGCTGCTCGCGCGCTTGTTCTCCTACCCGGACACGCACCGCTACCGGATCGGCGTCAACTACGGCGAACTCCCGCCCAACCGGCCGCGCGTGCCGGTGCGGTCCTACTCCAAGGACGGCCAGATGCGTTTCTACCCGCCGGGTACCGGAGCGGTCTACCACCCGAACTCCTTCGGCGGCCCCGAGGGCGCGGACCAGACCGGAGCGGACCCGACGGGTTGGCAGGTCGAGGCGGGCGAGCTGGTGCGCGAGGCCTACACCGGGCACCGCGAGGACGACGACTTCGTCCAGCCCCGCACGCTCATCAACGGCGTCATGGACGGCGCGGCGCGCGACCGTCTGGTGTCCAACATCGCCGGGCACATGTCCTCGGTCACCGACCAGGGGGTGCTCTCGCGGGCGCTGAAGTACTGGCGCGACATCGACTCCGACATCGGCGAGCGGGTCGCGGCCGAGCTCAACGGCGGCTGAGTCGGCACACACGGACGGTGCCGCGGGGATCGCGTTCCCCGCGGCCCCGCGCAGCCGGCGTCACGTCCCCGTGGGTCGTCCCGCCCCGGCCGAGGGCGCCTCCCGGCGGCCCTCGGCGCGCTGCCGCGGCACGGCGGCCGTGGTCTCCAGCACCTCGCCGAGGAAGTGCGCGGCGAGTACGAGCGCGCCCCGGTTGGCCTGGGTGTCGCGCAGGGCGTCCACCATCATGAAGTCCTGGATCATGCCCTGGAAGCGCACCGCCGTCACCGGGACCCCCGCTTCACGCAGCTTGTCGGCGTAGGCCTCGCCCTCGTCCCGCAGCACGTTCGCGTCGGTGGTGATGACCAGCGCGGGCGGCAGGCCGCGCAGCTGGTCGACCGACGCGCGCAGCGGTGACGCGGTGATCTCGGCGCGCTGCCCCGGATCCTGGGTGTACTGGTCCCAGTACCACATCATCTGGTGGCGCGTCAGGAGGTAGCCGGTGGCGAACTCGCGGTAGGAGTCGCGGTCGAAGTCGGCGTCGGTCACCGGGTAGAACAGCGCCTGCCCCCGCAGGCGCACGTCGCCGCGCTCCTTGGCCATGAGGGTCAGCGCGGTCGCCATGTTGCCGCCCACGCCGTCGCCGCAGACGGCGATCCGCTGCGCGTCCAGTCCCTTGTCCGCGCCGTGCCGCGTCACCCACCGCGCGACGGTGTAGATCTGCTCGATCGCGGTCGGGTACTTCGCCTCGGGCGAACGGTCGTACTCCGGGAAGGCCACGGCGGCCCCCGTGCGGGTGGCCAGCTCCCGGACGAGACGGTCGTGGGTGCGGGAGCTGCCGTAGGCCCACCCGAAACCGTGGAGGTACAGGATCACGGGGAGCACGCCGCCGGCGCCCTCCGGCCGGACGATGCGGACCGACACCTGACCGGTCGGGCCGCCCGAGATCGTGGCCCACTCGGAGGCGACGTCGGGTTTCATCACCCCGTAGCCGCTCTGCTCCCGTTCCAGGACCTCCCGGCCCTCGCTCAGCGGAAGCTCCTCGATGTACGGTTCCCGGTGGTGGGCGTCCGCGAACTCGCGTGCCGCGCTCTCGAGCACGATTCTGTTGTCTGCCATCTCTGCTGTCCCCCGTGGGATGTGGTCGGTGTCGTGCGACACCCCCCGGAGCGGTCGCCCCGGGGGGTGTGCGCGGTGGCGGAGGCCTAGAGCAGGCCGCCGACCGGGTCCGTGACGCCGCCGACGGGGTCGGTGACCCCCCCGACCGTCTCGGTCGCACCCTCGACGGCACCGAGGTCGACGGCCTGGAGGGCCCCGAGCGGGTCCTCCGTCGCGAGCAGCTGCTCGATGATCGCCAGCGCGTCGGCGTTGCCCAGCAGCTCGACCACGTCGGGGTTGCTCAGGAGCTCGACGACCGCAGGGTCCTCGAGCAGTGCCGTGGCCTCGGGCGACAGCTCGGGGAGGTCCCCGGTCGCTCCCTCCACGGTCTCGGTCACCCCCTCGGTGGTCTCCTCCACGGTCTCCAGCGGGTCGTCCGGAGGCTGCGCGAGGGCGCTTCCTACCCCGATGACGGTCAGTCCTCCGGCGAGCGCCGAGGCGGCGGCGATCTTCGTGAACGCACGCATACGCGTTCCCTGCTCCTTTCGGTTTCACGTGACAACACATTCTGTAGTCGTATTGCCACACACAGTCATCTAGTGTCCGTCTTGGGTGGTCATGGGTGGGTTACGTGGCTCTGAAGTGCCCGTATGTCTTTCGCGGCTGCGGACAACGGCAGCCAAAGCCACGCAAACCTCTCGTGTGGGAAGTCGTCGTGGTGCCGTACGGGCACTCCCGGACGGGTACGCCCGCGTCGCTGGCGACCGGACGCGAAGAAGGAACGGTGAACAGATGTCTCGGCCTCGCATCGTGGTGGTCGGAGCGGGTTTCGGTGGGATCCACACCCTGCGCCACCTCGAACGTCGGATTCCGAGGGGGATGGCCGACATCGCCCTCGTCGCACCGCACGACTACATGCTCTACAGCCCGCTGCTGCCCCAGGTGGCGTCCGGACTGCTCACGCCCCAGTCGGTCGCGATGTCGGTGCACCGGCTCACCCGCGACACCAGGCTCGTCCCGGGCCACGCGGTGGGGGTCGACACCCAGGACAGGACGGTCGTCGTGCGCCGTTCGAGCGGCGAGCTCACGGCCTGCCCCTACGACCGCCTCGTCCTCGCGCCGGGCGCGCTCACCCGCTCCTTCGACATCCCCGGACTGAGCGAGCACGCCTACGGGGCCAAGACCCTCGCCGAGGCCGTGCTCCTGCGGGACCACGTCCTCGCCCAGCTGGAACTGGCCAACGACAGCCGCGACCCGATCGAGCGCGAGGAGCGGTGCCGGTTCATCGTGGTCGGGGGAGGCTACACCGGCGTGGAGACCGCGGCCTCGCTGCTGCGGCTCACCGAGGAGGCGGCCCGTCGCAACCCCGAACTGCGGTCCGCGATCCACTGGCACCTCGTCGACATCGCGCCCGCGGTCCTGCCCGAACTGGGCGAGCGGCTCGGCCGCAAGGCGCTCGACATGCTGCGGGGCATGGGGATCGAGGTCAAGCTCAAGGTCAGCGTCCGCGAGGTCGGCCCCGACAAGGTGGTCCTGACCGACGGGCGGGTCCTGCCCTGCCGCACGCTCATCTGGACGGCGGGCGTCGCGCCCAGCCCGCTCATGGAGACTCTCGACAGGCCGACCCAGCGCGGACGACTGGAGGTCGGTGCCGACCTGCGCGTCCCGGGATTGGACGACGTGTTCGCGCTCGGCGACGCGGCGGCCGCACCCGACCTGGCCGCGGGGGAGGGCCGCTACTGCCCTCCGACCGCCCAGTACGCGAGCCGCCAGGCGGCGACCGTCGCCGAGAACGTGGTCGCCTCCATCCTGGGGCGCCCGCTGAACGAGTTCCGACACCGCGACATGGGCCTGGTCGTGGACCTGAGCGGCAGGGAGGCGCTCGCTCGGGTGTTCAGGTTCGACCTGAGCGGTCCGCCCGCGCTGGCGGCCACCCGCGGATACCACCTGGCCGCGGTGCCGTCCACCCCGGCCCGGGCGCGGATCGTGGCCAACTGGGCGATCCGCGCGCTCACCGGCGGCGAGGTCTCACGGCTGGGCTTCGCCGACGACGGCCGGCCGTCGTCGTTCGTGGACAAGGAGGCGGTGGACTATCTGGACGCGGACGGCTCCCGCAGGGAGGGCGCCCGGCTGATGGAGAACCTGCGCGCCCGCTACGGCGACGACTGAGGGGTCAGGAGCGGACGAGGCGGGCGATCGCGTCGGAGGCCTCGCGGACCTTCTCGTCGGCCTCGTCACCGCCGCTGGCGACGGCGTGGGCGACACAGTGCTTGAGGTGCTCGTCGAGCATGGCCAGGGCGAAGGAACGGAGCGCCTTGTTGACCGCCGAGGTCTGGGTCAGGATGTCGATGCAGTACTGGTCGTCCTCGACCATGCGCTGGAGGCCGCGGATCTGGCCCTCGATGCGGCGCAGTCGGTTGATGTGACTCTGCTTGTCGTTGCTGTAGCCGTGCGTTGCCGCCATGTCGCCGTTTCCGTGTCGTCCCTGTTCAGCTGCGGTCATCATACCCCCACGCGGTATTCAACGGCGTGGGCTCGGTGGTGCATTCCCCGGGTGGAACCCTTGAAGTTTGCACGATCTTGGCGCGTGTCGCCTCCCCGCCCTCGGGGGCCTCGTGCGCCTGATGGCTACCGTTGGACGGTCTGGCCAGGTGTAACTACATAGGGTGATGACTTGAATACGATTCGTGCTGCTCTGGTGAGAAGGGCCCGGACAGGCGCTGTGGCCGCGGCATCCCTGCTGACGGCATCCGGGATGATCGTCGTCGGCGCCGAGGCGCAGCCCGCGACCCCCTACGCGTCGAGCACGTGGGCCCGGCTCACGTTGGATCCAGCGGTCTACGGAGCCGGGGCCGTCGCGGGCGCCCGCGGCGTGGTCGAGGTGAGCGGCGCCAACGACGCGGCGGACTGGAACACCGCCACGGCGCCGGCCTCGACGATCTCGCCGAACGTCCCCTCCGCGACGGGCACGGCCGCGGTCGAGACCACACTCGACCCCTCGTCCGCCCGCGCGCGGGCGGACGGGGCGTTCACCGAGCTGTTGGTCCCGGACCCGGTGGCGCCGTGGGGCCCAGTCCAGGTCATCGTGCACGAGGGAAGCCCCGGCACGGGCGGTCTGACCAAGGTCCTGGACGTCGCCACGTGGCAGAACAGTGTCAACTGCACCTTCCCGCACGACCCCGTCTTCCTGACGAGCGCGGTGTCGGCGACGGTCTTCGGGCAGTCGGTCCCGGTGTCCAGGACGCTGCAGACGACCACCCTCGACTTCCAGGGTGACTACGGCCCCAACACGTCGGGCGTCCGGGTCATCGCCACCACCCAGCAGATCCAGGAGGCCATGGGCAGCCGCGGCCATGCCGAGCTCGACCTGTCGGCCACCGCCCAGCTGCTCGACGGGTCCGGGGAACCCTTCGGGCAGACGGTGACCCTGTTCGACCTGGTCTTGGGCGATGTGGCCATGGACTGCGCCCTGTCCGACCCGACACCGGAGCCGTCCCCGAGCCCGGAGCCAAGCCCCAGCCCGAGCCCGTCTCCCAGCCCCAGCCCGGAGCCCAGCCCGTCCCCGAGCCCGGAGCCAAGCCCCAGCCCGTCTCCCAGCCCGTCCCCGAGCCCTGAGCCGAGTCCCAGCCCTGAGCCGAGCCCGAGCCCGTCTCCCAGCCCGGAGCCGTCGCCGACCGACGAGCCGGACTACACCTACGACTACTACCGGCTCTCGCACGAGGACGGTCAGACGGAGTTCGACCCCGACATCGAGTCCGGATCCGAGCTGAACGGCGGCGCCGGTAGCGGCGGAGACATGGGCGCCGACGGCGACACCGACGCCGAGGAGAACGGTGTCGGCAAGCGCAAGATCGACCCCTCCGACGGTGGCTTCGCCGATCGCCTGGCGCTGACCGGCAGCGGGATCGCGGCCATGGTGATCGCCGCTCTGGTCGTCATCGCGACCGGCGTCACGGCGCTCTTCGCGGCCCGCAAGCGCCGAGCCTGACCGGGACGTCCCGGGGCCGGACTCCTCGTCCGAGCCCCGGGCGAAACCCAGGGCCGCGCGCGTGCGTCAACACGTGTACACCGGCGTCACGAGGGGGCGTGCCACGGCACGTCCCCTCCGTCATGGAGACACGAAGGAGACGCATGATCGCCACCCTCACCGGCCTGGGGCTGTCCTCGGCTGCCGGCCTGAACGCCTACATCCCCCTCCTCGTGGTCGGACTCCTCGCGCGCTTCACCGACCTCGTCCCGCTCGGTTCCACGTGGTCGTGGCTGGAACACCCCGTCACCCTCATCTGTCTCACCGTTCTCCTGGTGGTCGAGTTGGTCGCCGACAAGGTCCCCGCCCTCGACAGCCTCAACGACGTCGTCCAGACCGTGATCCGCCCTTCCTCCGGGGGCATCACGTTCGGCGCGGGGGCCGCCTCCGTCGAGCTGTCCGACCTGTCCGTCACCGCCTCCGGGGCCGCCGCCGGAGACGGCGTCGACTGGAGTTCGGTCCTGGCGGGCGTGGCCGTCGCCCTCGTCCTCCACGTGCTCAAGTCGGTGTCGCGCCCGGTGGTGAACACCCTGACCGGCGGGGTCGGCGGTCCCGTCGCGTCCGTGGTCGAGGACGTCGTCAGCGTCGTCACCGCGATCCTGGCCGTCCTCATCCCGATCCTGATCCTCGTCGTGTTCCCCCTCCTCGTCCTGACCGGGGTCTGGGCGGTCCGGCGCAGGCGTCGGCTCCGGGCCCGGCGTCGCGAGGCGCGTGACGCCGCGTCGGACGCGGTCTGAGGGATACGGCCTGACCAGCGGCGTGGTGAACGACGCATTTCGGTTCGGTGCGGCTGCCCATAAAGTGCTCTCAATGGCTGAGACGACTTTTGACCGACGCGACATCACCCACATCGTCTGGGACTGGAACGGCACCCTCCTGGACGACAACCACGCCAACCTCGCCGCGGTGAACGCCGTGTGCGCCCGGTTCGGCCGCGCGCCGGTGGAGATGGAGTACTGGCGCTCCGTGTTCCGGCGACCCCTCATCCCCTGCTACGAGGACCTCCTGGGACGTCCCTTCGAGGACGGCGAGTGGGAGGAGGCCGAGGTGCTCTACGACCGCAGCTACCTCGAACACCTGCCCGGCTGCGCGCTGGCCGACGGCGTGCCGGACGTGCTGCACGACTGGACCGGCTCGGGCGGCAGCCAGTCGCTGCTGTCCATGGCCTCCCACGACCACCTCGTCCCGCTCATCGCCGAGCGCGGCCTCGACGGGCACTTCACCCGGGTCGACGGACGCCGGTTCGCGACCGTGAAGGACTCCAAGGCCGAGCACCTCGTCCACCACCTCGACGAGCAGGGGATCGACCCCGCCAAGGTCGTGCTCGTCGGGGACATCGACGACGACGCGCGCGCCGCCCGGGAGGCCGGCGCCAACGCGCTGCTCGTCGCCAGCGGACTCATGGCCCGCGAGCGCCTGGAGGCGACCGGGGCCCCGGTGGTCGACTCCCCGGTCGCCGCCGTCGCGGCCCTGTGCGGAACCTGACCGACTGTTACGTCGGGTCATCCCATCAAACGGCCTCTCAGTCTGTGTCAACGTGGTGGTCCCACCCCTCGCCCGCCCCGCGGGGGTGGACCCTCCACACCGCGCACACGCCCGGCGTGACCTGCGTTCCCGTCGCATGCGGCAGTCCCGCCCCGCCGTCCGTTAGGACGAGGGCGGGGCGAGGCCGCCGCCACCCGGTGGTGTTATATGGGTCTCACATCCACACACAGCCATGCGACTGGGAAGGCTGGCCAATGACGGAGAGCAGCGTGCCCCGTGTGCTCTGGGAGCCGGACGAGGCCACGGTCGGCTCCTCGAACATCGTCGCGTTCGCCCGCTGGGCCGCGGAACACAAGGGGGTGCGCGCCTTCGGAGAGGGCGCGCCCGCCCCCGAGGCGTTCGACTACGACGCACTGTGGCGCTGGTCGGTCACCGACGTCGAGGACTTCTGGGCGGCGATCTGGGAGTTCTACGGAGTCCGGTCCGAAACCCCCTACGACACCGTCCTGCCCGAGCGGACCATGCCGGGCGCGCGCTGGTTCCCCGGCGTCACCCTCAACTACGCCCGGCACATCTTCGAGGGCCGGGACGACGACACGATCGCGATCCGCCACTCCACCGAGCTCCGCCCCCTCGGCGCATGGACGTGGGGCGAACTGCGCCGGCGCACCGCGGCGATCGCCGCCGGACTCCGGGCGCGCGGCGTCGGAGCGGGAGACCGGGTGGTCGCCTACCTGCCCAACCTGCCCGAGACCGTCGCGGCCTTCTACGCCGTTGCCTCGCTCGGCGCGGTGTGGTCGTCGTGCTCGCCCGACTTCGGCGTGCGGAGTGTGATCGACCGGTTCGCGCAGATCGAACCGAAGGTGCTCCTGGCCGTGGACGGCTACCGCTACGGAGGCAGGGACTTCGACCGGCGGCCCGTCGTCGCGGAGCTGCGCGAGGCCCTGCCCACCGTCGAGCACACCGTGCTGCTCGACTACCTCACCCCCGGAGCCGAGTTGGAGGGCACCGAGCCCTGGAGCGTCCTGGAACAGGGGGACGCGTCCGAGCTGGAGTTCACCGCCGTCCCCTTCGACCACCCGCTCTGGGTCCTCTACTCCTCCGGCACCACCGGGCTGCCCAAGGCCATCGTCCACGGCCACGGGGGCATCCTCCTCGAACAGCTCAAGAACCTCCACCTCCACATCGACGCCCGTGAGGACGACCGGGTCTTCTGGTTCACCACCACCGGCTGGATGATGTGGAACTTCCTGGCCAGTGTGCTGCTGACGAAGGCCTCCATCGTCCTGTACGACGGCAGCCCCGCCGCGCCCGACCTCGACACGCTCTGGGACCTGGCCGAGCGGGCGGGCGTCACGATCTTCGGCACCAGCGCGGGCTTCCTGGCCTCCTGTATGAAGGAGGGCGTGCACCCCCGCCGGGAACGCGACCTCTCCGCCCTCCGCGCGATCGGCTCCACCGGCTCTCCGCTCAGTCCGGAGGCGTTCACGTGGGTGTACGACGAGTTCGGCGACGGCCTCTGGCTGTTCTCCACCAGCGGCGGCACGGACGTGTGCAGCTGCCTGGTGGGCGGAACCCCCACCCTGCCCGTCTACGAGGGCGAGATCCAGTCCCGCGGTCTGGGCATGGCCGTGGCCTCCTGGGACCCGGACGGCAAGGAACTCGTCGGCGAGGTGGGTGAGCTGGTGGTCACCCAGCCGGCCCCGTCCATGCCGGTGTACTTCTGGGGCGACCCCGACGGGGAACGGCTGCGGGACAGCTACTTCTCCGTCTACCCGGGGATCTGGCGGCACGGCGACTGGATCGAGATCACCGACCGGGGGACCGCGATCATCTACGGCCGCTCGGACTCGACCATCAACCGCGGCGGCGTACGCATGGGAACCAGTGAGATCTACCGAGCCGTCCTCGCCCTCGACGAGGTCGTCGACGCGCTCGTCGTGGATGTGCCCCAGAAGGACGGATCGTCGAAGATCGAGCTGTTCACCGTGCTGCGGCCCGGCGCCGACCTCGAGGGCGACCTGCCCAGGGAGATCGCGCGGCGGGTGCGCACCGACTGCTCGCCCCGACACGTGCCCGACCGCGTACGCGCGATCAGCGCCGTTCCCCGTACCCTGTCAGGCAAGGTCCTGGAGGTTCCGGTCAAGCGGATCCTGATGGGGGAGAGCCCCGAACGGGTGGTGAGCCGGGACTCCCTGGCCAACCCAGAGGCGCTCGACTACTTCACCCGACTGTCCGACCAGGGCTGACGCGCGCGACCCCACGGGCGCGCGCCCGTGGGGTCCAACGGGGGCATAGCCTGACGAACGTGGCACAGAACCGATCTGACGACAGCCCCATCGCCACCGCGACCACGGTCCCCCGCCCCCGGATCGACGGCGTCGACGCCGCCCGCGCGCTCGCCGTGTTCGGCATGTTCACCGTGCACCTGGGCGTGGCCTCCATCGGGCTGTTGCCCGAGGAGGGCGCCACCGCCCTGCACACCCTGGTCCGCGGCAACTCGTCCGCGCTCTTCGCCCTCCTGGCCGGTCTCTCCCTCGCGTTCATGACCGGCCGGACCAGCCCGGCCAGCGGCGACGCGCTGCGCGTCGCGGCGGTACGCATCGTCACGCGCGCCGTGGTGATCGGCCTGCTGGGCATCCTCCTCGACCTGATGTCCGTGCCCGTCGCGATCATCCTCACCTACTACGCGGGCTTCTTCCTCCTCGCGCTGCCCCTCGCGCGGCTGCGGGCCGGAGCGCTGTGGGCCGTGGCGGGTGTGCTCGCCGTCGCGGGTCCAGCGGTCTCCTTCGTTCTGCGCTCCGGCATGGGCGTGCCCGAACCGCGCCTGTCCTCCCTCGGGTCGGTGACGGAGTTCCTCCTCACCGGCTACTACCCGGCGATCACGTTCATGGCCTTCGTGTACGCGGGCATGGCGGTCGGGCGGACGGATCTGACGGCGACCGCCGTGCGCCTCCGCCTCCTCGCGCTGGGCGCGGGCCTCAGCGTGTTCGCCTACGGGGGCTCCTGGCTCCTGCTGTACCCGCTCGGCGGCCTGGACCGGCTCGCGGACCCCGGCCCGCGGGCCGCGGTCGAGGAGGAGATGTACTTCATCTCGGGGCAGGTCCCCACGGACGACTGGTGGTGGCTCGCCGTGGGCACGCCGCACACCGGTACGACCTTCGAGATCGCGCAGGCGGTGGGCCAGGCGCTGATCGTCCTGGTGGCGTGCGTGTGGTTGGCCGAGCGCGCCCGGTGGCTGATGTACCCGCTCTCCTCCGTCGGCCGGATGCCGCTGACCGTGTACTCAGGGCACCTGTTCGCGATCGCCGTCGTGATGGGCCTGTCGACTCAGGAGTGGCGGAGCCCGTGGCTGTTGGAGGGGTTCGTCCTGGGGGCGATCGGGTTCGCGGTCCTGTGGCGGGTCGCGGTGGGCCGCGGTCCGCTGGAGTCCCTCCTGGGGGCGATCGCCGACGGGGCGACCGTGTCCGTGGAGGAGGCCCGCGCCCGAAACTCCTGACCCCGGTCGCTCGACCACAGGGGAGTGCGCGCCCGCTCCGGGTCGCCGAAGGGGGGTTGCGTCGACTGGTTCTCGGGTCCACAGGGGGCTGGGTGTGGTGGTCTGGCTCCCTGGTCACCACGGGGGGTGTGGCTCGTCCGGAGGGCGTGTTCGCGGAGCGAATTCGTTCCGGAGGGCGAGGTCCCTCACCTAGGGTCACCCCGGACGGTCCACAGATATGCAGGCGGCGGTCACCACGTGGGAACGTGATTCCGAAGTGATGACACCCCCGGCCCCAGGAGCGGGGGGTGGACGGTCCAGCAAACACCCGCCCCAAGCCCCACACCGGTCCGCACACCCGTCACCGGAAAGGGGGTCTACACCCTCCCCGCCCGCCCAACCACAGGGGGGTTGGGGAAACCACTCCCGCCCCGCCCAACCACAGGGGGGTTGGTGAGACGCGACCGGTACAGCACCACAGGGGGGTGGGGCAAAACATCCCTGTCCCGCTCAGCCACAGGGGGTTTGGGGAAACCACTCCCGCCCGCCCAGCCCCAGGGGGCCGCCCGGAACCCTCTCTCCCCGCCAAGCCACGGGATCCGCCGATAATTCTCCCCGTACAGCACCACAGAGGCTCGACCGGGACCCTTCCCGCCCCGGTCACCGCGGGGGCCAGGGAAGGCCTCGCTCCGGCCGAACTCCCACGGACACCCGGCCGACGGGTGTTCCGTCCTCCGGCCGGGGCCGCTCTCCCCTGCTCCGCTCCTCCGCTCCGCTACCTGGGGCCGCTCTCCCGGCCCGGGCGGGTGATGTGCTCCGCCGTGCGGTCCCGGTGGGCGAGCGAGTTCGTCGTGGTGCGGGTGTTCTGCTGAATCAACCGCCGCGCGTCGTCGGCCGCCGACCGCGCGACCTCGGGGCGCGCGACCGGGCGGGCGACCTCGGCGTCCTCGGGCAGGCCGATGTCCATCGGGAGCCCGGCGCGGCTGATCACCCGCAGCTGCGCCGACTCCTGGGACTTCGAGGGCCGGATGTCGCCGTTCGGGGTGCGCCAGGCCTTCAGACGGGTGCGCAACCACTCCGTGTCCTGCGGGCCCTTCTGCCACGGTACGTGGTCGGGGCGGTGGGTCAGGGCGTGCCGGACGTCGGCGAGCGTCCATCCTGCTGAGAAGTACCGGGAGGTCTCCTCCCGCAGCGCGGCGAAGTCGACCCGGCGCAGCGATGAGTCCTCGAGCCGCAGCCACTCGCACGCCTCGTGGACATCGTGCGGTGTGTGCCGGGGGCGGTTGAGCGGGTCCTTCTGGGGACCGCGCAGCAGCGCGTCGTCGACGGTCACGATCACCTCGCCCCGGCGCGTGTCCCAGATGCTGACCTCCTCACGTGCCCAGCCCTGGGAGTCCACCAAGGCCGCCGCCAGCTTGCGCAGGTCGATCTGATCGTCACTACTGATCCGGAACTCCGCCATGCCCACAGGGTAACCAGCCTCCTGATGGAGACAGCCCGGTCTGCGCCGGCCCGGCCACCCCCCCAGACGCCCCCCGCTCTCCAGAGCCCGCTGAGGCCGCCGCATCCGTGCGCGGAACCCGCCACGGCCCATCGATGGCCGACCAGAGCCCGCTGGAGGCCGCCACGACCCCCTCCAGCCACCCCTCCAACCGCCCCTCGGCCACCCCTTCAACACTCCTCCAGCCACCCCTCGGCCACACCCCTCCAGCCACCCCTCCCGCCAACCCCAACCACCCCTCCAGCCACCCCTCCGCTACCCCAGGAGGGCACAGTCCGGTCTAGACCGGGCCTCCTCGACTCCTCTGGCCCGCACCAGGCCGGAGAGCGATTTATAGGGGTTTTGGCGGCCAAGTTGGAGGAACATCCTAATGCTCCCCGCTTGTCTGATTGGATGCTCCTCCAACCTTCGGCGGCGCGGTCGACAGGGGTACTGACGGCTGTCCACCCCAGGGTTAGGGTGACTGCCTGACGGCCCGGACGGCGCCCTCGAACGGCATCTCCGTACCGCGCCGAAGTGGCTGTTTCCGCTGGCCACAGCGGAGTAAGCCGCTTCAGAACCCATCACGTTCCATCACGCTGATCGAGCTGTAGGTGCCCGTGCCCCACACCGCATTCGCGCCCGAGGCCACGACCAACCGCGCGCTCCGGGTCTTCCTGCACGGACTCCCGGGCGTCGACGAGGTCGGTGCGCGCTCCCGTGCCCAGGACCTGTCCACCCGGTCCATCAAGACCACGGCCAAACGGGAGGCCATCGACCTGGCCATCCGGATGGTCGACCTGACCACACTGGAGGGCGCCGACACGCCCGGCAAAGTCCGCGCCCTGTGCGCCAAGGCCGCCCTCCCCGACCCCACCGACCGTACCGTGCCCCAGGTGGGCGCCGTGTGCGTCTACCCCGACCGGGTCGCCACCGCCGTCGAGGCCCTGCGCGGCATCGGCTCCGGCTCCAGCACCGGAAGAGGGTCCAGCACCGGATCCGACACCGGCACCGGATCCGGCACCGGCACCGGGATCGGCATCGCCTCCGTCGCCACCGCCTTCCCGGCCGGGCGCGCGCCCCTGGAGGTCAAACTCGCCGACACGCGCCGCGCCGTCGAGGACGGCGCCACCGAGATCGACATGGTCATCGACCGCGGCGCCTTCCTCTCCGGCGACTACCTGAAGGTGTACGACGAGATCGTCGCGGTCAAGGAGGCCTGCGGCAGCGCTCACCTGAAGGTCATCCTGGAGACCGGCGAACTGGTCACCTACGACAACGTGCGCCGGGCCTCCCATCTGGCGATCCGCGCCGGCGCCGACTTCATCAAGACCTCGACCGGCAAGGTGTCCCCGGCGGCCACGCCCCCCGTGGTCCTCGTGATGCTGGAGGCCGTGCGCGACCACCACACCGCCACCGGCACCCGCGTCGGCGTCAAGCCCGCGGGCGGCATCCGCACCGCCAAGGACGCCATCCGCCAACTGGTGATGGTCAACGAGGTCGCCGGTCCCGACTGGCTGACCCCGGACCTCTTCCGCATCGGTGCCTCCAGCCTGCTGAACGACCTGCTCATGCAGCGCACCAGGCTCAGCACCGGCACCTACCCGGGCCCCGACTACTACACGCTGGACTAGAGCCGTGATCTTCGACTACGCGCCCGCACCGGAGTCCCGCTCCGTCGTCCGTCTGCGCGAGAACTACGACCTGTTCATCGACGGTGAGTTCACCCCCGGGAAGGACGGGGACCAGATGTCCACCGTCAACCCGGCCGACGAGACCGAACTCGCCCGCTTCACCGTCGCGGGCGTGTCCGACGTCGACCGCGCGGTCGACGCCGCCCGTCGCGCGTACGACACCGTGTGGAGCCGGATGTCCGGTGCCGAACGCGGCAAGTACCTCTTCCGGATCGCCCGGGTGATCCAGGAGCGCTCCCGTGAGCTGGCGGTCCTGGAGTCCCTGGACAACGGCAAGCCGATCAAGGAGACCCGCGACGTCGACCTGCCGCTCGTCGCCGCGCACTTCTTCTACTACGCCGGCTGGGCCGACAAGCTCGCCCACGCCGGACTGGGCCCCGACCCGCGCCCGCTCGGTGTGGCCGCCCAGGTCATCCCGTGGAACTTCCCGCTGCTCATGCTCGCGTGGAAGGTCGCCCCGGCACTGGCCACCGGCAACACCGTCGTCCTCAAGCCCGCCGAGACCACGCCGCTGACCGCGCTGGCCTTCGCGGAGATCTGCCAGGAGGCGGACCTGCCGCCGGGCGTGGTCAACATCGTCACCGGCGCGGGCGAGACCGGCCGGGCACTCGTGGAGCACCCCGGCACCGACAAGGTCGCCTTCACCGGCTCCACCGAGGTCGGTCGCCAGATCGCGCGCTCGGTCGCGGGCAGCGACAAGCGCCTGACCCTCGAACTGGGCGGCAAGGGCGCCAACATCGTCTACGACGACGCCGCCGTCGACCAGGCGGTCGAGGGCATCGTCTCCGGCATCTTCTTCAACCAGGGCCACGTGTGCTGCGCGGGTTCGCGCCTCCTCGTCCAGGAGTCGATCGCCGACGAGCTGCTGCCCCGGCTCAAGGACCGGATCGCCAAGCTCCGCCTCGGCGACCCGCTCGACAAGAACACCGACATCGGCGCGATCAACTCCGCAGCCCAGCTGCGGCGGATCCGGGAGCTGACCGACTCGGGGACGGAGGAGGGCGTCGAACGATGGTCGCCGTCCTGCGACCTGCCGTCGTCCGGCTACTGGTTCGCCCCCACCGTCCTCACCGGCGTGAGCCAGGCCCACCGGGTCGCCCGCGAGGAGATCTTCGGCCCTGTGCTGTCCGTGCTCACCTTCCGTACGCCTGAGGAGGCGGTGGCCAAGGCCAACAACACCCCCTACGGACTGTCGGCGGGTGTGTGGACCGAGAAGGGCTCGCGCATGCTGTGGACGGCCGAGCGTCTGCGCGCGGGCGTCATCTGGTCCAACACGTTCAACAAGTTCGACCCGACCAGCCCCTTCGGCGGCTACAAGGAGTCGGGCTACGGCCGCGAGGGCGGGCGGCACGGATTGGAGGCCTACCTTGGCTAAGAAGGCTCAACAGCCCCAGCAGGCCGAGCAGAGCGGTCAGGCCAAGGGCGGAAAGCTCCAGGGCGGAAAGCTCCAGGGCGGAAAGCCCCAGGGCGGAAAGCCCCAGGGCGGAAAGTCCGAGAGCGGAAAGCCCCAGAGCGGAATCGCCCGGTCCGGCGCGGCACAGCCCGCGCGTCTGGCGGTGCGCAAGACGTACAAGCTTTACCTGGGCGGGGCGTTCCCGCGTTCGGAATCGGGCAGGTGCTACCCCGTGACCTCCGCCGACGGCGACCACCTCGCCAACGCCTCCCTCGCCTCGCGTAAGGACGCCCGTGAGGCGGTCGTGGCCGCGCGCAAGGCGTTCGGCGGCTGGTCGTCGCGGACGGCCTACAACCGCGGGCAGATCCTGTACCGCGTCGCCGAGGTCCTGGAGGGCCGCCGGGACCAGTTCGCCGCGGGCGCCGAGCGCGCCCAGGGTCTGTCCCGGGCCGCCGCCGACGTGGTGGTCTCGGCCGCGATCGACCGGTGGGTCTACTACGCGGGCTGGACCGACAAGGTCGCCCAGGTCCTGGGCGGCGCCAACCCGGTCTCCGGCCCCTACTACAACCACTCCGCGCCCGAGCCGACCGGTGTGGTGGCGGTGTTCGCGCCGCAGGACGCACCTCTGCTCGGGCTGACCTCCGTGCTGGCCCCGGTCATCGCGACCGGCAACACCGCCGTCGTGGTCGCCTCCGAGCGCGCGCCCTTGGCGGCAGTCGACCTGGCCGAGGTGCTGTCCACCTCCGACGTGCCCGGCGGTGTGGTCAACCTGCTCACCGGGCGGGTGCCGGAGATCGGCCCGCACCTCGCCTCGCACGCCGACGTCAACGCCCTCGACCTCACCGGAGCCGGAGCGCTGGCGGCGGAGTTCGAAGAGGCCGCGGCCACCACCCTCACCCGGGTGCTGCGTCCCGGCTCCGGCGCCGACGGGGGAGAGGACGTCTGGCTCGACCCCGACCCCGGCACCGCGCGCATGACGCCGTTCCTGGAGACCAAGACGGTCTGGCACCCGATCGGGGTGTGACCCGGGATGAAACACTGACGGACCGGGACCCGGCCGGGTCCCGGTCCGACACGGCGAACGAGGAGCGATCGTGGTGACTGACACACCGGCTGGGACTCCGGGCCGGGGCGCGGCTCCGGACGCGGCTCCGGCCGATCTCCAGACCGCCGATCTCCAGGCCTCAGGTCTCCAGGCCCCGGATGCGGCGCCGCCGGGAGCCCCGGCCCCGGCACGCGTGGTCGGCCTGCGTCTGGTCCGGCTCGACCGGTACACGGCGGAGGTCTCCGTCCTGAGACAGGTGGTACTCCGCCACCGCCTGGCGCCCGGTCAGTCCCGGTACACCGGACTTCCGGTGGAGACCCTGCCGCGCGCCGACGTCGATCCCGCGCGCGTTCCGTTCGCCGTCGTCCGCACCGGCGTCGACCTCACCGACCCCGAGACGGCCCGCGACGCCTGCGCCGGTTTCGGGATCATCGACCGCGTCGGCCACCTGAGCGACCTCGTCGACGCTCCGGAGCGCGCCGTGCTCCTCCGCGCCTTCTACGTCACGCCCGAGTACCAGGGCCTCGGCGTGGGTCGTACCGCCTGCTCCGCGCCCTTGCTGGATCTGCTCGTGGCCGGGGTCGCCCCCCGCGCCACCGACATCGTGCTGTGCGTCAACGAGGGCAACGAGGTCGGTCTGCGCACCTACCGGTCGGCCGGGTTCACGTCCACGGGCCGCCGCTACGTCGACGGCCCCAACGGCCCGCAGTTCGTGATGTCCCGGCCCGTGCGCACAGGAGCCCACGTCCCGGAGCGCTCGGAAGCCGGGGTCCCACCGCACACCGTTACGCCCGTCCCGCCGCGCCCGCGGCCCGAACGAACGGAGAAATCCCAGTGACCCGCACGCCCCAGGCCATCGCCGAAGAGGCCGCGACCGACCTGCGGTCGCGTACCGGAGTGGACAGCTACGACATCGCCCTGGTCATGGGCTCGGGCTGGGCGCCCGCCGCCGACCTGCTCGGTGAGGCCGCCCACGAGATCGCCACCGCCGACCTGCCCGGGTTCCTGCCGCCCGCCGTCGAAGGCCACAGCGGTACCCTGCGCGGGATCCGGGACGGGGACCGGAACCTGCTCGCGTTCCTGGGCCGGACCCACCTGTACGAGGGCCACGGCACCGACGCCGTCGTGCACAACGTGCGCACCGCGATCGCGGCCGGGGCGAAGACGATCGTGCTCACCAACGCCGCCGGCGCGATCAACAGCGACTACTCCGTCGGCTCTCCGGTGCTCATCGCCGACCACCTGAACCTGACGGCACGCTCGCCGCTGACCGGGGCCGACTTCGTCGACCTCAGCGAGACCTACGACCCCAAGCTGCGCGCCGCGGCGCGCGAGGTCGCCCCCGACCTGCCCGAGGGCGTGTACGCGGCCATGCCCGGCCCGCACTTCGAGACCCCGGCCGAGATCCGCATGCTCCGCGCCATGGGCGCCGACCTGGTGGGGATGTCCACCGTCATGGAGGCCATCGCCGCCCGCGCCGCCGGTGCCCGGGTCCTGGGGATGTCCCTGGTCACCAATGTCGCCGCCGGGCTGGAGGGCGCCAACCTGGACCACGAGGACGTGCTGGCCACCGGCCGCGACGCCGCCGGTACGGTCGGCCGCCTGCTCGCGGACATCGTCGCTGGGCTCTAGGGCCGGGATCGCCGTAGGACCGCCGCCCGCTCGCGGCGATCGCGGCCGAGCCGCCGGAGCCGGGCTCACCGCATGACCAGCCGACACCGTCGCCGAGCCGTATGGGCGAGGCTCACCGCATGACCAGCCGACACCGTCGCCGAGCCGTATGGGCGAGGCTCACCGCATGACCAGCCGACACCGTCGCCGAGCCGTATGGGCGAGG
>NZ_JBITHK010000008.1:7006-122343 GCF_044457925.1 Nocardiopsis sp. NPDC050513 | reverse complement strand
AGGCTCACCGCATGACCGCCGACACCGTCGCCGAGCCGTAAGGACGAGGAACACCGCATGACCGCCGACACCGCCGACACCGTCGCCCGCGCCAGGCAGTGGCTGGCCGAGGACCCCGATCCCGCCACGCGCGAGGAGCTGGGCGCCCTGCTGGCCCGGGCCGAGTCCGGTGACGCCGCCGCGGTCGCCGACCTCGACGACCGCTTCTGCGCGCGGCTGGAGTTCGGCACCGCCGGGCTGCGCGGCGAGCTGGGGGCCGGGCCCAACCGTATGAACCGGGCCGTGGTCATGCGCGCGGCCGCCGGGATCTCGGCGTGGCTGGCTGAGGGCAGCCACGTGGTCGTCGGGTACGACGCCCGCCACGGCTCGGCGGACTTCGCCGAGGCGAGCGCGGCGGTGCTCACCGGGGCGGGGCACCGGGTGTCGGTGCTTCCGGGGCCCCTGCCCACTCCCGTCCTGGCGTTCTCCGTGCGCGACCTGCACGCCGACGCCGGGATCATGGTCACCGCGAGCCACAATCCGCCGCGGGACAACGGGTACAAGGTCTACGTCGGCGGGACCGGACCGCACGCGGGCGCCCAGATCGTCGCACCGGTGGACGCCGAGATCTCCGCGGCCATCGACGCCGTCGGCCCGCTCGGCGACCTGCCGCTGGGCCGGGGCTGGACGGTCCTGGGGGAGGAGGCGGTCGAGCGCTACCTGGCCGCGGTCACCGCGCTCCCCCTGGGCGAGGACCGCGACCTGGCCATCGCCTACACACCCATGCACGGTGTGGGCGGCGAGATCCTGCTGGCGGCCATGGAACGAGCGGGGTTCGCCCGTCCGTCCGTGGTCGACGCCCAGTTCGCGCCCGACCCCGACTTCCCGACCGTCCGGTTCCCCAATCCCGAGGAACCCGGGGCCATGGACCTGGCGGTGGCCGCGGGCCGGGACACCGGGGCGGACCTGGTGCTGGCCAACGACCCCGACGCCGACCGGCTCGCCGTCGCCGTCCCCGGCCACGGGCTGCTGACCGGCAACGAGGTCGGCGGGCTGCTGGCCGAGTACGTGCTCGACCAGACCACCGGGACCGGCCGCGTCGTGGCGACCTCGATCGTCTCCTCCAGTCTGCTGGGCAAGATCGCCCGCGACCGGGGGGTGCGCTACGTGGAGACCCTCACCGGGTTCAAGTGGTTGGCCCGGGCCGGGGAGCCGGGAGAGCGACCGGTCCTGTCCTACGAGGAGGCGTTGGGGTACTGCGTCGGCGGTGACGACCGCCGTCCCGTGGCCGACAAGGACGGCATCGGCGCGGCGCTCGTGATGGCGGCGCTCGCGGCCACGGCCAAGCGCGACGGTCGCACGCTGGTGGACCTGTTGGACGACCAGGCGCGCCGTTACGGCCTGCACCTGAGCGACCAGCTCTCGGTGCGGGTCGAGGATCTGTCGGTGATCTCCGCGGCGATGCGGCGGCTGCGCGCCGACCCGCCCGCCGAGTTCGGTCCCCTGAAGGTGGCGGGGGTCGACGACTTCTCCGGCGGGTACGAGGGGCTTCCGCCGACCGACGCCCTGCGCTTCCGGTTGGAGGGCGGCGTCTGGGGGCGGGTGACGTTGCGGCCCTCGGGAACCGAGCCCAAGCTCAAGGCCTACGTCGAGGTGGTCCTGGACGTGGACGGCGACGTTGCCGCCGCCCGCGCGCGGGGTTCGGCGGTGCTCACGGAGCTGGTGGCCGCGGTCGCCGAGGCGGTCGAGGGCTGAGCGGGTTCCTCCGCTTCCGCCCGAGGGGTGCTGGTCTTCCGAGGGGTGCTGGTCTTCCGAGGGGTGCTGGTCTTCCGAGGGGTGCTTGTCTTCCGAAAGGTGCTTCCCACCCAAGGGGGGTGCTTCCCACCTGAGGCTCACTCGCTCTCGGGCGGCTCCACGACGGGTCGGTGTACGACCTCGTCGATCACGGTGAGCGTCTGGGTGGCGGTCACACCGGGGAGGGACTGGAGGCGGGTGAGGATGAGGTCGCGCAGCTGGTTGGTGTTGGCCACGCGGACGAGGAGGACGATGTCCGCCGATCCCACCACGTACCAGCAGTACTCGATCTCGGGGTAGGAGGACAGGATCTCGCGGTTGGCGCGCCAGTCCGGTTGGCTGCCGGAGATGAGGACGAGCGCGGTGACGCCGAGCCCCATCTTGGAGTGGTCGGTCACCACGGAGTAGCCGCGGATGACGCCCTCGTCGGTGAGCCGCTTGATCCGGTTGTAGGCCGTGGCCCTGGAGACGTTGGCCAGTGCGGCGATCTCGGTGATCCCGGTCCGTGCGTCCTTGGCGAGGGCGCTCAGGATGGTCTGGTCGGTGGAGTCCGGCCGGCGGCCGCTCCTGCGTTGGTCGCCCATGGCCATGTGGGTGCTCCTCATGTGTTCTTGCGTCAGTGTTCGCCCCTTCCGTCAACTTTGACCGGGGCTAACGAACTACCAGGTAAACGTCGTTCTCGTCCATTGGGATCTCAGTCCGCGAGATTGGGCCGCCAGGGGTGGGCGCCGTCCTCCCGGGAAGGCGATAACCGAGAGGAACGTTCCGGGGGAACCTCTCGCGGGCCCCACGGGGCACGCCCTCGGGGCTGGGGAAGTCCGACTGTACTCAAGGTGGAAGACATCGCTTGGCCGGGGGTTTCCCTGACCCGTGAGTAACTACACCGGCCCTCGGCAAACGTGACAGAACTTCTCCCGAAGTGCGCCTTTATGTTGCTGTTTGTCGTGTTGAATCCGGCCTCCCGCGGCACGCTGTCCACATGTGGTCAGGGGGTTCGACGGAGGTCCGGCGGGCACCGGGAGTGACGATCTCCGTGCGCCCGGTGTTGCCCGTCTCACACCGTGACACGACCCGTCGGTGGTGTCCGGGCGGTGCGCCGCCCTGCGGGGCGGGCCCTGTTCGTGGTGGTTCGCGTGGTGTGTCGTTTTCTTGCGAGCCCTGGTGTCAAGATGAGACGTTTGCGAACCTCATTGCGTCATCCGTTCTCATCTGTATCAACTATGCGTGCATATCTAGCGCATCTGTCGAGCTGATCGGAGAATCATGATCAGGACCGTGACCACCCGAGCCCCGGACGCGTCACCACGCGCGGGGCCACGTTGGGAGCCGCTCGCATGCCCGCCCGTCGCCCACCATCGCCCCAGGAGCCGCTTCGCGGGAGAAACGGGGACACCGCCCACGCGTCGCACGCCCCGACCGTCAAGGGACGGCCCACGACCGCCGCGTCCCGCTCCGGCGGAGGCGTTCCACGCCCACCCCTTCCCGCCGACGGGCCTGGGGGCCGGGGCTCCATCACCGTGGACCACCTGCCGTCCGACCTCACCCGCGCGCTCTACCGCGACATGCGGACCGCACGCGACCTGGACGCCGAGGCCGTCGCCCTCCAGCGCCAGGGCGTCTTCCCGGCCTACGTGTCCGTGCGCGGACAGGAGGCCGCCCAGGTCGCCAGCGCCGCCGCGATGGACCCGGAGCGGGACTTCGTCTTCCCCACCTACCGCGAGATGGCCTCCGCCCTGGCCTACGGCGTGGAGATGGTCGGGTACATGGCCACCCACCGCGCCCTGTGGCACGGCGGACTCTACGACGTCATGGCATCCCGCTTCGGCGCGATCAACGCCGTGGTCGGCGGACCCGTCCCGCACGCGGTCGGCTGGGCCGTCGGCGAACGGCTGCGCGGCGACGACGGTGTCGCCCTGGCCTACTTCGGTGACGGGGCCAGCTCCGAGGGCGACGTCCACGAGGCGATGAACTTCGCCGGGGTCATGGCAGCCCCCGTCGTCTTCTTCTGCCAGAACAACCAGTGGGCGCTGTCGGTCCCCAACCACCGCCAGATCGCCGGCGGCTCGGTCTCCGCGCGCGCCGCGGGCTACGGTATGCCCGGCGTGCTCGTCGACGGCAACGACGCCGGCGCCGTGTACCAGGCCACCGCCGACGCCGTCGCGCGCGCCCGCCGCGGTGAGGGACCCACCCTGATCGAGGCGCTCACCTACCGCGTCGAGCCGCACTCCACCTCCGACGACCCCGGCCGCTACCGCGACGAGGCGGACGCCGAGCGGTGGCGCCGCCGCGACCCGCTCGACCTGCTCCGGGCGGCCCTGGTCGAAGCCGGGCACGCCGACGAGGACGCGCTCGCCGAGGCGGACGCCGCCGCCCGCGCCCGTGCCGAAGCCATCCGCGACGGTGTGGCCACCGCGCCCGAACCGGACGGTTCCGAGCTGTTCACGCACGTCTTCCGGGAGACCACCGACGAACTGACCCGGCAGCGCCGTGTCTGGCAGGAAGAGGTCGAGCTGTGACCGAGCTGATCGAACGGACCGACGCCCCGGCGGACGCCGCCCCCGTCGAACTGTCCATGCAGCAGGCGATCAACCGCGCCCTGCGGGTCCTGCTCGACGAGGATCCCGACGTCCTCGTCTTCGGCGAGGACGTCGGTGCCCTGGGCGGCGTCTTCCGCGTCACCGACGGGCTCCAGAAGGAGTTCGGCGCACAGCGTGTCTTCGACACCCCCCTGGCCGAGTCCGCGATCATGGGCATGGCGGTCGGCCTGGCCATGAACGGTTGGCGCCCGGTGCCCGAGCTCCAGTTCGACGGCTTCGCGTACCCGGCCGTCGACCAGATCGTCAACCAGGTCGCCCGGATGAACTACCGGACCCGGGGGGCCGCGCCCATGCCGATCACCCTGCGACTGCCCTCCTTCGGCGGCATCCAGGCGCCGGAGCACCACGGCGAGAGCCTGGAGGCGCTCTTCGCGCACACGCCCGGGCTCAAGGTGGCCGCCCCCTCCGACGCGGGCGACGCCTACACCCTGCTGCTCCAGTCCGTGCGCTCGGACGACCCGGTCGTGTTCATGGAACCCAAGGCCCGCTACTGGGACCGCAGGCCCGTCCAACTCATGGAGCCCTCCACCCCCATCGGGGCCAGCCGCGTCGTCCGCCGCGGTCGCCACGCCACGCTCATCGCCTGGGGCGCCATGGTGCACCGCTGCCTCCAGGTCGCCGAACTCGCCGCCGAGGACGGCGTGGACCTGGAGGTGCTGGACCTGCGCTGGCTCAAGCCGATCGACGCCGCCGGGCTGGCCTCCTCGGTCGCGCGCACCAAGCGCGCGGTCGTGGTCCACGAGGCGCCGCTCACCGCCGGGCTGGGCGCGGAGGTGGCCGCCCTGGTCACCGAGAACTGCTTCCGCGACCTGGCCGCCCCCGTCCAGCGCGTCACCGGATTCGACGTGCCCTACCCCGCGGGTCCCCTGGAGCCGCAGTACCTGCCGACCATCGACCGCGTCCTGCTCGCGGTCCAACGGACCCTGGAGTACTAGACGACCATGGCTGAGGACAACACCACCTTCACCCTTCCGGACCTCGGCGAGGGACTGGTCGAGGCGACCGTCCTGGAGTGGCAGGTCGCCGTCGGCGACCTGATCGAGCGCAACGCGCCGCTGGTGGAGGTCGAGACCACCAAGTCGGCCGTGGTCATCCCCTCGCCGACCGCGGGCAGGGTAGTCGCCCTGCACGCGGAGGAGGACGAGGCCGTCCCGGTGGGCGCCCCCCTGGTCACGTTCGCCGTCACCGTGAGTGACGAATCTCCCCAGGCGGGCATCGTCGGAAAGGTTCCGACGGAGGAGGCCAGGCCCGCGCGCCGCGTGCGGCTCAAGCCGCCGGCGGACTGAGGACCCGCACGTCACGAGGGCCCGTTCGGATGTCGGTACAAACGCACTCGGGTTTTCGGCCCGGTCGTTTATAGGAACATCTGATTGGGCCTTCGATTTTTCCTGGGTGAAACACCAAGGTCGAAAACGAGGGAAGACCATGACCGCGAATCTGACCGGCGGCGTGACAATGCGCTACGTGGATTTGCCCGCGGGCGATCCGGCGGACGCCGTACCCGTCCTTCTTCTCCACGGATTCGGTACGAACTTCGGCATGAATTGGCGCGCCGCCGGATGGCCGCAGGCCCTCGGCGGCGCCGGACTGCGTGTCCTGGGGCCGGACCTGCGCGGTCACGGCGGCAGCGACAAGCCGCTGGACGAGGCCTCCTACCTGCCCGAACGCTTCACCGGGGACCTGCTCGGCCTGCTCGACGAGCTGGCGGTCGACCGGGTCGACGTGGTCGGCTACTCCATGGGGTCCCGTCTGGCGTGGGACCTGGCCCTGACCGCCCCCGACCGGGTGCGCCGCGCCGTCCTGGGCGGGTTCGGGCCGGTCAACGCCTTCGCCGGGGCCGACCTGTCCGCTCCCGGCGCCGGCGACACCCCCTTCGACGACGTCTTCCGGACGGTCGCCGCCCTCCCGGGCAACGACGCGGCCGTGCTCGCCGCCTGCGCCCGGGGCCAGGCCGCCCGTCCCTTCGCGGGTGAGCCCCGGCCCGTCGGCGTGCCCCTCCTGTTCGTCTCCGGCGCCCGGGATACCCTCGCGAAGGGAGCCGAGGACCTCGCGGCCCGCTGCGGCGGGGCGCACGTCGAGATCCCCGGGCGGGACCACGCGAACGCGGTGTCCTCGCGGATCTTCAGGCAGGCCGTGGTGGACTTCCTGGTTGGGTAGTCCGGTCTAGACCGGTTGCCCCCGCGGAAGCCGTCCCGCGCCGCCCGCAGGGTCGCGTGACACCCGGTGACCGATCGGGGGCGCGGTGTCAAAAAGGCCCTCCTTGCTGGAGAACCTGAGGTCGGATAAGGAGGAACGGGAATCCGGTCGGCGCCGCACGGCTCCTGATCGGCAAGTGTCAAGTCAGGTGCCGCGTCACTCAGCTCTCGCCTTTATAACAACTCAGTACGTCCGTCACGTGTACTTTCCGCCAGCGGATATTGTCCGGCAACAGAAGTCAGGTCGGTTCGCGTGAATGCGGGCCGGAGGGCGAAGGGGAGAGTTACCAAGTGAAGCGCAGCAACGCGGTCAGATTCGCCGCCGCAGCGGCGGCGGGTGCGCTGGCCCTCACCGCGTGTGACAACGCGACCGACACCGCCGACGACGGTTCCGGCGGTGAGGCGTCCTCCGACGTTCGCGTCGGCCTCGCGTACGACGTCGGCGGTCGCGGCGACCGCTCGTTCAACGACTCGGCCTACCGTGGTCTGACCCAGGCCGCGGAGTCGCTGGGCGTGGAGACGCGCGACTTCGAGCCCGCCGACGGCGAGCCCGAGTCCGCCAAGGAGGAGCGCCTGGCCACCATGGCCGAGGAGGGCTTCGACATCGTCATCGCCGTCGGGTTCGCCTACGCCGAGTCCGTCCAGGCGGTCGCCGAAGAGTACCCGGACGTCCACTTCGCGATCGTGGACTCCGAGATCGACGGCATCCACAACGTCACCAGCCTGGTCTTCGCCGAGGAGCAGGCCTCCTTCCTGGCCGGCGCCGCCGCGGCGCTGTCCACCGAGGAGGACCACGTCGGCTTCATCGGCGGTGTCGAGACCCCGCTGATCCACAAGTTCCAGGCCGGGTTCGAGGCCGGTGTCGCGCACGTCGACGACGCCATCGAGGTCGAGGTCGACTACATCAGCCAGCCGCCGGACTTCAGCGGTTTCAGCGACCCCGCCGCGGGCCGCGAGACCGCCCAGGCCCAGTACGACCGGGGCGCGGACGTCATCTACCACGCCGCCGGCGCCTCCGGCAACGGTGTCCTCCAGGCCGCCGTCGAGAACGACTTCCTGTTCATCGGCGTCGACAGCGACCAGTACGAGAACGCCGAGGACGACCAGAAGCCGTACGTGCTCACCTCCGCCATCAAGCAGGTGGACGTGGCCGTGTTCGAGCTGATCGCGGACGCCGTCGAGGGCGACGTCCAGGGCGGCATCCAGCGCTTCGACCTGGCCTCGGGCGGCGTCGACTACACGCAGTCCAACGAGGAGCTCATCGAGCCGCTGGTCGAGGAGCTGGACGAGTACCGGCAGCAGATCATCGACGGCGAGATCGAGGTCCCGACCGAGCCGTAACCACGCCGCGCCACGGGCCCGTCCCGTGGCACCGCACCGGAGGGCGGCACCGGCGCGCGGAGGACCCGCGCCCGGTGCCGCTGCCGGTTGCCGCTTCGCGACGGCGGCGTCCGGGGGCCGACACACGGCCCCGCGCCCCGCCGCCAGTTTCACGAGGAGACAGATGAGCAGCACGTCATCGGGCGGTGGGTCGACCCGAACCCCCGCCGTCGAGCTGCACGGGATCACCAAGCGTTTTCCCGGAGTCGTGGCCAACCACGACATCGACATCACCGTGGCTCCCGGTACCGTGCACGCCATCGTCGGCGAGAACGGTGCGGGCAAGTCCACGCTGATGAAGACCCTGTACGGGATGCACCGTCCCGACGAGGGCCAGATCTACGTCAAGGGCAGGGAAGTCCGCTTCCACTCGCCCTCCGACGCCATCCGCCACGGCATCGGCATGGTGCACCAGCACTTCATGCTCGCGGACAACCTCACCGTCCTGGAGAACGTGGTCCTGGGCGCCGAACGCCGCCACGGCATCGGCAAGCGCGCCCGCGCCGCGATCAAGGAGCTGTCCGCCCAGTACGGACTGGGGATCGACCCCGACCGCCTGATGGAGGACCTGGGCGTCGGCGACCGCCAGCGCGTGGAGATCCTCAAGGTGCTCTACCGCGGCGCCGAGACGATCATCCTCGACGAGCCCACGGCCGTCCTGGTCCCGCAGGAGGTCGACGAGCTCTTCGACAACCTGCGCGAGCTCAAGCGCGAGGGTCTGACCGTCATCTTCATCTCGCACAAGCTCGACGAGGTGCTGTCCGTCGCCGACGACATCACCGTGATCCGCCGGGGAACCACGGTGGCCACCGCCGACCCGAGCACCACCACCGCTCGGGAACTGGCCACGCTCATGGTCGGCGGCGAACTGCCCGTGCCCGAGCTGCGCGAGTCCACCGTCACCGACCACGTCGTGCTCTCGCTCGACGGGGTCACCGTCCACTCCGCGGAGGGGCGCCCGGTCGTGGACGACGTCAGCGTCGACATCCACCAGGGCGAGATCGTCGGCATCGCCGGCGTCGAGGGCAACGGCCAGTCCGAGCTGATCGAGGCGATCATGGGCATGCGCCACCTCGCCTCGGGGCGCATCCGCCTGGAGAGCCAGGACGTCACCGGCTGGTCGACGCTGCGCATCCGCGAGGCGGGGGTCGGCTACATCCCCGAGGACCGCCACCGGCACGGCGTCCTGCTGGAGTCCCCCCTGTGGGAGAACCGCATCCTGGGCCACCAGACCAAGGAGCCCAGCGTGCGCGGCCCCTGGATCAACAGGGTGGGGGCGCGCGCCGACTCCGAGCGGATCGTCGCCGAGTACGACGTGCGCACGCCCAACATCGACGTCATCGCCGACGCGCTGTCCGGCGGCAACCAGCAGAAGTTCATCATCGGCCGGGAGATGAGCGGGTCGCCGCGCTTCCTGGTCGCCGCGCACCCCACACGCGGCGTGGACGTGGGCGCCCAGTCGGCCATCTGGGAGCAGTTGCGCGAGGCCCGCGCCGCCGGGCTCGCGGTGCTGCTGATCTCCGCCGACCTGGACGAACTGATCGGCATGTCCGACACCATCCACGTGATCCTGCGCGGCCGTCTGGTCGCGCAGGCCGACCCGACCACCGTCACCCCCGAACAGCTGGGCTCGGCCATGACCGGCGCCGGGCTGCGCGCGGGCGGCGGTTCCACGGAGAGTGACAGCGGTGCTGAGGGAACTGACCGTGCCGACGAGGACGGGGGCGAGTCGTGACGACCTCTGACAACCGGCGCTCGCTCCCCGGACCCGCGGCCTTCGCCATCGCCGTGGTGCTGGGCGCGGGTGTCACGTTCGCCCTCGACCTGGCGCTGCTGTGGTGGGCGGCGCTGATCATCGGGGTGACCGCGGCCTTCGCCTTCGTGGCCGTGACCGCGCGCATCGTTCCGCCCGAGCCCCGGGTCGCGGCGGCGGGCACGGAGGAGAAGGGCACCACCCTGCACAACACCCTGGTGGTGCCGACGGCCCTGGTGCTGTCGGTCGTCGCCGGGCTGCTGTCGGCGTGGCTGCTGGACCTCCAGCTGATCGAGCCGGTCGCCGCCGCCGTCGGCGCCGTCATCGGCTCCGCCCTGACCTTCCTGCTGTTCCACCGCCTGTCGGCGCTGCTGGCGCTGTCCTTCGCCGCCGTGTTCGCGGCCGGGCTGATCGCGATCGCGGTGACCGCGCTCGTCCTGGTCCTCAGCGGCATCGCCCCGATGGCGACGTTCGCCCGGATGCTGGAGTACGGCACCCGCCCGGACAGCATGGTGCAGATCATCAACGACAGCACCACCTACTACCTGGCCGCCGTGGCCGTGGCGATCGGCTTCAAGATGAAGCTGTTCAACATCGGCGTCGACGGCCAGTACCGCCTGGCGGCCCTGCTGTCGGCCGCGGTGGGCGGCTACCTCATCCTGCCGGCGCCGTTCAGCCAGATCCTCATGATCGTGGTGGCCGTGGCCGTGGGCGGCGTCTGGGCCGGCATCGCCGGATACCTCAAGGTCGCCCGGGGCGTGTCCGAGGTGATCTCCACGATCATGCTCAACGCGATCGCCACCGGCATCACCGCCTACCTGCTGAGCACCGACCGCCTCGCGGTCGAGATCAGCACCAACAACATCGGCACCCCGCCGCTGCCCGAGTCGTCGTGGGTCCCCGGGATCCCCGCGGGCTTCCTCGGCTCGGACCGCGACATCTTCGGCCTGGTGTTCCTGGCCGTCGCGGTCGGCGTCGGCTACTCGGTGATGCTCAACCGCACCCGCTTCGGTTTCGAGCTGCGGGCCACCGGCCAGTCGCAGTCGGCGGCCGAGGCCAGCGGTGTCAACGTCAAGAAGATGGTGTTCCTGTCCATGCTCTTCTCGGGCATGGTCGCGGGACTGGTGGGCCTGCCCCAGCTGCTCGGGGACGCGCACTACTACGCGCTCGACTTCCCCACCGGCATCGGCTTCATCGGCATCGCCATCGCCCTGCTGGGACGCAACCACCCGGTGGGCATCGTCTTCGCCGCCCTGTTCTGGTCGTTCCTGACCCAGGCGGCGAACATCCTGCCCTTCGACAACATCCCGCAGGAGATCGCGGTCATCGCGCAGGCCACCATCGTGCTCACGGTCGTCGTGGTCTACGAGGTCGTGCACCGGTGGGGCCGCCGTTACCAGCAGCAGCAGATCGGCAAGCAGCTCGGCGCCACGACCGTGGCCGCGGAACCCGTGGGCGCCGCGCCCACGCCCGGCGGTGAGGGCGAGACCGGCCCGAAGACCGACGGCGAACGCGGCGGGGAGGCACAGTGAGCCAGGAACTCAACGTCACGGAGGCGGTGCACGAGTCGCCGTTCCGTCCCCGGGGATGGGCCAGGTGGCGCTTCCTCACCCTGACCTGCGCGGTGTTCGTGGCCCTGTCCGGGCTGCGGGTCATCACGGGCCAGGACATGCTCACCGACGCGGGCACGATCAACACCACGCTCGCCTTCGCCGTGCCGATCGGCCTGGCCGGCATGGGCGGTCTGTGGGCGGAGCGCTCCGGCATCATCAACATCGGCCTCGAAGGCATGATGATCCTGGGGACCTGGTTCGGGGCCTACTTCGCGTGGTCCTTCGACAACCCCTGGATCGGTCTGATGGCGGGTGTCATCGGCGGCATGCTGGGCGGTCTGCTGCACGCGGTGGCGACGGTGACCTTCGCGGTCGACCACATCGTCTCCGGTGTCGCGATCAACATCCTCGCGCTCGGCGCGATGCGGTACATGTCGATCCTGCTCTACCAGGACGTGCCCGGCGCGGGAGCGGCCCAGTCCCCGACGACGCCGTCCTTCCCGACGCTGAACCTGCCGTGGCTGCCGGGAGCGCTGGAGCCCGTCGCCGACAGCGGGATCTTCCTGGTCGGCGACCTGGCGTCGCTGGTGATCGGACTGACCACGCGGATGTCGGCGCTGACCCTCATCGCGCTGCTGATGATCCCGGTGACCTACCTGGTGCTGTGGAAGACCAGGTTCGGCCTGCGACTGCGCTCGGTCGGCGAGAACCCCGACGCCGCGGAGTCCCTGGGCGTGCCGGTGTACAGCTTCAAGTACATCGCCGTGGTCATCTCGGGCGGACTGGCGGGCATGGGCGGCGTGTTCCTCGCCATCGTGGCGTCGAACATCTACCAGGAGGGGCAGACCGGCGGCCGCGGGTACATCGGTCTGGCCGCGATGATCTTCGGCAACTGGCGGCCGGGCGGCCTCGCCATGGGCGCCGGACTGTTCGGCTACACCGACGCCCTCCAGGTGCGCGGCGGCGGCGCGGCGATCCACGCCCTGCTGCTGCTCCTGGCGGTGGCGCTGCTGGCGGTCGCGGTCTGGCAGGTGCGGCACGACCGCAAGGGCCTGGCGATCGCCGGTGCCGTGGCCGGTGTGCTGCTCCTCGCGTGGTACTTCAGCACCGAATCCCTGCCGCGCGAGCTGGCGACGTACAGCCCGCACATCGCGACGCTGCTCGTGCTGTCGCTGGCGTCGCAGAGCCTGCGTCCGCCCGCGGGCATCGGCAAGCAGTGGCGGGCGAGCCGGTCATGACGGGCGCACCCCTGGACCCGGAGTCCGTCGACTGGGCGGCGCTGCGCGCGGTCGCCCGGGAGGCCATGGGCCACGCCTACGCGCCCTACTCGCAGTACCCGGTGGGCGCGGCGGCGCTGGTCGACGACGGCCGGATCGTCAGCGGCTGCAACGTGGAGAACGCCTCCTACGGGCTGGCCCTGTGCGCCGAGTGCGGACTGGTCAGCGCCCTGCACGCCTCCGGCGGGGGCCGTCTGACCGCGTTCAGCTGCGTGGACGGCCGGGGGGAGACCCTCATGCCGTGCGGGCGGTGCCGGCAGCTGCTGTACGAACACGGCGGGCCGCACCTGCTGGTCGACACCCCCGAGGGGGTCCTGACCATGGACCAGGTGCTCCCGCAGGCCTTCGGGCCGCACAACCTCACGAAGTGACAGGGACGTCTCCCCGGCGCCGGCGGTCCGGCGCCGGGGAGACGCCTTTTCCGCGGCAGCGCGAAGAAGGGCGACACGACATGGACGTCATCGAGATCATCAGGGCCAAGCGGGACGGCGCGGAGCTCACACCCGGGCAGATCGACTGGGTGATCGACGCCTACACCCGGGGCGAGGTCGCCGAGGAGCAGATGTCCGCGCTGGCCATGGCGGTCTTCCTGCGCGGGATGAACCGGGGCGAGGTGAGCCGGTGGACCGAGGCGATGCTCGCGTCCGGTGACCGGTTGGACTTCTCCGACCTGGCACGGCCCACCACGGACAAGCACTCGACGGGTGGCGTGGGGGACAAGATCACGCTGCCGCTGACCCCCACCGTGGCCGCGTGCGGGGCGGCCGTGCCGCAGCTGTCCGGGCGAGGGCTCGGGCACACGGGCGGCACGCTCGACAAACTGGAGTCGATCCCGGGGTGGCGGGCCTCGCTCAGCACCGACGAGATGCGCGCGGTGCTCTCCTCCACCGGGGGCGTGATCTGCGCGGCCGGGACCGGGCTCGCGCCCGCCGACCGGAAGCTGTACGCACTGCGCGACGTCACCGGCACGGTCGAGTCGATCCCCATGATCTCCGCCTCCATCATGAGCAAGAAGCTCGCCGAGGGCACCGGCTCGCTGGTCCTGGACGTCAAGGTGGGTTCCGGCGCGTTCATGAAGGACGTCGACTCGGCCCGGGAGCTGGCCCGCACGATGGTCGGCATCGGCAACGACCACGGGGTGCGCACGGTCGCGCTGCTCACCGACATGGAGTCCCCGCTGGGCCGGCAGGTCGGCAACGCGCTGGAGGTGGCCGAGGCGGTCGAGGTGCTCTCCGGCGGCGGCCCGGCCGACGTGGTGGAGCTGACCGTGGCCCTGGCCCGGGAGATGCTGGCCGCCGCCGGGCTCACCCCCGGGGAGAACGGGGTCAAGGACCCGGCCGAGGCGCTCGGGGACGGGAGCGCGCTGGCCTCGTGGAAGGAGATCGTCCGGGCGCAGGGCGGCGACCCGGACGCGCCGCTGCCGGTGGCCGCGGAGACCCGCGTGGTGCTGGCGCCCGCGTCGGGGACGGTCACCCGGCTGGACGCCTATCAGGTGGGGCTGGCCGCGTGGCGGCTCGGCGCCGGTCGCGAGCGCAAGGAGGACGCGGTGTCCTTCGGCGCCGGGGTGACCCTGCACGCCAAGCCGGGGGAGACGGTCGCGGCGGGCGAGCCGCTGTTCACCCTGCACGCGGACGAGCCCGAGCGGTTCGACCGGGCGGCCGAGGCCCTGGAGGGCGCGTTCGAGATCGAGGAGGGCGCGGAGTACGAGCCGCGTCCGCTGGTGATCGAGCGGGTGGCCTGAGGCGGGGCGCTTCGGCGAGGGGCCGCACCGGACGGGTTCCGGTGCGGCCCCTCGCGTGCGCCCCGATGGTCCCGGTGCCGGGTCTTGCCTTCCCCGGGGACGCGCGCTACTTTCATGTGTAAGAGAAGCCTTTCAGGTGAAGGAGAGCGATGACAGCATCACCGCCCACCGGCGACGAGCTGGTCGACATGCTGGCGGCGCTGTCCCATCCGCTGCGCGTGCGCATCATCGCGTCGCTGGCCGCCCGCCGGAACTACGTGAGCGGCCTCGCCCGCGAGATCGGCATCAGCCGCCCCCTCCTTCACATGCACCTGCGACGCCTGGAGGCGGCTGGGCTGATCGTCGGGAGTCTGGAGCTCTCCGACGACGGCAAGGCCATGAAGTACTACGACGTCACCGACTTCGACGTGCGGTTGTCGCCGTCGGTCCTGGCCGAGGCGGCCACCACCCTCACCACAGCGGACCCGGGCAAGGGTTCCCACACGAAGGAGCAGTCCTGATGGACTTCACCACCTGGCCGGGCGCCATCCTCGGGCTCGGCGTGCTGATCATGGCGACCTTCCTCATCGGCGGCGCGATGGCCGGATTCCTCGACATGCGCAAGACCAAGCTGGAGGCCGCGCAGCGCGACGACCTCCGGCAGCTCGTCCACCGGTACGAGCAGCTCGCCGAGAACACGCTCGACGTCCAGCAGCGGACCGCCGCCGACCTCGCCGAACTGCGCACGCGCGCCACGTCCATCGAACAGATCCTGCGGACGGTGGAGTAGCGCATGAGAGCGGTCGTGCACCGCGCCTTCGGCCCGCCCGAGGTGCTGAGCGTCGAGCAGGCGCCCGCACCCGTCCCCGAGGCCGACGAGCTGCTCATCCGCGTCCACGCGGCGACGCTCACCGCCGTGGACAGCGCCGCCCGCCGGGGCGAGCCCCTGCCCGCCAGGCTCGCCTTCGGGCCGCTCCGCCCCAGGTACCCCACGCTCGGCGCCGACTGTGCGGGACGGGTCGAGGCCGTCGGCGCGAACGTGCGCGACTTCGCTCCCGGGGACGAGGTGGTCGCCCTCAGCCCCCGGTTCGGGACCCACGCCGACTACGTGTGCGTGCCCCAGGACGCGGCCGTGGTCGCGAAGTCCGCCGCCCTGACGTACGCCGAGACGGTCGCCGTGTCCGAGGGAGCGATGACCGCGCTGCCCTTCCTGCGCGACGCGGCCCGGCTGAGGCCCGGCCAGTCGATCCTCGTCAACGGCGCCTCCGGAAGCATCGGCAGCGCGGCGGTCCAACTGGCCGCGCACATGGGCGCCGAGGTCACCGCGGTGTGCGGCGGCGGCAACGCCGACCTGGTCCGGTCCCTGGGTGCCCACCGGGTGATCGACTACACCGCCGAGGACTTCACCGAGGCCCGAGAAGCGTACGACGTGGTCTTCGACGCGGTCGGGAAGAGTTCGTTCGGGCGCTGTCGCCGCGCGCTCAGGGTGGGCGGGCACTACCTCACGACCGTTCCCAGCCTGGCGATCATGGGGCAGATGCTGTGGACCGGACTCGGGCGGAGGAGGGCCGGTATCGCGTTCACCGGACTCCGGCCGCCCCGGGACCGGGCCAGGGACCTCGTGCACATCAGGGAGCTCGCCGAGTCCGGAACGATCCGGGCGGTCATCGACCGGAGCTATCCGCTGGACCGGGCGGTCGAGGCGCACGGGTACGTCGACGCCGGGCACAAGAAGGGGGCCGTCGTCATGCGGATGTCCGAGGAGGACTGATCCCGTCGGGGCCACGGGAGGGCCGCGTGCACCGACGGCCGCGAGGGGCGTCGGTGCGGCCCGCTCGGGGCGGGTTCTGGGCGCGGTGACGGCGTCCGCCGCCGGGATCCTCGTACTGCTCGCGCTGCGCGGAGGCCGCACGGCCTGACCGGGGACCGGGATTCGCGCGAAGGACGTCGTTCCTACAGGGCCCACCAGCAGTACAGGCGCATTCCCCCGCTCTCGGCCCGCCGGGCCAGACCGGACAGCAGACGCAGCACCCCGAGCGCGTCCTCGGCCGAGAACCGGTCGCCGCGGAGTTCCTCGATCTCCGCCAAGGGCCCGGACGCCTCGGCCAGCCGCTCCTCGGACGCGGACGCCAGCGCCCGCTGGAGGGTGTCGGACACGCTCATCACCAGGCCCCTCTCGGGATCCGGTGGTGTCGACATCAGCATCCCCGAGCGCGGGCGGGCGGACGCCTGCGCGTCGTCACAACCCGTCACGATCGCCTCAAGCCGCGCCATGACGACCACCGGGTCGAACCCCTTCAGCGGCAGCACGTCGAACACCGACGGGTCCGGTCCGCCGGGCCGGTCGAGCACGCGGAGGGCGGCCTCGTCGCCGGGGGCGGAGAAGTAGTCGCACATCACCATGGGCGCGATCCTGCCAGAGCGCTCGGACACGCGGTCTCGGGCCCGGGACCGCCGAGGACGGAGTACCCGGGCCGGGGACCGGCCGGGCGCGGCGGCGCGCGCCCGGCGTCACCCCAGGTCGGCGAGTTTGCGCTCCAGGACGCCGCGCTCGCGCGCGTTGCCGCACAGCTCCACCGCGCGCTCCAGTTCGGTGCGGGCCTCCTCGGTCCGCCCCAGACGGGTGAGCAGCTCCCCGCGCACGGTCGGCAGCAGGTGCGTCCTCGCCAACGCCCCGTCCGCCGCCAGCCGGTCCGCGATCGCCAGCGCCGCGGCCGGTCCCCGGGCCATGGACACCGCCACCGCGCGGTTGAGGTCGACCACCGGCGACGGCGCGATCCTCCCCAGCGCCTCGTAGACGACCACGATCCGCTCCCAGTCCGTCTCCCCGACCGAGGGTGCGACCGCGTGGCACTCCGCGATCGCCGCCTGCAGACCGTACGCGCCCAGGCCCCGGCCGCACCGCTCCGCCCGCGCCAGGGCGGCGCGCCCCCGACGGATCGCGTCGCGGTCCCACCGGCGCCGGTCCTGGTCCTCCAACAGCACCGGCCGCCCGTCCGCGTCGGTGCGCGCCGGGAACCGTGCCGCGGTCAGCTCCAGGAGGGCCAGCAGGCCGTGCGCCTCCGCCTCGTCCGGGACCAGCCGGGCCAGCACCCGCGCCAGGCGCAGGGCCTCGGAGGCGAGGTCGAACCGGATCAGCTCGTCACCGGAGCTCACCGAGGACCCCTCGGTGAAGATCACGTAGACCACGTTGAGGACGGATCCGAGCCGGGCGGAGCGCTCATCCGCCGAAGGGAGACCGAACGGCACCCGCGCCGCCCCGAGGGTCTTCTTCGCCCGGGTGATCCGCGCCTGCACGGTCGCGGTCGGCAGCAGGAACGCCCTGGCGATCTGGTCGCTGGTCAGGCCGCCGACCACCCGCAGCGTGAGCGCCACGCGCGCCTCCCGCGACAGCACCGGGTGGCAGGCGGTGAACATCAGCGCGAGCACGTCGTCGTCGATCTGGTCCGGATCCCACAGCACGTCCCGGGCGTCCTCTCCGGGCGGCGCGCCCCCCGAGGCGATGCCGCCCTCGCCCAGTTCCCGGGCGAGTGCGGCGTAGCGCTCGTCGCGGGCGGCGCGCCGACGGAAGCCGTCGATCGCGCGCCGCCTGCCGACGGTCAGCAACCACCCCGCGGGGTTGCGGGGCACGCCCTCGCGCGGCCAGGTGACCAGCGCCTCGGCCAACGCCTCCTGCGCCAGGTCCTCGGCCAGCGCGAAGTCCCCGGTGTAGCGCGTGAGGGCGCCGACGATCCGTGCGGACTCGATCCGCCAGACGGCGGCGACGGCCTCGCGGCCCGTGGGGTCGGTCATCACTGTTCCGTTCGTCCGATCAGAGCTGGCCGGTGGCCTCGCGCCACGCCCGCTCCTTCTGGATCCACTCGTTGTCCTGCGGGAACTCGTCGATCGTGGTGACCCGGCGGACCTCGGTCTTGAAGCCCGGGCCGGACATCGGGATCCGCTTGGCCCACTCGACGGCCTCCTCCTTGGACGCCACGTTGAGGATGTAGAACCCGCCGAAGAGCTCCTTGGTCTCGCCGTACGGGCCGTCGGTGACCACGGGCGGCTCCGAGGAGGTGTCGACCACCACGCCCTCGGCGGGGTCGCCGAGACCCTCCGCGGCGAGCAGGACGCCGGCGCGGATCAGCTCGTCGTTGAACTTGCCGATCGTTTCGAGCATCTCGGTGAAGTCGACGTCCCCCATCTTCTCCATGGCCTCGTCGGTCGCGCGCATGATCAGCATGTACTTCATGTCTTCGTGCTCCTCTGGAAGAACCGGGCTCCTCAGCGGAACCCTCTCATCCCTAGGTCGAACCCGGACGACCCGGATCGACACGGCTGTGGAACTTTCTTCCCGGACCTGTGCGGTGCGCGGCAGGCCTTCCACCACGGGGGCGGTGCAGTGACGTTCGCGGCGGGGCCGTGCGCCCCGTCCGGGACCGCCGGAACCGGAGACGGGAGAACCGTGTCAGCACAGGCCGGCTGTGTCGTCAAGGCCGCGGACGGCGCGTACATCGTCGGTGGGGCCCACGTGAACTGGGTGATCCTGGCCGAGGGCGGCGGTCTGGGCCTGGTCGACGCGGGCTAGTCGGGGGACGCCGACACGGTCGAGGGTCGATCCGCCGCATCGGCCGCTGCCCCGAGGACCCGCGCGCCGTCCTGGTCGCCCACACCCACGTCGACCGCACCGGCTCGCTGCCGCGTCGCACCGCGCGCCACGGGACCCCGGTGTACAGGGATCGCGTGCGAGGTGCCGCACGACGCCCGCACCCGGTGAGGGTTGCCGACAGGGCGGTCCGTCAGCCCAGGGCGCGCAGGCTCGCGTAGGTGGCGACGGAGACCAGGACGAACAGGGCGCCGACGAGGACCGTGGCGGCCGACGCCCAGCGCGCGGCGGCCCTCGTGTGCGCGCCGCTGCGGAACAGGGACACGGCGCCCGAGAGGATCGCCAGCGCGCTGAGGCCGCCCGCGACCATGACCTCGGAGCCGAGGAGGGACAGCTGGCCGGGGTCGTCCAGACCGGCGTCGGTGAGGACGAACCAGCCGAAGAGCTCGAAGAGCCGCGAGTTGACGATGACGGGCGACAGGAGCAGCAGCCCGACCACGCCGAAACTCTCGGCGGAGAAGACGCCGCCCAGGGCGGAGGACGGCGGCACGGGCGTGCCCCGGACGAAGATCTCGCTCGCGTCCTCGACCGTCGTCGCGTCGCCGTCCGTCGTGGTGGTTGTCGGTTCGGCCGTGCCGACGACGGTGTCCGCCGCCTCGTCGGCGCCGTCCGCGACGGGCTTCTTGTCATCGTGGGAGGTGCTCACCGCGCCAAACTACCTCGCGGGTCCCCGTCTCCGGAGGCCCCGTAACGCACACTCCGTGGCCACTATCGGCCATCTGGTGAGCAACGGGATGATCCGGAGAAAAACAATCATGCGTGCTTGTTTTTTTGTGTGTCCGGTGTCACCCTCGATCCATGACTGCGACACCAGCGCCCCCGCTGCGCGTCGGGAACGCCTCCGGTTTCTACGGGGACTGATTCTCCGCGGTCCGCGACATGCTCACCGGCGGGCCCGTGGACGTCCTCACCGGGGACTACCTGGCCGAGCTGACCATGGCGATCCTCGGCCGCGACCAGCTCGCGGACCCCGCGCGCGGCTACGCCAGGACCTTCCTGAGCCAGATGCGCACGTGCCTGTCGCTGGTCATGGAGCGCCGGATCCGGGTGGTCGCCAACGCGGGCGGCCTCAATCCGCGCGGTCTCGCCGACCGGCTCACCGAACTCGCCGACCGGCTCGGGTTGGAGCCGCGCATCGCCGTCGTCACCGGCGACGACCTCCTCCACCGCGCCGAGGAGCTGGGTCTGGGCAGCCCGCTCACCGCCAACGCCTACCTCGGCGCCTTCGGCATCGCCGCCTGCCTGGACGCGGGCGCCGACATCGTGGTCACCGGCCGTGTCACCGACGCCTCCCTCGCCGTCGGCCCCGCCATCGCCCACCACGGCTGGACCCGCGACGACCTCGACGCCCTGGCCGGTGCGACCGTCGCCGGACACGTCATCGAGTGCGGCGCCCAGGCCACCGGCGGCAACTACGCCTTCGCCGCCGACCTCCGCCGCGACGGCCACGACCTCGACCGCCCCGGCTTCCCCCTCGCCGAGATCCACGCCGACGGCAGCGCCGTCGTCACCAAGCACCCCGGCTCCGGCGGCGCCGTCACCACCGGCACCGTCACCGCCCAGCTCGTCTACGAGATCTCCGGACCCCGCTACGCCGGACCCGACGTCACCGCGCGCCTGGACACCGTCCGCCTCGACCAGGAGGGCCCCGACCGCGTCCGGATCAGCGGCGTGCGCGGGGAGGCGCCGCCCCCCGACCTCAAGGTGGGACTGACCGGCCTCACCGGTTTCCGAGGCGAGGTCGAGTTCCTCATCACCGGCCTGGACGCCGAGGACAAGGCCGCGGTCGCCGAACGCCAGATGCGCGCCGCCCTCGCCTCCCGCAGGCTCGGAGACCTGCGCTTCGAGTTCACGCCCGCGCACGACCCGCACGCCCCCGTCCAGGAGGCCGCCACCGCCCGCCTGCGCGTCGTGGCCCGCGACCTCGACCCCGCAGCCGTCGGCCGCACGTTCGGCGCGACCGCCGTCGAGCTCGCCCTGGCCAGCTACGCCGGGTTCCACCTTGCCTCGCCGCCCCGGGACGCCCGCCCCGACGGCGTCGCCATCACCCACGCCCTGGTCCCCGCCGCCGAGGTGGAGCACACCGTCATCCTCCCCGACGGCGGCACCGCGCCGATCCCGCCGCCCAGACGCACGCGCGCCCTCACCGGCCTCCCCGACCCCCCGCTGCCCGACCCCCCGCCGGTCGGCCCCGCCGTCGCCGCGCCGCTCGGACTGCTCGTCGGCGCCCGCAGCGGCGACAAGGGCGCCGACGCCAACCTCGGCGTGTGGGCGCGCACCGACGCGGGCTGGCGGTGGCTCGTCCACACCCTCACCGTCGACCTCCTGCGCCGACTGCTCCCCGAGACCGCCGACCTCACCGTCACCCGCCACCCGCTGCCGAACCTGCGCGCGGTCAACTTCTGGATCGAGGGCCTGCTCGCCCCCGGCACCGCGCGCCGCGAGGGCCTGGACCCCCAGGCCAAGGGGCTGGGGGAGTGGCTGCGGGCCCAGCGGGCGCCCATCCCCGAGGCGCTGTTGGAGGAGGTGGCGCGGCCGTGAGCCCCCACCCGCCACCCGCCGCCCCCGGCCGGCGCCCGGCCTCGGTGCTCCCCACCCGGTTGGACACCGGCTCGTCCGCCTACGCCGAGGCGCGCGGCTCGATGCTCGCCGCGCTCGACGAGATCGGCGCCGAGCACGCCGAGGCCGTGGCCGGGGGCGGTCGGCGCTACGTCGAACGGCACCGGGCGCGCGGCGGCCTGCTCGCCCGCGAACGGATCGAACTCCTCCTGGACGAGGGCAGTCCCTTCCTCGAACTCTCGCCCCTGGCCGCCTGGGGCAGCGACTTCCACGTCGGGGCCAGCGTCGTCACGGGCGTCGGTGTCGTGTCCGGCGCCGAGTGCGTCATCGTGGCCAACGACCCCACCGTGCGCGGCGGGTCCAGCAACCCCTGGACCCTGCGCAAGTCCGCCCGAGCGGCCGAGATCGCCGAGCACAACCGCATGCCGCTGATCAACCTCGTCGAGTCCGGCGGCGCCGACCTGCCCACGCAGAAGGAGATCTTCGTCCCCGGCGGACGCGCCTTCCGCGACCTGACCCGCCTGTCCGCCGCCGGGGTGCCCACGATCGCCCTCGTCTTCGGCAACTCCACCGCCGGAGGCGCCTACATCCCGGGCATGTGCGACCACGTCGTCATGGTCCGCGACCGGTCGAAGGTCTTCCTCGGCGGCCCGCCGCTGGTCAAGGCGGCCACCGGGGAGGAGAGCGACGACGAGTCCCTGGGCGGCGCCCGCATGCACGCCGAGGTCTCCGGGCTCGCCGACCACCTCGCCGAGGACGAGCGCGACGCCCTGCGCATCGGCCGCCGCGTCGTCGCCCGCCTCAACCGCCGCAAACCGGGCCCGCCCCCGACCGCGCCCGCCGCCGAGCCCCTCTACCCGGCGGAGGAACTGCTGGGCGTCATGCCGCCCGACCTCAAGGTCCCCGTCGACCCCCGCGAGGTCATCGCCCGGATCGTCGACGGCTCGGAGTTCGACGAGTTCAAGCCCGCCTACGGCTCCGGCCTGGTCACCGGCTGGGCCGCCCTGCACGGCTATCCGGTCGGGATCCTCGCCAACGACCACGGCGTCCTGTTCAGCGCCGAAGCACAGAAGGCCGCCCAGTTCATCCAGCTCGCCAACCGCGCCGACACCCCTCTGGTCTTCCTGCACAACACCACCGGATACATGGTCGGCCGCGAGTACGAGCAGGGCGGCATCATCAAGCACGGCTCGATGATGATCAACGCCGTCTCCAACAGCACGGTGCCCCACTTCTCCGTGCTCATCGGCGCCTCCTACGGCGCGGGGCACTACGGGATGTGCGGCCGCGCCTACGACCCCCGGTTCCTGTTCGCCTGGCCCAGCGCGCGGTCGGCCGTCATGGGGCCGCGCCAGCTCGCCGAGGTGCTGTCGATCGTCGCCCGCCAGTCCGCCGCCGGGAAGGGCCAGCCCTACGACGAGGACCGGGACGCCGCGATGCGCGAGATGGTCGAGCGCCAGATCGAGGCCGAGTCGCTGCCCCTCTTCCTGTCCGGCCGGGTCTACGACGACGGCGTCATCGACCCCCGCGACACCCGCACCGTCCTGGGACTGTGCCTGTCCTTCGCGCACAACGCCCCCGTCCGGGGCACCGACCGCTTCGGTGTCTTCCGCATGTGACCCCGGACGAGGAAAGGAGAGACCCGACGTGCACCGCCCCGAACCGCCGCCGTCCCCGGCCGTCCCCGCAGCTCCCGTGTCCACCCTCCTGGTCGCCAACCGCGGCGAGATCGCCCGCCGGGTTCTGCGCACCTGCCGCGCCCTCGGCATCGCCACCGTCGCCGTCCACGCCGACACTCCCGGGGAGGCCGCCGCCGCGTTCGTGGCCGAGGCCGACACCGCGGTCCGCCTGCCCGTCCCCGACGGCGCGGGACCGGCCGCCGCCTACCTCGACCCCGGCGCGCTGGTCGCCGCGGCGCTCACCGCCGGAGCCGACGCCGTCCACCCCGGGTACGGGTTCCTCTCCGAGAGCGCCGAGCTCGCCCGCGCCGTCGTCGGCGCGGGACTCACCTGGGTCGGCCCGCCGCCGGAGGCCATCGCCGCCATGGGCGCCAAGACCCGCGCCAAGGACATCGCGCGCGAGGCGGGGGTACCCGTCGCCGCCGCCCTGACCCCCGGCGACGTCACCGAGGACCACCTGCCTGTCCTGGTCAAGGCCGCCGCGGGGGGAGGCGGCCGCGGCATGCGCGTCGTCCGCGCCCTCGCCGACCTGCCCGTCGCCGCCGACTCCGCCCGCACCGAGGCCGCCGCCGCGTTCGGCGACCCGACCGTGTTCTGCGAGCCCTACGTCGACCGCGGCCGCCACGTCGAGGTGCAGATCCTCGCCGACACCCACGGAACCGTGTGGGCGCTGGGCGAACGCGACTGCTCGGTCCAGCGCCGCCACCAGAAGGTCATCGAGGAGGCTCCCGCCCCCGGTCTCCCCGACGACCTGCGCGCACGACTGCGCGAGGCCGCCCGCGCCATGGCACGCGCGATCGGCTACGTCGGTGCCGGAACCGCCGAGTTCCTCGTCCCCGTCAGCGACGGCGGGCCCGGCGACCCCGTCTTCCTGGAGATGAACACCCGCCTGCAGGTCGAACACCCCGTCACCGAGTGCGTGACCGGTCTCGACCTGGTCGAGTGGCAGATCCGCGTCGCCGAGGGCGCGTCCCTGCCCGACGCCGGGCCGCCCGCCCCGCGCGGCCACGCGATCGAGGCCCGCCTGTACGCCGAGGACCCGCGTCGGGACTGGCGGCCCCGGACCGGCACCCTGCGCGCCTTCGACGTGCCCGCCGCGACCGCCGCCTTCACCCCGCTCACCGCGCCCGGCGTGCGCATGGACAGCGGTGTCGAGCCCGGCGACACCGTCGGCGCCGACTTCGACCCCCTCCTCGCCAAGGTCGTCGCCTACGGCCGCGACCGCCGCGACGCCCTGCGCCGTCTGTCCGCGGCCCTGGCCACCGCCCGCGTGCACGGCGTGGGCACCAACCGCGACCTGCTCGTCCGCGCCCTGCGCCACCCCGTCTTCGCCGACGCCGACCACCCCGACCCCGCCCGCCGGGCCCGCCTCACCACCGCCTACCTGGACGGCGACCGCCTCACCGCGCTCGCCCAGCCGCTCGCCGACCCCGCCACCGCCCGCTTGGCCGCACTGGCCGCCAGCCTGTCCGCGGCCGAGGCCGCCCGCGCCGCGGCACCCGTACCCGCGGGCGTCCCCGCCAACTGGCGCAACGTCCCCCCCGCCCCCCACACCCGCCAGCACGTGCGCGCCGGGGAGGACGGGACCCCGATCACCACGTCCTACCGGACGGAGCGAGGCCGCTACGCGACCGGCGAGCCCGGCGTGCGCGTCCTGTCCGCCGCCGCTGACCTCGTGGTGCTGGAGGTCGACGGCCTGCGCCGACCGTTCGCCCTCCACCGGTTCGACGGGGACCCCGACGTGCACGTCGAGTCCCCCCTGGGGTCGGTCACCCTGACCCCCGTCGACCCCCTGCCCGAGCCCGAGGCCAGCGTCGACCCGGGCGCCCTTCCCGCGCCCATGCCGGGCACGGTCACCGCCGTGGACGTGGCCGTGGGGGAGAAGGTGCGGGCGGGCCAGACCCTCCTGCGCATGGAAGCGATGAAGATGGAGCACCGCGTCACCGCTCCCGCCGCCGGCGCCGTCCGGGAGCTCCCGGTCGCGACGGGACAGCGGGTGCCCGCCGGGGCGCCCCTCGCCGTACTCGACTACCTGGACCAGGAAGGGACGCACACGTGACCGTGGCCATGACCTTCGACGAACCCTCCGAACGCCGCGAACTGCGCGCCGCCGTCGCCGCGCTCGCCGGGAAGTACGGATCCGACTACTACAGATCCCGCGCCCGCGAGGGCGCCTACCTCACCGAACTCTGGGAGGAGGCGGGCGGCCTCGGCTACCTCGGCGTCAACATCCCCGAGCAGTACGGGGGCGGAGGCGGCGGCATCGGCGACCTCGCCGCCGTCCTGGAGGAGCTCAGCGCCGCCGGATGCCCCACGCTGATGATGGTGGTCTCCCCGGCCATCTGCGGCACGGTCCTGTCCCGCTTCGGCACCCCCGAGCAGCGCGACCGCTGGCTGCCGGGGCTGGCCACCGGCGAGAGGATCATGGCCTTCGCCATCACCGAACCCGACGCCGGGTCCAACTCCCACCGCATCGCCACCACCGCCCGCCGCGAGGGCGACGGATGGGTGCTCAACGGGCGCAAGACGTTCATCTCCGGCGTCGACGTGGCCGACGCGGTGCTGGTCGTCGGGCGGATCGAGGACGAGGCGACCGGCCGCCTGAGCGCGGCCCTGTTCGTCGTGCCCGCCGGCGCCCCGGGCCTGGAGGCCCGGCCCATCGAGATGGACCTGGTCAGCCCCGACCACCAGTTCCAGCTGTTCATGGACGACGTCCGGCTGCCCGGCGACGCCCTGGTCGGCGACCCCGAGGCGGGCCTGCTCCAGCTCTTCGCCGGACTCAACCCCGAGCGGATCATGGCGGCGTCGCTGGCCACCGGGAGCGCCCTGCACGCCCTGGGCAGGGCGGTCGCCTACGCCAAGGAGCGCACGGTCTGGCGGGACATGCCCATCGGCGCCCACCAGGGGCTGGCGCATCCGCTCGCGCAGGTCAAGATCGAGACGGAGCAGGCCCGGTTGATGACCCAGCACGCCGCGCTCCGCTACGATTCCGGCGACGACGCGGGGGCGGGCGAGGCGGCCAACATGGCCAAGTACGCCGCCGCCGAGGCGTGCGTGCGGTCGGTCGACCAGGCCGTCCAGACCCTCGGTGGGAACGGCCTGGCCAGCGAGTACGGCCTGGGCGGGGCCGTCCTCGCCGCGCGCCTGGCCCGGATCGCCCCGGTGAGCCGGGAGATGGTGCTCAACTACGTGGCCCAGCAGTCCCTCGGCCTGCCCAAGTCGTACTGACCGGACCGAGCGTGCGCGCCGTCCCCCGACCGGGGCGCGGCGCGCACACCGCAGTGGAGGGGCGCGACGTGGGCACCGATCTCGACCGGGAGCCGCGGCAGGAACGCAGCAGGGCCACCCGCGCCCGACTGCTGGACGCGGCCGTGCGCTGCCTGGCGGAGCGCGGCGTGGCGGGCGCGACGGTCGGCGCGGTCGCCGAGGCGGCCGGAGTGTCCCGAGGGGCCGCCCAGCACCACTTCCCCACCCGTGACGATCTCTTCCTGGCCGCACTGGACCGGATGGTCGACAGCCGCGGCGAGGAGCTGCGGAGCGGCGCCGTCCGCGTCCCCGACGGGCCGGGGCGCACGGAGGCGGTCGTCCAGATGGTGGTGGACGCCTTCAGCGGCGAGGACTTCCACGCCGCGCTCCAGCTGTGGACCGGGGCGGCCAGCGACCCCGCGCTGCGTGACCGCGTGATCCCGATGGAGGAACGCGTGGGGCGCCAGATCCACCGGGCGGCGGTCGAGCTCCTGGGGGCGGACGAGTCGGTGCCGGGGGTGCGGGAGGCCGTCCAGGCGACCCTGGACCTGGCGCGCGGGCTGGGTCTGGCCAACCTCCTCAGCGACGACAGCGCACGTCGGCGCGGGATCGTGCGCCAGTGGGCGCGGATGCTCGACCAGGCCCTGGGCCCGAGCCACGGGTGAGCACCCGGCTCCGCGCGACATGCGCGCGCTCACGGGTGTCTATGATCGGAATCGGTCGGGCTCGGCCCGGCTCTGGGACAGACGCGGACGAGACCGGACGGACGGTGTGACGGTGAGTGCGGAATCGGGCCGGGACCTGCCCGGCCTGGCCAGGCAGGCGGTGGACGCGTTCGCGGAGAGCTCGGCGCGGGGCAGGGACCGGGACGCCCTGATGGACACCGCGTTCGCCGCGCTCTTCGAGCTGTACCGGGCCACCACGGAGGCCGAACGCGGCTCCCCCGCGGGGCGCAACTTCAACGCGACCCTGGCCGAGCTGCTGGTCGCCGGGAACAACCCCGACCGGCTCAGCCTGTACGTCGTGCGCACCCAGACCGCCGCCGAGAACGGTCGGCACGAGGGGTACCGGCCCGCCTGCTGGCGGCGGTCGATGCTGCAGATGCTCGGCGACGAGTTCGTCCCGTGGGACCGGTTCCTGCGCCCCGTCGACCTGGAGGCGATCCCGCGCATCGACGACGCCCTGGTCGCGGTGGCGGCCGACGCCAGCTCGCTCAGCGGCGAGGAGGTGCCCGCCTGGGTGCCGGAGTCGCACTGGTGGTGGTGGGAACCGGCCCGCCAGGCCGACGGCGCCGCCGCGGACAGCGGACCGCTCGACGCCGTCGGGAGCGAGTAGACCCGGGCGCCGGACCGCCCGGCGAGGGACGCGGTCCGGCGCTCCTCCGGATCATCGACCGGAGGCGTCCCCCGCCGCGAGACCCGTCCCGACGCCCTCAGAACCGGTACCGCACGACCCAGGCGCCTCGTCGTGCCTGCCCCTTCCACCGGTTGAACAGCGCCGCCAACAACCGCACGGGCCACGACGTCTTGGCGACCTGGTCCCGCTCCTGCGTCCCGAACCTCTCCTCGACGAGGGTCAGCCTCGGGTCGACCCGCTCCATGTCGCGCGGGTCGTCGAACCCGAACCCCCTGGCGTCCCTCGGGATCCCCAGCGCCCGCATGAACCCCGACGCCCCGACCATCCGGGCGACGAACCGCGTGTAGGCGTTGGTCACCAGTTCCCCGTGGCGGAAGTGGCCGGTGAGGGCGGGGAACAACGCCCCGGCCTGCGCGGGGCTGAGGAAACCGACCAATCCGTCGGCCACGACAATGGTCGGCCGGTCGGCGGGAATCCCGTCGAGCCACCCGTGCCGGGTGAGGTCGGCGGAGACCAGATGCGCACGGCCCCGGCCCTCGTCGGGCAGCAGGTCGCGCCGCACCTCCACGACGCCGGGGAAGTCGACGTCGTACCAGTCCACCCCCGGCCCCGGCTGGACGCGGTACCGGCGCGTCTCCAGTCCGCATCCCAGTTCGACGACCACGGCGTCCGGGTGCTCGGCGACGAACTCCCGCACCGCGCGGTCGATGATCACACTGCGGATCGCGACCGCCATGGCGACGGTGCCGCCGATCCGCACGCGCTCGCGGTCGTACTCGACGCGCTCCAGGACCTGCGCGGCCAGTGTGTCCCCCAGGAACGGCACCGCACGGCGGGCGTCCTGGGCCCGACCGATCAGCGTGACCAGCAACGTGCGCTCCACAGGGGAGAGGTGGTCCAGGGTGCGGCGCCCCGTGGGCGCTCCAGCGTCGTTCACGACCGCTCCTCCTCGGTGGCCGACCCGTCGTCGTACGCGTCCAGCGCCTCGCGAATGGCGGTCCCGGTCTCCGAACCGACGAACTCGCCCATCGCCCCGTAGACGTCGAGCATCGCTCGCCCGACCCGCGTCGGATCCCGTCCCTCGAAGGGATCCGACCCCATGCGCCGGGCGAGGTGGTCGTGCATGACGAGGGTTCCGCCGTGCATCGCCGCCATCACCGCCGCCGCGTCGCGTGCTCGCCGCGACCCCGGCGGGAACCGGTCGGGCCAGGTCCGGCCGAGGAACTCCTCCGCGCCGTCCATCAGTTGGTCCACCACGGCGACCATGGCGGGTTCGCCCTCGGCGATGGCACGCGCCAGGTAGCGGGCCACCAGCGGGGTCGCGTTGAGCAGCGCGGCCATGACGCCGGGGTCGCCGAGCGTCCCCTCGGCCGAACTCCGGGTCACCTCGCGCCGGAAGAGCCCGACGACCGCCTCGTCGCACGCCGCTCGCAGCCCCGCCTTGGTGCCGAAGTGGTGCTGCACCAGCCCGGTGGACACCCCGGCCGCATCGGCGATGCCCTTCATCGTCGCGCCCCTGGTCCCGTGCTCGGCGAACTGCGCGAGCGCGGCGTCCCTGATGCGGGCCCTGGCCGTCAGGTCGTCGGAGGGGCGGTCGTCCGCCCCGAAGATCGTTCCCATGCGACCAGACTATACGAACATATTGGAAACCGCACGAAAATATTGTCAGCGTCGTTCGGCGATGAGATCGCGGTACCAGTCGAACGAGTCCTTGGGCAGGCGCCGCTGGGTCGCGTGGTCCACGTGGACGAGTCCGAACCGCTGGTGGTAGCCCTCCGCCCACTCGAAGTTGTCCGTCAGCGTCCATACGAAGTACCCGCGCACGTCGGCGCCGCGCTCCCGGGCCCGGTCCACCGCGGCGATGTGGTCGCGCAGGTAGGCGATCCGCTCGGGGTCGGGCACCCGCCCGTCGGGCGTGACGGCGTCGGTCTGGGAACACCCGTTCTCCGTGACGTACAGCGGCGGGAGCTCGGCCCCGTAGCGCTCGCCCAGAAGGTCGATCAGCCGCTCCAGCCCCTCCGGCACCACCGGCCAGCCGAACGCGGTCGTCGGCACCCCCGTGATCTCGGCGAGGTCGAACGGCAGCCCCGCCCCCTCGGCGGGCGCGGCCACCAGGGTCGGGTTGTAGTAGTTCACGCCGAGCCCGTCCACGCTGCCCGCGATCAGGTCCAGGTCCCCGTCGCGCACGCCCGGGACCCCGCGTGCCCCGAAGGCCGACAGGTCCGGGTAGCCACCGGTGAGTACGGGGTCGGTGAACAGCCGGTTGTGCAGGGCGTCGTAGGCCTCGGCCGCCGCCGCGTCCCCGTCGCCCTTGGGGCTGACGGGGGAGTAGTTGTTGGTGAGCAGGACCTCCAGACCACGCGACCGCAGCTCCCGCGCCGCCAGCCCGTGCGCCAGCAGCTGGTGGTGCGCGACCTTCAGCACGCCCGGCACGTCCAGGGTCCTGCCCGGGGCGTGGATCCCGAACGCGTGCCCGTAGGCCGTGTGCACGACCGGCTCGTTCAGCGTGATCCAGCGTCGCACGCGGTCGCCCAGCGCGTCGGCGGTGACGGCGGCGTACGCGGCGAACGCCTCGGCGGTGTCGCGGGACGACCACCCGCCCGCCTCGTCCAGCTCCACCGGCAGGTCCCAGTGGAACAGCGTCGGCACCGGCTCGATCCCCCGCTCCAGCAGGGCGTCCGCCAGCCGGTCGTAGAAGGCCAGGCCGTGCTTGTTCGCCGGGCCCCGGCCGTGGGGGACCACGCGCGGCCACGAGACCGAGAACCGGTACGCGGTCACCCCCAGGCGCCCCAGCAGCTCGACGTCCTCGGCCCACCGGTGGTAGTGGTCGCACGCGACCTCGGGGCCGTGGCCGTCGCGGACGGCGCCGGGGCGCAGGTGGAAGGCGTCCCAGATCGACGGGGTGCGCCCGTCCTCCGTCAGGGCGCCCTCGACCTGGAGCGCGGCGGAGGCGACCCCCCACAGGAACGGTGACGGCACGGTGGTGTCCTCTCGGGTCTGGGGCCGCGTCACGCGACCCCTCGGATCTTCCAGACGAGTGCGGCGCCCAGCACGGTGAGCACGCCGCACACGGTGTACAGCACCGGGTAGCCGCCCAGGTGCACGACGATCGGACCCGCCAGCGCGGGTGCGATCACCTGGGGGCCGGCGCTGGCGATGTTGACGATGCCCAGGTCCTTGGCCCGCCCGTCGGCGCTCGGCAGGACCTGGGTGACCAGGGCGTTGTCCACGGCCAGGAACACCCCGAACCCCACCCCCAGCACCACGGCGCCCGCCAGGCTCATCGACCATGTGGGGAACGCGGCGAGGAGGAAGGCGGGCACCGCCATCACGCCGCCGGACAGCGCGACCATGCCCCTGCGGCGGCCGATCCGGTCCGAGACCAGTCCCGCCAGCACGGTCGTGGCCACGACGGCCACGGTGTACACGACGATCAGCGTCAGCAGCCCGTCGGCCGCCGAGGAACCGGGGAAGAGCTCCTCGTAGCCCACGCCGTCGCGCAGGAAGTACAGCAGGTAGAGCGTGAACAGGGCGTTTCCGGTCTGCATGAGGAACCGGGTCAGCCAGGCCCAGCCGAAGTCGGGGTGACGGCGCGGCGAGACCCACATGCCCCGGACGAGGTCGCCCCACGGCGGGCGGGCCGAGCGCGGGAGCGGGGGGTCGGGGGCCAGGAGGGCGAAGGGCAGGGCGCAGACCAGCAGGAGCACGCCGATCAGGGTGTAGCCGGGCGCGGTGCCGCTGACCGCCGTGGTCACCAGCAGCACCGCCACGACCACGCCGACGGACTGGGGGATGCCGATCCAGCCCGAGACCGCGCCGCGCTGGCGCACGGGCACGTGGTCGGGGACGGCGGCGAGCAGGGTCGCGTTCAGGCACGCGAGCGCTCCCTGGACGAAGGACCAGCCGACGAGCACGCCCGTCGTCGTCTCCCGCAGTCCGAGCACGGCCAGCCCGACCGCGCCGAGCACCGCGCCCGCGAGGACCCATGGCCGGCGCCGCCCGAAGCGCCCGGTGGTGCGGTCCGACAGCGCCCCGGCCAGCGGGGTCGCGGCCATGGCGACGGCCGCGCCGACCCCGGTCACCCAGGCGAGCGCGGCCTCCTTGGCATCGGGGGCGATGAGGCCGATCTGTTCGGGGAGCAGGACCTGGAGCGGGCCGAAGAAACCCATCCACATGCCGAGGTTGGCCAGGCAGATCCCCGCGACCCAGGGGGCGCGGACCGGCCGTACGGGCTCGGCCAGTGCGGCGGGGACGGGGGAGCGACCGCCGGGCGGAGGGTCGGGGGAGGGGGATCGCGCGGGGGGTGTGCGCACGGACGACCTACCTAACGTGAATTTCCCTCATGTTAGGTAGGTCACGCCGCGAACGGAAGGGTCTCGCGCGAGCGGGTCCGCGGGGGTCGGCCCCGTGCCGCATGGCCGTCGTGGAGGCGGCGGGCGGTTCCCGGGCGACTCCGTGGTCCGCGTGCTGCGCGGGGACGTGCGGGCCGCCCATTGGTCAAGTTTGACTAGTGGCCGTGGAGGGGCCTACGCTCGCCAAGTAGTCAAACTTGATCAGTTGGGGGTTCGGGCCATGGCTGGACGCGGCGGTGCGACGGGGATCGATCCTGTGACGGTGTCGGGCGCGGAGAGGGAGGGCGCGCCCAGTCGGACGCCCTCCGAGGCGGGCGCGACGACATCCGGAGCCGAGCGGAAGGACGGCCCCGACCAGCGGTCGCTCGGCGTGCGCGCCAACGAGGCGGTCGTCCCGGTGCTGCACTGCGCCGACCCGGAGGCGACGATCGAACTCTTCCGCGCGATCGGCTTCGAGGTCACCTACGACCAGCGCCGGCCCTACCTCTACCTGGCGTTCCGATGGAGCGGCTTCGACCTGCACTTCGGCCGCCCGCCGAAGGGCCTCGACCCCGCGATCGAGCACACCGGCGGGTGCCTGGTCATGGTCGACGACGTCGCCGCCTACCACGCCGCCGTCACCCAGGGCATGCGCCGGACCTACGGCAAGGTCCTCGGACGCGGCCTTCCCCGCGTCACCCGGTACCGGCCCGGCGCGAGCCGCTTCACCCTCATGGACCCCTCGGGCAACTCCATCATCTTCATCCAGCGCGACGAACCGGAAGAGCTGGAGTACGGCGGCTCCAAGGACCTGCCGCCGTTCGCGCGGGCCCTCGACGGCGCCCGGATCCTGCGCGACTTCAAGACCGACGACCTGGCGGCTTCGCGGCAGATCAGGTCCGCACTGCGCAGGCGCGGGAACCAGGCCACCGACGTGGAGCGCGCCACGGCCCTGGCGATGCTGGTCGAGCTGTCCACCGCACTGGGCGAGCACGAGGACACGGCCGACTGGCTCGGCCAGTTGCGCGGGATCGCCCTCACCCAGGAGGAGCGGCAGGTGGTCGAGGTCGAGTTGCGCAATGCGGATGACCTGCGTCTGTGGCTGGACGAGGAGCCGGGCGGGCCGGACAGCGGAACGGTCGACCGCCCCTGAGCCCCCGGTCTCGGCGCCGAAGCCCGTCCCCGCCCCTGCTCCGGCCGATCGGCTACGCGTCCCCGGCCAGCAGCCCCTCGAACGGCGCGCCGTCCTCGCCCGCGAAGGCGTGCGCGCCGTCCTCGATCCGCCGGATCAGCGCGCGGGTCCACGCTGCGTCGGACTCCGCCGTGTGCGTCCACAGGTCCAGGATCTCCCCGATGTGGTCGTCCCCCGCGGGCCCCCGCTCCGGGTCGTAGTGGTCGAGGACGCCTCCCCGCCACGACTCCAGGCCGGTGACGCGCTGGCGCAGCAGCCCGAGCACCTCCTCACGCGGCAGGTCCACCATGAACCCGAGCGCCGCCGACAGCACGTCCAGCCGTTCGTCGTGGCTGGACAGCGCCGCGCGCAACAGGGACAGGTACTCGTCCGTGCCGCGCGCGGTGATCTCGTACTCCGTGCGCGGCGGCCCGCCGGCGGTGGACGGCGCGACCTCGTGCGCCACCAGCAGCCCCTGCCGCGCCAGCTGCTTGAGCGCGTGGTAGACCGACCCGGGCTTGGCCGTCGACCACTCGTGCGCGCCCCAGTGCTCCAGGTCGGCGCGCACCTGGTAGCCGTGCGCACGGCCGTGCAGCCGGACCGCGCCCAACACCAGCAGCCTGATCGCCGACACGCTCCCGCCCCCCTTCAGCCCCGGCCCGGCACGGGGTCGCCCTGGCGGGCGTGCTCGGCGCCCAGGGCGATCGGCGCTCCCAGCCACTCGTCGCGCAGACCGAAGGCGCCCACCAGCGTCACCGCGTAGGGGCGCAGTCCCCGGCACAGGTCGTTGACCGCCTGGCTGACCGCCTTGGCCCGGTTCGTGGACAGGCGCTCGTGTTCGAGGAACCAGGCGCGCTCCTCCTCGACGACCGACAGCACGTACAGGTCGCACACCCGGTTGAGCAGCTTGGCGGTCGCCTGGTCGCCGCAGCGGTCGATCCCCGCCACGAACGCCTCCAGCACCACGCGGTCCATGTGCGCCCACCCCGCGGCCAGGACGTGGTCCTGGGCCCGGTTGAACACCTCGAAGGCGTCGCCGCCGTCCCGCCGCGCCCTGCGCAGCCGCCGCGCCAACCCCTCGATCACGTGCTTCTCCCGGTCCTCCAGCAGCTCCAGCTGCCAGCCCCGGTTGTACAGGTCGGCCTCCTCGCCGCGCCCGGGGGCGGCAGCGATCAACCGGTCGATCAGCGGCTTGGCCGCCGTGCGCTCGATGACGCCCTCGAACACCCGTCCCGCCATGAACCGGACGAGCCCCAACTGGTCGAGGTCGCCGAAGGACTCCCGGAAGTTGGTCAGCAGACCCTTGGTGAGCTGCTGGAGCAGGACCGTGTTGTCGCCCTCGAACGTGGTGAAGATGTCGGAGTCGGCCTTGAGCTGGGGGATGCGGTTCTCCGCCAGGTATCCGGCGCCGCCGCACGCCTCCCGGCAGGTCTGGATGGTGCGGGTCGCGTGCCAGGTGGCCACCGCCTTGAGCCCGGCGGCCCGCGACTCCAGCTCCCGCTGGGCGTGCTCGTCGCGGTCGGCGGCGCGGGACAGCTCGTGCAGGCGGGTGACCAGCTCCTCCTGGGCGAAGTGCAGCGCGTAGGTGCGCGCCAGCGCGGGCAGGAGCTTGCGCTGGTGGGCGAGGTAGTCCAGGACGCGGACCTCGCGCTCGGGCTCGCCGTCGGCCGCGGGCCGGGTGAACTGGCGGCGGGTGTCGGCGTAGCGCGTGGCGATGGCCAGCGCCGCCTTGGTCGCCGAGCCCGCGCCCCCGGCCACGCTGATGCGGCCCCGGACGAGCGTGCCGAGCATGGTGAAGAAGCGCCGGTTCTCGTTGTCGATGGGGCTGGTGTACGTGCCGTCGGCGGCGACGTCCCCGTACCGGTTGAGCAGGTGGGTGCGCGGCACCCGCACCTGGTCGAACCACAGGCGGCCGTTGTCGACGCCGTTGAGTCCGGCCTTGGCGCCGCAGTCCTCGATCCGGACGCCCGGCGCGGGCGAGCCGTCCTCGCCGCGGATCGGCACCATGAGGGCGTGCACGCCGTGCTCCGCGCCGCCGGTGCGCAGTTGGGCGAAGACCACGGCCATGCGGCCGTCGCGGGCGGCGTTGCCGATGTAGTCCTTGCGCGCCGACTCGTCGGGGGTGTGGACCACGAACTCCTCGGTCGCGGGGTCGTAGACGGCCGTGGTGCGCAGGTGCTGCACGTCGGAGCCGTGGCCGGTCTCGGTCATCGCGAAGCAGCCGGGCAGGTCGACGCTCATCACGGCGGGCAGGTACTCGGCGTGGTGGCGCTCGGTGCCCAGCGCGCGGATCGCGCCGCCGAACAGGCCCCACTGCACGCCCACCTTCACCATGAGGGACATGTCGGCGACGAGCATCTCGAAGGCGACGACCGAGGCGCCGATGTCGTCGCTGCCGCCGACCGCCTCGGGGAACCCGTAGGCCGGGACCTCGGTCTTGGCGAGTGCTCTGAGCTGGGTGAGCACACGGGCGCGGTGGTCGTCCACGGACAGGCCGCGGACGGGGGCGAACTCCTCGCCCTGGAGGAGGTCGCGGGCGCGTTCGCGGACCCTCGCCCAGCGCCCGTCCAGGAGGCCGCGCAGTTCGGCCTCGTCGACGCGCAGTGTCCGGTCGCTCATGGTCTCCCCCTGGTGGTCCTCGACGGCGCGGCCACTTTCGTACCACTGCCGGACACGGGCGTGCCGGGAACACGCCGTGGCCACGGGTGTGGCGGCTCCCACGGTACGGGCGCGGCGTGCGCGCGTGCGCCGAGGGGTGGTCAGACGGCGGCGGCGGTCCGCGGGACCGCCTCGTGCACCCGGCGCAGGAGGTCGTCCAGGGACAGGTCGAGCGCCGTGCCGACGGCGGCCACGGTGAAGAAGGCGGGGGTGGGGATGCGGCCGCCCTCGATCTTGCGCAGGGTCTCCACCGAGATCCCGGCCTGACGCGCGACGTCGACCATCGTCCGGTCGCCTCGGGCGCTCCGCAGCAGGGACCCGAGCAGGCGGCCCCGCTCGATCTGGTCGGCGCTCAGCGGTTCACGAACCATGTCCGGAGTCTAGCTCCCCGGGGCGGTGTGCTCGCGGTCTGAGGAACGCCGGGGCACGCCGACCGGCCCGTCCGGGGGACGGTGGACGCCCCGGGCCCGTCACTCCAACCCGGGGACGGCCAGCTCCAGACTGCCGTCCTCGGCGTCGATCCACGCGGGCACCCCGAGCGGGACGGTCAGCTGGGCCGCGCAGTGCCCGAACTCCAGCCCCCACAGCACCGGCACCCCCAGCGGCGAGAGCCGGTCGCGCATCAGGTCGGCGATCACCCCCAGGTCCGGCGGGCAGTCCGTCCACGTCCCCAGCGCCACTCCGGCCACGCCGTCCATCCACCCGGTGCGCAGCAGGTGGGTGAGCATCCGGTCGATCCGCGCCACGTCCTCTCCGACGTCCTCCAGCAGCAGGATCCCCCCGTCCGCCGACAGCCTGCTGTGCGGCGTGGCCAGCCCGTCGTTGAGCAGGCTCAGGTTCCCGCCGAAGGTCACCCCCCGCGCCCGTCCCGGCACCAGCGCGTGCGCCCCCGGTGACGTCAGCACCGTCCGCTGCTCCGGCGCGAACAGGGTCGTGCGCAGCTCGTGCTGGGCGACCTGGTCGCCCACGAAGTACCGCGTCCCCACCACGGGGCCGTGCACCGTGGCCACGCCCAGCTCCACAGCGAGGGCCTCGTGCAGCGCGGTGATGTCGCTGAACCCGACCAGGGCCTTGGGGCGGGCGCGGCGCATCGCGTCGAAGTCGAGCAGGTCCAGGGTGCGGTGCGCGCCGTCGCCGCCGCGCACGCAGAACACCGCCGCCACGTCCGGGTCGCACCAGGCCTGCTGGAGGTCGGCGGCCCGGGCGGCGTCCGATCCGGCGAGGTAGGGCAGCCGGGGGTGCCGCTCGCGCACGTGCGCGCCGAACTCCACCCGCAGCCCCCAACTCCGCACGACCTCCGCCGCGGCCGCCAACCGGGCGGGCGGAACCGGGCTGCACGGCGCCACCAGGCGGACCCGGTCCCCCTCGCGCAGCCGAGGCGGCCGGACCAGCTCCCGCACGCCCCGGGGGCTCCGCACGGTCTCGGTCACGGCTTCCCGGCTCCCGCGCACCTCGGTCATCGTCTTCCCCACCCGTCACCGTCCATGGTCGTCGCCGTCTCCGGTGGGACGCGCTCCCTTCACGCCCCGTTCCGGGGCGCGGTCCCTCAGGACCGCAGGAACGCGTCCAGCACGCGCACCCCGGATCTCAGCCCCTCCAGAGGAACCCTCTCGTCCACTCCGTGCAGGAGACCCGGGTAGTCCATCCCCTCCGGAAGCCGCATGGGCGAGAACCCGTAGCAGTCGATGCCCAGCCGGGCGAACACCTTGGCGTCCGTGCCGCCGGCCATGCAGACCGGGACCACGTGCGCGTCGGGGTCGTGCGCCACCAGCGCGGACCGCATCGCCGCCAGGGCCGCGGTGCCCAGGGGAGCGTCCACCGGGGGAGAGGCGTGGTCGTACGCCCAGTCCACGCGGTCACCGGTGAGCGCGTCCATCGTGCGGGCGAACTCCTCCTCGGCCCCCGGCAGGACCCGTCCGTCCACCCCGCCGATCGCCTCGCCCGGCACGACGTTGACCTTGTACCCGGCCGACAGCGTGGTGGGCGTCGCCGAGTTGCGCACCGTCGGCGCCACGAGCGGGGCGGCCGCCCCGAACCGGGCCACGAGGGCGTCGACCGCCTCATTGGTGTCGGTGTCCCCCGGCACGCGCTCGACCTCCAGGGCGGCGGCGATCGCGTCGATCGCGGCGCGGGTCACCGGTGTCAGGTGGAGGGGCCAGCGGTGGGCGTCGATCCGGGCCATCGCGGCGGCCAGGGCGCCGACGGCGTTGTCCCCGGGCGGCCGGGAACCGTGTCCGGCCGTGCCGTGGGCGCGCAGGCTGAGCCAGGCGCTCCCGCGCTCGGCCGCGGCGACCGGGTAGAGCCGCACCGGACGACCCGTGGCGGTGCGGGCGTGGACCGTGTGGCCCCCGCGCTCGCCGACCGCGACCCGGCAGCCCTCGAACAGGTGCGCGTGCTCGCGCACCAGCCAGTCGGCGCCGAAGGCGGCGCTGTCCTCCTCGTCGGCGACCAGGGCCAGCACGATGTCGCGTCTGGGGCGCAGGCCGCCGCGTGCCCAGTGGCGGACGACGGCCGCGGCCATGGCGACGGTGTTCTTCATGTCCACCGTCCCGCGCCCCCACAGCGACGGGGCGCCGGTGACCGGGCAGTCGGCGATCTCGCCCCCGAAGGGCGGGACGGACCAGTCCTCGGCCCGGGCGGGGACGACGTCCAGGTGGGCGTGGACGAGCAGGGCCGGGGCGTCGGGGTCGGTTCCGGGAACGCGCGCGACGACGTTGGACCGCCGGCGCGCGGGTTCCAGGAGCTGCGGCGTCAGCCCGGCGTCGGCCAACGCCTCGGCGACGAACTCGGCGGCGGCCCGTTCGTCGCCCTCCCCGCCGCCGAGGTTGGTGGAGTCCCTGCGGACGAGTTCGCGGGCCAGGTGGACGGCGTCGTCCCCCGCGGTGGTGAGGTCGTTCGTCGCGTCGGAAGGGTCGCCCACGGGTGCGGTCTCGCTCTCGACTGGAGTCGTTGGGGCCCGGTGATACGGGTGTGGCCACGGTGACCCGCGCCACGGTCTCACCGTACACAGCCGCACCGGTCAGCCGCCCAGAAGACGCCCTGGGACGGTCCGGTCCGTCATCCGTAGTCCTCCTCCATCGCCCGCGCGGCGAGGGTGGTCACCGCCTTGAAGCAGCGGATCATCTCGTAGGCGCTCGGCGAGGTGTAGCGGACCCGGAGCACGCCCGTACGCGTCACTCCCGGGACGACGTCGGCGGCCTGCGCCAGGTGGGCCGCGTCGAACTCCACCTCGACGGCGTGCGTCCGGGGTTCCTCGGGGTCGAGCCCTCCGGCGAGCAGCATGGCGGCCTGGGCCCCGGCACGGATCTCCCCGGCCGTGCGCGCCGGGGGGAGGCAGCGCGCGGCGTAGCGGCTCACGTGCTCCTTGACCGCGACCGTGCGGGCGAACGGCGCGTAGGTCGCCGCGTCCTCGCACGCGCGGTCGTCACCGGTGACGAGGATGACCGGGACGCCGTACTCGGCGGCGACGGCCGCGTTGAGCCGCCCCTCGCTGGCGGGCTCGCCGTCCAGCCAGACCCCGGTGACCGCGTTGGGCAGGTAGGTGTGCGCGAGCACCCCGTCGTCCCCTGCGCCGCAGTGGTAGCCGAGGAAGACCACGCCGTCGCAGTCGCCGTGCTGGATCCCCTCGATCATCGACAGGTCCTTGTGGCGGCCGGTGATCATGCTGGCGCGTTCGTCCAGGCGCTCCAGGAGGAGGTTGCGCATCGTGGCGTGGGCCTCGTTGACCACGACCTCGCTCGCTCCGCCGGCGAACAGGCCCGCGACCGCGGCGTTGACGTCACCGGTGAACATCGCCCTGCAGCGCTGCCACTGCTCCGTTCCGGGCTCGACGTCGGCGGGCCAGGTGACGCCGGTGGCGCCCTCCATGTCGGCGGAGACGAGGATTCTCATGCGGCGACCCTAACCGCCCGGACGAGGGTTATCCACGGGGCGGTCCGGACCGAGGCCGCGCACACGGAAGTGCCCTCCGCACCCGGGTCTCGGGTGTGGAGGGCGCGACCTGTGGTGCCGGGGAGCTCGGGACTCCCCGACACCAGGCTCACGATCCGGACGAAGGCGTCCGGTGCTCGCCGTCCGTCCGACTAGTCGAACCAGGGACGGTCGAAGCCACGGTCACAGCCACGCTTGCCGTGGAAGCCGCCACCGAAGCCGAAGCCGAAGTGGTCGCGGTCGAACGCCGCGGAGCAGATGCTCTGCGAACCGGCGCCGAACGGGCCGGCGAAGGTGGCGTTGGCCTCGTAGAAGCTGTCGGCGAAGGCGGCGGCCGGCAGGCCGAGGGCCAGCGCCGGGGCGGCGACGACGGTGAGCAGAACTCGCGAGATGGACTTCGTCATGGGATCTCCCCCCTGTGTGTGGACCGGTGCATTCGCTCCGGTCCCTTCCGACCGTTCCGCCGTGGTCCGGGTTGACGGAGGCTTCTGAGCCCCCGTACTGGTCTCCGTGGCCCCGGGACGGTCCGGCCGGTCCACTCTGTTGAGCGGCACGTTTATGAGGATGCGCAGATTGTGGCCGAATATGCGCGCTTTGTAACCGGATTGACGAAGTGTGCGGTGAGAAGGGGTGATTTGGGGCCTGAAGTGTCGGTCGGGTGACAGCTCGACGGCTGTTTCCGGGGGCGGTGGAAGGGGTGGTCCACCGGGATGCCGGACGCACGAAAGGTGCCGGGGAGACCGTGCTCCCCGGCACCAGGCTCGCGATCCGGATGGCGTCCGGTGCTCGCCGCTGTCGTGATCTACCAGATCCAGGGGCCTCGGTGATCGTCACAGCCGCCGCGGCCGAAGCCGCCGAAACCGAAGCCGCCGAAGCCGCCGAAACCGAAGCCGTCGTTGAACGCGGCCGAACAGACGTGCGTCGAGCCGGCGCCCTTGGGGCCCGCGAAGGTCGAGTCCGCTTCGTAGAAGCTGTCCGCGAGAGCGGCGCTCGACAGACCCAGCACCAGGGTCGGCGCGGCGACGGCGGTGATCAGGACTCGCGAGATGGTCTTCATCTGGGATCTCCTCCCTGTGTGTGGACCGGTGCCTTCGCGCCGGTCGCTCCCGCTCGTTCGAGCGGCACGCCTATGAGGATGCGCCAATCGTGTCCCGATATGCGCGCTTTGTCACCGAATTGACCAAGTATGTGGTGGTATGGGTGGATTTGGAGTCTGAATTGTCGGAAGAGTGACAGCTCGACGCCGTTCCCGGGAATGCGGACCGGGGATCCGCGGCGCCCCGGACACGACGGCGCCCCGGGGCTCGGGGCACCCGGGGCACTCGTCGGACCGAGGCGCGTCCTCGGAAACCCGCCGTGGTCCGGGGGTACGTTCGGGGGCCTGTGCCGAGCGGTCGGCACGCCGCGACGGCCGTGCTGGGCGGCGCACGGTCGGGGGCGGGCGTGTGTGCGGGGCGTCGAGGGCCCTTCGGCGGGTCGGGGCCGACGCGGTGACCCTGCCGACGGCCCTCGCGCCGCCCTCCCGCGCACCGTCTAGGGAAGGGTGAGGATCTCCACGCCGGAGTCGGTGATGACGAGCGTGTGCTCGAACTGGGCCGTCCACGACCGGTCGGCCGTCACGGCGGTCCACCCGTCGTCCCACATGTCGTACTCGACCCCGCCCAGCGTGATCATGGGCTCGATGGTGAACGTCATGCCCGGCACCATGACGGTGTCCGCGCGCGGGTCGTCGTAGTGCGGGATCACCAGGCCCGAGTGGAACTCCGGGCCCACCCCGTGACCGGTGAAGTCGCGGACCACGCCGTACCCGAAGCGCCGGGCGTAGGACTCGATGACCCGGCCGATGACGTTGATCCGGCGGCCCGGACGGCACGCCTTGATCGCGCGCATCGTCGCCTCGTGGGTCCGCTCGACCAGCAGCCGGTTCTCCTCGGCCGCGTCTCCCGCCAGGAACGTGGCGTTGGTGTCGCCGTGCACGCCGTCCTTGTAGGCGGTGATGTCGATGTTGACGATGTCGCCGTCCGAGATCACGGTGTCGTCGGGGATGCCGTGGCAGATGACCTCGTTGAGCGAGGAGCACAGGGACTTCGGGTAGCCCTTGTAACCGAGAGTGCTGGGGTAGGCGCCGTGGTCGAGCAGGAACTCGTGACCGATCCGGTCGAGCTCGTCCGTGGTCACCCCCGGCTGCACGTGCTTGCCGACCTCCTGGAGCGCCTGGGCGGCGATCCGTCCGGCCTCGCGCATCCGCTCGATGGTCTCGGGCGTCTGCACGTCCCCCAGAACACCCTCGACCGGGTGCTTCCGTCCGACGTACTCCGGCCGGACGATGTGGGAGGGAACCGAACGTTGTGGCGAGATGCGCCCAGGAACCAGCGGAGTAGTCATGGGCACAGATTGTAGTTCGTGCCTACCACCGTCCGAGTTCGGCGATCGAGCGGCTGGGCAGGGCGGGGAGGGTTGGCGGCGGGCCCCCTGTGGTGAGGTGGGCGGGAGGGTTGGCGACGGTGCTGTACCGGGAGGGTTCCCGGGGGACCCCCTGGGGTGCTGTACCGGGAGGGTTTTCGGCGGGCCCCCTGGGGTGCTGTACCGGGAGGGTTTTCGGGCCGACCCCCCTGTGGTTGAGCATCCGCGACGGTGACCCTCGAACCCCCCTGTGGCGAGGTGCGCGGGGGACGCTCTGCCCAACCCCCCTGGGGCTGAGCAGGGCAGGGATGCTTTGCCCAACCCCCCTGTGGCTGGGCGGGCGGGGAGGGTGTAGACCCCCTTTCCGGTGACGGGCGTGCGGACCGGTGTGGGGCTTGGGGCGGGTGTTTGCTGGACCGTCCACCCCCCGCTCCTGGGGCCGGGGGTGTCATCACTTCGGAATCACGTTCCCACGTGGTGGCCGCCTTCTGCATATCTGTGGACGGCCTGGGGTGACCGTAGGTGAGGGACCTCGCCCTCCGGAACGAATTCGCTGCGCGAACACGCCCTCCGGACGAGCCACACCCCCACCGGTGACCGGGGAGCCAGAACACCACACCCAACCCCCTGTGGACCCGAGAACCGGACAACCCAACCCCCCTTCAGTGACCGGGGCGGTCGTGCACTCCCCAACCCCCTGGGTCGAGCAAGGTGGGAGAGTTTGCGGCCAACCCCCTTCAGTGGCCGGTGTGGGACGCGCGTGGCTGGAGACGCATGGAGCACGCCTTTCCTCGGCTGGCCCCCGGCAAGGTCTCTCGACGGGGGGCCGTGCGGCTCGGGGATTGGACGGAAACCCCGACCGCCCCGGGCCACCGAGAGCCCGCCCGGGGCCTTGTGTCGCGGGGGTCGGGGGTGACCGTCCCTGGTCGGCCAACCACAGGGGGTCGGACAGAGCGCGTGCCCGCCCAGGGTCACTGAAGGGGGGTTGGGTCGACTGGTTCTCGGGTCCATAGGGGGTTGGGTGTGGTGTTTTACTGCCCCGGTCACCGGTGGGGGTGTGGCTCGTCCGGAGGGCGTGTTCGCGCAGCGAATTCGTTCCGGAGGGCGAGGTCCCTCACCTACCGTCACCCCGGACGGTCCACAGATATGCAGAAGGCGGCCACCACGTGGGAACGTGATTCCGAAGTGATGACACCCCCGACCCCAGGAGCGGGGGGTGGACGGTCCAGCAAACACCCGCCCCAAGCCCCACACCGGTCCGCACACCCGTCACCGGAAAGGGGGTCTACACCCTCCCCGCCCGCCCAACCACAGGGGGGTTGGGCAAAGCATCCCTGCCCTGCTCAGCCCCAGGGGGGTTGGGCAGAGCGTCCCCCGCGCGCCTGGCCACAGGGGGTTCGAGGGTCACCGTCGCGGATGCTCAACCACAGGGGGTCGGCCCGCCAATCCTCCCGGTACAGCACCCCAGGGGGCCCGCCGCCAACCCTCCCGGTACAGCACCCCAGGGGGTCCCCCGGGAACCCTCCCGGTACAGCACCGTCGCCAACCCTCCCGCCCACCTCACCCCAGGGGGCCCGCCGCCAACCCTCCCGCCCACCTCACCACAGGGGGCCCGCCGCCAACCCTCCCGCCCACCTCACCACAGGGGGCCCGCCGCTATCCCTCCCGCCCACCTCACCACAGGGGATCCGCCGAAAACCCTCCCCTCCCGTCCTCGCCGCCTCGGTCACCGAAAGGGGTTCGGGTCCAAGCGGGATGCCGGGCACACCCCTGGAGTGGGTAGGACCCGGGTACGCCCGCGTGAGCGGCTCGTGCCGTCCCGCGATCTCCAGGACCGTTCGGGAGATCTCCGGACCAGGAGTCCGGAATCGTGGGTTCGGCCGACAGCGGCCCATCACCATGGGAACGGCAGGTGCGGGGCACAGACCGACGGGAGGCGGGTGACGGTGAGCAAGGTGCACACGGGTGACTGGTGGTACTGCCTGAAGCACATGCGCGTCGAACAGGGGGCGGGCTGCCCCAACCGGGAGCGCATGGGGCCCTACGAGGACGAGACCACGGCGGCACGGGCGCTCGCCATCGCGGCCGAGCGCAACGAGGAATGGGAGGACGAGGAGGACCGCTGAGACGGCGGGGCCGTGTGTGCCCGGCCACGGCCTCCTCTGGCAGGATCGGCGCGTGACCCCGCCGCTCGCGGCGGGGGGCGTCGCGGCGCGGGCCGCGGCGTCCCAGGCCCGACACCGACCGCCCCGTCCGGGAGGAAACCCATGACCGAACCGACCACGCCGGAGGGCGCCGACATCGCGGACAGGACGGTCGCCGTCCTCGGCGGCACGGGTGACCAGGGGCGGGGGCTGGCCCGACGGTTCGCCCTGGCCGGGCACACCGTCGTCATCGGCTCCCGCAGCGCCGAGCGGGCCGCGACCGCCGCCGCCGAGCTCGTCGCGGCGGAGAAGACCGAGATCGACGTCCGCGGGCTGTCCAACGCCGAGGCCGCGGCGACCGGTGACATCGTCATCGTCGCCGTGCCCTGGGAGGGGCACCGCGAACTGCTGGTCGGACTGGCGGACGTCCTGGCGGGCAAGATCGTCGTGGACTGCGTGAACCCGCTCGGTTTCGACAAGCGCGGTCCCTACGCGCTGGAGGTCCGCGAGGGCAGCGCGGCCCAGCAGGCCGCCGACGTGCTGCCGGACAGCCGGGTCACCGCCGCCTTCCACCACGTGTCCGCCGTCGTCCTGCTCGACCCGGACGTGGACACCGTCGACCTGGACGTGCTGGTGCTGGGCGAGGACCGCTCGGCCACCGACGAGGTGCGCGCCCTGGCCGAGCGGATTCCCGGTGTGCGCGGGGTGTTCGGCGGCAGGCTGCGCAACGCCCACCAGGTCGAGGCGCTCACGGCCAACCTCATCGCGGTCAACCGCCGCTACCGGACCCACGCGGGCATCCGGATCACGGGGCTCTGAGGGCCGACCGCGGGGGCGTCCGGTCGGAGCGGACCGGCCGCCCACGCGGTCGGGGGCTCGTCCGATCACGGCCGCGTGCGCGCGGGGCGCGCGGCGGCCCGTCGGCGGGTCAGGACACCCAGCCCTTGACCTTCTCGATGAGCGCCGCCGGGTTCTCGCCGACCGGGGTCACGTTGAGCTGGGTCACGCCCGCCTCCCGGAACGCCTCCACGCGCTCGCGCACATAGGACTCGGGCCCGACCATGTTGGTCAGCTCGACGAACTCGTCCGGCACCGCCGCGGCCGCCTCGTCCTTGCGCCCGTCCAGGTACAGGTCCTGGATCGTCTCAGCGGCCTCCTCGTACCCGTACCGGCGCGCGAGGGTGTTGTAGAAGTTCCTCCCCCGCGCGCCCATGCCGCCCACGTACAGCGCGATCATCGGGCGCACGTGGTCGAGCAGCCGCTTGGTGTCCTCGCCCTCGCCGATGGCCAGCAGGCCTCCGGCCGCGATCTCCAGATCGCCCAGGGCGGGATCGCGCCTGGCCCTCCCCTTCGCGACGGCCTCCCCCCACACGTCCCCGGCCTTCTCCGGGACGAACAGGTGGGGCAGCCAGCCGTTGGCGATCTCCGCGGTCATCTGGACGTTCTTCTCACCCAACGCCGCGACGTAGACGGGGATGTCGGGGCGCACGGGGTGGTTGATGATCTTGAGGGGTTTGCCGAGCCCGGTGCCCTCGGCCGGAGGGAGCGGGAGCTGGAAGACGGACCCGTCATGGGTGAGGCGCTCCTCGCGCGCCCAGATCTTGCGGCAGATCTCGATCGTCTCGCGGGTGCGCGCCAACGGCTTGGTGTAGGCGACTCCGTGCCACCCCTCGATCACCTGGGGGCCGCTCGCGCCCAGGCCGAGGATGGCGCGGCCGCCGGAGAGGTCGTCCAGCCCGGCGGCGGTCATCGCCACCAGGCTCGGCGTGCGGGTGTACAGCGGGAGGATCGCCGACCCGATCGCGACCGTCTCGGTGCGGGCGGCGATGTAGCCCATGAGGGTGGGGCTGTCGAACCCGTAGGCCTCGGCCACCCACACGGTGTCCAGACCGGCCTTTTCCAGTTCGACCACCTGCTCCACGGCGGCCTTGGGCTCGCCCGCGTACTGGAGCGGCATCGAAACGCGCATCTGTCCTCCCCGGAGGGCCGGCCCCCGGCCCGTGTCGGTGCTGGGTACGCAGCGACTGTACTACCGAGTACCGTTCGGAAAGTAGCCTGGCTCACACTCCGGAAGCGGGCACGGGGAGGCGCCGGACACGGATCCGCCGGTCGGAGCGGACGCCCCGACCGGCGGATCCGGTCGACCGGAGCCGGTTCCGGCTCCGGTCAGCTGGCGTAGGAGTGGCGCTCCTCGGGGAAGGCGCCGCCCACGACCTCGTCGGCGAAGCCGGAGGCCGCCTCACGCAGGGTCTCGGCGAGGTTGGCGTAGGTCTTGACGAACTTGGCCACCTTCGGGCTGAGCCCGGCCATGTCCTGCCACACCAGCACCTGGGCGTCCGTGGACGGGCCCGCGCCGATGCCGATGGTCGGGATGCTCAACTGCTCGGTGATCTGGGCGGCCAGGTCGGAGGGCACGCACTCCAGCACGACGGAGAACGCGCCCGCCCGCTCCAGCTCCTTGGCGTCCTTGAGCAGCGTGGCGGCGGACTCGCCGCGCCCCTGGACCCGGTACCCGCCGAGGGTGTTCACGGACTGGGGGGTCAGGCCGATGTGCCCCATGACCGGGATCCCGGCCGAGACCAGCAGCTCGACCTGGTGGGCCACCGCGTGGCCGCCCTCCAGTTTCACCGCCTGGGCGCGGCCCTCCTTCATGAAGCGGGTCGCCGCCTCCAGGGCCTGCTGGGGCGAGCCCTGGTAGGCGCCGAACGGCAGGTCGGCCACGACGAGGGCCCGCTGGGTGGAGCGGGACACCGCCGCGGTCAGCGGCACCAGCTCGTCCATGGTCACCGGCACCGTGGTGTCGTAGCCGTAGACGACGTTGGCGGCCGAGTCGCCGACGAGCAGGACGGGGATGCCCGCCTCGTCGAAGATCCGGGAGGTGAGAGCGTCGTAGGCGGTCAGCATCGGCCAGCGCTCGCCGCGCTTCTTGGCCGCGGCCAGGTCGCGGACGGTGACGCGCCGACTGGTGACCCCGCCGTACAGGGTCTTCCCGTCGGAGGGGGGCTGGGTCGAGATGGTCATGATGTGTCTTCCTCCGTGGTCTCGAAGCACCGTGTGGTGTCCCCGGACGTGTGGATGAGATCGTCCCGCGCGGACGCGGGGAGGCCCTGGGGGCCGGTGGGTCCCAGGAGGACCCTACGTGTGCGGAACGGGGAGCCGCACCACTGTTCGGTGGGCGACCGGTCCCGCACGCCAGCATCATCGCATGCCGCCGATTCGCCGCATTCCTTGGGATACAACCGGATCAGGACATGGGATCATTCCGTGAAACTCTGGGTGGAGGTGGGACGTGGACGACCTGACCGCGTACCGGCGTCGGTGGGGTGCCCTCGCGGTGCTCGTCATCTGCCTGCTGGTGATCGTCGCCGACAACACGATCCTCAACGTCGCGTTGCGGACGCTGTCGGACCCCGAGACCGGGGTGGGCGCGAGCCAGGCGGAACTGGCGTGGGCGATCAACTCCTACACGCTGGTCTTCGCCGGTCTGCTGTTCACCTTCGGGGTGCTGGGCGACCGCTGGGGGCGCCGGCGCCTCCTGGTGTGCGGCCTCGTGGTGTTCGGTGCGGCGTCGGTCGGCTCGGCCTACTCGGCCTCGCCCGAACAGCTCATCCTGGCCCGGGCGGCGATGGGGTTGGGCGCGTCCATGGTGATGCCGCAGACGCTGTCGGTCATCACCCATGTGTTCCCGCCCGAGCAGCGCGGACGCGCGATCGGGATCTGGGCGGGTTCGGTGGGCCTGGCCCTGGCGATCGGACCGACGGCGGGCGGACTGCTCCTGGTGAACTTCTGGTGGGGGTCGATCTTCCTCATCAACGTGCCGTTCGTCCTGCTGGGGCTGGCCCTGGTGTTCTTCCTCATCCCGGAGTCGCGCGACCCGGACCCCGGGCGGCCGGACGTGGTGGGCGTGGTGCTGTCCGTGCCGGGCCTGGTGCTGTTCATCTACGGCATCATCACCGCGGGCGAGCGGGCGTCGCTGGCCGACTGGGACGTGTACGGCGCGCTCGTCGCGGGCGCGGTCCTGGTCGCGGCCTTCCTCGTGCACGAGTCGCGCACCCCCGACCCCTCGCTGGACGTGCGGTTCTTCCGCGAGCCCCGGTTCAGCGTCGCGATCGCCGTCATCATGGTGCTGTTCTTCAGCATGGCGGGGATCATCTTCTTCCTCAGCTTCTACTGGCAGAGCGTGCGCGAGTTCACGCCGTTCGTCGCCGGGATGCTGGTGCTGCCCTCCGCCGTGGGCCAGATGATCATGGCGCCGCTGAGCCCGACGCTCGTACGGAGGGTGGGCCCGCGCTGGGTCGCCGCGGTCGGCGTCCTGGTGGCGTGCGGGAGCTTCCTGTTCTTCAGCCGGCTCACCGAGGACACGCCGGTCCCTCTCATCCTCGTGGTCTTCTTCCTCCAGGCGGCGGCGATGGCGAGCGTGCTGACCCCGGCCACCGACGCGATCATGTCCGCCGTCCCGCCGGGCAAGGCCGGCGCCGCCTCGGCGGTGCAGAACACGGTGCGCCAGGTCGCGACGGCGATGGGGGTCGCGGTCCTGGGCGCGGTGATCTCCACGCGCTACCGCGCGGAGATCTCCCCGGCGCTCGACGCGTTCGCGGCGGGCGAGGGGGCCGCCCGCACCAGCCCCGAGGACCTGCACGCGGCGGGGGAGTCGATCGAGGGCACCCTCGCGGTCGCCCGGCACATCGGAGAGCCGGGCCGCGCACTCGTGGACCCGGCCAAGGAGGCGTTCATGTCCGGGCTGCACCTGGCCGCCCTCATCTCACTGGCGATCGGACTGCTCGGACTGGTCGTCGTGCTCATCTGGATGCCGCGTGAGGCCGGTCGCCACCAGCCCGCCGAGGGGCAGGGGCGGTCGGAGGTGGGCGCGGACGGGCGCGGGGAGGAGAGCCCCGGCTGACGCGGCGTGGGCGCCGGGAGCCGGCCGCGGCTACCGTGGAACCATGCGCCTGACCGCCTTCACCGACGTCTCCCTGCGACTCGTCATGCGGCTCGCGGTGGCTGAGGAGGGCGAACTCCTGACCACCAGGACCGTCGCGGGGATGCTCGCCGTGCCCTACACCCACATGGCCAAAGCCGTGGCCCGCCTGTCCGAGGCCGGGATCGTGGAGGCGCGTCGGGGCCGGGGCGGCGGCCTGCTGCTCACCGACCGCGGAAGACGTGCGTCGGTGGGCGAGATCGTCCGGGATCTGGAGGGAGACGGGGACCTCGCGGGCTGTGAGGACGATCCTCCCTGTCCCCTGAGAGCCGCCTGCCGGCTGCGCGTGGCCCTGCGCGAGGCGCGCGAGGCCTTCTACGCGTCTCTGGACGGCGTGACCGTGCAGTCCCTCGTGACGCAGCCGGCCCAGGACGTCCTGGTCCTGTTGGCTTCTCCGCGCACCCCCCGCTGAGCTGCCGCTTCCCGTGTTCGCGGGCCCCGGTGAGGGGTGTCCCCGGAGCGATTTTAATATGCATCTCAGATGCTAATTTTCTGTGTCCGGGCACCGTGCCCGGGCCGAGGGAGGACCCATGCTCTCCACCGAGTCGGCGGCCGTCATCCGGGCCACGATCCCGGTCGTGGCCGGAGCGCTGGACGAGATCTCCAGCCGTTTCTACGCGTCGATGCTCGGCGACCGGCCCGAACTGCTCGACGGCCTGTTCAACCGCGGCAACCAGGCCACCGGGGAACAGCGTCGGGCGCTCGCGGGGTCGATCGCCGCGTTCGCCACCGCGCTCCTGGAGCGCCCGGACGAGCGGCCGGACGCCCTGCTCTCGCGGATCGCCCACAAGCACGTCTCCGTCGGCGTCACCGACGACCAGTACGTGATCGTGCACAAGTACCTCTTCGCCGCCATCGGCGAGGTTCTGGGCGACGCGGCGTCCTCCGAGACGGTCGCGGCCTGGGACGAGGTGTACTGGCTCATGGCCGGCGCCCTCACCGCCCTGGAGGCCCGCCTGTACGCCCGCCGCGGCCTCGACGGGGGAGACGTCTGGCGCGTCTGGCGCGTGGTCGAGCGCCGGGAACTGACCCGCGACGCGGTCTCCCTGACCCTCGAACCCGGGGACGACGGCCCCGCCCCCGGGTTCCGTCCCGGCCAGTACGTGAGCGTGCGGCTGCGGATGCCCGACGGTGTCCGGCAGGCGCGCCAGTACACCCTGACCGGTGCGGAGGGACGGCGGCGGGGGATCACCGTCAAGCGCGCACGCGCGGGGCGGGCCCCCGAGGGGGAGGTCTCCGCCCTCGTGCACGAGACGGTGCGCGTGGGGGACACGCTGGAGGTGTCCGCCCCCGCCGGAGACGTCGCGCTCTCGGACGACGCGCGCCCGGTCGTGCTTGCGTCCGCCGGGATCGGCTGCACCCCCATGCTGGCGATGCTGCGGCACATCGCCGAGCACCACCCGGACCGGCGCGTCCTGGTCCTGCACGCCGACCGCTCGGCCGACGACCACGCGCACCGGGAGGAGACGGCGGCCCTGGCCGGTCGGATCGCCGGCGCCGACCTGCTCACCTGGTACGAGAGCGGTGAGCGGGACCGGTCCGGGCGGATGGACCTGAGCGGCGTCGACCTGCCCGAGGACTGCGAGGTCTACCTGTGCGGCCCGCTGCCCTTCATGCGCGACGTGCGCGCACAGGTGCTGGCCGCGGGCGTCCCGGCGCGCAGCGTCCACTACGAGGTGTTCGGCCCCGACCTGTGGCTCGGCGTCGACTGAGCGGAGCGCGGCAGGAGCCGGACGGGAGGCGCTCCGCGTCCGGCACGGTCCAGGCAGTGCCGTCCGGTGTGCGAAACCGACATACTGGGCGGCATGCTGGACCACGACCACGCCTCCGCCTTCGTGGGCCGCGACGACCACCTCGCCCGGCTCACCGACGACGCGCGCCGCACCCGCGAGGACGGAGCCCGGGCGGTGCTGGTCCGCGGCGACGCGGGCGTCGGCAAGACCCGGCTCATCGACGAGTACCTGCGCCGCGCCCCGCTGGCCCGAGCCGCCGTCGGCGGATGCCTCGAACTCGGCACGGACGGCGTCCCGTTCGCGCCCTTCACCACCCTGCTGCGCCAGCTCGCCCGCGAGGAGGACGACCGGCCGGCCACCGCGCACGCCCGCGAACTGTCCCGGCTGGTCCCCGAACTCGGCGAGCGCCCGGACTCCGCCGACGAGAGCCGCGCCCGGCTCTTCGAGGCGGTCCTCACCTTCCTGGAGGAGCGTGCCCGGCCGGACGGCCTCGTCGTGGTCGTCGAGGACCTGCACTGGTCCGACGCCTCCACCCGCGACCTGCTCGTCTTCCTGCTGCGCAACCTGGGCCCGGTCCCCCTCCACCTGCTGGTGAGCGTGCGCACCGACGACCTGCACCGCACCCACCCCCTGCGCCGCCTGCTGCCCGAGCTCCAGCGCCTGCCCCGGGTCGGAAGGCTCGACGTCGGGCCGCTCACCCGCGACGAGGTCGCCGCCCAGGCCGCCGTGCTGCGCGGGCGCGCGCTCGCCCCCGGCGACGTGGACCTGCTCTACGAGCGCAGCGGCGGCAACCCGCTCTTCGTCGAGTCCTTCCTCGCCACCCCCGACCCCGTCGGCGCCGGTCTCCCGGACGGGCCCCGCGACCTCCTGCTCGCCGCGGTCGAGACACTGCCCGCCCCCACGCGCCGCCTGCTCGGCCTGGTGGCCACCGGGGGCGAACACGTCGAACACACCCTCCTGGCGGCGGTCGCACGACGGGCGGGCACCACCGAGGAGGACCTCGACCGGGCCCTGCGGCCAGCCGTCGACGCACAGGTGCTCCGCGCCACCGCGACCGGGTACTCCTTCCGGCACGCCCTGCTCGCCGAAGCCGTCCACACCGACCTGATGCCCGGCGAGCGCGTCCGTGCCCACCGCCGCTACGCCGAGGCCCTGGAGCAGGGCGTCCCCGGACTGTCGGAGCCGGAGCGGGCGATCCAGCTCGCCCACCACGCCCACGAGGCGCGCGACCAGCCGCTGGCGCTGACCTGCGCCTGGCGGGCCGCCGACCACGCGGCCGACGCGGCCGCCTACCCCGAGCACCTGGCACTGCTCGAACGGGTCCTGGAGCTGTGGGACCGGGTTCCCGACGCCGCCGAGCGGGTGGGCCAGCCGCGGGGAGAGGTGCTGCGCCGGGCCGCCGAGGTGTCGCTGGTGGCCGGTTCGCTGCGCCGCGCCGTCGCCCACGCCACGGACGGACTGCTCGAACTCGGGGCCACCGGGTTCCATGACTCGGGAGGGCCGCGCCCAGCCGAGGCGGAACTCATCGGCGGGCTCCGGCACGCGCGCGCCAAGGCGTTGAAGGAGCTGGGTCGGGACGGCGCCCTGGAGGACCTCGGCGACGCGTTCACCGTCATGCCGCCCGGGCATCCGCGCCGGGCCGCGATCGGAGCCACCCTGGCCGCCACGCTGATGATGCGCGGGCACGCCGACCAGGCACGGCGGTCCGCCGCCCGTGCGCTCTCCCTGGCCCGGGACCTGGGCGACCGCCGCAGCGAGGCGGACGCGCTGATCACCCTGGGCAACCTCGCCCAGTCCCATGACGGCGCCCGCGGGCTGGAGCTGTTGGAGCAGGGCGTCGCGCTCGCCCGCGCGCACGGGTTCGTCATGGTGGAACTGCGGGGGCTCGTCAACCGGGGCGGCGCCCTCAAGCACCTGGGCCGGATCGAGGAGGTCGTGGCCAACGCGGCCGAGGGGTTGCGGCGCTGTGAGGAGTCGGGGCTCGCGCGCACGCAGAGCGGGCCCTTCCTCTACGCGATGGCGGTGTCCCGCCTGATCGAGGGGCGTCTGGACGGGGTCGAGCCGTTCCTGGACCGGATCACCGGCGACTCCGTGGTCCAGCCCAGGGCGTTGACCGTGGTGATGGAGGTCGCCTTCCACCGCTGGGACGTCGACCGGTTGCGGACGGCCATGGCGGAGTTCCGCCGACTGCTGCCCGAGAGCAGCAGCTCACCGACCGAGTACCTGCCCGTCCACGTGAACTCGATGCGGCTCGCCCTGTACGAGGGGCGCCCGGCGGAGGCCCTCGCCTTCGCCCGCGACCTGCTGGACCGCGCGACGGCCTACGTGTGGCGCCTCCCGGAGGACCTGTACGCCCTCACACTCCCCTTCATCGCCGAGGTCGCGGTCGTCCTCGCCGAGGACGCGCGGCGGGGGGAGGAGGTGCGGGACATCCTCACGGGGGCGCGCGAGGCCCGGGAGCGCCTGCGCGCGTGGCGGGGCCATCCCGGACGCAGACTGGCCGCGGAGCACCTCGGCGCCCTGGTCGCCGAGGCCCCCGAGGAGGCCCTGGAGTCCTGCGAGAAAGCCCTCGACCTGGCCCGGGCACAGGGGCGGACGCTGCTCCGCGCCGAGATCCTGCTGGCGGCCGTCCGTGCCGCGCTGCGCGCCGGCGACCGCCGCCGTGCCGCCGACCACCTCGCCGACGCGGACGCGACGGCGGCGCGCCTCGGTCTGGCGTTCGTCGGACGTCAGGCGGCGCTGCTGCGGGTGCGTCACGGTCTGGTGGAGGGAGCCGGGCGCGCCCTGGAGAGCGGCGCCCGCCCCGTGGGCGCGGAGCCGGTCCCGCCCGCCGGACTCACCCGGCGCGAGGCGGAGGTGCTCGCCGAGGTCGCCAAGGGCGGCACCAACCGGGAGATCGGCCAGGCCCTGTCCATCTCGGCGAAGACGGTCAGCGTGCACCTGACCAACCTCATGGCCAAGCTCGGGGTGTCCAACCGCAACGCCGCGGCCGTGCGCGCCCGCGAACTCGGCCTCGGCTGACCTGCGGCGCCGGAGCGCGCACCGCGTCATGGGTCCCCCGCTTCCGTGCTCGCCGCGCCGCGCGCGACGGAGACCGCCGACGCCACGTCGGGATGCACCTGACCCGCGTCGCGCATGTCGTCCCACACGCCGTCCCCGGTCAGCACGTCGCGCACCGGACCGCGCACCGTCGCCAACCGCAGCGTGATCCCCCGGGACCGCAGCGCCCGGCGAGTCTCGGTCAGGGCGTGGGCGCCGTCGAGATCGCAGCCGCCGATCGCCGAGGCGTCGAGCACGAGGGTGCGGACCTCCGGCCGCCCCTCGACGGCGGCGAGCAGCGTGTCCGCGACCCGGTGGGCATTGGCGAAGTACAGCGGCGCGTCCACCCGGACCACCGCGATCGTCGGTTCGGTGTCCAGCCCCTCGAACCGCTCCAGGTTGCGGAACGTCCCAGTCCCCGGCACCCGGCCGAGTTCGGCGGTGTGCGGCCGCGAGGACCTCCACAGGAACGCGCCGAGACTGAAGGCCACCCCGGTGGCGATGCCCGGCTCCACCCCGAACAGCAGGGTGGCGGCGAAGGTCAGCACCAGGGCGAGGCCGTCGGACCGGCGGGTGCGCCAGGCCGTGACCGCTCCCCGTACGTCCACCAGACCGACCGCGGCGGCGACGACCGTGACGGCCAGGACCGCTGAGGGAAGGGCGGACATCAACGGGGTGAACAGGAGCGCCGTCACCGCGACGACCAGGGCGCTGACCAGGGACGCCACCGGCGTCCGGGCGCCCGCCGCGAGGTTGACCGCGCTCCGGGCGAACCCGCCCGCGACCGGAAGTCCGCCGAACAGGCCGGACGACGCGTTGGCGGCGCCCATCGCCACCAGTTCCCCGTTGGGGGAGATCCGTTGCCCCGTACGGCGTGCCAGGGACCCGGCGACCGCCACGCTCTCCGTGAACCCCACCAGTGCGATCGCCAGCGCCGCGGGCAGCAGGGCGGTCGCGTCCCGCGTCGACGGAAGCGCGGGAGCCGGGAGCCCGGACGGTACCTCCCCGAGGACCGCGACCCCGCGGCTCTCCAGGCCCGCGGCGGCGCTGAGCGCCGTGAGGCTCGCCACCACGACGAGCGACGCCGGGACACGCGGGAACAGGCGTCCGACCGCGAACAGGACGACGGCGGCGACCGCCGCGACGGCGACGGTCGGCCCGTGGGCCGTCGTCAGACCGCCGGCGACGGCCGCGGCGGTCTCCGGCAGTGTGGACGCGCGTACGGCGTGCAGACCGAACAGGTCCCTCACCTGGCTCGCCATGATGAGGACGGCTGAGGCCGATGCGAACCCCGACAGCACGGAGTGCGACAGGAAGTCCGCGATCCCGCCGAGCCGGGCCGCCCCCATGACCAGCTGCGCCGCGCCGACCATGAGCGCGAGGAGGGCGGCCAGCGCGGCGTAGCGTGCCGGATCGCCGTCGGCGAGCGGCGCCAGCGCGGCGGCGGTCATCAGTGACGTGACCGCCACCGGGCCGACCGCCAGGGTGCCCGACGTTCCCAGCAACGCGTAGGCGGCCAGGGGGACGACCGAGGCGTACAGGCCGACCGCCGGCGGCACTCCGGCCAGGGCGGCGTAGGCCATGGCCTGGGGCACGAGCACGACCCCGACGGTGAGGCCGGCGACGGCGTCCGCGCGCAGAGTACGGCCGGTGCAGTCGGGAAACCAGCCCAGCAGTGGCAGGAACCGGGCGGCGCCGGTGCGCCGCTGCCGAGGGTGGACGGTCGCGGAACTCATACGGTCTCGGCGGTCGTGCCGCCGACGCGGGCGATGCGCGCCAGGGACTCCTCCACGTCGATCGCCTCGTGCGGCTGGTTGTGGGGCAGCTTCGTGAGCAGCATGCCCATCACGCAGGTGTCGCTGACGGCCGCGAACGTGAGCCCTGCCCCGACGAGGGCGGCGATCCAGACGGCGGGCGTCCACCACAGGCTCGCGATCGCCGAGGCCAGGACGGTGCTTCCGGCGACCAGGCGCACCTGTCGCTCCAGGGCCCAGCGCTGTCGGCCGCGGACGACCGGGGCGCCTGCGGCGGACCAGGCGGCCATGCCCCCGCGCAGGACCGCGGTGCCGGTGAGTCCGGCGTCGGCGAGGACGGCGCGGCACTCCTCGGCGCGCGCTCCCGACTGGCAGACCAGGATCAGCCGTTCGCCGACGGTGGACGTGACCCGCTCCAGGTGGCGTCGGACCAGCCCCAGGGGCAGGTTGACGGATCCGGCGATGTGGGCGGTCCCGTACTCGGCCGGGGTGCGGACGTCCAGGAGCACGGTGTCGGGGCCGGCGTCGAGCAGGGCTCGGGCCGACGCGACGTCGATGGATGGGTCGGTCATGAAGGTCTCCGTCGTGTGGGCGGGGACCGGGGCGGGAGCGGACGGCTCCCACCCCGGAGGTTCGGAGGGTAATACTGGGGGGAGTATGCGACGGACACGCGTGTCCGCCTCTCCTCCCCGCGTCAGGCGGCCGCGATCCGGTAGGCGTCGAACCCGCCGACGAGGTCGGACACGTCGTCGCGTCCCTGGCTGCGCAGGTAACTGGCGGCGACACTGGAGCGGTAGCCGCCCGCGCAGTGCGCCACCACGGCGCGGTCGGTCGGCAGTTCGTCCGCGCGGGAGGGCAGGTCAGCCAGCGGGATGTGGACGGACCCCTCGATCGCCCCGGACTCCCGCTCGGCCGTGCCGCGTACGTCGAGCACGACCGGCGCGTCGGGCTCCCCGAGGCGCCGGAGCAGGTCGGCGGCGTCCACACGGGGCGCGCGCTCCACCTCGTCGGGGATCGAGGCCACGGCGGACTCCGGTGACACGAGGTATCCCGCGACGGTCTCCAGGCCGACGCGGGCCAGACGGGTGACGACCTCGCGTTCCCGGCCCGGATCGGCCACGATCAGGATGTCCTGGCCGGGCTCGACCACCATCCCGGCGGTCTCGGCGAACCGGCCGTCGACCCCGATGTTGATCGCTCCGCGCAGGTGTCCGGCGGCGAACGCCCGCTGGTCGCGTGTGTCCACCACGACCGCGCCCTCCGCGCGCACGCGCAGGAAGGCGTCCCTCTCCAGAGGACGGGTCAGGGCGTCCAGGTCGACCGGTTCGCGCCGTTCCCGGTTGCGGGCGGCGTCGTAGGGGAAGTAGGCGGGGACGGCCTCCTGCCCCTCGGTGACCAGCGCGACGAACGTGTCGACGTCCATCGGCTGGCACGCGTAGTTGCTCGCGCGCTGGGCGCCGATGGTGGACCACCGGTCGCTCGACAGGTTCTTGCCGCACGCGCTGCCCGCGCCGTGGGCCGGGAACAGGCGTGTCCGGTCCGGGAGGGACATGAGCTTGCGGTGCACCGAGTCGTAGAGCATCGGGGCGAGCGCTGCGGGGGTGTGGCCGAACGAGGCGGCCAGGTCCGGGCGGCCGACGTCCCCGACGAACAGCGCGTCCCCGGTGAGGACCCCGTACGGGACGGCGTCGTCGGCGTGCTCGTACACGACGACGCTGATGGACTCCGGCGTGTGCCCCGGGGTGTGCATGATCTCCAGGGTGACGTCGCCGAGACCGACGCGTTCGCCGTCGGAGAGGCGGCGGACGGGGAAGCGGGTCTCGGCCCGGTCCCCGTAACCGATCCACGCGCCGGTGCGCTCGGCGATCTCGAAGTGACCGGAGATGAAGTCGGCGTGCAGGTGCGTGTTGATCACGCCCTCGACGGTCAGGCCCTGCTCCCGCGCGTCGGCGATGTACTCGTCGACGTCGACGCGCGGGTCGACGACCACGGCCCTGCCGGTCGTCTCGTCGCCGACGAGGTAGGAGGCCTGGGACAGACAGTCGAGGTAGTACTGCGTGAAGATCATCGATGCTCCTTGCGATTCAGACACGCCCGGGGGTATATGCAAGCGACTTATACACCCGGGGGTATGAGAATTTCAGAGAGGTCCGCCGGGGCGGACGTCGGTGGGGGCGCCCCGGCCGTCAGGCCAGTGCCAGGAAGAGCCTCTCCAGTTCCTCCTCGGTCATGGGCGGCTCCTCTCCGCGCTCGCGGGCGGCGTTGCAGTGGCGCATCCCCGTGGCCACGATCTTGAACCCGGCGCGGTCCAGCGCCTTGGAGACGGCGGCGAGCTGCTGGAGAACGTCCACACAGTCCTCGCCCTCCTCGATCATCGAGATCACACCGTTCAGCTGCCCCCGCGCGCGGCGCAGCCGGGTGAGCGCGTCCTTGACCATCTCCGGCTTCAGTTCCACTCTTGACCACCTCCGTTGATGACAACATACCCCCACCCGTACCCAGTCCGTCCCGCGGGTCAGGTGACGTCTCCCATGCCCCCGGAGCGGGCGCCCGGGCGACGGACGCCGCTGCCCGCCCCACGGCCTCCGGTGGGACGCGGCCGACGGGCCGCCGGACGGATCGACCAGGGCCCGTCCGCCCCCGCGGCTCCGTCGGACACGACAGGGCCCGGCGGTCCCACCGGACCGCCGGGCCACACGAGGACGGCCGCCGCCTCAGAGCGTCGGCAGGTACCGCTGGAGCTCGTACGGCGTGACCTGGCGGCGGTAGGCGTGCCACTCCGCCTTCTTGTTGCGCAGGAAGAAGTCGAAGACGTGTTCGCCCAGCGTCTCGGCGACCAGCTCGCTGTTCTCCATGATGCGCAGCGCCTCGTCCAGGCTCTGCGGCAGCGGGCGGATGCCCAGCGCTCGGCGTTCGGAGTCGGTGAGTGCCCACACGTCGTCCTCGGCGCCGGGGGGCAGGTCGTAGCCCTCCTCGATGCCCTTGAGGCCGGCCGCCAGGATCACCGCGTAGGCCAGGTACGGGTTGCAGGCGGTGTCCATGGAGCGGATCTCGATCCGGCTGGAGTTGGACTTGCCGGGCTTGTACATCGGCACGCGCACCAGGGCGGACCGGTTGTTGTGGCCCCAGCAGATGTAGGCGGGCGCCTCGCCACCGGCTCCGGCGGAGGCGGCCGGGTCGTCCCACAGCCGCTTGTAGGAGTTCACCCACTGGTTGGTCACGGCGGTGATCTCGTCGGCGTGCCGCAGCAGACCGGCGATGAACCCGCGCCCCACCTTGGACAGCTGGTACTCCGCGCCGGGCTCGTGGAAGGCGTTGCGGTCACCCTCGAACAGGGACAGGTGGGTGTGCATGCCCGACCCCGGGTACTCGGTGAACGGCTTGGGCATGAACGTGGCGTACACGCCCTGCTCCATCGCCACCTCCTTCATCACGAGCCGGAAGGTCATGATGTTGTCGGCGGTGGTGAGCGCGTCGGCGTAGCGCAGGTCGATCTCCTGCTGGCCCGGGCCGCCCTCGTGGTGGCTGAACTCCACGGAGATGCCCATGGCCTCCAGCATGTTGATGGCGTTGCGCCGGAAATCGTGCGCGCTGTTGTGCGGGGTGTGGTCGAAGTAGCCGCCCGAGTCGTTCGGCTCGGGGAACTCCCCGTGCTCGGGGAACTTCTTGAGCAGGTAGAACTCGATCTCGGGGTGCGTGTAGAAGGTGAACCCCAGGTCCGAGGCCTTGCCCAGTTGCCGCTTGAGCACGTGCCGCGGGTCCGCCGACGACGGCGAACCGTCCGGCATGAGGATGTCGCAGTACATGCGGGCGGTGCCGTGCGGCTCGTTGCGCCAGGGCAGAACCTGGAACGTCGAGGGGTCCGGTTGGGCGAGCATGTCCGCCTCGTACACACGGGCGAATCCCTCGATCGCCGAGCCGTCGAAACCGATGCCCTCGGTGAAGGCGGCCTCCAGTTCGGCGGGCGCCACGGCCACGGACTTGAGGTACCCGAGCACGTCGGTGAACCACAGCCTCACGAACCGGATGTCGCGCTCCTCCAACGTGCGGAGCACGAATTCCTGCTGTCGATTCACGATCAACCTTCCTCGATGCCGGTCAGTCCCGATCCCGGTCCGCCGAGCGCGGAGCCAAGCCGGACACAGTGTCCCAGACCCAGTCTGCCGCGCGCATATTTCCGGGGTATTTCCGCACGTGTCGTCCCGGGCGGTGACATCGCGCCCCCACACTCGCATTATGACCGCTCCCGGGCCCGCGGAACCGTGGTCCACAGGCGTAACACGCGGCGGCTACCCTCGAAGGCGTGGCACAGCTGAGAATCGCACTCGCCCAGGTCAACCCCACCGTCGGCGATCTGGCGGGGAACCGCCGCCTGGTCGTCGAGGCCGTCCGGCGGGCCGCCGGCGAGGGCGCCCACCTCGTGGCCCTGCCCGAGATGGTCGTCACCGGCTACCCGGTCGAGGACCTGGCCCTGCGCAACTCCTTCGTGTCCGCCTCCATCCGGGCCACCCGCGAACTCGCCGCCGACCTGGACCGGGCGGGCCTGGGCGACCTCCCGGTCGTCGTGGGCCACCTCTCCCGCCGGGAGGGTGCGGCGCCCACCGGGTTCGCGCCGCACGGCGGACTGCCCGCCGGAGCCCCGCAGAACGCGGTGGCCGTCCTGCACCGGGGACGGTCGGTGCTCTCCTCCGCCAAACACCACCTGCCCAACTACGGCGTCTTCGACGAGTTCCGCAACTTCGTCCCCGGCGACACCCTCCCCGTCCTGCGCGTCCACGGGGTCGACGTGGCCCTGGTCGTGTGCGAGGACCTGTGGCGCGAGTCCGGACCGGTCACGGCCGCTCGTGCCGCCCGGGTCGACCTCGTCGTCTCCCTCAACGGCTCGCCCTACGAGCGGCACAAGGACGACGTGCGCCTCGAACTGTGCCAGCGGCGTGCGCGCGAGACCGGCGCCGCGCTCGCCTACGTCAACATGGTCGGCGGCCAGGACGACCTCGTCTTCGAGGGCGACTCCCTGGTCGTGGACGCCGACGGCGAACTCCTGGCGCGCGCCCCCCAGTTCGTCGAGACGCTGCTCGTGGCCGATCTCGACCTGCCCGACCGGCCCGACGCCGGGGTGCCCGACGGCGCCGAGGCGGACGGCCTGCGGGTGGTCCGCCGCACCCTCTCCGACACGCCGGTCACGCCCTACCCGCCGCGGGAGAACACCGTCACACCCAGGCCCGATCCGCTGTCCGACACCGGCGAGGTGTACCAAGCGCTGGTCGTGGGACTGCGGGACTACGTCGCCAAGAACGGGTTCGCCTCCGTCCTGGTCGCCGTCTCCGGCGGCATCGACTCCGCGCTGGTCGCGACCATCGCGGTGGACGCGCTGGGCTCCGACAGGGTCCACGGACTCCTCCTGCCCAGCGCGCACTCCAGCGGGCACTCCGTCAGCGACGCGGAGGAACTCGCCGAGCGGCAGGGGTTCGCCACCCGGACCGTCCCCATCGCCCCCATGGTCTCGGCCTTCGAGCGGGCGTCGGCGGACGCCGAGGCGCCGCTGGGCGGACTGGCCGCCGAGAACCTCCAGGCGCGTGTGCGCGGAACCCTGCTCATGAGCCTGTCCAACCAGGAGGGCCACCTGGTCCTGGCCACGAGCAACAAGAGCGAGTCCGCCACCGGGTACTCCACCCTCTACGGCGACTCCGTGGGCGGGTTCGCGCCGATCAAGGACTGCTGGAAGACCCTCGTGTGGGACCTCGCGCGCTGGCGCAACGCCGACGCCGCGCGCCGCGGCCAGATCCCGCCCATCCCGGAGAACTCCATCACCAAGCCGCCCAGCGCGGAGCTGCGGCCCGACCAGCTCGACAGCGACTCGCTGCCCGACTACGACCTCCTCGACGCGGTTCTGGACGCCTACATCGGCACCGACAAGGGGGAGGCGGAACTGGTCTTCGCGGGGTACGACCCCGAACTCGTCCGCAGGGTCATCCGCCTGGTCGACCGCGCCGAGTACAAGCGGCGCCAGTCCGCGCCCGGGACCAAGATCAGCTCCCGCAACCTCAGCCGCGACCGCCGGTTGCCCATCACCAACCGCTGGACCGTCTGAGGTCCGGCCTCCCCCTGCCTCACACGGAATCCGGCGGGCCTGCCGGGTTCTCCTCCACCCGCCCCTGGCGCGTCCCGGAGTTCGACGGGCGGCGGGGCGGTCAGACCAGGCCGAGTTCGCGGGCGCGCGCACCGGCCGCGGCCCGGTTGGTCACCCCCAGCTTCCCCAGGATGTTGGACACGTGGACGCTCGCCGTCTTGGGGGTGATGAACAGCGCCTCCGCGATCTGCGCGTTGGTGCTTCCGACCGCCAGCAACCGCGCCACCTCCGTCTCGCGTGTGGTCAGTCCGGCCGGAGCGGCGGGCGGCTCCGCACCATCGGACAGCGCCGTGCCCAGCCTGCGCGCCAGGTCGGCGGCGGCGCGGGCCAGCGGTTCGGCGCCGCACGCGGCGGCCACGGCGTGGACCTCGCGCACGCGAGCCGCCGCCCAGGCGCGGTCACCGGCCTGTACGGCCGACTCGGCCGCGCCCAGCCGTGCGCGCGCCAGGTGCAGCCGCATCGGCGTCCGCTCCCAGTCCGCCACGGCGGCGCGCCAGACCGCCAGCGCCTGCTCGGGATCGGCGCCGTCGATCACCGCGAAGCGGGCCGCGCACGAGGCGGCGTGGGCTCTCTGCACCGGCCCCGTGACCGGCATCGCGGCCACGACCTCGCCCGCCAGCGCGCGCACCCGCCGGGCCCGCTCGGCGGTCTCGGGAGACCTTCCGGGATCCAGGCCGAGCTGCGCGGCCTCGGCCATCACCTCGACCAGCGGCCACGAGTACCCCGGAACGGCCGCCAGCGCCACCTGCTCCAACACCTTCTCGGACAGGTCGAGGGCCGCGTCCACGGAGCCCTCCAGCAGGTCCGTCTCCAGCTGCGCCAGCGCCGACAACTGGATGACGTTCATACGCTGGGCGGTCAGGACCCGACATCGCTCCTCCGGTCCGGCCGCCTGCCGGGCCGCGGCCAGATCCCCCATGGCCGCGGCGGTCCTCGCCGCCACGGGCTGGATGTACCAGCGGAACTTGGAGTCCAGGGTGATGTGCCGGGTGGCGGCGACGATCTCGCGGGCCCGGGCCAGGTCGCCGAGTTCGAAGAGGATCTCGGCCCGGTTCTGGTTGTTGAACGTGCTGTGCACCGACGCCCACCCGAGCGCGGCGTGCCGTGCGAGCGACTCCTCCAGCACCTCCAGGCCCTCCCGGTGCCGCCCGAGCTCGCGCAGGAAGTGGCCGAGGTTGCCCGCGCCGCGGGCCTCCAGCCCGGGGTCCGCGTCGTCCGCGGCCCGGCGGATGCCCTCCTCGAGCATCGGCCGCCCCCGCTCCGGGTCGCCGAAGGACATCAGGAGCCCGCCCAGCGTGATCCGGGCGTCGGTGGCCGCGCAGCTGTCGCCGGAGGAGCCCGAACGCTCGGCGAGCCGTAGGGCCGACCACGCGAGCTCCTCCGCGGTCAGCCCGGCGTCGGCCAGATCGGCCAGCTGCCGCTGGTCCGGCCCCGGATCTCGGTCGACGCGGTAGAGCAGGCTCTCCCGGGCCAGGATGGACAGCAGCAACCCGTACCCGGGCATGTGCGGCGGGTGCAGCTCCAGGGCCCGCGCCAGGTCGAGGACGCCCCCGCCGTTGGGGTCGTGGGCGCGCGCCTGGCCGCGTCGGCGCAGCAGTACCGCCCGGACCATCCGGGTGTGGTCGTCGTCGTTGTGCGGCAGGACGGCCAGTGCCTCGTCGGCGAGTTCCCGGGCCCGTCCGTAGCGGTCCGCGCCCAGGGCCGCCCCCGCCGCCAGGCTCATCACCTCGGCCCAGGTGTGGCCCTGGACCCGTTCCCGGGCGTCCGGAACCCGGGCCCACAGGCTCAGGACGCGCTCCAGCATGGCCAGCTCCTCACTGGAGGCGAGGGCCTCCCCGGCCCGCACGGCCGCCCACCAGGACGCCTGGAGCGCGCGCGGCAGCTCCTGGGCGGCCATGAAGTGGTGGGCCTGTTCGGCGGCGCGGCGCTCGGCCGGCACCGACTCGGGGTAGGCGTCGATGAGCTGGGCGAAGCGCAGGTGGAGCCGGGCGTGCGGGCCGGGCAGCAGCTCGCCGTGGACGGCGTCGCGCAGTAGGGCGTGCCGGAAGCGGTAGCCGGTGCGGCCGGCGCGGAGCACGTTGGCGTCGACCAACGTGTGCAGCGCGTTCTCCAGCTCGCGTTCGGGCAGCTCGGCGGCGTGGTAGAGCATCTCGTGCTCGACGCCGCCGGACACCGCGCCCACCGACGCGACCCGCAGGACCGACAGGGCGGTCTCGTCGAGCCGGTGCAGCGGCTCCAGGAGCAGGTCGCGGAAGTGGTCCGGGACGTCGGGGCCCTCTCCGGGCGTGGGATCCACGGCGCCGGCCAGGCTCTCCACGAAGAGCGGGAAACCCTCGGTGCGCCGGTAGAGCTCGTCGAGTTCGCCCGGCGCCAGCTGGGTGCCGCGGATGGCCGCGGCCTGGAGACCGACCTCGTACCGGCTCAACGGTTCCAGCTGGAGGCGGTGGACGCCCGGGACACGTTCGAGCTCGGGCAGGAGCCGGCGCAGCGGATGGGTGCGGTGCAGGTCGTCGCCGCGGTAGGTGACCACGAACTGGACCCCCGGCTGGTCCAGGTTGCGGACCAGGAAGACCAGCAGGTCGCGGGTGGCGCCGTCGGACCAGTGCAGGTCCTCCAGGACGACCGTGACCCCGCCGTCCCGCGCCGCCTGGGTCAGCAGCCGCAGGATCTGTTCGAAGAGGATGCCCCGGTTCTCCCGCCGCTCCACCGGGACCTCGCCCAGTTCCGGCAGCAGCCGGGCGAACTCGCCGACCCCGCCGGGGGCAGCCGCCTCGAACACCGCGCGCCCGCGCTCGCGGAGGAACTGGCGCAGCACCGCCGTGAACGGCGCGTAGGCCAGACCGTCGACGCCCAGCTGGAGGCAGCCGCCGACGAAGACCGTCCCCTCCGGGCGGGTGGCGACGAACTCGCTGACCAGGCGGCTCTTCCCGACCCCGGCGTCACCGCCGATCAGGACCGCGCCCGGTGCCTCCGTGTGGGCTCGTCTGGCGTGCTCGTGGAGGAGGCGGAGCTGGGTCTCGCGGCCGACGAAGGTGGCACTGGTCTCTACGAGTAGGGGCATAACGCTCATTATGCCGTCCGCGACCGTTCCGACCGGCGTTGTCCACAGGCCCGGTCCGGCCGGTGCGCGGATGACGAGCGGACCTGTCCGAGCCCGACCGTCCCCGGCCGCCGTCTCCCGTCGGGGCTCAGACCAGGCCCAGTTCCCGGGCACGTGCCCCGGCGGCGGTGCGGTTGGCCGCGCCCAGCTTGGCGAGGATGTTCGACACGTGCACGCTCGCGGTCTTGGGTGTGATCGACAGCTCGCGCGCGATCTCGGCGTTGGTGCGGCCCGAGGCGAGCAGTCCGAGGACCTGCGTCTCGCGTACGGTGAGCCCGGCGGGGGCGGCGGGCGGCGTCGCCGCGCCCTCCAGCGGGACCCCGAGGCGGTGCGCCAGCCCGACGGCGGCCCGCGCCAACGGGTCCGCTCCGCACTCGACGGCCGTCACGTGCGCCTGGCCCACCCAGGTACGCGCGGTGTGCGCGTCGCCCGCCGCGAAGGCGGCGCGGGCGGCTTCCCACCGTGCTCGGGCCAGGTGGAGCACCATGGGCGTGCGCTCCCACCCGGTGACCGCCTCGCCCCAGGCCTCCAGCACCTGCCCGGGAGCTCCTGACGCCTCGGCCAACCGGGCCCGGACGCCCGCCCGGGTCGCGGCCTGTACCGGTCCGTGCACGGGCATGGCGGCGAGGACGTCGCCCACCCGGCGACGGACGGGGCGGTCGACCGCGTCGCTCCCGTCGGCGTCCTGCCTCCGGACCGCCTCCGCCATCTGCTCCAGCACGACCCACCCGTATCCCGGCGAGTCGGCGAGCGGCAACCGGTCGAGCACCTGGGCGGAGTAGTCCAGCGCGGTCGCGTCGTCCCCCTCGGCCAGGAGCAGGTCCAGCCAGGCCGTCACGGCCTGCTGCGCCTGGTCCAGGCGTTCCATGCTCAGCACCGCCGACCGGTCCACCCCGGCGATGCCGGAGCGGGCCGCGGCCAGGTCGTCGTGCGCGGATCCGGAGCGGGCCGCGGCCAGGTCGCCCTGGGCGACCGCCGCCCGGTTCCACGGCACCAGGAGGAAGACCCGGTGCATGGGCGAGGCGCTGCGGTGCAGGGAGGCGTCCACGATGGAGCGGGTGGCGTCGAGGCGGCCGAGCTCGAAGTGGATCTCGGCGCGGTTCTGGTGCATGAAGCTGCTGTGCACCCCTCCCCAGGAGCGGCGGTTCCGCAGGAGCGCGTCCAGGAGCTGGAGCGCTTCCCGGTGCTCGCCCTGCTCCCGGAGGAAGTGGGACAGGTTGTTGACGCCGCGCGCCTCCATGGCCGTGTCGCCGATCTCACGCGAGACCAGGATGGACCTCTCGATGACCGCGCGGCCCTCCCGCTGGTCGCCCCGGCTCATCCGGATCGAGCCCAGGGTGACCAGCGCCGCCGCCTCGGCGGAGCGGTCCCCGGTCCGCTCGGCGACGTCCAGGGCCCGCTGGGCCAGCTCCGTGGAGGAGGTGCCCAGGTGCAGCTGGTCGCGCGGCCGGAACATGGTCTCCCGGGCCAGGATGGACAGCATCACCCCGTACCCGGGCATATGCGGCGGGTGGACGCGCAGCGCCTCCGCGAGGTCCTCGACGGCACCCAGATCCACGCACTGGGTCCGTGCCTGGCCCCGGCAGCGGAGCAGGACCGCGCGGACCGTCCGGGCGTGGTCGTCCTCGGGCGCGGCGAGGGTGGACAGGGCCTCGTCGCACAGCTCCCACGCCCGGCGCGGCCGTCCGGCGGCGAGGGCGGCCAGCCCCGCGGCCGAGAGCACTTCCGCGCGCGCGTTGCCCCCGGTGCGCTCCACCGCGTCGGGCACCTGGTCCCACAGCCCCAGCACCCGCTCCAGCATCGTCAGCTGCTCCGCGTGGGCCAGGGACCGACCGGCCCGCTCGGCGGCCGACCACGCGGCCTGCAGGGCCCGGGGCAGGTCGTACGCGGCCTGGTAGTGGTGGGCCTGCTCCGCTGCCCGGCGGTCGGCGGGGACCGCGTCGGGGGCCTCGTCGAGGAGTTGGGCGAAGCGCAGGTGGAGCCGGGCGCGCGGTCCGGGCAGCACCTCGTCGTGCACCGCCTCCCGCAGCAGCGCGTGCCGGAACCGGTAGCCGCTTCCGTGCACCCGGAGCAGGTTGGCGTCGACCAGGGCGTGCAGGGCATCCTCGACCTCGTGCTCCGGCAGGTCGCAGGCGCGGACCAGGGTCGCGTGCCCGATCTCCCCGGAGACCGCGCCGACCGAGGCCACGCGCAGGACCGCGACCGCGGTCTCGGCCAACCCGTGCAGGGCGGCCAGCAGGAGTTCACGGAAATGGTCGGGTACGGCGTCGGATCCGAGCGCGCGGTCCACCCCGGAGGCCGCGAGCGCCTCGACGAAGAGGGGGATGCCGTCGGTGCGTTCGTAGAGGCCGTCCAGGCGCGTGGCGGTGAGCGCGGCTCCGGTGATGGCCGTCACCTGTGCGGCCACCTCCTCCCGGGTGAGCGGGGCCAGGTCCAGGCGGGTGACCTCGGGCAGCCGCTCCAGCTCCGGCAGGAGCCGGCGCAGCGGGTGGGTGCGGTGCAGGTCGTCGGACCGGAAGGTGGCGATGATCTGCACGCCCGGCAGGTCGAGGTTGCGGACCAGGTAGACGAGCAGGTCGCGGGTGGCGCCGTCGGCCCAGTGCAGGTCCTCCAGCACCAACGTGGCCCCGCGCTCGTCGGCGACCCGTTGGACCAGGCGCAGGACCTGTTCGAAGAGGATGCCGCGCGCCTCCTGGCGGCCCTGCGGCGGGTCGCCCAGCTCGGGCAGGAGCCGGCTGAGCTCACCGGCGCCGCCCGGGAACGACCGCTCCACGATGCCCGGGTCGTGAGCGCGGAGGAACTGACGCAGGAGCGCGGTGAACGGTGCGTAGGCCAGGCCGTCGACGCCCAGTTGCAGGCAGCCGCCGACGAACACCGTTCCGGCCGGGCGTGACCTGGCGAACTCGGCGACCAGCCGCGTCTTGCCCACCCCGGCGTCCCCGCCGACGAGCACCGTCCCGGACGATTCCGACCACGACCGCTCGGCGTGCTCCGCCAGCAGCCGCATCTGTGCCTCCCGGCCGATGACGACGGGGCTGGTTCCGGCGGGGTTGGACATGTCGTCCATTATGCCGAGCACGGGACGAACCTCCCGCCCCGCGGGCGCCCCCGCGTCCGGCGCGGCACCGGGCACGGTGTCGCCCCCGAATGCGGACACGGTGCCTCCTCCCTCGGTTCGGACGCTGTGGTGGCCGGAGCCGCGACCGCTGACCCGGACCCGCTACCCGTCAGGCCGCGCCCGACGCTCCGGGCCGGGGCCCGTCGGCGCTCACGCGGCCCGGCCGAAGCGTCCCTTGCGGTCCTCCCGGTTCGTGGCGCTCGCGCGCTGGGCCCGGCGACGCTCCTCCCGGCGTCTGGCCCGTTCCTCGGCCCGGGCCGCACGCGCGGCGCGTACGTGCTCGATCTCCCGCAGCCGCTCCTCCGTCATGGACCGGGCGTTGGCGTACATGAGGTCGCTGTGCAACATGGTGGTTCTCTCCCCGTCCGGCGGAACCCGGTGTTCCGCCGTCTGGAAACAACGATCGCGCTAAGAACACCCGGCGCACATGGGGAGGAATCCCAGTCTTCTCCGCCTGGCGGCCCCCAGATCCCTAAGACCCGCCTAAGACAGGGGGCAGTCCGGCTAAGAAGGCCGCTAAGAAGCCACCGACCTCCGGGAAGTCCCCGAGAGGGCGCTCGCGGAGCCCGCGGGTCGCCGTGGGGCGGACCCGCGGGGAGACCGCCGCGGGAGCCTGTGGGGACTCCCCGGGCAGGCCCCTGGGAACCGACCCGGCGGACGGCCGGAGGACGGTCCGGGGCCGGAGCGCGACGGCGGGGAGGAACGTGCGTCGCCGTCCGGGCGTGTCACCGCACGCGGATCGGTGGTCACCCGTAGTTGTCTGGTGCTGTCGAGGAGTGAGACCGAGGGGGAGACATGGGTTGGATCGCGCAGGGGAGCCGACGGGCCGCGGCTACCACGGCGCTGGCGGTCGCGGCGTCGGGGGCGGCGCCGGTCTGGGCGGACGAGGGGGGCGGCGGAGCGGGACGCGAGTCCGTCCTCGCCGAACTCGACCGGGCCGCGCTCGTGCGCCTGGTGTTGACCGCGCCGGACGAGTCCCCGCTGCCGGGCGAGGAGGCGGAGTTCCGGGCGACCGTGGCCAACGACGGCGCGTTCCCGGTGGAGGGGGCGCTGCTCGCCCAGCACGTGCCCGCGGAGCTGGAGATCGTGGAGGTCGGCGGCGAAGGGGTGCTCGAAGGGGGCATCGCGAACTGGCGGGTGGACGTGGCCGGGCGGGAGCACGCCGAGTTCGTGCTGCGCGTCCGGGTGCCCGGAAGCGCCGACGCCGGGAACCGGCTGATGAGCACGGCGTGCCTCCTGCTCGACCGGGACGCCGATCCCACCTCCTGTGCGAGCGACACGCTGGTCGTGGGCGAACCCACCGTGCTGTCCCGGGTGAACGCGTTCGTGGGCGCGGGGTCGGTGCAGGTGGCGGGTGCGGCACTCGGCCTGGCCCTGATCTGGTTGCTGTGGCGTGCGCGGAGGCCCCGCCCCTGAGACGGCACGGGGCGGACGGTGCCGATGCGCCTCCTGTGCGTATCGTTACGTCGGTGTGTCATTAAAATGGACCTGAAAACTACACGCCGTAGTAGTCTGGCGCCATGGACATCTTCTACTCCGCGCTCGTCTTCCTGCACATGATCGGCCTGGCCGGCATCATCGCGGGCTTCCTCATGCAGGTCATCTCCGGCAACCCCAAGTCGACGAAGGTCCTGCTGCACAGCTCCCTCCTCCAGCTGGTCACCGGACTGGCCCTCGTCGGCGTGGCCGAGATGGCCGGGGACCCGGAGCTCGACCACGTCAAGGTCGGCGTCAAGCTGGTCGTCGCCGTGGCGGTCGTGGTCCTGGGCGTGCTCAACCTGCGCAAGCCCTCGAACCGGCTGGCCACCGCGGCCGGCGTCCTCGCGATCCTCAACATCGGCGTGGCGGTGTTCTGGTAGGGAGTCCGGGGGCCCGCCCTCCGGGGCGCACGGTCCGCGCGAACACCGGCGGCGGCGGGGTGTGGACCCCCGCGGCCGCCGGTTTCTTGTGTCCTCTTGCAGAGTCTTGCGCTGGTCTTCCGCGGTCTTGCGGGTACCGTGCCACGATCCCGCCGCAGGTCACGCCCGTACCCATCCGGCTCGCGCGCATCCCAGACCCGCGACAGATCCGACGTTCCTGCACGTCACATCTACATTCGTCGCTTCTCGTCACCATCGAAACACGCGGAGAACACCCCGTTCACAAGCTCCGTCGATTCTGTTAGGTTCATCACTCCAACGCAAACTCTTGCAGTCCATGCAAGAGGGCGTCGGCGGGGCACCGCGGCCTCGCCGGGAATCCCCCCAAGGAGCACACATGAGCTCGACACGGCACCGGTTCGGCGGGGCCGCCTCCGCCCTCCTCCTCGGCGCCACACTGGCCGCCCCGGTCCTGGCTGCGACCCCCGCGGCCGCCTCGGCGGCGCCGGCCGCCCAGCCCCCGACCGCCGTCCCCCGCGAGGCGCCCGCGGCCGCCGTGGCCAACGGCGAGACGGTCGTCCACCTCTTCCAGTGGACGTGGGACTCCGTCGCCGCCGAGTGCGAGGACTTCCTCGGCCCCCAGGGATTCGGCGGAGTCCAGGTCTCCCCGCCCCAGGAGCACGTGGTCGTCCCCTCGGCGGAGGGCGGCGAGTACCCCTGGTGGCAGGACTACCAGCCCGTCTCCTACCGGATCGACAACACCCGGCGCGGCACCGCCGCCGAGTTCCAGGCGATGGTCGACACCTGCCGCGACAACGGCGTGCGGATCTACGTCGACGCCGTGATCAACCACATGACCGGCCCCGGCTCCGGCACCGGCAGCGCGGGCACCGAGTGGGAGTACTACGCCTACCCCGACCTGTTCGGCGACGGGTCGGCCGCCTACGACCGCGCCGACTTCGGACCCTGCTACGAGCCTGTCTCCGACTGGAACGACAAGTGGGAGGTGCAGAACTGCCAGCTCCTGGGGCTGTCCGACCTGAACACCGCCGACCCCCAGGTCCGTGAGCGGATCCGGCGCTACCTCAACGGCCTGGTGGACATGGGCGTGGCGGGGTTCCGCGTGGACGCCGCCAAGCACGTCCCGGAGGCGCACGTCCAGGACATCTTCGCCGACCTGAACGACGTGCCCGGATTCGGAGGTCAGCCGGACGTCTACCAGGAGGTCATCGGCGACGCGACGATCCCCTACACCCAGTACACCCCCTCCGGGCGGGTCACCAACTTCGACTACCAGCGCGACATCGCCGCGAGGTTCGCCGACGGCGCCATCTCCGGCCTGGCGAACCTGCCCGACTACGGAGGCCTCGCCGACGACCAGGCCACCGTCTTCATCGACAACCACGACACCCAGCGCTCGGCCCCCACCCTCACCCACAAGGACGGCGACCGCTACTACCTGGCCACCGCGTTCATGCTCGCCCACCCCTACGGGCAGCCGAAGGTGATGTCGAGCTATGAGTTCCACGAGGAGGCCCAGGGGCCGCCCAGCGTCGGGGAGGTCGACGGCAACCCGGCGGGTTGGATCACCGAGGACACCGACTGCTCCAGCGCTGCCTGGGTGTGCGAGCACCGGAACCCGACGGTCGCCGGCATGGCCGCCTTCCGCAACGCCACCGGTGACACGGCCGTGGTCCAGCGCGCGACCGACGGCGACTCCCGCCTGGCCTTCGACCGCGGCTCCCGCGGATTCGCCGCCTTCAACGCGAGCGGCGCCACCTGGAACCTGACCACGGACACCGCTCTGCCCGACGGCGTCTACGAGAACGCCGCGGGCGACGGCGCGTTCACCGTCTCCGGCGGCCGGGTCGCCGTGACCGTCCCCGCGAACGGCGCCGTCGCGCTGCACGTCGGCGGCGTGTGCGACGACCCCGCCGAGTGCGGGGGCGACGACTGCACCACCGTCGCGGCCGAGTTCCACGTCCAGGCCGAGACCTATCTCGGCCAGGAGGTGTACCTCGTGGGCTCCCTCCCCGAGCTGGGCTCCTGGGACCCGGCCAACGGCGTCCGCCTCAGCACCGACGAGGGCTCCTACCCCTGGTGGACGGGGTCGACCGGCCTCCCCGTCGGCACTGAGTTCGAGTACAAGTACGTGAAGACCGACGGCGCCGGGAACGTCGAGTGGGAGGTCGGCGGCAACCGCGTCGCCACCGGCGACGACAGCGGCGGCGGTTGCACCCAGGTCTTCACCGAGTACTGGCGCTGACGGACCGGACCGCTCAGTCGTCGTAGAACGCGTGCTCCATGACCGACCGCGCCCGCCGGGTGGTCCGCAGGTACACCTCGGTCAACCGCTCGGCGGGCCCCTCGGCCACCTCCTCGCCGTCCTCGGCCTCCGCTCCGCCGCGGCACCCCATCGCCTCCGCGAGCGCCGCCCGCACCCGCAGATCGGTGGGCAGCGAGTCACCGGCGCGACCGCGCACCAGCATCACCATGCCGCGCACCCGCGAGGCCAACCGCCAGGCCCGCTCCAGGACCGCCCCGTCGTCGGCGCCGAGGAACCCGTGGGCCACGGCCACCTCCAACGCCTCCAACGTGCCCGTGGTCCTCAGGTCGGGGTAGGCGTGGGCGTGCCGCAGCTGCATCAGCTGGGCCACCCACTCCACGTCCGACAGCCCGCCCCGGCCCAGTTTCGTGTGCAGCGTCGGGTCCGCGCCGCGCGGCAGCCGCTCGGCCTCCATACGGGCCTTGAGCTTGCGGATCTCCAGGACCGCGGACGCATCGAGGCCGTCCGCCGGGTACCGGATCGGGTCGATCAACGCGGTGAACGAGGCGCGCAGCTCCGGATCGCCCGCGATCGGCCGCGCCCTGAGCAGCGCCTGGCTCTCCCACACCTGCGACCAGCGCCCGTAGTACGCGGCGTAGGACTCCAGCGTGCGCACCACCGGCCCGCTCCGCCCCTCCGGACGCAGGTCCGTGTCGACCTTGAGCGGCGGCTCCGCGGCGGGCATCTCCAGCAGCCGGGCCAGCTCGCGCACGATCGCCAGCGCCTGCCGCGTCGCCGCGCCCGGGTCCGCGCCCGGCAGCGGGTCGTGCACGTACATCACGTCGGCGTCGCTGGCGTAGGTGAGCTCTCCGCCGCCGAACCGCCCCATCGCGACCACGCAGACCCGCGTGAGCGGCTCGTCCCCGGACGCGGCGACCACCCGGTTGCACGCCGCCTTCAACGCGGCCTCGATGGTCACCGCGGCGATGTCGGTCAGCGCCGCGCCGACCTCCTGCACCGACGACACCTCCAACAGGTCGGCGGCGGCCGTGCGCAGCAGTTCGCGGCGGCGCAGCGCCCGGACCGCCGACACCGACTCCTCGGACCAGTCGTAGCGCCGCAGCGCCGCCTCGGCCTCGCCGGCCAGCACCTCCGGTGCACGGCGCTCCAGGTCGGCGTCGTCGGCCAGCATCGCGACCGCGTCGGGGGCCCGGAGCAGCAGGTCGGTGACGTACCGGCTGGTCCCCAGCAGCCAGGCCATCCGTTCGGCCACCCGCACGTCGTCGCGCAGCAGCCGCAGGTACCACGGGGTCGTGCCCAGGGCGTCGCTCACCTGCCGAAAGCCCAGCAGGCCCGCGTCCGGGTCCGGTGCGTCGGAGAACCACCCGAGCATGACCGGGAGCAGCGTCCGTTGGATCGCCGCGCGCCTCGACACCCCCGAGGTCAGCGACTCCAGGTGCCGCAGCGCCCCGCCCGGGTCGGCGAACCCCAGCGCCTCCAGCCGCGCCCGCGCCTGGTCGGGAGAGAGGCGCGCCTCCTCCTCCGGCAGGCGCGCCACGGCGTTGAGCAGCGGACGGTAGAACAGCTTCTCGTGCAGCCGCCGCACCTCGGCGGACACCTTGCGCCTGGCCTCGGTCAGTTCGCGCACCGGGTCCGCCGTGTAGCCCAGCGCCCGGCCGAGCCGCCGCAGCTGCCCGGGCCCGTCGGGGCTGGCGGGGTCGGGCATCATGTGCGTGCGCCGGAGCCGCTCCAGCTGCAGCAGGTGCTCCACCCGGCGCAGGAACCGGTAGGCGTCGGCCAGGCCCGCCGCGTCCTTGCGGCCCACGTACCCGTGTTCGGACAGGGCGGCCAACGCGTCCAGGGTGTGCCCCGACCGCAGCCGCTCGTCCGTGCGTCCGTGGACCAGCTGGAGCAGCTGCACCGAGAACTCGATGTCGCGCAGCCCGCCCGGGCCCAGTTTCAGCTCGCGCTCGGCCTGTCCGGCCGGAATGTGCGCCACCACGCGGCGGCGCATCGCCTGCACGTCCTCCACGAAGTCGCGGCGCCCGGCCGCCTCCCACACCAGCGGCGAGATCGCTTCCCGGTAGGCCGCGCCCAGCTCGGCGTCCCCCGCGATGGGACGTGCCTTGAGCAGCGCCTGGAACTCCCAGGTCTTGGCCCACCGCTCGTAGTAGGCCAGGTGGCTCGCCAGCGGGCGGACCAGGGGGCCGTTCTTGCCCTCCGGGCGCAGGGCCGGATCCACCTCCCACAGCACGCCCTCGGCGTCGGTCTCGGACGGGATCCGCATCATGGCGGTCGCCAGCCGGGTGGCGGCGCGCATCGCCGCCTGCTCGTCCACCGGCTCCCCGCCCTCGGGGACCGCGGCGGGCTCGGCCACGAACACCACGTCGACGTCGCTGACGTAGTTCAGCTCCCGACCGCCGCACTTGCCCATCCCGATCACGGCCAGACGGCACCGCGCCGCGTCCCCGGGGTGCTCGGCGCGTGCGACGGCCAACGCCGCGTCGAGGGTCGCGGCGGCCAGGTCGGCCAGCTCGGCGGCGACCTCGTCGACGGTGCACAGCCCGGTCAGGTCGCGTCCGGCCAGGCGCAGGACCCGCCTGCGGTAGGCCACGCGCAGCGTCCGCCGGAGGCCGTCCAGCGAGCCGCCGTCGAACACGGCGGCGGTCGGCGCGGGAGAGTCGGGGTCGGCGCCGACGGTGTGCAGCAGGCCCCGGCGCAGCTCCTCGGGCTCGGGGGAGCGGGCGGCGTCGGCACCGCGCAGTTCCCGCCAGTCGCCCGGGTGGCGGACCAGGTGGTCGGTGAGCGCGGTGCTGGTGCCGAGCACGCCGCACAGCCGGGTGCGCAGGTCCGGGTCCTCGCGCAGCACCGCCAGGACCTCGTCGGCGTCCGGGGCGGTCTCCAGGATCCGGATCAGGCCGAGGAGGGCCTGGTCGGGGTCCGGGGCCTCGGCGAGGGCGTCGACGACGTCGGTGTCGGCCCGGGGGTCCAGACCGGCCTGCTCGACCAGTCGCAGGGCCCGGGTGCTGTCGCTGAAGCCACGCCTGGCCAGCGCGCCTGCTGTCATGTTGGTCCTACCGTCCCTTACCACGCGTCAACGGTAGCCGGGCGGACCCCGGAACCGGGTCGGGGCCGGTATCCGAGCGGATACCGGCCCCGAGCGGGGTGCGCGCCGGGCGCGCACCCCCGGGAGCTGTCCGACGACCTAGATGTCGTAGTAGAGCTCGAACTCGCGCGGGTGCGGACGCAGGCGCAGGGAGTCGATCTCCTCGGTGCGCTTGAAGTCCACGTAGGTCTCCAGCAGGTCCTTGGTGAAGACACCGCCCTCGAGCAGGAACTCGTGGTCGGCCTCCATGGCCTCCAGGGCCTCGTCCAGCGACGCGGGCACGGTCTTGATCGCCTGGGCCTCGGCCGGGGGCAGCTCGTAGAGGTCCTTGTCGACCGGCTCCGGCGGCTCGATCTTGTTCTTGATGCCGTCGATGCCCGCCATGAGCATCGCGGAGAAGGCCAGGTACGGGTTGGCCGACGGGTCCGGCACGCGGAACTCGATGCGCTTGGCCTTCGGGTTCGAACCGGTGAGCGGCAGGCGGATGCAGGCCGAGCGGTTGCGCTGGCTGTAGACCAGGTTGATCGGGGCCTCGTAGCCCGGCACCAGGCGGTGGTAGGAGTTCACCGTCGGGTTGGTGAAGGCGAGCAGCGCCGGCGCGTGCTTGAGCAGACCGCCGATGTAGTAGCGCGCGGTGTCGGAGAGCTGGCCGTAACCGGACTCGTCGAAGAACAGCGGGGCGCCGTCCTTCCACAGGCTCTGGTGGCAGTGCATGCCGGAGCCGTTGTCGCCGAACAGCGGCTTGGGCATGAACGTGGCCGTCTTGCCCGCGGCGTTGGCGACGTTCTTGACGATGTACTTGTACAGCTGGACGCGGTCGGCCTGCTGGAGCAGCGTGCCGAACTTGATGCCGATCTCGGCCTGTCCCGCGGTGCCGACCTCGTGGTGCTGGAGCTCGACCTCCAGGCCGGAGTCGATCAGGGTGCGGACCATGTCGGAGCGCAGGTCGCTGTAGTGGTCGACCGGCTCGACGGGGAAGTAGCCGCCCTTGTAGCGCGGGCGGTAGCCGCGGTTGCCGCCCTCGATCGAGGAACCGGTGTTCCAGGCGCCCTCGATGGAGTCGATCTCGTAGAAGCCGGTGTTGGCCCGGGTCTCGAACTTGACGTCGTCGAAGATGTAGAACTCGGCCTCGGGACCGAAGAACGCGGTGTCGGCGACGCCCGAGCCGCGCAGGTACGCCTCGGCCTTGCGCGCGACGTTGCGCGGGTCGCGGCTGTAGGACTCCAGCGTCAGCGGGTCGTGCACGAAGAACGTCATGTTCAGCGTCTTGTGCTTGCGGAACGGGTCCACCACGCCCGTGCTCAGGTCGGGGAGCAGCAGCATGTCGGACTCGTGGATGGCCTGGAAACCGCGGATCGAGGACCCGTCGAACATCTGGCCATCGGTGAACGTCGACTCGTCGACGTTCTCGGTCGGGAGGGTGACGTGGTTCACGCCTCCGAACAGGTCCGTGAACCGGACGTCGAGGAACTTGACGTCCTCGTTTCGGATGTAGGCGAGCACCTCGTCGACGCTGCTGAACAAAACGAACCTCCGTGCAGGTGGCTGAGACGGCCGGCTCCCGTCCGCTCCGTCGCGGATGTCCTGGAGCGCACGCCGCCTCCCGGCTTCGCCATCGAAGCTAGGAGCGGGTGGTTTCCATGCCATGTCTCGATTGTTTCCTGCATGTTACGGAGCCCGCCGTTTTCGCAGACCAACCCGTGTTACCTGGTGATTCCACCACGGAACGGGAGGAATCCGGACGTCCTGCGGAGGGTTCCCGTGACGGGTGCCACGCCCGTGCGCGTTCCGTGTGCGGGCCCGCCCACCACGCGCCCGGGGCGGTCGCCTCGACCGGACCGATACCGTGAAGGGTATGAGCGAGGACAGGAGCGGCGGCACGGCCGAGGACGAATTCCGCTACCGGGGCAACCGCCTGGGGCTGCCCGAGAGCGGCGCCGGTTCCGTGCCCGGCGTCGGCCGCCGTCTGGCCGGTCTGGCGCTCGACTGGGCCCTGGCGATGCTGCTCGCCTGGGCCGCCTACCGCGCGGGGCTGATCGGCTCCGGTCTGTCCGGGCAGGCGGAGGTCGCCCCGCTGATCAGCAACACGGCCCTGGTCGTGTACGCCGCCGTCAGCATCGTGTTGCTCACACTCTTCGGCACGTCCGTCGGCCGCCGCGCGGTCGGGGTCGGGATCACCGCCACGGGTGAGCGCTCCTGGCCGTGGTTCGTGTCGATGACCGTCCGCACCCTGCTGCTGTGCCTGGTCGTCCCCGCGGTCGTCTACGACCGCGACACCCGCGGCCTGCACGACCGCGCCGCGGGCACCGTGGCGACCCGCCTGTGAGGATCCTGTTAAGGAATCCCTCGGGCCGGCGGTCGGCGGGCGTGTGTTCTCCTCGCCGTCGTCCCGCTCTCACCAGCGCTTCCGCCGCTGTTCACGTCCGGGGGCGTCGGACGGATGTCCACGGGTGCCCTGACTCCTGTCCGAAACTCCGCGCAGGGAGGGACGCACCCCTTCTTAGCTGCTGTTAACATCCGTTCATTACTCTCCCTGGGAACATTCTTGACCCATGGGTCCCATGACCCCGCCCCGGGTCGCAACGCACCGTCCCGAAGGTTGGTATGGCTGGAAGACGCTCCGCCCCCCGCTCCCCACGTGTGCTCGACCGTGCGCGGATCTCCGCCGGTCAGTGGGTGGCGTGCGCGGCCACCGCGCTGGCCGTCATCGCCAGCCTGGGCGGATACGGGTGGTACCAGGGGATCGTCGGCAACATCACCACGCATGACGTGGACACCGACGCGTGGGACCGGCCGGTGAGCGTCGAGGGCGTGATGAACCTGCTCATCCTGGGCTCCGACATCCGCTCGGGGGAGAACGCGAACTACGGCGAGGCCGAGGGCGAGCGCCCCGACACGATGCTCATCGCCAGCATCAACGTGGACGACGGGACCGCGACCCTGGTGAACCTGCCCCGCGACCTGGTCGTGGAGCTGCCCGGGTGCGAGCCGGCCGAGGGGCACGAGGGGATGGCTCCGCAGACGGGCATGCTCAACTCCGCGATGACCTTCGGCGGCGTCGGCTGCCAGTGGAGCACCGTCGAGCAGGTCACGGGGGTGCACCTGGACCACTTCGTCATGATGGACTTCACCGGGTTCAGGGACATGGTGGACGCCATCGGCGGCGTGGAGATGTGCATCCCCGAGCCGGTCGACGATCCCAGGGCCCACCTGGAGCTGGACGCCGGACTGCAGACCCTGAGCGGCGAGGAGTCGCTCGGCTTCGTGCGCTCGCGCTACGGACAGGGGGACGGCAGCGACCTGTCCCGCATCGAGCGCCAGCAGGAGTTCATGGGCGCGATGCTGCGCCAGGTGCTGAGCAGCGAGGTGATGACGAGTCCGGTCACCGTCACGAACTTCCTCGGCGCGGTCACCGACTCGATCTCGACCGACCGCGAGCTGACCGTCGACATCATGACCGACCTCGCCATCTCCATGCGCGAGGTCGATCTGGGCAACGTCCAGTTCCTCACCGTCCCCAACGGCCAGAGCCCCAACGACGCCAACCGCCTCATCATGAGCGAGCCCGCCGCCTCGGAGCTCTTCCAGGCGATCAACAACGGCGAGGACCTCACCGGCGACGACGAGGAGGAGGAGTCCGGGGACTCCGACGACTCCGACGACTCCGACGGCGACGAGAGCGGCCCCGCGCCCTCGGAGATCACGGTCGACGTCCGCAACAACACCGGCGTCACCGGTCTGGCGACCGAGGTCCAGGCGCAGTTGGAGGCGGAGGGCTTCGTCGTCACCAACACCGGCAACCCCGAGCTGCGCTTCCCGGGCGCGACCACCGTCTACCACGCGCCCGGCCAGGAGGCCGCGGCCTCGGTCCTGGCCGCCGCCCTGGGGGAGGCCGCGGTCGAGGAGGCCGAGGGGCTGACCGCCGACCTCGAACTGGTCCTCGGCGAGGGCTGGGCCGGTGTCGGGGGCGGGGACTCCGGCGGGTCGCAGGCCTCCGTCACGGAGGAGCTGGGCGGCACCACGGCGGAGGCCGCGCAGGACAGCCCCTGCTGACCCCGGCCGAGGAGGGCCGCTCCGGTCGCGTTCCCGCCGCGGTCGCGCCGGTCGCGCGGCGACCGGCCGACACGTTCGTCGCCGCGTGCCCCGGGCACGGATCCCCCGTCGGACACCCCCGTCCCGTACCGGATCGGCGCCCCGCGGCTCCCCGACGCGTCTCCTCGGCACGGGCGGGGCGACGGCGGCGAACGTGCCGCGCTGCCTGGTCGTGGACGTCCCGGCCCGTGAACCGGTGGACGGCTCCGCCCGGGGCGGGTCTGGACACCGGAGCGGGGCGGTGTGCTCCGATCACGCGTGTCCGGTGCGCGGGAGCCGGGCCCGCCGCTCTCCCCGTCCGGGGACGGCGAACGCGCGAGGGGGCCGTCCCGCGCCGGGACGACCCCCTCGAACGCCAGGGCTCGCGCTAGCCCATCCGGCCGCGCATCCCCTTGGGGAGCTTGGCGCCCTTGGGCATCGGGCCCTTGGGCATCTGCATGGCGGGCGGGAGCGCCTTGAGCCGGTAGTTCAGCTCGGCGATGTCCGGCTTGTCCAGCAGCCTCGGCAGCTTGACCAGCGTCCGCTGGAGCTTGTCGAGCGGAACCTGGTCCTCGCCGTTGCCGACCTTGAAGTCGTAGATGTGGATGTCGTGCGCCACGCGCGCGACACGCTTCTTCTCACCCGCGATCAGCGGGCGCAGACGCCCCGGGTCGCCCTCGCCGACGAGGATCACGCCGGGACGGCCGACCACGCGGTGGACGACGTCCATCTGCTTGTTCCCGGCCACGCCGGGCTCGACGATCCAGTTCCCGCGCATGTTCTCCAGGATCGCCATCCCCGCCCCGAGACGGCCGTCCAGCATCGTGTACTGGACGCGCTGGGCCGAACGGGTGAAGATGATGAAGCCGGCCAGGAAGGCCACGGGGAGCCCCGTGAGCGTCCACACCAGCCAGGATCCGGTCCAGGCGCCGATCCCCACGGCGACGGCGAGGACGACGACCGCGACGGCCGCGGCGATCGGGATACTGCGCGGGCTCTGCTGGTGGACGACCTTGGCGACCATGCCGATCTGCTTGAGCCGACCGGGCTGCTTGTCGGCCTGGCCCTTGGCGGGGGTCGTCTTCTCGGAACCCTTGGGCTTCTTCGCCATCGTGCTCTCAGGCAGCGTGCGCCGACGGGGTCGGCGGGGAACGGCGTCCCTGGGCTGCCTTGCCTCCTCTTCGCGGTCGACCTACGTGCGGCGCCATCCGGCGCCGCCAGCGGGGCGCCTCTCCCCACCAGGATAGGCGGGCGACCCCACGACTGCGGAACGGTGGCCCGAGGGCCACCGTTCCAGCTTGGTTACGACTGTGCCGTGGCGTCCGAACTCACCCGGTTCGCCCCGGAGGCGCCCTGCGCGTCACGCTTCTCCCTGGCCTGCTTGTACAGGCGTCCGGCGCGGTAGGACGAGCGCACGAGCGGTCCGGACATGACTCCGGCGAAGCCGATCTCCTCGGCCTCCGCGCCCAGCTCCACGAACTCCTCCGGCTTGACCCAGCGGTCGATGGGGTGGTGCAGCTTGGAGGGGCGCAGGTACTGGGTGATGGTCAGCAGGTCGCATCCGGCCTCGTGCAGGTCCCGCATGGCCTCGCTGATCTCCTCCCGGGTCTCGCCCATGCCCAGGATCAGGTTCGACTTGGTGACCAGACCGTCCTCGCGGGCGCGGGTGATCACCTCCAGGGAGCGCTCGTAGCGGAAGCCCGGGCGGATGCGCTTGAAGATGCGCGGCACCGTCTCCGTGTTGTGCGCCAGCACCTCGGGACGCGACCCGAAGACCTCGGCCAGCTGGTCGGGGTCGGCGTTGAAGTCGGGGATGAGCAGCTCGACGCCGGTGCCCGGGTTGAGCTCGTGGATCTTGCGGACCGTCTCCGCGTAGAGCCACGCGCCGCCGTCCTCCAGGTCGTCGCGGGCCACGCCCGTGACGGTGGCGTACCGCAGCCCCATCGTCTTCACCGAGTTGGCGACCTTGGTCGGCTCCATCCGGTCCAGCGCGGTGGGCTTGCCCGTGGCGATCTGGCAGAAGTCGCAGCGGCGGGTGCACTGGTCGCCGCCGATGAGGAAGGTGGCCTCCCGGTCCTCCCAGCACTCGTAGATGTTGGGGCACCCGGCCTCCTGGCAGACCGTGTGCAGGCCCTCCTTCTTGACGAGGGACTGGAGCTCGGAGTACTCGGGCCCCATGTGCGCCTTGATCTTGATCCACGGCGGCTTCTTCTCGATGGGGGTCTCGCTGTTGCGCGCCTCCACGCGCAGCAGCTTGCGGCCCTCAGGAGCGACGGTCAACGTGAACCCGTTCCCTTCTGTGCCCCGTGACGGGGACGGCTCCGCCCCTCATGGGGGCACTGGGTCCCGGTGGGGGACCGGTGGCTGGTCTGGGTGGTCGTCCTCAGGCGGTGGCGCCGGAGAGCAGCGCGGCGCCGTCGGTGTGGCTGTACCCGTCCGCGCCGAGGACGTCCGCGAGGTGTCGCTCGATGCGCGGCCGGACATCGCCGACGGTCACGTCGCGCCCGACCTCGGCGGTGATCGTGGTGACGCCGGCGTCGGAGATGCCGCACGGGACGATCCGGTCGAACCACGACAGATCATTATCGCAGTTCACCGCGAGCCCGTGCATCCCGACCCCGCGCGCGATACGGCAGCCGATCGCGGCGATCTTGCGTTCGGTCAGGCCGCGGCCGGGGTCGGCGTCCAACCACACTCCGGTGCGGCCCTCGACCCGCCTCCCGGTGAGGCCGTACTCCGCGATCGTGCGGATGACGGCCTCCTCCAGCATGCGGACGTAGGCGATCACGTCGATGGGGTCGCGCAGCCGGACGATGGGGTACACGGTCAGCTGGCCGGGCCCGTGCCACGTGATCTTCCCGCCGCGGTCGATGTCGACGACCGGGGCGCCGGGATCGGTGATGGGACGATCCCACCTCCCGGTGCGCTTGCCCGCGGTGTACACGGGCTCGTGCTCCAGGAGAAGGACCGTGTCGGCCACCTCGTCGGCGACGCGGCGCTCGTGGAGCCGCTTCTGGAGATCCCAGCCCTGGTGGAACGGGACTGGCGAGTCGCCCATCCATGCATAAACGAGATCACTCACGCCCACCACCTTACGCCCCGGCGCGGGGGTGCGGTCTGGCCAGGATGTCGGATAGCGCACTGTCGATGGTGGGGAACGTGAAGGAATAACCGGCCTTCACAAGGCGTTCGGGGGCCGCCCGCAGGTCCAGCAGAGCGGTCTCCTCGGCGACGTCGCCGAGCGTCGCGCGCAGCGCCGTGGCCGGGACGGGGAGCAGGGTGGGCCGTCCCAGCGCCCGCCCGAGCGCCTCGGAGAAGGCGGCGTTGCTCACCGGCTCCGGAGCGCACAGGTTCACCGGGCCGGTGATCTCGGGGTGTTCCAGGAGGAAGCGGAGCGCCCCCACGTGGTCCCGCAGGGCGATCCAGCTCATGTACTGGGCGCCCGACCCGAGCCGTCCGCCGAGCCCGGCCTGGTACAGCGGCAGGACCGACCGCAGCAGGCCGCCGGAGCGGTCCAGCACGACCGACGTGCGCAGGTGCGCCACCGACACACCCGCCTCCTCGGCGGGAGCGGTGGCGGCCTCCCAGCCCTGGGCGACCTCGGACAGGAACCCCGTGCCGGGCGGGGAGGCCTCCGTGGCCACGGCCCCTCCGGTGTCCCCGTAGAAGTACAGCCCCGATCCGCTGAGCAGGCGTGGGGGAGGCGCGTCCATGGCGGCCACCGCGCGGCACAGCCGCCGGGTGCCCCGGACCCGGCTGCGCCGGATGAGCGAACGTCTGCGCCGGGTCCACGGGGTGTGGCCGATCGGCGCGCCCGCCAGGTGCACGATGGCGTCGGCGCCGTGCAGGGCGACGGTGTCCACCCTGCCCTGTTCGGGGCGCCACTCCGCCTCCTCCAGGCACGCGGTGCGCTCCGCGCGCGGAGCGTGACGCACCAACCGGATCACCGAGTGGCCGTCCGCGAGCAGGGAGGCGGCCAACGCGCCGCCGATGAGCCCGGAGGCTCCTGTGATCGCGACTCTCATGACCTCAGGCCTACCCCCGGCGGGCGCCCGCGGACCGCCGGGGCCCCGCGGAGGAGGCGGCCGCCCGCAATTTCCCGGCCTTTTTCGGCGAAAGACCTGCGGGAAGCGCCGCGGTCTTCTAGGTTGAAGATGGGACATGGAACTCCGCGTCAACGCGGAGCTACCGTGGGCGACGCACTGCCGGTCCGGTCGTGCTCGCCCGCCCTCAGACCTTTGATGATGGGGATCATCAGGGGATGGTGATTGGTGGGGTAAAAGCGGGGCGGCGCCGTCGGCGCCGCCCCGTCCCGCGTTCGCGGCCGCGCTGGGGTCCGTCCACGGCGTGGCCGCCACGGCGCTCGACCCGGCGCCGGTCCCGGCGGGTCAGGGGCGGCCCGGGTAGGGATCGCGTTCCCTGGCCGACCGCAGGGCCCGCGCCCACCACAGCAACAGGTCGAGCAGGGTGTCCACGGCCGCCTCGGTGGCGGACATGTCCTCCTTGGGGGAGCCGTCCGGGGCGAACAGCGTCTGCGCGTTGTGGAAGCTCACCGTGTCGCGCAGGGTCGCCGTGTGCAGTTCGCTGAAGACCAGCCGGAGCTGCTCGACCGCCCGGAGGCCGCCGGACAGTCCGCCGTAGGAGACGAAGCCGACCGGCTTGGCGGTCCACTCGCGGCGGGCGGAGTCGATCGCCGCCTTCAGCGGTCCGGGGAAGGCGTGGTTGTACTCGGGGGTGAGGACGACGAAGGCGTCGGCGGCCTCGATCCGGGCGCCGAAGTCGCTGACCGGTTCGCCGTGGCCCTCGGCGGAACCGAGGTCGGCGACGTCCAGCACGTCGAGTTCGGCGCCTCCGTGCTCCCGCGCCCGGTCGAGGAACCAGCGGGTGACCGCCGGGCCCGTCAGGCCGTTCCGGTTGCCGCCCAGGATGACCGCGATACGAAGGTTGTCCATGTACGTCCTCGTGTCCACTGATGGGGGGTGAACAGCGTCCACGGTAGAACCTCAACCCGCATTGAGGTCAAACCGGGGTGCGCCGCGCGTCCCGGACGCCGCGGGGCCGGACACCGCGAACGGCGTCCGGCCCCGCGGGGACGGCAGGAGCCGGGGGCCTACAGACCCAGGTCGGCCTCGAACGCGCCCTCCTCCAGGCGCTCCCTCACGGCCTGGAGGAAACGGCCCGCGTCGGCGCCGTCGATGAGGCGGTGGTCGTGCGACAGGGACAGGTAGGCCATCGACCGTACGGCGATGACCTCACCGCCCATCGCCGGGTCCTCCACCACCACGGGACGCTTGACGACCGCGCCCGTGCCGAGGACCGCCACCTGCGGGGTGTTGATGATCGGCGTGCCGAACAGGGCGCCGCTGCTCCCGGTGTCGGCGATGGTGAACGTGCCGCCGCCGAGCTCGTCGGGGCTCAGCAGCCCGGTGTGCGCCCGCTCGGTCAGCGCGGTGATGTTGCGCGCCAGGTCGGTCAGGCCCAGGCGGCCCGCGTCGCGGATCACCGGGACGAGCAGACCGCGGTCGGTGTCCACCGAGACGCCGAGGTTCTCGACGTCGTGGTAGCTGACCTCGTTGTTGTCGCCGTCGATGACCGCGTTGAGCTTCGGGTTGCTCTTCAGCGCCTCCACCGCGGCGAGCGCGAAGAAGGGGAAGAAGTCCAGCGCAACGCCCTCGCGCTGGGCGAAGCCGGCGCCCGCCTGCTCGCGCAGGCGCGCGATCTTGGTGACGTCGACCTCGATCACCTGAGTGGTCTCGGCGGCGGTGTTGAGCGACTCCACCATGCGGTCGGCGATCGACCGGCGCAGGCGGCTCATCTTCTCGGTGCGGCCGCGCAGGGAGGTGTCCGTGGCGCCCTTGCGCACCGTCGTGGACGCCGCGGCGGGGGCCGCGGCACGCGCGGCGGCCGCCTTCTGCTCCTCGGCGGCCCGGAGCACGTCCTGCTTGCGGATCCGACCGCCGACGCCGGTGCCCCGGACCCGGCTCAGGTCCACGCGGTTGTCGGCGGCGAGCTTGCGGACGAGCGGGGTCACGTACGCCTCGGTCACGGCGTCGGTGCCCGACGCGCGGCCGGTGCCGCTGAGCGTCTCGATGTCCACGGTCGGGACCTCGTCGGTCCTGCGGGCCCGGGCGGCCGGGGCGGGAGCCTCGGGCTCGGCGGCCTTCGGCTCCGGGGCGGGCGCGGGCTTCGGCGCGGGTTCGGCCTCCGGGGCCGGGGCCTCGGGGGCGGCGGCCCCGCCCTCGCCGCCGATGATCGCGATCTGGGCGCCGATGTCGACCGTCTCGTCCTCGTCGACGAGGATCTTGGTGAGTACGCCCGCGACCGGGGACGGGATCTCGGTGTCCACCTTGTCGGTGGAGACCTCCAGGAGTGGTTCGTCCACCTCGACGGTGTCGCCGACGCTCTTGAGCCACTGGGTGACGGTGCCCTCGGTGACGCTCTCACCCAGGGCGGGCATGGTCACCGGGGTCTCCGGACCGCCGGCCGAGGGAGCGGACGGCGCCTCGGGCGCGGCGGCGGGCTCCGGAGCGGCCTCGGGTTCGGCCTCCGGAGCCGGCTCGGGTTCGGACGCCTCGACCGTGGGAGCGCTCTCGGACTCGTCGGCGGTCTCGCCCTCGCCGCCGATGATCGCGATCTCCGCGCCGATCTCCACGGTCTCGTCCTCGTCGACGAGGATCTTGGTGAGTACGCCCGCGACCGGGGACGGGATCTCGGTGTCCACCTTGTCGGTGGAGACCTCCAGGAGTGGTTCGTCCACCTCGACGGTGTCGCCCACGTTCTTCAGCCACTGGGTGACGGTGCCCTCGGTGACGCTCTCACCCAGGGCGGGCATGGAAACGGAAGTCGGCATGGGTTCCTCGTTGGATCTGGGCGCGGAATCTGCCCAGCGCCTTGACTGGGCGGCGCGGGTGTGGCGGGGGCGGGCCGCGTCGGCCCGCCCCCGGGTGGTGCGGTCAGTCGTGGACGTGCAGAGGCTTGCCCGCCAGTGCCAGGTGCGCCTCGCCCAGCGCCTCGGACTGGCTCGGGTGCGGGTGGATGAGCTGGGCGACCTCCGAGGGCAGCGCCTCCCAGTTGTAGATCAGCTGCCCCTCGGCGATCAGCTCGCCGACGCGGCTGCCGACCATGTGGACGCCCAGGACAGGGCCGTCCTTCTCGGCGATGACCTTCACGGCGCCCTGCGTCTGGAGGATCTGGCTCTTGCCGTTGCCCGCCAGGTTGTAGTTCATCTCGACCACGTCGTGGCCGCGCTCCTTGGCCGCCTTGGTGGTCAGGCCGACCGAGGCCACCTCGGGCTCGCAGTAGGTGACGCGCGGGACGCCGTCGTAGTCGATCGCGGGCGGGTTGAGCCCGGCGATGTGCTCGGCGACGAAGATGCCCTCGGCGAAACCGACGTGGGCGAGCTGGAGGGTCGGGATCAGGTCGCCGACCGCGTAGACGTTGCCCACACCGGTGTGCAGGTTCTCGTCCACCTTGACGAAGCCGCGGTCCAGGGAGAGGCCCTGCTCCTCGTAGCCGAGGCCCTCGGAGACGGGGCCGCGGCCGATGGCGACGAGCAGCACCTCGGCGTCCAGGGTCTTGCCGCCCTGGAGCGTGACCGTCACCCCCGCGTCGGTGGTCTTGACCGACTCGAAGGGGGTGCCGAGCTCGTACTTGATCTTGCGCTTGCGGAAGGCCCGCTCCAGCAGCTTGGAGCTGGACTCCTCCTCCACGGGGACCAGGTGGGGGAGGGCCTCGACGATGGTGACGTCGGCGCCGTAGGACCGCCAGACGCTGGCGAACTCCACGCCGATGACGCCGCCGCCCAGGACGATGACCGACTCGGGGACGCGGTCCAGACCGAGGGCCTGGTCACTGGTCATGACCTTCTCGCCGTCGATGTCCAGACCCAGGGTCTTGGGCTTGGAGCCGGTGGCGAGCAGGACGTTGCGGCCCTTGTAGACGGCGCCGTCGACGGTGACCTCGTCCGGCCCGGTGAGGCGGCCCTCACCCTCGACGACGGTGATCTTGCGGGACTTGATCAGCCCGGTCAGGCCCTTGTGCAGGCCGTTGACCACCTTGTCCTTGTACGTGTGGACCGCCTCGATGTCGATGCCCTCGAAGGTGGCCCTGACACCGAAGTTCTCGCTCTCCCGGGCGGAGTCGGCGACCTCGGCCGAGTGCAGGAGCGCCTTGGTGGGGATGCAGCCACGGTGGAGGCAGGTCCCACCCAGCTTGTCTTTCTCGATCAGGACGACGCTCATGTCGAGCTCCGCTGCGCGCAGCGCCGCCGCGTAGCCGCCGCTGCCGCCGCCAAGGACGACGAGGTCGAATGTGCCGCCGCTCTCACTCACGGGAACGAACTCCTTGTTTGTGGCTGGTGATTCGTGGTGGTGGGCCGCGGAACCGGCACGTGGGGGGACGGCGCCCGGTCCGCGGGGGCCGGAGAGGGGCGGCGGTCCGGATGGGCGCCGCCGCTCCCCGGGTCGTGCTATTCGGTGGTGTACTCCTCGGCGATGCGGACCAGGGTGCGCGTGCCCGCACCCGTGCCGCCCTTGGCCGTGTAGCCGTGCGGTCCGCCCTGGTTGAAGGACGGGCCCGCGATGTCGAGGTGCGCCCACCCGACGCCGTCCTCGATGAACTCCTTGAGGAACACGCCCGCGGAGAGCATGCCGCCCCAGCGCTCCCCGGCCACGTTGGCGATGTCGGCCACGGCCGAGTCCAGGCCCGAGCGCAGCTCGGAGGGAAGCGGCATCGGCCAGGCGGCCTCACCGGCGGCGCGGGCCGCGGCGACGACCTCGTCGCGGATCGCGTCGTCGTTGGACATGACGGCGAACACCCGGGTACCGAGCGCGACGAGTTGGGCGCCCGTCAGCGTGGCGATGTCCACGATCAGGTCCGGCTCGTCCTCGTGCGCGCGGACCAGGGCGTCCGCCATGACCAGGCGGCCCTCCGCGTCGGTGTTGAGCACCTCGACGGTCTTGCCGCCGTAGATGCTCAGCACGTCGGAGGGGCGCTGGGCGGTGCCGCTGGGCATGTTCTCGGCCACGGCCAGGTAGCCCACGACGTTGACCCTCAGCTCCAGGGCGGCGATGGCGCGCATGGCGGCGAGCACGGAGGCGGCGCCGGCCATGTCGGACTTCATCCAGTCCATCGAGGCCGCGGGCTTGAGGGACAGGCCGCCGGAGTCGAACGTGATGCCCTTGCCGACGAAGGCGACGGTCTTCGTGGCCTCCGGGTGGGTGTGGGCCAGGCGGACCAGGCGGGGCGGGTTGCTCGAACCCTGGCCGACACCGGTCAGACCGCCGTAGCCGCCCTCGGCGAGCGCCTGCTCGTCCAGGATCTCGATCTGGAGGCCGGTCGCGGAGGCGATGTCCTGGGCCGCCGCGGCCAGGTCCTCGGGGACCAGGTCGGCGGGGGCGGCGTTGACCAGGTCGCGGGTGAGGGCGACCGCCTCCGCCAGGACCCTGGACCGCTCGACGGCCTCGGCGGCGCCGGAGGCGGTGGAGGCCACGGTCAGGTCGAGCGTCCGGTCAGCGCGCTTGCGCGCCTTCTCGCCGGTGCGGTACCGGTCGAAGGAGTACGCGCCCAGCTGGGCTCCGAGCGCCACGGCGCCCGCCTGGTCGGCGGTCTGGGCGGGGAGGGCCAGGACGACGCGACCCGCGCCCTCGGGGCGGGAGGACAGCGAACGCAGAGCGGCGCCGGCGGCGCGGGACAGGGCGTCGGAGTCGACGGGACCGTCGGCGGGCGCCGGGCCGAGGCCGACCGCGACGACGACCGGGGCCGGGACGGCTCCGAGGGAGGCAAGGGTGTGCACCTCCTCGGGTTCGCCGCTCGCTCCCAGGAGCGACAGGGTCGCGCCGAGACCGCCGGAGAAGGCGGCGTCGACGTCATGAGCGCCCGACGCGGGCTCCGGAGCGTCGCCTCCGGAGTGGTAACCGACGACAACCGCGTCGGCGTCGAGCGAACTGGGGGACTCCGTATGTACTGACAACGACGTGCTCACGTCCCCGATGCTAGTCGCCCCGTGAACACGGCGGCGACGCGGCACCCCGCGCTCCGGCGGGCCCTGACGCGGCACTCGGCGCGCGGCGGGAGCAGGACCGTTCCCCGGGGCGACCAGGCCCGCCGCGCGCTGGGAGGGGCGCTCTGGCCGCCGGTGGGGGGTGCCGCACGGGATCGCCCGGGGCGGCGGCGGCTGCCCGCGTCGGCGGGCCGCGAAACTCGGTGTGAAAAAATGTGATGATGGTGACATCCAGTCCCTCCGGGAGTTGGAGGTTGCCACGAAGCGCCTCCCCTCGCGGGCCGCCCGTCACCCCCAGGAGGCGACGGCCGCCGCCACGACCAGCGCCGCCGCGGTCGCGGACTCGACCAGCGCCCCCAACACGTCCCCGGTGATCCCCCCGAGCCGCCGCACCGACCTCCGCAGGAGAGCTCCCGCCACGCACAGCCCCGCCAGGGCTCCCGCGGCACAGCCCGCCGCCGACCACGGCGAGACGAGCAGGCCCGTCGCGCACACCGCCGCGACGATCGCGCACGCCCCCGCCGCCAGCGGGAGGCGTACCGTCCCCGCCACCCAGGCGCCCAGTCCCTCGGGGCGGGCCGGGGGCACGCGCGGCGTGCATGCCAGGGCCACCGCCAGCCGTCCCGCGGACCACGCCGCGGACGCGCCGACCACGGCGGCTCCGGGCCCCGCCCCGACCAGCTGACCGAGCGCCAGCACCTGCGCGGCGAGCACGACCACCAGCGTGACGACGCCGAACGGTCCGATGTCCGACCTCCGCATCACCTCCAGCGCGCCCTCGGCCGGCCGGCCGCTCCCGAGCCCGTCGGCGAGGTCGGCCAATCCGTCCAGGTGCAGCGCGCGGGTGAGCAGCGCACCCAGACCGACGGCCGCCAGCGCGGCCAGCGGATCCGACAGCCCCAGCGCCGAACCCGCCGCGGCCACCGCCCCGAGGGCGGCGCCGAGCACCGCGCCCAGGGGGGCCGCCCAGAACATCGCCCATCCGGCGGCGGCGCGGTCCGCGCGCTCCACCCGCACGGGCAGGACGGTGAACGTCCCCACCGCCATCCGCGCGCCCGCCGCGGCGTCGCCGGTCAAGGCAGCTCCAGTACGCGCCCCGCCGTCACCAGGACGACCTCCTCGGACTCGGCCCCGATCCACTGGTTGAGCCTGCCCAGGTGGTCGCGGAACAGCCGTCCGGCGCGGGTCGGCGGGACGACGCCCGAGCCCACCTCGTTGGACACCGCCACCACGTAGGCCGGAGTGCTGCGCCACGCCTCCAGCAGGTTCAGCACCTCGGCCTCCACCCGGGCCTCGGCCTCGGGCGGGGGCGGGTCCCCCCACACGCCGTGCCGGTCCATGACCCCGGTCAGCCAGGTGCCCAGGCAGTCGACCAGGACCGCGCCGTGCGCGCCCTTGAGCAGCGCCACCAGGTCGGAGGTCTCCTCGGTGCGCCACCACCACGGACGGCGCCCGGCGTGCGCCGCGACCCGTTCGGCCCACTCGGGGTCCTTCCCGGGATCGGGAAGGGGGCCGGTGGCCGCGTAGACCACCCGCGGTTCGGCGAGCAGGCGCAGCTCCGCCTCGGTGGACTTGCCCGACCGCACCCCGCCGGTGATGAGCACGCGGTGCGGGCCGTGCGGGCGGGACCCGGGCCAGACCGCGGGCGGACACGACATCACGTGGCCGTCGCCGGGGGCGAACGCGCCCCACAGCCGGGCACGGCGGGCGAACTCGCGCGGGGACCGGATCCGGTGGTCGCCGCCGACCGCCACGACGGCCGTCGTCACCCCGATCACCCCGGAACGGCGCAGCTCCCCGATCACCTCCGGCCGCCGCGCCACGTCGACGATCACCATGTCGACCTGCTGGGGCGGGGTCGTCGAGGAGTAGCCGGACGCGTCGCCCGGGGCCTCGGCGGGCGGGCCGCCCGGCAGCGGCCCCGGTGCGGAGCGGGCGAAGAGCAGGCGACCGCCGGCGGGGCCCTCGACCAGAAGGCCGTCCGTCGTGCGCGCGACCGTGTACTCCGGCGGCACCGGACCGACGGCGCCCTCCTCGCGCAGGCGGAAGCGGTCGTCGACGGTCACGCGCAGGGGCAGGCGGCGCTCCGTCTGGGCCTGGTTGCAGGAGGCACAGGTGCACTGCGGGGCCGGCCAGCCCGCGTGCCCCGCCGTCCCGAGGAATCGGATACGCACCCGAAGAAGTAAACAGCATGGGGCGCCACGCCTTGGTTAAGCTCGGGGCGGGAGCCGGTGACCGACACCGGGCGAACCGCGACGAAGGGCGGCCTGACATGGCGTGGACCTGGCGGTACATCGAGGCCGACGGCGCGACGCCGCCGGGTGGGGACCTGCCCGCCGAGGCGTTCACCTCCCGGGGCGACGCGGAGAGCTGGCTGGGCGAGAACTGGCGGGAGCTGTCCGAGGGCGGAGTGGACCGGGTCGCGCTCATGGAGGGCGACCGGGAGGTCTACGCGATGGCCCTGGAGACGGCCGAGTAGCGGGGTGACGGCGGACCCGGCGCCACGGGACCATCGGGGCATGACCTCCACCCTCCGAAGCCACGCGGTGCTCGAACTCGTCAACGTCCCCCTGTTCGCCTTCCTCCTCTTCGGCCTGCTCGGTGTGCCGCCCTCGCCGGCCAACCTGGCGGGGTTCGGGCTCTTCGCGCTGCTGCTGGTCGAGGGCAGCGCCTACTGGTGGGCCAAGGTCCGCCAACTGCGCGCGCGTGCGCCGAGACCGGCGGGCATGCCGGTCTTCCGCGTCCTGCGGCGGGTCAACGGGGTGCTCCTGCCGGCCGGCGGCGCGGTCGTGCTCTGGGCCCTGGTCGACGGTGACCCGTGGACGCGGGTGTGGCCAGGACTCGGACTGTGGCTGTTCGCGGTCCTGGAGCACGTCAACTACTTCCACGTCCAGCTCTCCCACCAGTCCCGCTCCGACCTGCGGCGGCTCCTGCGGACCGGGCGGCTGCACCGCTCCCACCTGGCCCGGGACATGGCGCGCTGACCTCCGGCCCCGGAGACGGCGAAGCCCCGGCCGCCGCGAGGCGACCGGGGCCAGGGCGTCCCGAGGCGGTCAGCCGAGGTCGTGGACGTCCTCCGGGCTGCGGGTGAGCGCGGGGTCGCGGCGGACGCTGTCGCCCAGGATCCCGTCGATGCGGGCGACCAGGTCGTCGTCGAGCTTCACACCGGAGGCCCCGACGTTGTCGCGGACCTGCTCGGGGCGCGAGGCGCCGACGATCGCGGCGGACACGTTGGGGTTGCGCAGGACCCAGGCGACCGCGAGCTGGGCCGGGCTCAGTCCGGCCTCGGCCGCCAGCGGCTCCAGCCGGGCCACCCTCGACAGCAGCTCCTCGTCCTCGGTCATGTCCTTGACGAAGCGGCTGCTCTTCGGGTCGGCCCCGCGCGAGCCGCTCGGGGCGGCCTGGCCGGGACGGTACTTGCCGGTGAGCACCCCGCCGGCGATCGGCGACCACACGATCTGGCCGATTCCCTCGCGTTCGCACACGGGGACCACCTCCGACTCGATGACCCGCCACACCATGTTGTACTGCGGCTGGTTGGAGACGATGCGGTCGAAGCCCATCTCGTCGGCGATCTTCAGCGCGCGCTCGATCTCCTCGGCCCGCCACTCGGAGACGCCCACGTACAGGACCTTGCCCTGGCGGACCAGGTCCTCGAAGGCCCGCATCGTCTCCTCCAGCGGGGTGCTGTAGTCGAACCGGTGCGCCTGGTACAGGTCCAGGTAGTCGGTGCCCAGGCGGCGGAGGGAGTCCTCCGCGCCGCGGATGACGTGCTTGCGGGACAGCCCCCGGTCGTTCGCGCCCTCGCCCATGGGCCAGTAGACCTTGGAGAAGATCTCCAGCCCGTCCCGGCGCTCGCCCTTCAGCGCCCGGCCGAGGACCTCCTCCGCCCTGCCCTGCGCGTAGACGTCGGCCGTGTCGAACGTGGTGACGCCCGCGTCCAGGGCCGCGCGCACGCAGGAGGCGGCCGTCTCCTCCTCGACCTGGGATCCGTGGGTGATCCAGTTCCCGTAGGCGATCTCGCTGATGACCAGACCGCTGTTGCCAAGATGCCGAAAGTCCATGCGGAGCACTGTAACGGGGCACGGGCCGAGGCGCGACAGGGACGCCTCCTGGATTGGGAGCGCTCCCAGCGGGGGTCGGACGAAGGGCCGGTGCACGCACCGGCCCCATTCGCGGGCTCGGGGAGCCGCCTCAGCGCGCGTGGCGGGGCGTGGGGTCCTCGCGCACCTTCACCCGGGGCTTGGGCAGGCGCAGACGGCGGAACTGGATCTGACGCATCGCCGCGTACAGGCCCGACCCCTTCACGCTGGGGTCGTCCGGGAAGTACTCGCCGGCGCGCTTCTTCACCGTGCGGCCCACGAGGACGCCCTCGATGACGATCGTGACCATCATCAGCGGCCACAGCACGTAGGCCACGGCCATCTGCGCGGTGGGGTTGTTCACGAACATCAGCAGGACGATGACGACCGACAGCGGCAGGAAGAACTCGCTCAGGCTGCGGCGCGAGTCGACGAAGTCACGCGCGAACGCCCGGGCCTCACCGTGGTCCTGGGGGCGGAAGTAGCGCTCCTCGCCCTTGGCGGCGCCTCCGTCGCGGGCGGCGCGCCCGCGCTGGCGGTCGAGGCGCTCGCGGTAGGCCCGGTAGGCCTCCTTGCGAGACTGCGGGGCGTTCAGCGGTCGGCGCAGGTCCCGTTCGGATTCCTTGCGCTTTGGGGTGGGGACACCCTTCTTGGGGGTATATCCCTTAGGTTGGGTGGACTCAGTGGCCTCATGGCTGGTGGATTCGGATGACTGCGAATCCGTGGCTGCGGAAGCGGAGCGACGTCGGAACACACCCTCAGGGTAGCCGGTCACAGCTTTATGGCGACCGCGGGCCAGACCGCGTAGGGTTGGGCGAAGCGCCCGCTGGGAACAGCCGATGTACGCACCGAGAAGGGGACGGCCACGCCGATGAGCGTGTTTCAGCGACTTTCGATGATCTTCAAGTCCAAGGCCAACAAGGCCCTGGACTCGGTCGAGGACCCCAGGGAAACCCTCGACTACTCGTACCAGAAGCAGCTTGAGCTCCTACAGAAGGTTCGTCGTGGTGTGGCGGACGTCGCCACCTCCCGCAAGCGCGTCGAGTTGCAGATCCAGCAGCTGGAGCAGCAGTCCGGGAAGCTGGAGAACCAGGGGCGCGCCGCCCTCACCCAGGGCCGGGAGGACCTCGCCCGCGAAGCCCTGACGCGACGCTCCGGTCTGAGCAGCCAGATCGAGAGCCTGCGCGAGCAGCACGCCAACCTCCAGGGCGAGGAGCAAAAGCTCACGATGGCGGCCCAGCGCCTCCAGGCGAAGGTGGACGCCTTCCGCACCCGCAAGGAGACGATCAAGGCGACCTACACCGCCGCCCAGGCCCAGACGCAGATCAGCGAGGCCTTCTCCGGGATCTCGGAGGAGATGGGCGACGTCGGCATGGCGGTGCAGCGTGCCGAGGACAAGACCGCCGAGATGCAGGCCCGCGCGGGCGCCGTCGACGAACTCCTGGCCTCCGGGGCGCTCGACGACGTCACCGGCACCGCCAAGGACGACATCCAGGCCGAACTCGACCGGATGGCCAGCTCCACCGGTGTCGAGGCCGAGCTGGAGCGCATGAAGCTGGAGCTCGGGCAGGGCAACGGCGGCGGTTCCACGCCGCAGATCGAGGGCGGCAGCAACCGGGAGGGCTCATGATCGTCCGCATCATGGGTGAGGGGCAGCTCGACCTCACCGACGCCGACCTCGACGTCCTGAACTCCTTCGACGCCTCGCTGGAGGCGGCGATCGAGTCCGGCGACGAGGACACGTTCCGCGAGGCCCTGCACGACCTGCTGGCCCGGGTGCGTGAGGACGGCAAGCCCCTGCCGCCCGACGCGCTGGAGCCCTCGCAGTTCATCCTCCCGCCCGCCGACGCCACCATGGACGAGGTGCGGGAGATGCTCCAGGACGACGGTCTCATCCCCGGCTAGCCCCACTGCCGGGCACGCCGCCGTCCGTCCAGGCGGGCGGCCCGGACAGCGGACGGAGCGCGCCGACCGCGGCGGCGCGCCCGACGCCAGCGCGCGCGAGTGTGGACCACGGCCGCCGTGACCCCGGGTCACGGCGGCCGTGGTGTGTCTCAAACCCTTTCCGACCTGGGCGAACTAGACTCCGGACCAGGGGGGTCGTCATGGCGGGTTCGAAGTTCAGACCGGACCGGGGGCTCACCACGCGGATGGTGACGACCATGGGCCTGCTCGGCCTGGTCTACGTCGCCTTCGTCGTCGGGTTGGTCCTGGTCGGCATGAGCGTCTGGCTGGTCCTGCTCGTGGTCGGGGGGTTCGCCCTCTTCTCCTACTTCGCCTCCGACCGGATCGCCATGTTCTCCATGGGCGCGCGCGAGGTCGGTCCCGAGCAGGAGCCCGAGCTGCACGCCGTGATCGACCGCCTCTGCGCGATGGCCGACATGGCCAAGCCGCGTGTCGGGGTCGCCGACACCGACGTGCCCAACGCCTTCGCCACCGGGCACAGCGAGAAGAGTTCCGTCGTCTGCGTCACGACCGGGCTCCTCCGGCGTCTGGAGGGCCGGGAACTGGAGGCGGTCCTGGCGCACGAGCTCTCCCATGTCGCGCACCGCGACGTCATGGTGATGACCGTCGCCGGCTTCCTCGGGATCGTCGCGGGCTTCCTCACCCAGGCGGGGCTGCGCTTCGCCGTGTTCAGCGGGGCCGCCGGCGGCCGGAGCAGCAACGGGGGACCGGCGCCCGCGGTGATCGCCCTCCTGGTCGTCCTGGTCAGCGCGGTCGCCTGGGCGCTGAGCTTCCTGCTCACCCGGGCGCTGTCCCGCTACCGCGAGCTGTCGGCGGACCGCTCGGCCGCCTACCTCACCGGACGGCCCTCCGCACTGGGCAGCGCGCTCACCAAGATCACCGGCGACATGGCCCGGATCCCCACCCGCGACCTGCGCCAGGTCGAGCCGTTCAACGCGTTCTTCTTCGCCCCCGCCTTCACCCGCAAGGGCTTCAGCATGAGCCAGCTGGTCGCCACGCACCCTCCGGTGGACCGGCGCCTGGCCCAGCTGGCGGAGATCTCCCGGCAGCTCGGCCAGGGGACCTGACCCACCGCTCCCCGACACGGAGGCGAGACGCCCGTGAAGAGACTCTGGCGTGCGATCCTGGGCCGCACCGCACCCGCCCGACCCGACCTGGACGCGCTGTTCGGCCTGCCCTCGGCCGCGCTGACGCTGCGCGCGGCGGCGGGTTTCTCGCCGACCGGAACCGGTTCGGTGGCCTTCCGCGCCGCGGAGGGCGCCGCCTTCGCGGACCTGGAGCGAGACGTGACCGCCCTGCTCGACGCGGACGAGGGGCCGCCGGTGGAGCAGGTGGCCGACGACTACGGGTACACCTGGCTGGTCGTGCGCGCGGACCCGGAGGCCGCCGAACCCGACGTCTCCGGCCTGGTCACCGACCTGCACGCGGTGAACTCGACGCTGGAGGCGGGTGGCTACGGGCCCTCCCTGCTGTGCTCGCTCGTGGGGTTCAGCGACACCCGCCGCCGTGCGCTGGGTCTGGTGTACCTGTACAAGCGGGGCACCTTCTACCCCTTCGCGCCGCTGGGCGGTCAGCGACGGGACAACGCGCTCGAACTCCAGGTGGAGGCCGCCGTCGGGGCCGACCTGCCGATGGAGCGGGACCGGTCCCGGTGGTTCCCGGTGTACGGGGCGCCGGGGCTCCACCCCTAGCTTCAAGATTTCATTATGCGGAAAATAGAATCCACAAAACGGATAAATTTGGTCTCAAGGTCTGGTGTGGCGGGGCGCTGACCGGCACAATGGCCACGTGCGTATCGTCATCGCCCCAGACAAGTTCGCCGGGACCCTCTCCGCGGTCGAGGCCGCTCAGGCCGTCGCCGACGGGTGGCACCGGACCGACCCCTCCGCCACGACGGAGCTGCTCCCGCTCTCCGACGGAGGCCCGGGCTTCGTGGAGGTCCTGCACGCCGCCCTGGGCGGCAAGGTGCACGAGGCCCAGGTCACGGGCCCCCTGGGCGCGCCCGTCACCGCCGAGTACCTTCTCGACGCCGAGACGGCCACCGCCTACGTGGAGAGCGCCCAGGCGTGCGGGCTCCACCTGGTCCCGTCCGCCGACCGCGACCCCGGCCGCACCACCAGCCACGGCGTGGGCGAGCTCATCGCCCGCGCGGTCGGCGCCGGGGCCCGTACCGTCGTCGTCGGACTGGGCGGCAGTTCCACGAACGACGCCGGGGCGGGCATGCTGGCCGCCCTCGGAGCCGGACCGGCCGACGCGCTCAGCCACGGCGGCGGCCCGCTCGCGGACACCCCCGGGACGCTCGACCTCGAACCGGCCCGCCGGGCCGTGGAGGGGGTCCGTCTCATCGCCGCCACCGACGTGGACAATCCGCTCCTGGGCATCCACGGGGCCAGCGCCGTCTTCGGTCCGCAGAAGGGCGCCGACCCCGACCAGGTCCAGCGCCTGGACGCCGCGCTGACCGCGTTCGCCGACCGGGTCGACCCCACGGGCGAGACCCGTGCGACCCCGGGGGCCGGGGGAGCGGGCGGGCTCGGATTCGGACTGCTGCTGCTCGGCGGCACCGTCGAGTCGGGCGTCCGGCGCGTCCTGGAGGCGGTGCGACTGGCCGACCGCCTCACCGGCGCCGACCTCGTCATCACCGGGGAGGGCTCCTTCGACTCCCAGTCCCTGCGCGGCAAGCTCCCCCACGGCGTGGCGAGCCTGGCCAGCGAACACGGCGTGCCGTGCGTGGTGACCGCGGGCGTGGTCAAGGTCGGCCGCGCCGAGGCCGCCGCGGCCGGGATCACCGAGACCCACGCCCTCGTGGACTCGGCGGGTTCGGTGGAGGCGGCGATGAGCCGCTCGGCCGAGGAACTGCGCTCGATGGCCGCAGCCGTCGCCCGGCGCTGGTCGCGCTGACCCTCGGGGGCGCTCCGCGCCGGAGGCGTCCGCCGAGGGCGGTCACGGGTGGGCGGGCGGCTCAACAACCACTACCCTGGAAACGCACGAGGCCATCGTGCGCGGCCGTGGCCACACCAGCACCAGGGGCCACGGCAGTAGGGAGAACACAGCCGCCGCGCGCCGGAATGCGGCATCGGCCCCGGACGTTGACACCGGAGGAGCGGACCCGCACGGGCGGGCCCGGTCACGTACGCGACCCGGGGTGGCCGGGCAGCCGCGACCCCTTTCCAGAGGAGCTTTACACATGACGGTTCAGAGCGAGGTCACCGAGGGGATCATCCTCACCGACGAGGCGTCCGCCAAGGTCCGGGCGCTCCTGGAGCAGGAGGGCCGGGACGACCTACGCCTGCGTGTCGCCGTTCAGCCCGGTGGCTGCTCGGGGCTGCGCTACCAGCTCTACTTCGACGAGCGCGACCTCGACGGGGACGTGGTCTCCGACTTCGGCGGGGTCGAGGTCGTCACCGACCGGATGAGCTCCCCCTACCTCGTCGGCGCCACCATCGACTTCGTCGACACCATCGAGAAGCAGGGCTTCACCATCGACAACCCCAACGCGACGGGTTCCTGCGCCTGCGGTGACTCCTTCAACTAGGGCCTGTGCCGTGGACGCTGCCCGTCGCAGGGTGAGGACTGCGCCGTAGGCGTCGATACCCGGGGGGAGGGCGGACGCGTCCGCCCTCCCCCCGCCGTGCCGCCATCCGGTCCGCCTCCGTCCGAGAGCGGCGGGCACCTGTATACCCTGGGGCAGTTCGACCGGGCGCTGCCGCGTCCACCTGGTCGACGCCAACCGACGCCTCCCCAGCAAGGAGCCCTCGTCCCGTGCGTATCGCGGTTGCCGGATCCATCGCCACCGATCACCTGATGTCCTTCCAGGGCCGGTTCTCGGAGCAGATCATCCCGGACCAGATCCAGCAGTTGTCCCTCTCCTTCCTCATCGACGAGCTGGACGTGCGACGCGGCGGTGTCGCCGCCAACATCTGCTTCGGCATGGGCGGCTTCGGCCTGAACCCCGTGCTCGTGGGCGCCGCGGGCGCCGACTTCGAGGAGTACCGCTCCTGGCTCGACCGCCACGGCGTCGACACCTCGGCGGTCCACATCTCCGAGCTGCGGCACACCGCCCGTTTCATCTGCACCACCGACCTCGACCAGAACCAGATCGCCTCCTTCTATGCGGGCGCCATGGCCGAGGCCCGCAACATCGAGCTCCAGCCCATCGCCGAGCGCCTCGGCGGCCTCGACCTCGTCCTCATCGGCGCCGACGACCCGGCCGCCATGGTCCGCCACAGCGAGGAGTGCCGCACGCGGTCCATCCCCTTCGCCGCCGACCCCTCCCAGCAGCTCGCCCGCATGGAGGGCCCGCAGGTCCGCTCCCTGATCGAGGGGGCGACCTTCCTGTTCAGCAACGAGTACGAGAAGGCGCTGGCCGAGCAGAAGACCGACTGGTCCGACGAGGAGGTCCTCGACCGGGTCGGCACCCGCGTCACGACCCTGGGCGCCAAGGGCGCGCGGATCGACCGCAGGGGCGAGCCGAGCATCCACGTCCCCTCTGCCGCCGTCGGCGAACTCGTCGATCCCACGGGCATGGGCGACGCCTTCCGCGCCGGGTTCCTGGCCGCGCACTCCTGGGGGCTGTCCCTGGAACGCGCCGCGCAGGTCGGCAACGCCACCGCCGCGCACTGCCTGGAGGCGGACGGCCCCCAGGAGTACGCGCTGACCGCCGCTACGCTGACCGAGCGCCTGGAGCGCTCCTACGGCTCCGACGCGGCCGCCGAGGTCGCCGCGTACGTGTGATCCGCCCCGCCGCCCCGGCCCGACCGCGCGGTTCTGGTCGGGGCGGTGTCCCGGACGCCGTAAAGTAGGTAGTCGCGACCCGCACGACCCGGTACGCCGGGCCGCTGCCCGACGGTCGGCCTTCGCCGACCCGCACGGGGAGCCCCGTGCCCTCCGGTGCGCTGAGACGCGTGCCGGTTCCAGCCCAAGCCGTCAGCGCGGGGTCGCCGCGACGGTGGGAACCCGTCCCGACCGCTCCGGCGGCGGGACTCGGGCGCGTCACGCGCCTCCCAGATCTAGGCCAGCCTTACCTGGGATTCCCTGAATCACTGAAAGGACTACGCATGCGCTACACCGGACCGAAGGTGCGGTTGTCCCGGCGCGCCGGCACCCCGCTGACCCGTAAGGCGGTCAGCTACTTCGAGAAGCGTCCGTACCCGCCCGGCGAGCACGGCCGCCGTGTTCGCCGCAACAGCAGCGACTTCGCCGTTCGTCAGGCGGAGAAGCAGAAGGTGCGCTGGTACTACGACCTGACCGAGAAGCAGCTGGTGCGCGTCTACGAGAACGCGAAGAAGCGCCCGGGCCGCACCGGCGAGGAGATGCTCGCCGAGCTCGAGCTGCGTCTGGCGACGGTCGTGCTCCGCGCCGGCTTCGCCGCCTCGATCTACGCGGCCCGCCAGTTCATCAACCACGGCCACATCACCGTGGACGGCAAGAAGGTCGACATCCCGTCGTACCAGGTCAAGCCGGGCCAGATCATCAGCGTTCGGGACAAGTCCCGCCAGATGGTGCCGTTCATCGAGGCCGCCGAGGGCGTCCACGCCGACGACAAGATCGCCGGATTCCTCGCCGTCAGCCACTCGGACCTGCGCATCGCGGTCGTCGACCGCCCCAAGCGTGAGCAGATCCCGGTGCCCTTCGACGAGCAGCTCGTCGTCGAGTTCTACGCCCGCTAAGGCGTAGGAGCTTCGGGCCCGTGCTCGGCTTCGGCCCGAAGCACGGGCAGGGGTCCCCCGGACCCTGAACTGTGCGGAGGCCGCGCGGACCCTCGTCGTCCGCGCGGCCTCCGGCGCGTCCGCGCCGTGGTGTGCACCGGCCGCCGGGCCCGGCGGAGTCCACATCGTTACCGCAACGCAACCGGAACCCCGACTGGCCTTTCAGTACCGGCGGCGGATGTGATAAGCGCTACCCCGGGTCAGAGGCTCCTCCACCACGAAGTCGTGCATCTTCATCCGGCACCAGGCGGGGATGTCCGCCTGGGCGGCGGGATCGTCCGCGGTGACGGCGATGACGGCGCCGATCGGCACCTCGTGCAGGCGCTGGGCGAGCATGAGGATCGGGATCGGGCACTTGCGGCCGACCGCCTCCACGGTCACCAGAGGCCGCTGGTTCGGATACTCGGGCACGGTCACCCCCAGGTGTCGTCGTCCTGTGTCCCAATCTTGACCCGCTCCTCCTGCTAAGGCGAACCCGGTTAAGGGTGTCGTAAACCCAGCGATACGCTCGCCTTGGTCCCGCCTCGCGCACCGCCCGCCGGTCACGGCGAACGGTCGCGGACGGGGGCCCGGGGGGACGCCGGGCCGCGCTCCGTAGCCAGCCGGGAGGGCATCCCTCCGCGGGCGAACGGGTCCGGCTCCGTGTGCCGCCGCGCGTCCGGCAGGGCCTGTTCGGCAACACGCTGACCAGGTCAGGCCATGAACAGGGCGCTGGACGGTTCGCGATAATGTTCCCCCTGACAAGCTTTGGATACTTAGGCCGCCCGCGGACGATCCGCGGGCTTCACCGCTGGGAAGGCAATCCGTGAGTCCGACCCGCCAAGAGAATCGGCGCTCCAAGACGCGCCGATGGGCACCACGCGGCGCCGCGCTCGCCGTGCTGGGGCTGGCCGCGACCGGCTGCGCGTCGAACGATCTCACTCGTTTGGGCATGCCGGAGCCGATCACCGAGCAGGCGGAGCGGGTTCTCTCGCTCTGGCAGGGCTCCTGGGTGGCGGCGTTCGCGGTCGGCATTCTCGTGTGGGGACTGATCATCTGGTCGGTCATCTTCCACCGCAAGCGCTCTGAGCAGTTGCCGCCGCAGGTGCGGTACAACATGCCCATCGAAGCGCTCTACACCATCCTGCCGATCGTCGTCATCTCGGTGCTCTTCTACTTCACCGCGCGCGACCAGGCCTACCTGCTGGAGACCGAGGAGCCCGCCGACGTCAACGTCGAGGTCGTGGCCTTCCAGTGGGCCTGGCAGTTCAACTACCTGGACGACACCCTGGAGAACGGCGGCCAGACGCAGTTCTCCACGGTCGGCACCCCCGACCCGGGCGGCAGCGCCGGCCGTGACTCGCAGCCGACCCTCGTCCTCCCCGAGAACTCGATCGTCCACTTCGACCTCCGTTCCCCCGACGTCATCCACTCCTTCTGGATCCCGGCCTTCGGGTTCAAGATGGACGTCATCCCCGGTCGTGAGAACGCCTTCCAGGTGAACGTCAACGAGGGCACCGCCGGCGACTACGTCGGTCGCTGCGCCGAGCTGTGCGGCACCGACCACACCCGCATGCTGTTCAACGTCGAGGTCCTCCCCCAGGACGAGTACGAGCAGTGGGTCGCCGAGCAGGAGGCCGCCGCGGCCGAGGAGAACGCCGCGCTGGAGGAGGCCGCGACCCAGGCCGAGGCCGCGAACGCCGAGGAGGCCGCGGCGGACGCCGGGGCCGGGACCGAGACCGAGGCGACCGACGACGGTGAAGAGGCCCGGGTGGAGGACACCGAGGGCGACACCGGTGCGGACGACGCCGAGGAGAATGACGAGTCATGACCACGCCAGTGAGTAACGCGCGAGCCGCCGAGGAGGCGCCGTCGCGCAAGGGGTCGATCATCGTCAACTGGATGACGTCGACCGACCACAAGGTCATCGGGTACATGTACCTGGTCACCTCGTTCGCGTTCTTCCTCTTCGGCGGCATCCTGGCCCTGCTGATGCGGGCCGAGCTGCTTCTCCCGGGCATGCAGCTCATGTCCAACGAGGAGTTCAACCAGCTGTTCACGATGCACGGCACGATCATGCTGCTGCTGTTCGCGACCCCGCTGTTCGTCGGGTTCTCGAACATCATCATGCCGTTGCAGATCGGCGCGCCCGACGTGGCGTTCCCGAGGATGAACCTGTTCGGGTACTACCTGTTCCTGTTCGGCGGCCTCATCGTCGTCAGCGGGTTCCTCACCCCCGGCGGCGCGGCCAGCTTCGGCTGGTTCGCCTACACGCCGCTGTCCGACGCGGTCCGCTCGCCCGGCCTGGGCGGCGACCTGTGGATCATGGGCCTGGCGGTGTCCGGTCTGGGGACCATCCTCTCGGCGGTCAACTTCATCACGACCGGCCTGTGCATGCGCGCCCCAGGCATGACGATGTTCCGCATGTCGATCTTCTCCTGGAACACGATGCTCACCAGCGTGCTGGTGCTCATCGCCTTCCCGGTCCTGACCGCGGCCCTGATCGCCCTGGGCGCCGACCGCATGGTCGGCACGCAGGTCTTCAACTCCGAGCACGGCGGCGCCATCCTCTGGCAGCACCTGTTCTGGTTCTTCGGCCACCCCGAGGTGTACATCATCGCCCTGCCGTTCTTCGGCATCGCGACGGAGATCCTGCCGGTGTTCAGCCGCAAGCCGATCTTCGGTTACAAGAGCCTCGTGGGCGCGACCATCGCCATCGCCGGCCTGTCCGTGACCGTGTGGGCGCACCACATGTTCCCGACCGGTGCGGTGCTGCTGCCGTTCTTCTCGTTCATGACCTTCCTCATCGCGGTCCCGACCGGTGTGAAGTTCTTCAACTGGATCGGCACGATGTGGCGCGGGCAGCTCAGCTTCGAGACGCCCATGCTGTTCACCATCGGCTTCATGGTCACCTTCCTCTTCGGCGGCCTGACCGGTGTGCTGCTGGCCTCCCCGCCGATCGACTTCCACGTCACCGACTCCTACTTCGTGGTGGCGCACTTCCACTACGTCGTGTTCGGCACCGTGGTCTTCGCGATGTTCGCGGGCTTCTACTTCTGGTGGCCCAAGTTCACCGGGCGGATGCTCAACGAGCGGCTCGGCAAGATCCACTTCTGGCTGCTGTTCCTGGGCTTCCACGGCACGTTCCTCGTGCAGCACTGGCTCGGCGCGATGGGCTTCCCCCGCCGCTACGCCGACTACCTGCCCGACGACGGCTTCACCCAGCTGAACCAGATCTCGTCGGTCTCGTCGTTCGTGCTCGGCGCCTCGACGCTGCTGTTCTTCTGGAACGTCTACGTCACCGCGAAGAAGGCGCCGAAGGTGACCGTCGACGACCCGTGGGGACACGGCTGCTCCCTGGAGTGGGCGACGTCCTGCCCGCCGCCGCGACACAACTTCACGTCGCTGCCGCGGATCCGGTCCGAGCGTCCGGCGTTCGACCTGAACCACCCGCACGCCGCGGCCCCGGGCGCCGTCCCGGTGGGCGTCACGAAGGAGTAGGGCGAACACATCATGAAGATGCAGGCCTATCTGTTCATGGGCGTTTCGACCTTCTTCGGTCTGGCCGCCCTGCTGTACATGTACTGGTCGTACCAGGACACCGGCGCCATCGAGTGGACGGGCTCCACCGCCCTGGTGGTGTCCGTCGGCTTCGGATGGATGATCGGCTTCTGGCTCTGGCAGGCGGCGCGCCGCAGCGAGCACTTCCACGGGCTTCCCGCGGAGGAGCGGCTGGACGGCGAGATCTCCGAGAGCGCCGGCGAGTACGGGTTCTTCAGCCCGCACAGCTGGTGGCCGCTCTTCGTCGCGCTGGCCGTCGCCTTCATGGCGGTGGGCGTGGCGATCGGCTGGTGGATGGTGTTCATCGGCGCCCTGGGCGTCACCCTCACCTCGATCGGCTGGGTCTTCGAGTACTACCGCAAGGAGTTCCAGCACTGATGTCCTGACCCGCCCGGATGATGGCTTTCTGTATCGAAGTCGTCACTCGGGGTAGGATGTGAAGGTCGCCGCCCCGGTGGCCGGAGGGTTCCGTGTCAGCGGAGTCCGACCGGCCGCCGGGGTTCGCCATGTGCGGCGGCCCGGCGGCGACGCATCCGGACGCGGGAGGTCCTGGCGTGAGGGGTTGGGTATCGCGGTCGGCGTCGCGCCGACCGCTGGCGGGAGCAGCGGCGGCCGTCCTCGTGGCGACGGCCTGCACCATCGGAGGCGGGGACGGCACGGGGTCCGGCGGGGGAGGCGGCCCGAGCGTCACCGTGACCCCCGCGCCCGGCGCGGTCGCGGTCGCGCCCAACACCCCGGTGCGGGTGTCGGTCGAGGACGGGGCGATCACCGACGTGCGGATCGAGCAGGTCGCCCACGAGGACCTGGCCGGGGCCGCGGACCAGAGCTCCGGCGGTCCGGACGGAGGCGCCGCCCAGGGCAGGCTGAGCGAGGACCGGACGTCCTGGGTGAGCGACTGGAACCTGCGCCCGGGCGCCTCCGTGCGCGTCTACGCCACGGCCGAGGACGGCACGGGACGGGAGACCGAGGTGGTCTCGCAGTTCGCCACGGCGGACGTCGACGAGGAGCACCGGCTCGAACTGGCCGCCAACTTCCCCCGGACCGGCGACGTCGTGGGCGTGGGCATGCCCGTGGTCGTCGCCTTCGACCGGCCCGTGCGGTACAAGCGGCAGGTGGAGAACTCCATGGAGGTCACCTCCGAGGAGGTCACCGAGGGCGCCTGGAACTGGGTCGACGACGAGACCGCCGTGTTCCGCCCCCGCGAGTACTGGGAACCGCGCCAGCGGGTCACCGTCGACCTGCGGCTGACCGGAGTGGAGGCCGCCGACGGCGTGTACGGCACGAGCGACCGGAGGATCGAGTTCGAGGTCGGCCGGGAGCTGGTCGCCACGATGCACGTGCCCGACCACCGCATGGAGGTGGCGATCGACGGGGAGACCGTGCGCACGATCCCGGTGAGCAACGGCAAGGGGCTGCGCCGCTTCAACACCACGACCTCCGGGATCCACCTGACCATGGAGAAGTACGCGACCCTGGTCATGGACTCGGCGACCGTGGGCATTCCGCGGGGGGCGCCCGGCTACTACCGGCTCGACGTCGACTGGGCGGTGCGCACGTCCAACAGCGGCGAGTTCACCCACGCGGCGCCGTGGAACCTCGGCAACCTGGGCCGGGCCAACGCCTCCAACGGCTGTACGAACATGTCGGTCCCCGACGCCCGGTGGTTCTACGAGACGTCCCTGATGGGCGACGTCCTGGTGACCACCGGAACCTCGCGTGAACTGGAGTGGGACAACGGCTGGGGCTTCTACCAGCGTCCGTGGGAGGAGTGGCTGGAGCACAGCGTCACCGGCGAGCCCCAGGCGACCGACGGCTCCGGAACGCCCGGCTCCGTCCACGGTGACGATCTGTAGGGACGGCTCAGGGCGCCTCCAACAGGCCGTCCAGGCGCTCGGAGACCCGGTCCCAGGTCCACTCCCGGGAGACCCACTCCCTGCCGCGCGCGCCCATCTGGGAGGCCAGCCCGGGATCGCGCAGCAGGCGGACGAGCGCCCGGGCGGTGGGCCCGGGAAGGGAGCCGTCGACCACGTACCCGGTCTCGTCCGCCAGGACCGCGTCCGGGGCGCCGCCCGAGTCCCCGGCGACCACCGGCAGCCCCGTGGCCGACGCCTCCAGGTAGACGATGCCGAGCCCCTCCACGTCCAGGCCGCCGCGCCGTGTGCGGCACGGCATCGCGAACACGTCGCCCGCGTCGTAGTGAGCGGGCAGCTCCTCGGGGGCGACGGGGCCCGTGAGGACCACCGAGTCCGTGCCTCGCGCCGCCGAGCGCAACCGGTCGGCGTCGGGCCCGTCCCCGACGATGAGCAGCGCCGCGTCGGGGACGTCGGCCAGGACGCGGGGCCAGGCGCGCAGCAGCGTGTCCTGGCCCTTGCGCCGCACCAGCCGTGAGACGCACACGACCACGGGCCGTCCGCCCAGTCCGTGCCGCGCGCGCACCCGCGTGCCGCCCGCGCCAGGGCGGAACCGGTCGGGGTCCACGCCTGGGGCGAGGCGGCGCATGCGGTCCGCGGCCCGCGCGGACAGGGCCCGGGCCAGCCGGCGGCGGGTGAACTCGCCCAGGTAGGTGACGGTGTCGGTGGTGTCCCCGATCCGCCGGAGCGCCTCGCGGGCGCCGGGCAGCGCCGACCAGCCGGTCTCGTGGCCGTGGGTGAGCGCCACCTGGCGGCGCACGGCGCCGTGGTCGCGCAGGGAGTCGGCGACCAGACCGAGCGGGGCCGCCGCGCCGTACAGGACCGCCTCGCACCCTTCCAGGTCGGCGATGGCCCGCGCCCGTGCCGCCACGCGGGGGGTCGGCAGGAGGACGCGGGCGGTGTCGCGCACGACGGGGAAGGGCTGGCGCAGGTCGAAGCCCGGGTCGGCGGCGGCGTCCCGGGGCGCGGGGGAGGAGCAGTACACGACGACCGATCCCTCCGGGCGGCGCAGGGCCAGCTCGTGCACGAAGGACTCGATGCCCCCGGAGCGCGGCGGGAAGTCGTTGGTGATGATCAGCGTTCGCGGCACGGACGCGAGTCTAGGGCCCGCACCCGGTCCGTGCCGCGCGAACGCCCCGCGCTACGGGCGGACGGCGGTGTAGAAGTTCTGCCGGTAGTAGCTGTTGAGGGTCACGGTGCCGATCGGCTTGCTCGACGTCGAGGCGTGCACCATCACGTTGTCCCCCGCGTACAGGCCGACGTGGCTCGGGCTGGACCCGTAGAAGAACATCAGGTCGCCGGGCCGCATGTTGTCCCACGACACCCGGGTGCCCGCGTTGACCTGGTCGTAGGTGGTACGGGGCAGGCTCACGCCCGCGGCGGCCCACGCGGCCTGGGTCAGACCGGAGCAGTCGTACCCGCCCGGGCCGGTTCCGCCCCAGACGTAGGGCTTGCCGATCTGGTTGTAGGCGAACTGGAGGGCGACCTGGGCGTCGCCGGAGGCCGGTCCGGTGTAGGCGGTGCCGCCGCCCCCGGACGAACCGGTGCTGCCACCGCCTCCGCCCGAGGTCGTGCCCCCGTCGCTGTTGGCGACGTTCTCGGTGGCCTGGGCGCGCTCCTCGGCGGTGAGCTCCTCCAGGAGCGCCTCCTGCTCGGCGATGGCCTCCTCGGCCTCCCCGGTGGCCTGTTCCGCATCCTCCAGCGCCTCGGCGGCCTCCTCCTCGGCCGCGCTGGCCTCGGCCTCCAGCGACTCCAGGTACTCCACTTCCTCGACGTAGCGGTCGAGGTCCCGGTCGTTCTGCTCGGAGAGGTAGGCCAGGTCCGCCTCGTGCGCCAGGACCTCCTCGGGGCCGCTGGCGCCGAAGAGCTGGGCGGGGGAGGTGAGGTCGACGCCGGTGTAGGCGAGGTTGGCCAGGGCGCGCACACTGGCGCCCAGGTCGTCGACCGCGTCGCGGGAATCGTCCAGGCTGGTCGTGATCTCGTTGAGGCGCTCCTCGGCGGCCTCGTGCGCCTCCTGGGCCTCGTTGTACTCGGCGTTGAGCCGGCTGAACTCCTCCTCCAGGGACTCGATCTCCTCGCGGACCTCGTCGGCGGTCGGCTCGGCGAGGGCCGCGGAGGGGGCGAGGAGGGCGCCGACGGCGAGGGAGGCGATGACCGCTACGCGGCGGCCACGACGGGATCCAGACACGATGGGGTTACACCTTTCTCCCCTCGATCGGGTCTGCCAGGGGAATCAAGGGGCTGCACCGGGTGGGTCTCGGGCGGCCGACGACGTCGGCCGAAACGGTGTGGGGGTGTGCCCAACCCGGGCGCGGCCGTCACCACCAGGGGGGTGGTGAAGAGGAGCGACCACGCTCGGCGATGAACACTAGTGCATTCGTTGCTCCGCTCTCAACTGTTTCGTTACCTTTGGCCCAAGCGCGCGGACTGTCCGAAATTCCCTTCGCGGAACGGCGTGAGGGCCGCCACCCGGATGACCGGGGGCGGCCCTCACGGACGCCTGGGGAGTGCGCGGCTACGGGCGGACGGCGAACTCGAACTGGCCGGCCCAGTAGGCGGCCAGGCCCACGACCTCGATGTTGCGGCCGGTGCGCGGGGCGTGCACCATCTGGCCGTTGCCCGCGTAGAGCCCGTCATGGCCCTGGCCGCTGAAGAACATGATGTCGCCCGGCTGGAGCGCGCCCATGTCGTAGATGCGCTGGCCCGCGTTGGCCTGGTCGTAGGTGGTGCGGGGCAGGTTGACGCCACCCGCGCGCCACGCCGCCTGCACCAGGCCGGAGCAGTCGTAGCCGTTGGGGCCGGTGCCGCCGTAGATGTAGGGCTTGCCGACCTGGGCGTAGGCGAAGTCGAGCGCCGCCCCGGCGCTGCCGGACGCGCTTCCGGTGTAGGAGGCGCCCGCCGTGTCGTCGGCGCCCTCGGCGGAGGCGTCGGCCGAGGGGAACTGCGCCAGCAGCTCCTCCTGCTCGGTGATGGCCTCCTCGACCTCCTCCCGCGCCTCGTCGGCCTCCTGCAGCCGCTCGTCGGCCTCCTCCAGGGCCTGCTCGGCCTCGTCCCGGAGGGAGAACAGGCGCTGCTCGGACTCGCCGAACTCGTTCAGCTGCGCGAGCTGCTGCTCGGACAGGTAGTTCAGGTCGGCGTTCTGCTCCAGGAGGCCCTCGGGCCCCTCCGAGGTCAGGATGCTCGCCGTGGAGTCCAGATCGCCCGACTGGTAGGTGGCGCTGGCGAACCGCTGGACCTGCTCGCGCAGCTCGTTGTAGCGGTCCTCCTCGTTGCCGACCTGCTCGTCCAGCTCCTCGAACTGGGTCTTGGCGGTCTCGTAGTCCTCCTCGGCCTCGTTGAAGGCCTGGACCGCGGTGTCGGCCTCCTGATTGAGCTCCTCGATGCGGTCCTCGACCTCCTCCTGGGTCGGCTCCGCGTACGCGGTTCCGGGGGAGATCAGGGTTCCGGCGACGACCACGCCGAGTCCGGTCGTCGTGAGTCGGCGAGCCGTACGCCGACCACCGGGGTTCTTCATGGCGGTCCACGCTCCTAAAGTGAGGGACTTCCGCACGGGGGTGCTGGAGGAGACAACGGGGAGGCCGTCCGCGTGGGGCGCGGACGCGCGCGAGTCGGGGGATCCGGCCGGGACCGCGGACACAGGTGTCGCGTTCTATCCGGTAGAGCACTCACGCTCCTGGAAGAACCTAGCGGACGGACCTGCGCCCCTCAACCACGAACCCCACGGAACACGCGACCGCCCGCGCGGCCACACGGGTCGCACGGGCGGCGTTCGTCCAGGCAGGCACATCCGCACGGGTTGTGGTCACGAATAGGTAACGAACCTGTGTGCGCGGGGATCCCACCGGCCTCAACCGTGTCCCTCCAGTCGGCGCAGGAAGATCGTCGACGGCACCGCCCGCGCGCCGACCGAGCGCACGGCGGTGACGATCTCCCGGTCCGAGGTCACGACGGCGATCGGCCGTCCCGGGGGTTCGGCCCGCACCAGCCGCACGATCAGCTCGTCGGCGGTCTGCCCGGGCGCGCTGAACAGCACCCGCATCCGGCGCGGCTGGGCGATGACCGGCGGTGTGTCGACGTCGGCCCCGTCGAACACGCACGTGATCTCCGCCTTCGTCCGACTCGCCAGACCCTCCAGAGAGGCGAGCAGCCGGGTGCGCTGGTCGGCCAGGGGCAGCGTGCCGTAACCGGTCTTGGTGACGTTGTAGCCGTCCACCAGAAGGTGCACGCGCGGAACGGTGAGCAGGTGCTCCAGCAGTCCCGGGTCGTCGTCGGGCAGACCGCCCAACGGCACCCGGCGCTGCTCCCGCGCGGCCTCGGCGACGTGGTCGGCGGGGCTGGCCAGGGACGTGGGAAGGGCCAGTTCGCGGCGCAGCCCGTGCGAGGCCTCCACGAGCACGTCCAGCAGCACGCGCAGCCGCGCCTCGTCGGCGTTGCGCCCGGCGCGCACCGCGCGCCGGGCGCTCTCGACCTGCGCCTCGACCTCGGCCAACCGGGACCGCAGCCGTCGGTTCTCCGACTCCAGCGCGCTGACCTGAGTCGCCGACTCGCTCTCCCGGTCCGCGGTCTCGGCCAGTGCGCGCTCGGCGCCGGCCGTGGCCTCCTTGGCGCGCTGGCGCTCGGTGTGCACCTTGCGCCGGAGCTCGGAGATCTCGGCGCGCTGCTCCCGGACCTGGCCGCGCAGGCGCTCCAGATCGGCCTGGTGGCCACGCCTGACCTCCTCCAGCTGGCGGCGCGCCGCGTCGAGCGCCCCGGCCGCCTCGTCGGCCTCCTTGGCGCTGCTCTGGCGCTCCAACTCCGTGTGGACGCCCTCGATGATCTCCGCCCACCCGGGCGGCCGGAGCAGGTAGGCGCAGGCCGCCACCGCCACGGGGTCGGCGGCGGGCGGCACGACGCCGGAGCGCAGCCCCTCGGCCAGCTCGGGCCAGACCTGGTCCACCCGCGCGGCCACGCGCTCGCGGAACGCGCCGTCCGTCTCCAGCTGGGCGGCGATCTGCGGTCCGGCGAGCCGGGCACGGCGGCGCGGTTCGAACTTGGCCACCCGTCGCAGCAACGGCGGCAGTTCGGTCGCGGGCATGCCGCCCAGAACGTCGGACCCGTACTCGACCACCCGTGCGCGTACCTGCTCCGGCAGAGGACGCCGCAGCCGTTCGTCCTCGGAGTCCTCCCGCGCGTCACCGGCCGTCTCGGCGTCAGGGCCGAGCGGCTCGTCGGAGTCGCCGCCCGCCTCCGGGCGGGCGCTCATGCCCGACCCGTCGTGCTCTCAGCCGAGGAGTCGGAGACCGACTCGGCGTCAGGGCGGGCGACGATCTCCACGCTGTCCGTCGCGCCGCACCACCGGCACCGGACACGCTCCACCGTCTCGGCGAGCACGGACCGCTCCTCGACCAGGCCCCGGCCGGCCAGGTCCTGGTGGACGAAGTCCTCGGAACGGACCGTGCGGGTCACGTCGAAGCGCGTGAGGTTGCCGCACCCGGTGCACCGCCAACGTTCATTGTCACCCGGCATCGCGATCCCCACGGTTTCCTCCTCTGGTCGACTCGGGACGCATGGACACTTCCGCCCCTTCACCCTCATCTTTCCATGTCGGGCAGGTCAGGCCGTATTCGTCGGCGGTTCGGTCGGCGGCTGCGACTACCCTGACCGCGTGGCTCCACAGTCCGCGGCGTCGACCGGCGTCCAAACCAGCATCGTCGACCTCGGCACCCCGCTGGCCGCGACGACGTTCGTCGTGGTGGACCTGGAGACCACCGGGACGAGCGCCACACGGTCCCGCATCACCGAGATCGGCGCGGTCCGGGCGCGCGGAGGCCGGGTGGTCGACGAGTTCTCCGCCCTGGTCGACCCCGGCGTCCTCATCCCGGCCAACGTCACCCTCCTGACCGGTATCACCCAGTCCATGGTCGCCACGGCCCCTCCGCTGGAGGAGGTCCTGCCCGACCTGCTGGCACTGCTCACCGCCGACCCCGACACCGTGTTCGTCGCGCACAACGCGGCCTTCGACACCGCCTTCCTCAGGGCCGCCTGCGAACGGCTGGGCGAGCCCTGGCCCGACGTCCCGGTGGTGGACACCCTGCGCCTGGCCCGCGCCGTGCTCGACCGGGGCCAGGTCCGCAACCACCGGCTCGGCACGCTCGCCGCCCACCTCGGCGTGGCCGCCACCCCCACCCACCGCGCCCTGGACGACGCCCGCGCCACCGTCGGCGTCCTGCACGGACTCATCGACCGCCTCGCCCCCGCCGGGGTGCAGAGCCTGGAGGAGCTGCGCGCGGTCGCCAAGCCGGCCAGCCGCGCCCAGCGGGCCCGCCGCCACCTGGCCGAGGACCTGCCCGAGGAGCCCGGCGTGTACGTGTTCACCGACGCGCGCGGTGCCACGCTCTACGTCGGCAAGAGCGTCAACCTGCGCCGCCGCGTGCGCTCGTACTTCACCGCCGCCGAGAACCGCCAGCGCATCCGCGAGATGGCCGCGCTCGTGGAGGGCGTCACCCCGATCGTCTGCACCACCGAACTGGAGGCCTCGGTCCGGGAGCTGCGGATGATCGCCGAGCGCAAGCCGCCCTACAACCGCAGGTCCCGCAACCCCGAACGCGCCTTCTGGGTCAAGCTCACCACCGACGCCTACCCCCGCCTGTCGGTGGTGCGCGCGGTCCGCGACGACGGCGCCCCCCTCCTCGGCCCCTACGCGTCGGCCAAGGAGGCCGAACGGGCCAGGGAGGCGCTCCTCCACGCGTTCCCGCTGCGCCAGTGCACCCACGCCTTCACCCCCGTGCCCGGATCGCGGCCGGTCGCCTCCCGGGCGGGCGACGGCCTGGTCGACCCCTGCGTGCTCGCCCAGCTCGGCCGGTGCGGCGCCCCCTGCGACGGGACCGAGACGCACGCCGACTACGCGGTCCACGCCGCGTCCGCGCGCGCCGCCATGACCGGTGACCCCGCGCCCGTGGTCACCGCGCACACCGATCGCATCGCCGAGCTCTCCGCCGACCTGCGCTACGAGGACGCGGCGACCCTCCGCGACCGGCTCGTCGCCTTCCTGCGCGGGGCCCGGCGCGCCCAGCGCCTGTCCGCGATCGCCGCCGTCGCGCACCTGGTCGCCTCGCGTCCCGGCGGCACCGGCTGGGAGACCGTCGTCGTCCGCCACGGGCGACTGGCCGCCAGCGCCGTCCTGCGCCCCGGCACCGACCCGGCGGCCTTCCTGGCGTCCCTCACCGCCACGGCCGAGCGCGTTCCCGCGGGTTCGGGACCCACGCCACGCGCGACCGCCGAGGAGACCGAACTGATCCTGGACTGGCTCGCCCACCCCGGGACCCGGCTGGTCGAGATCGAGGGCGAGTGGACGTGCCCCCTGCGCGGCGCGGAGGCCCACGCCGGGATGACACACTGGGCGCATGGCCGCGCTTCCGCTCAATGACGACTACCCGGTCCGCCGCGCCCCCGTGGTCACCTACACGCTGATCGCGGTGAACGTCCTCGTCTACCTGGCGTCTCCGCTGGCGATGACCGCCGTCTGGTACCCGGCCGAGCTCGCCGACCGGTTCTGCGCCATCGACGGCTACTACATGCGCTGGGGCGCGGTCCCCGACGAGATGCTCGGCCGCACCGACCTGGCGCCCCCGATGACCCCCGAGTGCGGCGCCGTCGAGGGCAAGTCCGTCTGGCTGTCGGTGTTCAGCTCCATGTTCGTGCACGGAGGCGCCGCCCACCTGATGGGCAACATGGTCTACCTGTTCGTGCTCGGCCCGGTGGTCGAGGACCGGATCGGCCGTCTCCGCTTCCTCGTCCTGTACCTGGTCACCGGGCTCGCGGCGGCCTACGGGCACGCGCTGGCCGAGAGCGACGGCGTCATCCCCATGGTCGGGGCCTCCGGGGCGATCTCCGGGGTGCTCGGCGCCTACCTCGTCGTGCAGTTCCGGAGCAAGGTCACCACGCTGGTGTTCGGGGCCATCCCGATGCGCCTGCCCGGGTGGGCCCTGGTGGGCAGCTACTTCGCCCTTCAGTATCTTCTCTACGTCACCACGTCCACCACCCCGGGAAGCGGGTCCAACGTCGCCTACGCCGCGCACGTGTACGGGTTCCTCGCCGGAGTGGTCGCGGGACTGGTGGTCTACCGGCTGCGATGGCGCTCCGGGACGCGGCTCTCCGACGTCTACTAGCGGTGCGCCCGCGCCCAACCCGTTCAGCGCCGATCCGCCATGGAGGCACCGTGATCACCGCGATCGTCATGATCAAGGCCGACGTCCACCGCATCCCCGAGGTCGCCGAGGCGATCGCCGACATCGACGGCGTCAGCGAGGTCTACTCGGTCACCGGCGGCGTCGACCTCATCGCCATGGTGCGGGTCCGCCGCCACGAGGACCTGGCCGAGGTCATTCCCGGCCGGGTGAACAAGGTGCCTGGCGTGACCTCCTCCGACACCCATATCTCCTTCCAGACCTACTCCAAGCACGACCTGGAGTCGGCCTTCGCCCTGGGCTGGTAGGCCGCGGACGACGACGGGGGGGGGGGGGGGGGGGGGGGGCGCGGGGGGGGGCCCGGGGGCGGGGGGGGGGGGGGCCGGCGCGCCCGCGCCGGCGGGGGCGGCCCCCCCCCGCGGCGCCGCGCCCCACCCGCCCCGCCG